>DASPNA010000130.1:0-4340 GCA_035626775.1 Thermoanaerobaculia bacterium
ATCCGCTCCTGCTTCGCAATGACCGAACCGGCGCCGGGCGCAGGCTCCGATCCGACCATGATGCAGACGCGCGCCACGAAGGTCCCTGCCGAGAACGGCGCCGGCTGGGAGATCAACGGCCTGAAATGGTTCACGAGCGGCGCGGAAGGAGCGTCGGTCGCGATCACGATGGCGGTCTCCGATCCCGACGCGCCATCACATCGCCGCGTGACGATGTTCCTCGTTCCCACCGACACGCCCGGCTACAAACTCGTGCGCGCCGTCCCGACGATGGGTGGCCACGGCCTTGGCGGACATTGCGAAGTCTCATTCGATCGCGTGCGCGTTCCCGACTCCGCGGTGCTCGGCGAAGTCGGCGATGGCTTTCGCATGGCGCAGGTGCGGCTCGCACCCGCGCGTCTCACGCATTGCATGCGCTGGCTCGGCGTCGCGCAACGCTCACTCGAGATCGCGGTCGGGCGCGCGAAGGAGCGCGATGCGTTCGGCAAAAAGCTCGCGGAGCATCAGTCCATTCAATGGATGATCGCCGACTCCGAGATCGATCTGCACGCATCGCGATTGATGGTCATGGAAGCGGCCTGGAAGCACGAGAACGGCAGCGAGATCCGGCACGAGTCGTCGATCTGCAAAGTGTTCGTGGCCGAGGCGGTGAATCGGGTGATCGATCGCGCGGTGCAGATTTGCGGGGCGCTTGGATATTCGGGCGACACGCCGCTGGAGTTGTTCTTCCGCGAGGCGCGCGCGTTTCGGATTTACGACGGACCCAGCGAAGTGCATCGGATGGTCATCGCGCGCAACGTGCTGCGGGAGTGGTGATGGATACGCGGCCGGTACGCACGAGCGAGAACCTCGACTGGCAACGCCTCGAAGACTATGTCCGCGCGAACATGAATGTTCCCGCGGAACCGATGCAGGTCGAACAGTTCCCCGGTGGTCACTCCAACCTCACCTACCTCCTCCGCTTCGGCGACGAGGAGCTGGTCCTGCGGCGTCCGCCGTTCGGGCCGGTGCCGCCGCGCGCCCATGACATGGCGCGCGAGTGCCGCGTGCTCGAGGCCGTGCATCCGCATTTTCCGCTCGCGCCGAAACCGTATCTGCTGTGCGAGGACACCAGCGTCATCGGCTCTGTCTTCTACGTGATGGAACGGCGTCGCGGCATCACCGTCCGCAACGATGAGCCGCCGCCGATCGCGGGGAACATCGAGCTTCGCAAGCGCATCAGCGCGAGCGTGATCGATACGCTCGCCGATTTGCACGCGATCGACGTCGTCGCGAACGGACTCGATGCGCTCGGAAAGCCAGCCGGGTTCGTAGCGCGGCAGATTCGCGGATGGACGGAGCGGTGGAACGGCTCGAAGACGAGCGACGTGCCGGAGATGGAAGCACTCGCGGCGTGGCTCGAAGCGCACAGCCCCGCCGACTCAGCGCCGTCGCTCGTGCATGGCGACTACAAGCTCGACAACGTGATGCTCGACGCGCAGCAGCCCGATCGACTCGTCGGCGTGTTCGATTGGGAGATGAGCGCGGTCGGCGATCCACTCGTCGACTTGGGGATCCTGCTTGCGTATTGGGTGCATGTCGCCGCCGTGAGCGATGGTTCGATCGCGACCGTGACGACGCGCGAAGGATGGTTTGGGCGCGACCAGATCCTCGAACGTTACGCGGCGCGTTCGGGACGGAGCGTCGATGCGATCGCCGTGTACGAAGTGTTCGCGGTGTTCAAGCTCGCGGTGGTGATCCAGCAGATCTACGCGCGTTACGTGCGGAAGCAGACCGACGATCCGCGTTTCGCGTCGCTGGGCGAACGCGTGGCGACGCTTGCGAGCATCGCCACGCAACTCGCGTTCTGAAATCTCCAGATTTCTTACTTCAGCATCTCCTTCAGCGCATCGAGCTTCTCTCCCCACCACGCCTTCATCCGCTCGACGCTCGCCTTGTCCGCCAGCTTCTGATGCTGCACGGCCACCGAGCTTTTGCCGGCGCCTTTTTCCACGAAGTAGAACTGCACGAGCGTTCCATTTTCCATCGACGCACGCATGGTCTTGTTCTCATTCGCCGTGCGAATCTTCAACGCGTCAGGCAGCCACTTCCTGCGCAGGCGCGCGTTCGAAAACGCTGCGTACAGTTTGTCGATCGGCACGTTGAACGTGCGGCTCTTGCTCGCTTCATACGAGCCGCCGCGGCGTTGCCCTTTGTCGCGCAGTCCGCGGATGCGCTCGTAGCCGACGGTCACCGTCTGGCTCCACCAGTCCCGTGTGCCGATCGAATGTACGTATTCAGCGATCTCGGCGTGCGGCTTTTCGTTCGCCTTGACGGCGTCGAGCGTCGACACCCACTCCTTCCAGTTGCGGCCGGTCGCTTTCCTCACGGCCGCATCGCTCATGCCCGCCAATTCGGCGTAGTCGGGTTGCTTGCTGACGACGTGCAGTCGCGCGGTGGTGTAGGCCTCGCCCGTCTTCTGCATGCGCGTACGGACGATCTTCTTGAGGTCTTTCTGAATCGGCATCACGTTCTCCTTCGTTCATGCCGCAACGACGCTCCCCAGCAACGACGCCGCGACCTGCGAAGGTCCGTCATACCGATCCGGGAGTATGCCCCCCTTTGCCTCGGCGAGGGCCCTTGCTGGGGAAAGGCCATCGAGGTTGGGCGCGGATCAGCGCCGCAGAGAATGTAGTGCCGCGCGCGCCAACGCGCAAGGGCCATGGAGAGCGGCAGCTAGCGCTGCCGCGCTCCATAGTGCGCATGAAACGCCGCGCGGATTCGCTGCACTATCACTCCATGCGAAAGATGATCAGCGTGAGCGTCGCGGCGGTTCTCACCCTCGCCTGTGCGGCGCCGCCGCCTGAGAGCAGCGCGCCCCCAGTAGTCGAATCGCTGGACACGATGTCCACGGCTGAGGCAGCGCCCCCGCCGTCGCCGGCACCAGCCATGCCGGAGATCGAGACCTCGCCGCGTCCCGCGCCGGCGAAGTCGACACCTCCGCCTCCGCGCCCGTCGGCGCGCCCACGCCCGCGCACGTCGCCGCCGCCGCGCACCGCCATCCGCGAAGTGGCGACCAGGGACTACGTCAAAGTCCCCGTCTTCTACGCCACCACGCGCAAACAGGAGCAAAGCCGCGAGCCCGATGAAATGTTCGCGGGCAATCGCGCGCGAACGCAGCACGGAGTGAGCTGGGTCAGCATCCCCCGTTCCCACGAAGCGGGCGAGCTCGAAGAGCCGTCGATCTTCACGCTTACCTTCAGCGAAGATCCCGCGAAGCACGTGGTGCTGCTCGAGGTGAAGCCGGTGCCGAAGGAGCAGTGGTACACGGACCTCAACGCTTCGATCGCGGACGGCCGACTCAATCAGGCGTTCGTCTTCATCCACGGCTACAACGTCTCCTTCGAAGACGCCAGCCGGCGCACCGCGCAGATCAAATACGACCTCGGGTTTGCCGGGCCGGCGGTGCTCTTCAGTTGGCCTTCGCATGGCTCGACTTCGCACTACCTCGCCGATGAAGCGAACGCCGAATGGAGCGTGCCGCAGTTCGCGGACTTCCTCGTCGAACTGCGCAGGCGCACCGGCACCACCACCATCCATCTCATCGCCCACAGCCTCGGCAACCGCGTGCTCTCGCGCGCGATGGAACGCATCGATCTCGACTCGTCGATCGCACCGAAGCCGGCGTTCAGCCAGGTCGTGCTCGCCGCGCCCGACATGGATGCGGATCTCTTCCGCGAGCAGCTCGCGCCGCGCATGCTGAAGCTCGCGCGGGGCATCACGCTGTACGGCTCGAATGACGATCGCGCGATCATCGCGTCGAAGAAAGCGCATCAGATCGCGCGCGCCGGCGAAGGCGGCGCGAACCTTCCCATCGTGCCCGGCATTCAGTCGATCGACGTCACCGGCATCGACGCGTCGTTCCTCGCACACTCGTACATCGGCGCGGTCTCGGTGCTCGGCGACCTCGCGCAGATCTTCTGCGAAGGCAAGACGTCGGGCGCGCGTTTCGGATTGAAGCCCCGCAATCCGTCCGGATGGCAGATGGTGGCGTCCGAGGAGAAGCGCTCGCCGAGGCCGTGTCTGGCACGTTAGGATGCGTCCATCGCAGGACGTCCAACGTGACCACTGGAGACTTTCTCGGCAGCACGCGCTTCGAGGTGAAGCGGCGTATCGGTTCCGGCGCGTTCGGCGTCGTCTACGAGGCGTTTGACGGCGCGCGCAACGCTACCGTCGCCATCAAGGCGCTGCGTCACGATTCACCCGACGCGCTGCGCCGTTTCAAACGCGAGTTCCGCTCGCTCTCCGACATCGCACACCGCAATCTCGTGCAGCTCTACGAGCTCATCGCGGACGGCGAC
>DASPNA010000131.1:0-57027 GCA_035626775.1 Thermoanaerobaculia bacterium
CCTGTACGCCTGCTGGAAGAGCCGCACCGCCTACGACGAAGCGCGCTACCTGCAGCAACTCGCCAGGCGAGGCTCACCCCTCGCCTCCGCTGCCGCATGACTTGACACGGAGGCTCAGATGTCCGGAGGCCTCCCGTCGTCTCGTCATGGCGCGGGCGGCGTATGCGTCACGCGGAGGTCGTACGTTCCCGCGGTATAGCCGTGAACCATGACGAACACGCGCGTCGCATTTGCCGGTACCACCGGCGAGCATGTCTCGACCGCGCCGCTCGTGTACGGCCGGCAGTCGTATGAATTGATGTTCGGCGCATTCGCGAAGCGCACGTACAGATCGGGGTCGCCGCTCGCGCCATTGCCGCCGATCGTGACTTCGAGCGGCGAGCCTGCGACGGTCGGGAACGGCCCGTATTGCTTCCTGTCGCCTTTGGCCACGGACTGCGCGGCGAACGTTTCGGTCTTCGGCTGGCCGGTTCCGAGCGGCTGCGTCACGGCGCACTTCGCGATGTCCGTGACGAGCGCCGGATCGATGGTGAACGTGGCGGCAGGCCCGTACACGCATGCGACGCCGTTCTTGTCCTGATCGGTCAGCGTCAGACTCCAGTCGCCGCGGCCGTTGCACTGCGGATAGTGCATGACCGAGAACGCGTCGTAATTCGTGAGCGGCCTCCAGTCCGAATCCTCGAAGCATCTGCCGGAGTCGGGGCGTGTGTGCTCGTGACGGAAGCCGATCGCGTGTCCGAGCTCATGGCGGAGGATTCCCACGAGCTTCAGCTTGCCGTCGGGATCGAGGTCGAAACTGCTCTCGTCGATCAGCACGTTGCGAAAGCCGCGCTGCTCGTTGGGGAAAAACGCGCGGGCCAGGTACTCCCCTGCGACATTGACGGGCCGCACGTCGAAGTTCACGTTCGCGTTCTGCGAGTTGCAATTGCTGTCCTGCGCGGCGACGTGGATGAAATCGATGTCCGCCCACTTCTCCCATTCCTCAGCGGCGCTCTTCATCTGGTCGGCAACTTCCTGATGGCGGCCGCCGAACGTGGTGCTCACGCAGTACGTCAGTTGTTTTTTCTGTTGCGGGTTCCACTTGTCATCGAGGCCGCCGATGGTGGCCAGGATGAGCTCCGCGGGAGACTGGGCGGGCTTCACGTTCTTCTCGTAGAACTCGAGCAGTTGCTTCTCGTCCGAGATCGGGGTGTCGCCGTTGACGATCCACTTGCCGCCCTCGAACGGCTCCTTGTAGACGGTGCCTTTGAATTCCTCGAAGCTGAGGATCGCGTGCATACGGCGATCTCGCTCCGCGAACTTCTGCAGGTCTTCTTTTGCCTGTTCGACCGCTTCCGGGGTTGCGTCGACTTTCTGCACCGGTTCCGGTTCCGGCGTGGTCATCGATGTATCGCTCGCCGCGGTTGAAGCGGTGTCGGCGGCCGTCGTCGTCACGGCTGCTTCTTTCCTGCAGGCGCCGGCGAGGGTCAGCGCGAGCGTGATCGCAATCACTGCGGACCAATGTCTTCTCATGACTCTTTCTCCTCTACACACGATTCGATGGTGAGATTGACCAGATCGACGTTTTTCACGATGTTCTTTGCGCGGTCGTACGCTCGCGCGCCTTCGTTCGGGTCTTCATAGGCGACGCAGACGCGCGTCTCGCCTTCGATCCCCATCCGCGTGGTGGTGATCTTCACCTTCACACCGCGGCGTTGTTGCTCCTCCGCGAGCTCCGCCACACGACGAAGCGCCTCACGCGCCTCGGCCGGAACTCCCTTGCCACGCGAAAGCGCGTAGACGGCGAAGCTCGGGATGGGCGCCGGCGTTTCCGGCGCAGGCGCGGCGGTCACCGTTGCAGATTGCGCCGGTGGAGGTGAGGCCGTGTCCGGACGGCATCCCATACAACCGATGACGCCGAACACGAATATCGCGATGCGCAGACTGGCCATGCATCGACATGGTGGCGAGCCCGGCGGAAACGTTTCAATGCTCGTGCACGCACGAGCGGTTTCGCGTTTGCATTTCCCGCAGAGCAGGAGGCACAAGCCAGCGAAGAAAACACGCGTGGTGAAAGCGAAGTCAGGGACGGAGATGCGGCAGGCGCCGAAGCGGGCAGGCTCGACGGCGAAACCCGCGGCCGCGGGAAGGTACAGCACACAGTTGAAGAAAGCGCCGTAGGCTGATGTCGAAGCGGGCGGGGCTCGCCGCCGCCGGTGCAGTCCACGTAAACTGAGCTGGGACAACATGAACTGGCAGCTCTACATCACCGTCGATCCGCAGATTTGCCATGGCCAGGCGTGTGTCACGGGAACGCGTATCCCGGTGTCGGTAGTACTCGATAACCTTGCAGCGGGCATTCCCGAGACCGAGATTCTCGCCAGCTACCCTCGCCTGACAGTCGAATCCGTTCAGGCGTGTATTGCCTACGCCGCTATTCTGGCGCGCGAAGAAGTCGTTGGCCTGCCGGCGTGAAGTTCAAGGTCGACGAGAATCTGCCTGAGGAACTGAGCTTGCTTCTGCTCGCCTCCGGTTGGGACTCGACTACGGTCGTGGCACAGCAGTTGGGCGGCGAGATCGATTCACAGATCGCGCGAATCTGCCGCGACGAGCAGCGAGTTCTCGTCACGTTCGATCGCGGCTTTTCCAACATCCGAGCGTATCCGCCAGCGGACAGCGCGGGCATGATCGTCTTTCGGCTCAAGAGCCAGGACAAGCGACATGTTCTTACCGTAGCGCGTCGGCTGATCTTGGCGCTTTATGAGCGCGGAATCCGGAACGAGCTGCGGATCGTGAACCAGAACCGCATTCGGATCCGCGCTCGCTCGACCAGCTGATCACCGCCGTGCGCCCACCCGTTCCTCCAGCTCCTCGCGGCGGGAGCGGCTCACGCTCAGCTCCGTGCCGTCTTTGAGGCGCACGGCGTAGTCGCCGCCGGCGGCGTGCAGGAGGGCGTCGATGCGGTCCAGGCGGACGATGGCGGAGCGGTGGATCCGGAAAAAGACGTTCGGGTCGAGTTGCTCCTCGAGCGTCTGCATCTTCTCGCGCACGGCGAAGACGCGCTCGCCGACATGCAGCTCCGCGTACGGCCCGCTGGCGGTGATGTAGTCGATCTTCGAAACCGGCACGACGCGGATCTGGCCGCGCGATTCGACCGGAATGCGATCGAGGTACTCCGATTTCGGCGCGTGCGTCGCGATCACTTTTCGCGCGCGTGCCAGCGCCTGCGCGAAGCGCTCGTCGTCGAACGGCTTCACGAGATAGTCGACCGCGGCGACGTCGAACGCCTTCGACGCGAACTGTTCGTACGCGGTCGTGAAGATCGTCGGCGGCATCATCTCCGCGCCAATGGCCTGCACGACGTCGAGACCAGTGCGTCCCGGCATCTGCACGTCGAGGAACACCAGGTCCGGCGCCAAGTCTCGAATCAGCGCCACCGCTTCGTCACCGTCGCGGGCGGCGCCGGCGATCGACATGTTCGGCTCTTTGACCAGCAGGTCTTCGATGCGCTGGCGCGCCAGCGGCTCGTCGTCGACGATCAACACACGCAGTGTGCGATCAGCCATCGCGATACGGCAGCACGATCTCCGCGATCACACCTCCGCCCTCCGCTTCGTCGAGCGTCAGCGAAGCAGCGTCGCCGTACAACTGTGCGAGCCGCGCGCTCGTGTTCGTCAATCCCACGCCGGTCTCGTTCGACGCGCTCAGACCGGGCCCGTTATCGCGCACGCGCAGCACGAGACGCCCGCGGTCGCGCAGCGACTCGATGACGATGCGGCCCTCGCCGCCGGTGCGATTCACTCCATGCTCGAGCGCGTTCTCGACGATCGGTTGCAACACGAGGTTCGGCACGCGCGCGTCGAGCGTGCTCTCGTCGATCTTCATCTCCACGACCAGCTTGCCCTGAAAACGGATCTCCATGATCTCGATGTAGCGCCGCAGGAACGCGAGCTCGTCGCGCAGCGGGATCTCGTCTTTCGCATGGCTGTCGATCGTGTGCCGCAGCAGTTCGCTGAGCCGCGCGATCATGCGCCGCACGCCGCCCGGGTCGCGCTCGACGAGCGCGGAGATCGCATGCAGCGTGTTGAACAGAAAGTGCGGATTGATCTGCATCCGCAACGCATCCAGCCGCGCCTCGGCGAGCTGCGCCTGCAGATGCGCCGCCTGGCGCTGACGCCGCTGATCGCGCAGAAAGAACTCGCGCGCGAAGCCGGTGGCGAGCACCGCCAGATAGACCAGTAACTGGTTGAGAAAGCGGAAGCGTCCGATCTCGCGCAAAGGCGCGAACGCGCTCCCGCCGCCGCGGCCGCCGCGTCGTCCGACGGGCGGATCGATGATGATGAATCGCGCCGCGTCCATCAGCGCGTACACCACGATGGCCACACCGATTCCGATCAGCAGCAGCAGCGGAATGCGAGCCCACGGCGACCGGCCTCTGCCCGACGACCAACTGCTGAGCCAGAGGATCAGCGGTGTGAACGCGGCCCACGTCCACGCCTCCACGAACGCGAGCGTGATCGGTCCCGCGGGCGACATCGGACGAAAGCCGAATCCGCGCGGATCGAGCAGTCGATTCACGGCTGAGAGCGTCGCGAGAAACGTCCAGAACGCGAAGATCAGGACGATCTCGCGGGGGCTGAGGGTGAAGCGTTCGTTGGGTTGGGAGGTCATCTTGTTGAAGCGAGTCTCAGAGTCGCAGAGTCTCAGAGGTGTCATGGCCAAAGACCTCTGAGACTCTGCGACTTCCGGACCGCAGGATACCTTCCCGAAAACGCACGAATGTGCAATTCATAACGCCCGAGTGCAGCTCATTTCACAGGGGAAACAGAAGCCCCCAGCCAAGCGTCTTACTCGGTACAAGGAGACGTAACCGATGAAAAACACGAAGAAATGGTTCACGGCAGCAGCGGTTGTGGCGCTCTCGTCCACGCTCGCGTTTGCGGGGCCGCACGGCGGCGGCAAGGGCGGCAAGCGTGGCGGACGCGGCGGTGAGTTCGGCGCGCATTTCGCGCAGAAGCTGAACCTCTCCGAGGCGCAGAAGCAGCAGATCAAGGACATCCAGACGCAGTTCCGCGCGGAGAACAAGGCGTTCTTCGAATCCGCGCGCGACACGCGCCGTCAGATCCGCGAGGCCACCGAGGCGGGTGACACCGCCCGCGCCACGCAGCTCAAGGCCACGGCCCAGTCGCAGCACGCTCGCATGAAGGAGCTCCGCGACGCGAAGCGCCAGCGCATCGAAGCGGTGCTCACGCCGGACCAGCGCGCCCAGTGGCAGGCCCTTCAGGCCGAGCGCGAAGCGAAGCGCGGCCAGCGCGGCGACCGCAAGCGCAACAGCTTCTGAGCCACCACAACGTTGAACGAAAGGGAGGCGGCAACGCCTCCCTTTTTCATCAGGACAAGGAGTGCAATTCATGAAACGGAAATCGTTGATCGCAGTGAGCCTCGTGCTCGTCATCGCAATGGCCGCCGTGCTCGTGCACCGCGTCGCGCTGGCGAAGGAGACGACGACGTATCGCTTCGCCACCGTCGAGCGGGGTGACATCGCGTCGACCGTTTCCGCCACCGGCACGCTCAGCGCCGTGCGCACCGTCAGCGTCGGCACGCAGGTGTCGGGTCAGATCGCGGAGCTGCTCGTCGACTACAACGACGAAGTGAAGAAGGGGCAGTTGCTGGCGCGCATCGATCCGACGCTGCAGCAGCAGGCCGTCACCGACGCGCAGGCCAACGTCGAGCGCGCCGAAGCGCAGTTGCTCCAAGCCCAGCGCGACAACAACCGCAACCGCGAGCTCATGAACGGCGGTCTCGTCGCGCGCAGCGCGTTCGAAGCCACCGATTCGACGCTCGACGTCGCCCGGGCGAACGTCAAGTCGGCTCGCGTAGCGCTCGATCGCGCGAAGCAGAACCTCGAGTACACGAACATCTACGCGCCGATCGACGGCGTGGTCGTGGAGCGCAACGTCGACGACGGCCAGACCGTCGCCGCGAGCCTCTCCGCGCCGCAGCTCTTCCTCATCGCGAACGACCTGCGCAACATGCAGATCCTGGCCAGCGTCGGCGAGGGCGACATCGCGCGCATCAAGGAAGGGCAGCAGGTGAAGTTCACCGTACAGGCGCTGAGTGGGCAGACGTTCGAAGGCGACGTTGCGCAGGTGCGCCTGCAGTCGGCGACGAACGAAAACGTCGTGAACTACACGGTAGTCATTTCCGTCGCGAACGATCAGAAGAAGCTCCTGCCCGGGATGACCGCGCGCGTGGAGTTCCTGACCGAGAGTGCCGAGGGTGTGCTGAAGGTCGCGAACGCGGCGTTGCGGTTCAAGCCGGAAACTGGAGCGACGGGCTCTCAGCCCGTCGAACGCCAGCGCAGCGCGGGTGCACGGACTCGACGGGCTGAGAGCCCGTCGCTCCAGATCTATACGGTCGATCCGAATGGTGCCCTCAAGGCCATTCGTGTGCGCACCGGGTTGACAGACGGCACGATGACCGAAGTTCGGGGACCCGAGTTGAAGGAAGGGATGAGGGTGATCGCGGGCATTGCGCAGCCGCAATCCGCGAACAAGGACGCCGCGGCATCGCCGTTCCAGCAGAACGGCAATCAGCAGCAGCGCGGACCGCGTCCGGGAGGCTTCTGATGAACGTCATCCGCACCGAGCAGCTCGTGAAGACGTACACCAGCGGCACGAATGAAGTCCATGCGTTGCGCGGCATCGATCTCACCATCGCGCGCGGCGAGCTGGTCGCGATCATGGGTACCTCCGGTTCGGGCAAGTCGACGCTCATGAACCTGCTGGGCTGCCTCGACACGCCCACGTCCGGTTCTTACGAGCTCGATGGCGTCCGCGTCGAAGGCCTCGATCGCAACGCGCTCGCGAAGATCCGCAACGAGAAGCTCGGCTTCGTGTTTCAGGGCTTCAACCTCTTGCCGCGCACGACCGCGGTCGATAACGTCGAGTTGCCGCTGCTCTACGACCGGTCGGGACAGAAGCGCGACTCGCGCGCACTCGCTATCGCCGCGCTCGAACGCGTCGGCCTCGGCGAACGTCTCGACCATCAGCCGAGCGAGCTTTCGGGCGGACAGCAGCAGCGTGTCGCGATTGCGCGTGCTCTGGTGACGTCGCCGGCGCTCGTGCTCGCGGATGAGCCGACCGGCAATCTCGATACGCACACGACCATCGAAGTGATGGCGCTGTTTCAGGAATTGAACGACGAAGGCGTCACGATCGTGCTGGTCACGCACGAGCCGGAAGTGGCGGTGTATGCGAAGCGCATCGTGGAGGTGCGCGACGGCCGCATCGTGCGCGATGAGCCGGTGAAGAACCGTCGCCTCGCCGCGGACGATCTCGGGAAGGTGGCGGCATGAAGACGTCCGTACTGGTGAAGCTCGCAACGCAGAGCATCCGCAAGAACAAGATGCGTGCGGCGCTGACGATGCTCGGCATCATCATCGGCGTGGCCGCGGTGATCGTGATGATGGCGGTCGGCTTCGGCGCCCGCTCGCGCATCCGCGCGCAGATCAACAACCTCGGCACCAACATGATCGTGATCACGCCCGGTGCGGCGCAGCAGGGCGGCGTGAGCCAGGGCGCGCAGGCGTTCCCGAATCTTTCGCTCGAAGACGTCGAGAAGATCCGCCGCGAGGCGCAGGTCGTGACCGCGGTGACCCCGGTTGTCGTGACGCGCACGCAGGTCATCGGTGACGCGGGCAACTGGCGCACGATGATCAACGGCGTCGACACCGACTACCAGGTCATTCGCGACTGGCAGACTTCGTCCGGCGATTTCTTCGCGCCCGAAGATGTGGCGTCGATGCGCAAAGTGGCGGTGCTCGGAAAGACCGTGGCCGATCAACTGTTCCCCGGAACCGATCCGGTCGGACAGGAAGTGCAGATCCGCAACGTGCCGTTCGACGTCGTCGGCGTGCTTGCCGCGAAAGGTCAGACGGCGAGCGGCAGCGACTCGGATGACGTCGTGCTGATTCCGCACACGACGATGAAGGCCGCGCTTTCGGGCCGTTCGTTCCTGCCGCAGATCCTGGCCAGCACCGCGTCGGAAAGCGACATTCCGGCGGCGCAGGAAGAGATCGCGGTGCTGCTGCGCGAATCGCGTGAGACCGAAGATTTCACGGTGCGCAACCAGAACGATCTCGCGGAGGCGGCGGAGGGCAGCACGAAGGTCATGACACTGCTGCTCGCGGCGATTGCGTCGATCTCGCTGCTCGTCGGCGGCATCGGCATCATGAACATCATGCTCGTGAGCGTGACGGAGCGGACGCGCGAGATCGGCATCCGCCTGGCCATCGGCGCGCGTGGTTCGGATGTGCTCACGCAGTTCCTCGTCGAGAGCATCGTGATGGGTGTGTTGGGTGGCTTGATCGGACTCGCGATCGGCATGATCGGGTCGAAGGTGCTCGGGCATTTCACGGGATGGGAGACGGTGATCTCGCCGGTGCTGATGTTCATCGCGGTGGCGTTTTCCGGCGCGGTGGGTGTGTTCTTCGGGTATTACCCCGCGAGGAAGGCGGCGGCGCTGCATCCGATCGAAGCGTTGCGGTACGAGTAAGGCAAGGCGATACTGCGAGAGTCATGACGAAGCTGGAAGCATTGGAACGCGAGGTCGAAAGCTTGAGCGCCGCCGAACTGGCGGCGTTCCGCGAGTGGTTCGCGGAGCACGACTGGCAGGCGTGGGATCGGCAGATCGAGCGGGACGTGGCTAAAGGCAAGCTCGATCAGCTCGCGGCCGAGGCGCTCGACGAGTTGCGGCGCGGCGAAACAAACGAGCTTTGAGTCATCGCGCATCGCGAAGGTTCTGGCGCCACTTCGAGGATCTGACGCCGGAAATTCAACAACTCGCGCGGGAGCAGTACGAGCTTCTCAAAGCCGATCCGCAGCATCCTTCTCTTCACTTCAAGCGAGTCGGAGCATTCCGATCAGTGCGCGTCGGCTCCGATTTCCGCGCCCTCGGTGTGGATTCACTGGAAGGCATCGTCTGGTTCTGGATCGGACGGCACGACGAGTACGAGCGCTTGATCGGGTAATCGAAGCGTTGCACACGAATGAGACGAATAGAATTGCGCATCATGCGCAAACTTCTTTTGCTCGCCGCTCTCCTCACCTTCGCTGCCTGCGCCACGCAACCCGCCGCGACGAATGCGCGGCTCGAAACCACTCCTCGCCACGATGAGTGGGTGACGATGAACAGCGCGGGACGCACGCTGCACGCGTATGTCGTCTATCCACAATCCAGCAAGAAGAGCGGCGCCGTGATGGTCATTCACGAGAACCGCGGACTCACCGACTGGGTGCGCACCGTCGCGGACCAACTCGCGGAGAAGGGCTACATCGCCATCGCGCCGGACATGCTCTCCGGTTCCGGTCCGAATGGCGGGCGCACGAAGGACTTCCCGAGTGAAGACGCCGCGCGCGAAGCGATCTCGAAGCTGCCGCGTGAACAGGTACTCGCCGATCTCGCGGCGACCGCGGCATACGCGCGCACGATTCCGGCGATGAATGGCAAGCTCGCCGTCGCGGGCTTCTGCTGGGGCGGATCGCGCACGTGGGACACCGCGAACACCGTCGACGGCATCACCATCGCGTTTCCGTTCTACGGAACCGGCCCTTCCACCGATGAAGGAGTGACCGGCATCGAAGCGCCGGTGCACGGTTTCTACGGCGGCGATGACGCGCGCGTGAACGCGACCATCGACCCGACCAAGGCGCTGATGGAGAAGCACGGCAAGACCTTCGAGCCGGTGATTTACGAGGGCGCGGGACACGCGTTCATGCGCCTCGGCGAGCTTCCCGATTCGAACGAAGCGAACCGCAAAGCGCGCGACCAGGCCTGGGTGCGCTGGCTGACTCTTCTACGCGCAATCGACTGAAAACGTAAGGGGTTGCCGAGCGGCTCGCGCTGGCAGGATTTCCGCATTATGGGGCCCGGAAAGGGCCTCAGGAATGAAGCAACGTGAAGTCGCCGCGACCGGAATCGAGGGTCTGGATCACATCCTCCTCGGCGGGTTTCCGAGGAACCACGTCTATCTGTTGCAGGGCGATCCGGGTGTTGGAAAAACGACACTCGGACTGCAGTTCTTGCTGGAAGGCGTCAAGCACGGCGAGAAGGCGCTCTACCTCACGCTCTCCGAGACCGCCGACGAGTTGCGAGCAGTCGGCGACTCCCACGGCTGGGACCTCTCCGGCGTCGACATCTATGAGCAACTGGTCGGCGAGGACTCGCTCGACGAAGAAGAAACCACTGTGTTCTATCCCTCGGAGATCGAGCTCGGACAGACCATCAAAGCGATGCTCACCGAGGTCGATCGCCTGCGGCCGCAGCGCGTCGTCCTCGACTCGCTCTCCGAGATCCGCCTGCTCGCACAAAGCACGCTGCGCTACCGCAAGCAGATCCTGTCGCTGAAACAGTTTTTCGCCAACCGCCACATCACCGTAATGCTGCTCGACGACCGCACGGCCGAGGTGAATGATCTGCAGTTGCAGAGCGTGCCGCATGGCGTCGTGGAGCTGGAGCGCTATACACCGTTGTATGGCTCCGCGCGTCGGCGGATGCAGCTGGTGAAGGTTCGCGGGTTGAATTTCCGCGACGGCTATCACGACTTCGCCATCCGCACCGGCGGCATCGTCGTCTACCCGCGGCTCATCGCGGCGGAGCATCGCCGTTACAGCCACCAGGAACAGTTGCCGAGCGGCGTGGCCGCGCTCGACGAAATGCTCGGAGGCGGTATCGACCGCGGCTCGAGCACGCTGATCATGGGTCCGGCCGGCTGCGGCAAGTCGGCGCTATCGACGCAGTACGCGATCGGCGCGGCGGAGCGCGGCGAGAAGGCCGCGATATTCGTCTTCGAAGAGAGCCTCTCCAGTCTGTTCAATCGCTCCGCGTCCCTCGGCATGCCGCTGCGCGAGCACTGCGACACGGGCAACATCATCATCAAGCAGATCGATCCGGCGCAGTTGCAACCGGGCGAGTTCGCGTCGCTCGTGCGCGAAGCCGTCGAGCGTGACAACGTGCGCGTACTGGTCATCGACAGTCTCAATGGCTACCTCAACGCCGTGCCCGAGGAGCGCTTCCTGCTCCTCCATCTCCACGAGCTGCTCAGCTACCTCGGGCAGAGCGATGTGGCCACCGTGCTGGCGTTCGCGCAGCACGGCCTCATGGGCGCCGCGATGCAGACCACGGTCGACGTCAGCTATCTCGCCGACACGGTCATTCTGCTGCGTTACTTCGAGGCGCATGGCCGTATCCGGAAAGCGGTCTCGATCGTGAAGAAACGCGGTGGCTTGCACGACACCGCAATCCGCGACTTCTCGATGTCGAGCGAAGGACTGGCCGTCGGCGAGGCGCTCGAGAATTACCGCGGCGTCCTCACCGGCGTACCGACGTTCGAGAAGGTCGTGCAGGAGATTCGTGACCGGTGACCCACGAGGAGCGCAGCCGCCGAGTGATCATCGTCGCCCCCACCGGGCGCGATGCGGAGCTCATGTGCACGCATCTCGAGGCAGCCGGAATCACCTGTGAAGCGTCGGAGAATGTGCAGACCGCGTGCGATGCGATCCGTGAAGGTGCTGGCGCGCTGATCTTTACCGAGGAGGCGCTCACACCGGCCGTCACTCCGCAACTCGGGAAGACGCTCGACGAACAGCCGCCGTGGTCGGACATCCCGGTGATCATCCTCACTGGCGAACCGTCGCTCGACGCGAAGAGCCGTTCGTTCGGCGACCTCGGACGCCGCACCAACGTCACGCTCGTCGATCGTCCGGTGCGCATCAAGAGCCTCGTCAGCGCGACGCAGTCCGCGTTGCGCGCGCGCGAGCGGCAGTACCAGGTTCGCGAGTTGATGGAAACGCTCGAGGACCGCGTCAACGAGCGCGATCGCTTCCTGGCCATCCTCGGACACGAGCTCCGCAATCCGCTCGGCGCGATCCTGCTGGCCTCGCAGATGAAGGACGACGACGGACGGCTCGACGGCGGGCACGCGGACTTGATCGAGCGCCAGTCGAAGCACCTCACGCGCATCGTCAATGATCTGCTCGATCTGTCGCGCCTCGTGTCCGGAAAGATCGTGCTCAAGCGACAGACGATCGATCTCGCCGACGCGGTCCGGCAGTCGATGGAAACGGTGCGCGCCGCGGCGATACGCCAGAAGGTGACCATCGACGTGAAGTATTCGGCGCAGCGCCTGCCGATCGACGTCGATCCGGTGCGCGCCGATCAGATCATCACGAACGTCCTCACGAATGCGATCAAGTACACGCCCGAGGGCGGTCACATCGAAGTGATCCTCGGGCGCGCCGAAGGCGACGCGTGCGTACGCGTGAAGGACGACGGCGTCGGCATCGCACCCGATCGCATCGGCACGATCTTCGAGCTGTTCGCGCAGGCGGAGAACGCCATCGGACGCGCGCAGGGCGGCATGGGCATCGGCCTCGCGCTCGTGCGCAACCTCCTGCACCTGCACGGCGGTTCGATCGAAGCGAACAGCGACGGCGTCGGCAAAGGCAGCGAGTTCACCGTGCACTTCCCGATCGCCGATCCGGCTTCCGCGCAGCCGCAGGAACCGCGCATCGCGGTCGTCGCGTCGGGAGACGGGCAGCCGCGCCGCATCGTGATCGTCGAAGACAACGCCGATGTGCGCGAGCTGCTGCGTTTGAAACTGAACCGCCTCGGCCATTCCGTCGACGCGGTCGGCGATGGCGTCGCCGGCGTCAGCGCGATCGTCGACGCGAAGCCCGACCTCGCGCTGGTCGACATCGGTCTTCCGGGTCTCGACGGCTATGAAGTTGCATCGCAAGTGCGCAGGACGCTGGGAAAGGACGTCGTGCTCGTGGCGGTGAGCGGATTCGGACAACCGGAAGACAAACGCAAAGCACTCGAGGCGGGCTTCGATGAACACATCACGAAGCCGGCCGACGTGACCGACATCGAGAACCTCCTGGCGCGCTTACCGCCGAGGCTGGAACGTGGCGGTGTATGATCGCGCCAAACGTCCTATGGTCCCCTCGGTCCTGGTGGTCGAACCGTATGCCGATCTGCGCGCCGGCATCGTGTCCACGCTGCAGCGCGGTAACTACCTGTGCGACGCCGTCGCCACGCCCGGCGACGCGGCGCTGATGCTGCGCGATCACGACTACGCGTATGTCGTGGTCGACGTCGACGTGCCCGATGCGACGAGCGAGCTCGTGTCGTCGCTCTGCGCAGCGTCGAACGTCATCCTCATCACCGACGAAGATCGGAACGCGGTCGAAGGGGAACACGTGCTGCGTAAACCGTTCGGCCGCGACGAGCTTCTCGCCCACTTCGCGCGAACGCGCGGATAATCCTTCCGTTTGCTCCATCCCGGTACGACGCTCGGGCGCTACTCGATCCTCGACCTCGTTGCGGTCGGCGGGATGGGCGAGGTGTATCGCGCCGAAGATGCGCGGCTGCATCGCGACGTCGCGATCAAGGTGCTGCCGTCGCATCTCGAACAGGACCGCGCGTCGCTCGATCGCTTCTATCGCGAGGCGCGCGCGGTCGCAGCGCTCTCGCATCCGAACATCCTGGCGATCTTCGATTTCGGCAGCGAGAACGGCGTGCACTACGCGGTCACGGAGTTGCTGGAGGGAGAGACGCTGCGCTCCCGCCTCAACCGCGGAAAGTTGAGCGTGCGCGAATCGCTGGAGATCCTGCTCGCGGTCGCCGGCGGCGTGGCGGCGGCGCACGCGCGCGGCATCGTGCATCGCGATCTGAAACCGGAGAACATTTTCATCACGCGCGATGAGCGGGTGAAGGTGCTCGACTTCGGTTTGGCGCGCAGCGCGAGCGGCGTGTTCGCGCCGCGCAACGAACGAACCGCGGTAACCGAGATGCTGCCCACCGAGCCCGGCATCGTCCTCGGTACCGTCGGCTACCTCGCGCCGGAGCAGTTGGAAGCGCGCTCCGCGACGCCGGCCACCGACGTCTTCGCGCTCGGCTGCATGCTCTTCGAGATGCTCACGGGACGGCTGCCGTTCGAGCGCGCTTCGTCCGCGCAGGCGATGGTGGCGGTGCTCCACGACGACGCGCCTCGCCTGCAACTTTCCGGCGAGCCGCAGACGCGCGATCTCAATGCGCTGGTGCAGCGTTGTCTCGAGAAGTCGCAGCATGAGCGGCCGCGTGACGCCGGTGAGCTCGCGAACGAATTGCGCGCGATGGTTGCGGGCGACCGGATCTCGCGCGCGCTGCGTGTGCCGCGGCGAACGCGCGGACGCAGGTTCGCGATCGTGGCAGTAGCGGTCGCGACGCTGCTTGCATTCGCGGGCGCGTTCTACTTTCTGCGCGACGTGCAGTTCGATCATGGGTACGACATCCGCGCGTCCGACATTCGCGGCGATGCCGAAACGAAGCGGCTGGTCCAACTCGCGTTGCGTGCAGATGCGGAAGGGAATCGTCCGAAGGCGATGGAGCTGCTCGAGGAAGCGTGGCGACGTCCGGCCGCGACGGCGTTTCCGCCGGCGCTGCTGTCGAGCTTCAACGACGCTGCCGGAAACGTCGAGCGCGCGCGCCAGTGGCAAAGCGAAGCCACGAAACGATTGAACGGCGCGCCGGCATATGAGTCGCTGCTCGTGCGCTATCTGATGGTGCCGAGCTCGAACAATCAACAGGAGCTGGCGCTCGCGAAATCGGCGCTCGACCTGCGCCCCGGCGCTTGGTGTTTGCGGCTCGCGGCGGCGCACATCTACCTCGGCAATCGCGATCGTGAAGCGGCGCGTCGCGAGCTCGAGCAGATCGACGTGCAGAAGCCCGACGATCGCCGCTTGATGCTCGTGCTCGCGGACCGCGCATCGCTCGGTGACGCGGACGGCGCGGAGCGCGACCTGCGCAGGAGCACGCTGATGAAGCGGCCCGCGATGTTGCACTACACCCAGGCGCGCATCGCCTGGAGCCGCGGCGACGCGAGGCGCGCGGCAGCGTTGTTCGATCGCGCGGCAGACGAAGCAGCGAACGAAGGACTCAGCGGCACCGAGACCGAAGCTCGCGAGCTCGCCGGCATCGCGCTGCTGCGGCTCGGCCAGTGGAGCGAAGCGCAGCGCCGCTTCGCGTCGAGCTACGCACGGGCGCGTCAGATCGGACTGGAGTATCGAACGGTTGCGTCAGCAGCACTTGCCGCGTATGCCGCGCATCAGTCGGGCGATGCCGAGGAGCGCGACCGCAGGCTGATCGACGCGATGGCGGTCGATCCGCCGTCCGCGCCGCAGGCATCGCTGCGCCTGCTCGCGATGCGACTGGGATCGCCAGTTTGGCGCAGATGGAACATCGAGCCGATCGCGCGCGATCCCGAGCTCGCATCCGGCATGTCGTTGTTGCGCGCCCGCGAGCTCGCAATGAGCGGTGACGCCGAGAACGCGAAACGCCAGCTCCGCCGTGCGCGCGCGGAAGGGATCGACGGCAGCGAATTCCGCGAAGAAGCCGAGCTGCTCGCGTCCGAGCTCGGCATGCCGGCGCAGGTGTTGCCGGCCGATCCACCGTATCCGAACGTGCTGAGGTATGTCGCGATTTTCGATCTGGAACGGAGAAGCGGTTCCCGAACCGGTTCCTCGGGTTCCTCGGTTCCTCGGAGTCCCTCGGGTAGCTAAAACCCCTCCGAGGAACTCCGAGGTACTCCGAGGTACTCAGCTATTGATCTCCATCGGAATCGGCTCCGCCAGGTACACGACCTTCGTTTGCTTCCTTCGGAAGATCCGCTTGTACCAGGGCTCCGGCATCGGCTTGCCGCCGTGCTCCATCACCAGTTGGCCGAGGCGCGTGACGTCCGAGGCGTGCATGCGGATGCAACCGTGCGATTCCGCTTTGCCGAGCGAGTCCTCGTCGCCCGTGCCGTGGATGTAATAGTCGGGCTCCTTGAAAAACATCTTCACGCGCTTCATCGGATTGTCGGGATCGCCAGGCTTCTTCGCCGACTTGCCACGCGCCCATTTCGAGTCGGGCGGAACCCACGATGGATTCCAGATCACTTTGCGGATCTGAAACTTCCCTTCGGGCGTCGGATACGAGTCCTTGCCGACCGCGACCGGGAACTGTTCGATGACTTCACCGTTCTCGATCACGCTGAGCTGGCGCTCGGAGAGGTCCACTTCGAGACGCAGCTCGCCGAATGCCGGCGAGCACCAGAGAAGACACGTAAGTGTAACAAGCACAGTAGTTTTCACTGCCCGTAGCTAGTGCAAGCAAGGTTCCATTCTGGAGGTGTACTTGACGAATCCGCCCCGGCCGGGGCATCATGCACCTGCTGAGACTGAGTCTCAAGCGCAAGGATACGAAGACACGTGATCGTCTGCATCTGCCGCGGCAAATCCGAGCGGGAAATCAATCGAGCCATCGGCAACGGCGCGTTCACCGTGCGCGACCTCCAGCGTTGCGGCATCGGCGATCAGTGCGGCTCCTGCCACACCATGCTGCGTACGATGCTCGCGCAATCCGCCGTCGCATCGGCCGCTGCCGTCCCGTGCCCCGGCTGCACGCAGCCGGCCGTCGCCATGGCTCACGCGCACGCGTAACGGCCCACCTACCGGTTCCTCGGGGTTCCTCGGTTCCTCGGGGTTCCTCGGCCGCTGCTTCTTCTCCTCCGAGGAACCCGAGGGACTCCGAGGAACCCGAGGAACCGGTCATGGTAGGCTCCGCCCCCATGAAGGGCGACGCAAAAATCATCGAGGTCCTCAACGACGTTCTGACGGCCGAGCTCACGGCCATCAACCAGTATTTCGTCCACGGCGAGATGTGCGAGAACTGGGGTTACGAGCGCCTTCACAAAATTATCCGCAAGCACTCCATCGGCGAGATGAAACATGCCGAGGAACTGATCGAGCGCGTGCTCTTCCTCGAAGGCATCCCCAACGTGCAGCGCCTCGGCAAGATCAACATCGGCGAGAACGTCGAGGAGATCTTCAAGTCCGACTACGCACTGGAGCTCGACGCGCTGCCGCGCCTCAATGAAGGCATCGAGCTGTGCCGGGCGAAGGGCGACAACAACAGCCGCCATCTCCTCGAAGAGATCCTGCACGAAGAGGAATCACATGTGGACTGGCTCGAAGCGCAGATGTCGCTCATCGAGCAGGTCGGCATTCAGAATTACCTCGCACAGCAGATCAAGGAAGACGAATAGCCACCCTCGCTCTTCATGACGGCAGGATCTGGACCGGCGACGGTTTCGCGTCCACCGTCGTCATCGAAGGCAACCGCATCGCCGCCGTCGATGGCCCGATTCCGTCGCACGCGCAACGCATCGATCTGCGCGGCCGGCTCGCGGTTCCCGGCTTCATCGACAACCACGTGCACTTCATCAATGGCGGACTGCAACTCTCGCGCGTGCAGTTGCGCGACGCCGCGTCGGCTGATGAGTTCGTAGCGCGCATCGCCGAGTATGCGAGTTCCTCGGGGTTCCTCGGAGTTCCTCGGGGGGGACAACCACCCGAACGACCCCGAGGAACCGAGGAACCCCGAGGAACCGCTTCCTGGATTCTCGGCGGCGGATGGGACGAGCAGCGCTGGACGCCGTACGCGATGCCGACGCGCCAGATGATCGATGCCGTCACCTGGTCGCATCCCGCGTTTCTCACTCGCATGGACATGCACATGGGAGTGGCGAACACTCGCGCTCTCGAGCTCGCGGGTATCACGCGCGACACACCCGATCCCGCGGGCGGCACGATCGTGCGCGACGCGGATGGCGAGCCGACCGGCTTGCTGAAAGACGCGGCGATGCCGCTGCTGACCGCGGTCATTCCGGCGGCGACGATCGATGAGCGCATCGCCGCCGCCCGCGCGGGCTTGCGTGAGGCCGCGCGTTTCGGCGTCACGTCATTCTGCGACATGGGCATGTCGCCCGAGGCGTATGACGACTTTCGCGCGTATCAGCGGCTGGAGCGCGAGGACGCGCTCACCGCGCGCGTCTCGCTGTTCATGCCGATCGGCAGCTACGAACAACTGCAGCGCGCCGGCGTCGAGAAGCGCTTCGGCGGCGAGCGATTGCGCATCGGAGGCCTGAAGGGATTCGCGGATGGCTCACTCGGCTCGTCGACGGCCGCGTTCCGCGAGCCGTTTGCCGATGAGCCGCATCACTGCGGACTGGTCATGAAAGAGATGAGCGACGGCTCGATGGCGAAGTGGGTTGCCGACGCCGACGCGCACGAGCTGCAGATCGCCATCCACGCAATCGGCGATCGCGCGAACGCAGACGTGCTGTCGATCTTCGAATCGCGTGGTGATGCTCGCGAGCGCCGTTTTCGCATCGAGCATGCGCAGCATCTCGATCCGTCGCTGATCGAGCGTTTCGCGCGCAGCGGCGTGATCGCGTCCATGCAGCCACATCACGCGATCGACGACGGGCGTTGGGCGGAGACGAAGATCGGCCGCGAGCGCGCGAAGTCGACGTACGCGTTTCGATCGCTCATCGACGCCGGCGCGACCGTGACGTTCGGCTCCGACTGGACCGTCGCGCCTCTCAACCCCCTCCTCGGCATCTATGCCGCGGTCACGCGCCGCACGATCGACGGCAGACATCCGGACGGCTGGATTCCCGAGCAGAAGATCACGGTGGAGGAAGCGCTGCGGTGCTACACCGTGAACAATGCGTGGTCGATGTTCGCGGAGCACGAGCTCGGCCGCATCGCTCCGGGCATGCTCGCCGACATCGCGCTGCTGTCGGACGACATCTTCACGATCGCGCCCGAAAAAATCGCCGACGTGCAGGTCGAAATGACGATCTTCGACGGCCGCGTGCTTCAGTAACGCGCGGTAACCGCATACAGCGCGACGATGTTGCCGATGACCGCGACTGCACACACGACCCAGCCCGTCCATCGGAGCCAGCGCGCCGAGATCATCAACAGCACGAGAGGCGCGATCGGCAGAAAGTAACGGCCCTGGATGCCTTCGATGGTGTCGCTGCCGACCGGTGTCCACGAGAGGTAATCGGCCAGCGCGACTGTCAACAGCGTCGCCACAATCACGACGAACATCACCGCGCGATCGATCGCAGTCACGCGCAATCCGACCGACAACGCCACGTACAGGAACATCGCGAGATACGCGAGTAGCACGAAGCGCGGCAGTCCGACGTCGAGCCAGCCGAGGCGGCCGATCAGTTGATCGGTGTATCGCGTGGGATGTTGCGCGTAATGCATCACGGCGAGCTGCACAAACTGCAACGGCGCCGCGATCACGACTTTCGTTTGAGCCGATGCGTCGGTGACCGCGTCGGGGCGAGCCTGATGGATGGCATCGCGCGCGGTGAGCGCGGCGATGACTCCGCCGATCGCCACCGCGAGAAACGCGAGCACGATCGGCAGTCGTTCTTTCCGTTCGCGAATGCGCGGCAGACGCAGTAGGGCGATCAACGCATAACCAGGTTTCGCGAGCGACAACAGTCCAGCGAACAGCGGAAACAACATCCGCCGCGTGGCCTGCAATGCGCCCGCAATCGCGCAGAACGCCAGGCCGATCGTGACGACGTCCGCGGAGTAGGTGCCGCCGAGGAAGAGGAACATCGGAGTGAGCCCGACGGCGCCGAACACCCACGCCGCGTCCGGCAGCAGGCGCATCGCCAACATCACCAGCGCGATGCCTGCGATGCCGTTCAGCACGCGCCCCGCGTAAAACGCGTACAGCGTGCGCACGTTCATCACGCGCGCGACGAACAACGCCGCCGACTGCGGCATGTACGAGACGGCGGTGTAGAACGCGGGAAACGACACGCGCACCAGTTCTTGGCTCGGCTTCAATTCGCGCGCGCGATCGAATTTCGAATCATCGAACTTCAGATCCTTCCCGGCCAGCTCCATCCACAACGTGGCCACGAGATCGCGCGCGTCCGCGGGAATCATCGCGCCCGGACGGCCATCGACTTTCTCGAATGTCAGCTGGCCGCGTGCGATCGCGTTCGCGCGCCAGTAATGGCCCACTTCATCGGGCGATTGAAACGGCGGCGTGAGAAACGCGAAGAGAATCGCCACCGGCAGCGCGATCGCGGCGTACCACCACCAGTGGTCAACCGCCCGCAATGACGTCCAGCTCATCCACGATCTCGTTGAGGTTGTGATAACGGACCGAGTCGGGATGTGCAATCAGCTCGTCGAGCGACGGCGTCACGAATCCCTCCGCGGCGAGCTGGCGCGCGAGCGGGATGGCCAACTCGCGCAACTCCGCGGGAGGGTGAGGCGGCGGCGCAGGCTCGCTGCCTTCGACGCGATACTGATTGCGCTCGAGCGCTTTCGCGCGGGCGCTGAGACGAGTTTGCAGATCGCGAATGGCCACGATCAGTTCTTTCGGCAATGCATTCGCCCGGCGCAGCGCCGCGGTGTCGTTCTGCAGCAACGCGATCGATGACAACACCGAGTCGGGTGCGCCCGCCTCGTCCGCGGCGGAAATCAGGTCGTTCAGCGCAAACTCGATGTCGTTCACGCGCGCCGCATTCACACCGGTGTCTTTCGCCGCGGTGATCGCGTTCGCCAGCACGTCGGCGCTGAGGCGCATGGCCAGCAGCTCCGGATCGTCGCTCAGCACGGCGCGCAACTGGAACAGCGCCGCCTCCATCATCGCCAGCTCGTTCATTCTTTTTTCGCCAGGCTCGCGATGCCGGTGAGGATGTCCACCGGCAACGGGAACACGATGGTGGTGTTTTTCTCGACGCCGATCTCCGTCAGCGTCTGCAGATAGCGCAACTGAATGGTGGTCGGCTCGGTCGCGAGCACGTGTGCCGCATCAGCCAGCCGCTGTGCCGCTGCGAACTCGCCCTCCGCATGAATGAGCTTCGCGCGCTTCTCGCGTTCCGCCTCGGCCTGTTTCGCCATCGCGCGCAACATCGAGTCCGGCAGGTCGACCTGCTTGACCTCGACGTTCGCGACCTTCACGCCCCACGGCTCGGTGTGCTGATCGAGGATCGTCTGGATGCGTGCGTTCAGGGCGTCGCGATGCGCGAGCAGATCGTCGAGCTCCACTTCGCCGAGAACGGAGCGGAGCGTGGTTTGCGCGAATTGCGACGTTTGGTAGCGATAGTCGAGCACTTCCACCACCGCGCGGCGCGGCTCGACCACGCGGAGGAACACGACCGCGTTGACCTTCAGCGTGACGTTGTCCCGCGTGATGATGTCCTGCGGCGGCACCTCGAACGCTTCCTGCCGCAGCGACACGCGCACCATGCGATCGATCGGCGCGAACACGAGAAAGATGCCCGGTCCCTTCGCCTCCGGCAGCAGTCGGCCGAGGCGGAAAATCACGCCGCGCTCGTACTCCGGCAGGATCTTGATGGAGCTGAGCAGGTACAGCACGAAGATGATCCCGGCGATGAGCGGCAGCATGGCGCGGATGATAACGGTTCCTCGGGTTCCTCGGGTTCCTCGGGGTTCCTCGGAGTTCCTCGGGGAGAACGAGATCGGCTGATCCCCTCCGAGGAACCCCGAGGAACCCGAGGAACTTCGTCTCACCGTTTCTTCTTCGGTTCCACCGTATTCAGCGCTTCCGCGATCGCGGAAGGCACGCTATGCCGCAGCGCGTCGATCGACTTGAACGTGATGCCTCCGTCGAAGCGCCATTCGTGCTGTGGGCGATACACGCCGATGTCGTGCACGCGCGAGCCGACCACGATCCGCAACACGTTGCGTCGATAGTCGAAGGCACGTCCGTTGCGCGTGTGCACGGCGGCGTCGATGCGATACGTACCCGCGACGAGATCGAGCGATGGCACGACGAAGCGCACGCGCGCGCTGCCCGTGATTTTCTCGGCTGCGTACCCCTCGATGTCGGTATTCGTACCGTACACGCACGTGCCGTTCGCGTGATAGATGCCGATGCCGAACACGAAGTCGTCCTGCGGCACGCGCACGTCGACGTCGAAATCGACGATCACCGGCGTGCCCGCGCCTAGCGCGACGAGGTCGCGGCCCTGGTGATCGGTGAGCGCGACTCGCTTGAGCACGATCTCGCCCGAGCCCCAACGCTCTTCGTCCGTCTCTTTCGGCTTCTTCTCTTCTTCCGGCTCAGGCTCGACGGGCTGAGAGCCCGTCGTTCCAGACTCCGGCGCGGCCGAGGTGCCGGTGACTTCCTGCAGATACGCATCGACCACGCGCATCGGATCGCCGATCGCCTCGGTCCGCCCGTGATCGAGCCACAACGCGCGGTCGCACAGATTGCGTACCTGGTCGAGCTGGTGCGTGACGAACAGCAGCGTCACGCCGCGATACTTCATCTCCTGGATCTTGGCGATGCAGCGCTGCGAGAACTCTTCGTCGCCGACGGAGAGCACTTCGTCGATCAGCAGGACGTCGGGATCGACATGCACGGCGACCGCAAATCCGAGGCGGACGTACATGCCGGACGAATACGTCTTCACCGGCTGATCGAGGAACTCGGAGATGCCGGAGAACTCGACGATCTTGTCGAAGCGCTGGTCGATCTCGCGGCGCGAGAGGCCGAGCATGATGCCGTTGATGTAGATGTTCTCCCGGCCCGTGATCTCGGGATGAAATCCGGCACCGAGCTCGATCAGCGCAGCCACGCGGCCGTTCACGGACACGCGTCCCTCGGTCGGCTTGAGAATCCCGGAGATCAGCTTGAGCAACGTCGACTTGCCCGAACCGTTGCGGCCGATGATGCCAAAGGCCTCGCCGCGATCGACGACGAACGAAACATGACGCAACGCCGCGACCGCGGCATCAGGGGCGAGCTTGAGATCGCGCTTCAGCAGCGCGCTCTTCAGCGTGGCGAACTGCGAGCGCCGCCCCCAGAGACGATAGTCTTTGGAAACGTCTTCGATGGCGATCGCGTAGTCGGACACGGCGGCCGATTCTAGGCTATCTGGAGCGACGGGCTCTCAGCCCGTCGGCCGTGACATTCGGCGGGCTGAGAGCCCGTCGCTCCAGATGGTTTAGTGGATCAGGCCGAGCTCGGCGGCCAGCCGGAAGAGATCGCGCTCACCTCGCAACGCAAGCTTCCTGAACGCACGGCTGCGATGCGTGCAGATGGTCTTCTCCGAAACATCGAGCAGGAGCGCGATCTCCTTCGAGCGGCGCCCTTCGAGCACGTGTTGCAACACCTCGTGCTCGCGTTCCGAAAGGCGCTTCACGCCGGGAATGTTCAATGGCTCCGGCGCGGGAGCTTCGGCGACCTGCGCCTCGCGCACGATGGTCATGATGAACATCTCGCCGTCGATGCGCGTCATGGAGACCGTGGCGTCGAACGTGACGATGTCGCCGCCGCGGCGGCGCGCGCGGAAGTGATAGCGCGTCGGCGCCGGCTTCCCTTCGCGGCGGCACGTGCCGAACCAGCGCAGACGATCGAGATCGGCGGGATGGGCGATGTCTTCGATCGTGGCCATGCTCAGCGCGCATGGGCTCGGATAGCCGAGCATGCGTGCGTATGCGTCGTTCACGTACGCGATGCGATCACCCTGTTCGATCAGCACTCCGTCGGTCGCGCCGTCGAGCACGGCGCGGAGCTGGCGATCGACGATCGGGCGTTTCCGCATCTGCACTTTTTCCTACGAGGCAGACGCGCGATCGGATTTACGTTCTCAGATCGCCTCGGCCAGCGTGTCGCGCAGCCGCCCGAACACGAAGATGCCCGCCCACATCGAAACACCCGCGTACGCAATCATCAAAAACGTGTCCGACGCATTCGGCAGGCGCCCGAAGAAAAAGATGTCCTGATACGACACTACGAACGGCGTCATCGGATTCACGCGCAGCAGCGCGCGCAGAGGCCGCGACTGCACGTTCTCGATGAGGTACAGGATCGGCGTGACGAAGAAGCCGAGCTGCAGCAGATTCATGACGATGTCGCGCAGATCGCGAAACAGTACGGATGCCGAGGCAACGACCAGAGAAAGGCCGGCCACGAAGAGCGCCTGCAACAGCATCAGCGCGGGCGCGAGGGCGATCGTCCACGACATCGTGAACTTGTTCATGGCCATGAACGCGAGCATGGCCGCGAGCATGATCGGCAGCGCCGCCAGAAAGTGCACGAGGTGCGACAGCACCACCACCAGCGGCAACGCCTCGGCGGGAAACATCACCTTCTTGATCAGCCCCGCGTTCGACGAGATCGAGCCGGTCGCTTCGAGCACAGCGGCCGTGAAAAACGTCCAGGGCAGAATGCCGGAGAAGAGAAACAGCGGATACGACTGCACGACCTGCTGCGGGAAGAACTTCGTGAAGACGAGCGTGTAGACCGCAAGCAGCAGCAGCGGATTGGCGAGCGACCAGAAAAACCCGAGCACCGACCCGCGATAGCGCGCTTTCAGATCGCGCGCCGTGAGCGCGGCGATGAGCTGCCGATGGCGGTAGAGGTCGCGAAGCTCGTTCAATTAGTGATCGTCGGTCACGATCAACATCAGCGTGGTCGCGCCGACCTGAAATTCACTCTTGTCGCTGAGCTCCACCAGCCCCTCGATCTTCTGGCCGTCGCACAGCGTGCCGTTGGTGGAGCCGAGGTCGGTGAGGCCGTATTGCGTGTCGCGGACTTCGATGGCGGCGTGCTGCCGCGACGCCTCGGTATCGTTCAACGTGAGGTCCGCATTCGAGCGGCCGATGGTCACGCGCGGCTTCTCGATGCGGAAAACGCTGCCGGCGTCGGGTCCGTCGAGGATCGCCAGCGACAGCCGCTTGCCCGGCGGAAGCTGCAATGACTGCTCTTTCGGCATCGGAATGGGCGACTGCTCGGTGGTGTCGCGTTGCGGAATCGGCTTCACTTCCGTGCGCGACGCGTACGTCTGATCGCCGGCGCCGACCGGCTCTTCCGGCGGCGCGAAGGCCGGATTGTGGATGTCGAAGACGTTCTGGCAACGCGCGCACTTGATCTTCTTCGACGGTTTCCGGTCGAAGCGCTCTTCGTCGTACTGATACTTCGAATGGCAACTGGGACACTCGATGATCACGTGCTGGCCTCTGGCGCTGGAGCTGCGGCGGGACGATAACACGACCTTTCGGTCTCGAATAGAATCCGCTGCGCCATGAAGAAGCTGCTGCTCTCGCTCTCCCTTCTGCTGCCGCTCGCCTGCAATCAATCGATGGAACAGAAAGCCACTCCCGACGCCAAAACCACCGAAGCCGCCGCCGGCGGTCTGCAGATCCGGGAGGACGTGCCGCAACGCGTCACGCAGCTTCCGAAGACGGTCATCGACTACGACCGCTCGCTGCTCAACGACAACGAGCGGCAGGTCGTGGCGAAGCTGATCGAGGCGTCGAAGTTCATCGACGACATCTACTGGCTGCAGGTCTCGGAGAAAAATCCGGCGCTGCGCGAGCAACTCGCGAAGGGGACGACACCGCTCGAGCGGGCCGGCTATGAATACTTTCTGATCCATCGCGGACCGTGGGACCGGCTCAAGCAGGACGAGCCGTTCATCGGCAGCGAGAAGAAGCCGGAGGGCGCGGCCTTCTATCCGCCCGACCTGACGAAGGAAGAGATGGAGAAGTACATCGCCGCGCATCCCGATCAGAAGGACGCGCTGCAGGGACTCTTCACCATCGTCCGCCGCGAAGGCGACAAGCTCACCACCACGCCGTACTCGAAGTACTACGCGTCGCAGCTCGAGCCGGCGGCCGCGAAGATCCGTGAGGCAGCGGCGCTCACCACCAACGACTCGCTGAAAAACTACCTGACCAAACTCGCCGACGCGTTCGGAAAAGACAACTACCGCGACAGCGACATGGCGTGGATGGATCTCAACGGGCCGCTCGAAGTGGTGATCGGACCCTACGAGGTCTACGAGGACGCGCTCTTCAACTACAAGGCCGCGTTCGAGTCATTCATCACCGTCGTCGATCGAGGCGAGACCGACAAGCTCTCGGTCTACGCGCAGCATCTGCCGGGGATGGAGAAGAACCTGCCCATTCCGGACGAGTACAAGAATCCGAATCGCGGCACCGAATCGCCGATCCGCGTCGTGCAGGAGCTCTTCACCGCCGGCGACGCGCGCCGCGGCGTGCAGACCGCCGCGTTCAACCTTCCGAATGACGAGTTCGTGCGCGAAAAGAAGGGCTCGAAGAAGGTCCTGCTCAAGAACGTGATGGACGCGAAGTACCGCCTCAGCGGCACGCCGATCGCGAATCGCGTGCTGACGCCGGAGCAGCGCAATCTCCTCAACTTCGACGCGTACTTCAACTTCATCCTGTTCCACGAGCTGTCGCACGGAGTGGGACCGGGGATGATCGAGCACAACGGCACGCGCACCGACATCCGCTTCCTCCTCAAGGACACCTACTCCGCGATCGAAGAATGCAAGGCGGACGTCCTCGGCATCTACAACATCCTCTACGCGAAGAAGTTCAACCTGGTCTCGAACTTCAGCGAGGAACAGCTCTTCGCCACATACGTGGGACTGCACTTCCGTTCCATGCGATTCGGCATCGACGAGGCCCACGGACGCGGTACCGCCGTGCAATGGAACTGGCTGCGCGAGAAGGGCGCGATCGTGCCCGCGGCGGACGGAACATTCCGCGTCGACATGGCCAAGATGGAGGCAGGCGTCCGCTCGCTCGCGACCGAACTGCTGACGCTGCAGGCCACCGGCGATTACGCGCGGGCGCAGCGTTTGCTCGCAAAGTACGGCGTGTCGAATCCGGAGATCGAAGGCGTGATCGCGAAGCTGAGAGACATCCCGGTCGATATCACGCCGGTGTTCCCGGCGGCAGGAGAAACTCCCTGATGGAAGGACGCGCCCTGCTGCAGTGCGGCGAATGCGAGCTGACACGTGAGATCGTCGGCGAGATGCCGGACGAATACATCCGCTGCTTCGATGACGCGGTGCACTCGGATGGTTGGGCGCCGCGCCCCGGCGCGAACAGCGCGTCTCTCATCTGCCGCGACTGCCTCGTGAAGTACGAAGGACACGAGACCGTGGACGACGAGCAAAAAGTAAAAGGCCATCGGGATCCGATGGCCCTTTGAGACTTCTGGAGCGACGGGCTCTCAGCCCGTCGGCCGCTCCAGTTCTTACGCTAACTTCCGAATCGCTTCTTCCACCTGCTCCGCCGTCGGCGGCATTTCTTCAGCAAGCGGCTGCACGAGCGGGCCTTCCAGCCACTCGTATTCGCCCTTCATCATCCGCTGTACGACTTTGTACTGCAGGTCATCGTGGTTGTCGAAGAGCGTGCGGAAGTTCTGATCGACGCGCAGGCGCGCTTCGCGGCAGAAGAGATCGGCCAGCTCGAGCGCGTTCTTCTCGCCCTTCTGCGCGAGCATGGTCGCGTAGCTGATCGTGGCCGCCATCGCGAAGAGATCCGTGCCGATGTCGACGATGCGGAAGAGCACCATCTGCTTCCGCTCCAGCTTCGCCTGGAAGCGCATCATCGCGTGGAAGATCGAGCGCGAGAGATGGCGCGACTGCCGCTCGAGATAGCCGACGTGCGTCTGCAGGCGGCCGAACTCGGTGTGCTTCGGGAAACGGCTCCAGCCCATGTAACGCGACGGATACCAGGTCGCGTAGAACGCGCCCGCCTTCGCCGCGGCGGAAAGCTTCTCGCCCGTCGGCGTCTCCGGCAGAAGGATCTTGTAGCCGCGCTTCATGTGCGGATCGACGGCTTCGCGCGCGATGAAGAGATGCTGGATCTCGCTCGTGCCCTCGAAGATGCGGTTGATGCGCATGTCGCGCATGATCCGCTCGACGGGATGCGCTTTCTCGCCGCGCTCCTTGAGCGAGGTCGAGGTCTCGTAACCGCGGCCGCCGCGGATCTGCACGAGGTGATCGACGCACTGCCACGCGACTTCGGTGTTGAACAGTTTCGCCATCGCCGCTTCGAGCCGCAGATCGACATCGCCGCGATCGGCGAGACCTGACGTCAGCCACACGATCGCTTCCATCGCCAGCGTATGCGACGCCATCCAGCCAAGCTTCGCCGCGACCGCTTCGTGTTTGCCGATCGGCGCGCCCCACTGCACGCGCTCGTTCACCCAGTCGCGCGCGATCTCGAGCATGCGGCGTGCGCCGGCAGCGCAACCCGCGGGAATCGTCAGGCGTCCCGTGTTCAGCGTGATCAGCGCGAGCTTGAGTCCGAGACCTTCACCCCAGAGGAGGTTTTCTTTCGGGATGAAGACGTTGCTGAACTTGATCAGCACGTTGCCGATGCCGCGCAGGCCCATGAACTGGCAGCGGTGGGCGATCTCGACGCCCGGCGTGTCCATGTCCAGGATGAACGCGGAGATCTGTTTCTTCTCCTTGCCGTTCACGACCTTCGGCGGCGTCTGCGCCATGACCACGATCACTTCGGCCTTGAGACCGTTCGTGCACCACAGCTTCTCGCCGTTGAGGATCCAGCCCTTGCCGTCGGGACTCGGCGTCGCGCGTGTCTCCATCTTGGCGGGATCGGAGCCGACGCCCGGCTCGGTGAGCGCGAACGCCGAGATGGCGCCTTTCGCGAAGCGCGGCAGGTACTTCTGCTTCTGCTCCGGCGTGCCGAAGAGCTTCAGCGGCTGCGGCACGCCGATGGACTGATGCGCGGAAAGCCAGGCCACGCTCGAGCCGCACCACGTGGCCACGAGGCCGATGGCGCGGTTGTAGTTCGTCGCGCTGAATCCGAGCCCGCCGTACTCCTTCGGGATCTTCATGCCCCACGCGCCGAGCTTGTTGAAGCCTTCGAAGAGCTCGTAGTCGTACTCGCCCTTCCGATCGATCTCCTCGGCATCGACGTTCTCGGCCAGGAATCGCTCCATTTTCTGGAGGAAGTCATCGGCCTCGGCCTTGTCGGCCGCGGGCTGTTCGGGGAAAGGGTGAATGAGATCGAGGTTGAGCTTGCCGAGGAAGAGATCGCCGACGAAGGAGGGCTTTTCCCATTCCGTCTCGCGGGAGGCCTCCGCGACTTCCATCGCTTCGACGGCGCCCTGAGTCTTGACTTCCGCCATATGTGCAACTCCTTGCTACGAGCGTTTTACAGATTTCGTACCGGGCTGAGTTTCGAGGGACGACAGCTTGAGTGAATGGTCATTCAGTTGTCAATAAGCACGGTCGTGTTTTTTTGAACGCCGCCGAATTAACGCAGCCAGCGCAGCATGTGCGGAAACGGCGGGACCTGCCGCGCCGCGGCGTTCTTCGGCTCGACGCTCATCTGAAGCGCCTGCAGCAGCGGCACGCCGATGTACATCCCCTTCTTGCCGTTCGTGAAGTATTCGGCCAGCCCGTCGCCGAAGTGGTCGTAGCTCTCCGGATAGAACACGAGTGAGGGATCGAGTCGGAGGTGCACGGTGGCGGCGTAGGACCAGGCCATCGTGGCCATCTCCTGGCCGCCGGTCGGACTGAGGCGCAGTGCGTGGCGTTCTTCCGGCGGAGTCAAAGCTACATGCCCGGCTTCGTGAAGAATGTCGCCGGGATGGACGACGCGCGTTTCATCGACGAGCACGCAGCCGTTCTGGATGTCCAGCCCGGGAAAGTTCGCGGGCAGCAGCGACGAGGCCGCGATGACTTCGATGCCGACGCCGCGGACGAAGTCCGCGAGCGTCGCCACGAGCGGATCCGTGAACATGCGTCGCGGAGTGTAGCGAAGTTCGCGGGCGGGGTAAGCTTCCCGCCGCCATGAAGAACGACATCAACGGCGAGCTCGAGGCGGTCCTCAACGATCGCGGGCTGCTCAGCAGTCCGCGACCTTCCATCGACCGTCCGCAGTTGCAGCATCACCTCACCGAGGTCCTGCGCCTTTTGCACGTCGATCTCGACGACGAAAACGTGCTCGACACGCCGCGGCGCTGGGCCGAATCGCTGATCACGATGACCAGCGGCTACGACTTCACGGACGTCAAGAAGCTCACCACCCTGTTCCGCAAGGCCTGCTCCACGGCGGATGAAAAGTGCCAGAACCTGGTCGTGATCGGCGGGACGTACAAGACGCTCTGCGCCCATCACATCCTCCCGTTCTTCGGCCAGTTCATCATCGGCTACATCCCGAACAAGATGATCATCGGCGCATCGAAGATCCCGCGCATCGTCGAAGTACACATGCGGCGCCTGCAGTCGCAGGAGCATCTCGCGCACGACGTGGCGGACACGATCGAGCACATCCTCGAGCCGAACGGCATCGCGGTCTGGATGGGCGGCGTGCACCTCTGCATGGTCATGCGCGGCGTCGAACAGGAATCGTCGTTCATGGAGACCAACGTCCTGCGCGGCGCTTTTCTCGAGGACGAGCGCACGCGGCAGGAGTTCATGTCCATCGTCAACCGCCGCGGCCAGCGCGAGTAACTTCCGTCCTCCGGTTCTCGTAAGCTACGGGTGCCGATGTCCTCTTCGCGCGGCCGCGCTCTCATCGTTTACGTCCTCACGCTGGCACTGGTCGGCGCGGCGGTCGCGTACACGATGATGCGCATTGCCGCCTGGCACGAGCAGGGCTGGACCGGCGTCTTCTACTTCCCAGAAATCCCGGGACAGAAAGGCGAGCAGGAGGTCCTCAGCGGCGAAGTGATCATGATCTACGGCGGTACACCCGCCGATGGCAGGATCCTGCCGGCGGATCGCATCGTCGGCGTCAACGGGATTCCGGTTCGCAACCTCGCCGCGGTGCGCGCGATCGAGGAGAAGCTCGTGTCGGGCGATGAAGTGCGCTATCAGGTTCGCCGCGGCAGGCGCATCGTCGAGGTCCCGCTGCGGCTCGCGTCGCCGCTGCGCAGTCATTACATCGTCACGAAGACTGTCGTGTCGTTCGGCGTCGCGCTGATCTTCGTCGGCGTTGCGGTGTTCGTCGCGTTGCGGCGTGCCGACGATCGCCGCGCAACAGTCTTCTATGCGTTTGCGCTCGTCTCCGCGATGGCACTGATCGGCGGCGCGGCCACCGTGTACGAAAGCGCGGGCGGCCGCGGAATCGCGCCGACGTTCGGCATCGGCAACGTCCGGCCGCTGCTGTTCTTCCTCTTCACCATCGCCTACGCGCCGCTGATCCTGCACCTCGCGCTGATTTTTCCGCGCGAGCGGCCGATCGTGCAGCGTCATCCGCTGATCATTCGCTGGATCTACGCCGAGGCATTGCTGGTCGCGCTGCTCGTGCTCTCGATCGGTGCGCTCGTATCGTTCTTCGTCCAGAACGCGGCTACGGCGTCGCGCGCATTCGAGCGCAGCGGCTACGTCGTCGGCCGAAGCAGCACGCTCGTGGCGGCGCTCGGCCTGATTCTCGCGCTGCACATCATTCACGCCGGCAGACGCGAAGGAGTAGCACATGCGTTTGCGCGCAGGCCGTTTCGCGCCGTTTTCGCGATCTTTGCCGTGACCATCGCCACCACCACCCTGATGGCGCGTTACGTATCGAGCACCCTTGCCGGGATCACCGGCGCCGCCAGCATCGGCCTGCCGTTGCTCATCCTGGCCGGCTATCCGTTCATTGCCACCGCCGCACTCGTGCGCAGCTACCGCGCCGCGGGCGTCGAGGAAAAACGGCAGGTGAAGTGGCCGCTGTGGGGACTGGTGATCGCGTTGACCGTGAAGATCATCGGCAACATCGTGTCGTTCGGAATCGGCATCGCGATGCGGCTCGCGCACGTGTCGACGATCGAATACCGCGTCGTCTTTCAGGCCCTGGATATCGTGCCGACGGTCGTGTCCGTGGTCGTGCCGATCTCTTTCGCGGTTGCGATCCTCAAATACAGGTTGATGAACATCGACCTGCTGATTCGCAGGACGGTGGTCTACGCCATCCTCAGCGGCGCGATCGTCGTCGTCTACCTCGGCCTCGTCGGGGGCCTCGGCACGATCCTCGTCAACGTGGCCGGTTTGAAGAACCAGACCATGGTCATCGCATCGACGCTCATCGTCGCGCTGCTGTTCGTGCCGGTACGGAACAAGCTGCAGACGCTCGTCGACCGCAACCTCTTTCGCCACAAATACGACTATCCGGAAGCGCTGCGCGCGATCGCGACCGAGACGCGCATGGCTCGCGACGCGGGCGAGTTTCTCGCGTCCGCTGCGGAGAAACTGCAGCAGGCCTTGCAGAGCCGCGCGCTGGTGATCTTCGCCGAACGGCAGGACGAGTACGTCGCCACCGCGAAGATCGGCGTGTCGGATGCGCTGATCGGACACCTGCGCGTGAGCCGCAAGTTTGCGGACATGCTCGATCGCCCGTTCGATCCGCGGCGGCGCAACGTGCCGGAAGATGCGGCGAAGACGCTGTCGCGCATCGATGCGGTGCTGGTCGCGCCGATCGGCTCGCGCGGATTCGTGGCGCTTGCGCCGAAACTCTCCGGCGGCGAGTTCGACGTCGAAGACATCGACTTCCTCCGTTCCGCGGCCGATCAGATCGGCATCGGCGTCGATCGCATCCGCATGCAGGTCGAGGAAGAAGATTACGCGCAGGCGCGCGAGATCCAGGAAACGCTGCTGCCGCGCGAGATGCCGAGCGTCGAGCGCCTCGAGCTGAGTGGCGTATGGCAACCGGCACGCACGATGGGCGGCGACTACTACGACCTGCTCAAGCTCGGCGAGCACGAGCTCGCGGTCTGCATCGGCGACGTTGCCGGAAAAGGAATGCCCGCGGCGCTGCTCATGTCCGGCCTGCAGGCAGCGGTGCGCGCGTCCGCGAGCAACTCGCCACGGGACCTCTGCGAACGCGTAAGGCGCGTGGTGGTCTCCAGCCTTTCGGGCGGCCGCTTCGTCACGTTCTTCTACGCGATGCTCGACACCGCCTCGATGACGATGCGCTGGTGCAATGCCGGCCACAACGCGCCGATCCTCGTTCGCGCCGACGGCACGATGCTGCGCCTGACCGACGGCGGTCCCGCGTTCACGCGTCTTTTCCGCGATGCATACCAAGAACGCGAGCTCGCACTGCTGCCGGGCGACCGGCTCGTGCTCTTCACGGATGGAGTATCCGAGGCGACGGATGCGGCGGGCGAGCAGTTCAGCGAGGAGCGGATCGAAGAGCTCGTCGCGGACAGCCGCGAGCTCGACGCGAACGAGTTGCAGCGCACCATCGTCGATGCGGCCTCGTCCTTCGCAGGCGGCGAGCTCGAGGATGACCTGACGCTGGTGGTCGTGCGCGTCCAGTGAGCGTGCTATCCTGCCGACCTACAGTCCACCGGAGAATTCGATGCGGAAAACCTGCTCGCTCGCGCTGTTGCTCGTCGTCGCCCTCACACCCGTCGCCCACGGCACGACGACCACCTACACCGGCGAGGCCGTGGTCCGCAGCATCGCGCCGACGCGTGTGGCCGTGTTCCTCGACAGCGACGGCGACCGCATGGTCGACAACGGCTTCCTGCTCACTACCGACATCCCGATGCACAACGGCATCGCCGTCCACCTGCGCGACGCGAAGCTCGTCTTCACCGACGGCTATGTGCGCGTGACGAGCGAGAACACGATTTACGACCTGCAGGTGGCCGGCTATCCCGATCCGCCCGCGGCTCCGAAAGACAGCGAAGTCGTGACGCTGATCGGCTCGGCGCTGATGCACAGTGAAGGCGACAGCGGCTGCGACATCCAGCGCGCGCACGAGAAAGACGCCGGCGCGTGCTACGCATACGGCGGCAAGTAGCGCTCACGCCACCGGCGTGAATCTTCCCTTCGCTGTCTCGCGCAATCGCGCGATGTCCTCGCGCCGCGATACCGACAGCGGCACGGTCGAGCGCACCGCACCTTCCGTCGGTACCTCGGAGTTCCTCGGGTTCCTCGGAGGGGTAAAAGCCCGAGGGCGCCCAGATCCCTCCGAGGAACCCGAGGAACCCGAGGAACCGCTTTCCGTTGCAGAATCGTGCTTGGACTACATCCCGGCCGCGAAACGTTCCGGCGGCTGACCCGTAATCGGAGAAGCGATGGCAATCGACAAGAAAAAGGTCCTGAACGAGATCCGTATCTTTGCTTTGATGATCCTGATCGTGAGCTCGCTCCGCTCGGCGCTGGCCGACTGGAACGACGTCCCCACCGGATCGATGAAGCCGACCATTCAGGAAGGCGACCGCGTCGTGGTCAACAAACTGGCCTACGACCTCAAGGTTCCGTTCACCACGATCAAGATCTTCGGCTGGGATGATCCGAAGCGCGGCGACATCGTCGTGCTCTTCTCGCCGATCGACGGAACCCGCCTCGTGAAGCGCGTGGTCGCGCTGCCGGGCGATCAGGTGGAGATGCGTGAGAACCAGCTCTATATCAACGGACAGGTGGCCAAACAGTCGCCCATCGCGACGACCGAGCTCGCCGATTACGGCCGCGCGTACGTCTTCGCCGAGAACCTCCAGGGCCACACGCACAAGATGATGGTCACGCCCGAGATCGCGGCGCACCGCTCGTTCGGCCCCGTGGTGGTCCCCGACGGCAACTACTTCGTCCTCGGCGACAACCGAGACAACAGCAACGACAGCCGCTTCATCGGCTTCATCGAGCGCCGGCGCATCGTCGGTGAGGCGGTGGCAGTGGCGTTCTCCCTCGACCGCTCGAACTACTTCGTACCCCGGTTCGATCGGTTCTTTGAAGGCCTCGAGTGACAGTACCTCGGGTTCCTCGGGGTTCCTCGGGGTTCCTCGGAGGGGATGCGCCTTCGGCCGAGGAACCCCGAGGAACCCCGAGGAACCCCGAGGAACCGCTTCCCAGGGAAGAATCGAAAATGCGCTCACGTTTCATCCGCTCGATGCGTAAATCCCTGCTCGCCCTCTCCGTTCTGCTCGTTGCCGCGCTCGCTCAGGCGCAGATGAAGCCGGTTCCCAAGGGCACACGGCTGCCCAGCGATTCGCCGCTCATCGTCAGCGGTGCGACGCGCGCGCAGGCCGGCTCGTTCCCGCGCATCAGCCAGACCGATGCGTACAAGCTCTTCAAGGAAGGCAAAGCCGTCTTCGTCGACGTGCGCTCGAACGTGCAGTTCTCGCAGGGACACATCAAGGGCTCGCTGAGCATCCCGGGCAGCCAGATCATCGCGCGTTTCCGCGAAGTGCAGCCCGGAAAAACGGTGATCACGTACTGCGCGTGCAGCGCGGAGCAGTCCAGCGGCGCCGCCGCCACGAACCTCGTCAATCACGGCGTGAAGAACGTCTGGGCGCTCAAGGGCGGCTGGACGGAGTGGAAAGCGAACGGCTACCCGACCGCGACCGGACCGAAGTGACGCATGACAGGCGCGCGTCATAGAATCGCGCGCCATGTTCAAGATCGCTGAAATCTTCGCGCGCGAAATCCTCGATTCCCGCGGCAATCCCACCATTGAAGTCGACTGCCTGCTCGCCAACGGCGCGCTCGGCCGCGCCGCGGTTCCGTCCGGCGCATCGACCGGCTCGCGCGAAGCGCTCGAGCTCCGCGACGGCGAGAAGAGCCGCTTCCTCGGCAAAGGCGTCCGCAACGCCGTCGACAACATCGACATCATCGCCAAGGAAATCGAAGGAATGGACGCGCGCGAGCAGGTGATGATCGACCTGGTCATGAACCAGATCGACGGCACCGACAACAAGGCCAATCTCGGCGCTAACGCGATCCTCGGCGTTTCCCTCGCCGTTGCGCGCGCTGCTGCCGAAGCGGCCGGCCTGCCGCTCTTTCTCTACCTCGGCGGCGTCGGCGCGCGCACGCTGCCGGTGCCGATGATGAACGTCATCAACGGCGGCGCGCACGCGGACAACAACCTCGACGTGCAGGAGTTCATGATCGTCCCGGCCGGCTTCGAGACGTTTTCCGACGCGCTGCGCGCGGGCGTCGAAACGTTCCATCACCTCAAGAAGATCCTGCACGACCGCAAGCTCACCACCGCGGTCGGCGATGAGGGTGGATTCGCACCCGATCTGAAGTCGAATGCCGAGGCGCTGGATCTGATCCTGAGTGCGATCGAGAAGGCCGGCTACAAGCCGAACGAGCAGATCTACCTCGCGCTCGACGTCGCCGCATCCGAGTTTCACGACAAGAAAAAGGGCTACACGTTCGAAGGCGCCGCGCGCACGAGCGACGAGATGGTCGAGTACTACGTCGGCCTGCGCCAGAAGTATCCGATCATCTCCATCGAGGACGGCATGGGCGAAGGCGACTGGGACGGATGGGACTCGCTGACCGGCGTGCTTGGCACCGGCACACAGCTCGTCGGCGACGATCTCTTCGTCACCAATCCCGCGATCTTCCAGAAAGGAATCGAGCGCGGGATCGCCAACGCCATTCTCATCAAAGTCAATCAGATCGGCACGCTCACCGAGACGCTCGAAGCGATCGAGATGGGCAAGCGCGCGGGCTATCGCTCGATCATCTCGCACCGTTCCGGCGAGACCGAAGATTCGACGATCGCGGACCTGGCGGTGGCGACGAATGCGGGACAGATCAAGACCGGGTCGGCGTCGCGCAGCGATCGCGTCGCCAAATACAACCAGCTCCTGCGCATCGAGGAAGAGCTGGGCGACGCGGCCATGTTCGCCGGAAAACGCATCTTCAAAGCGGTGCTGTGATTTGACAGGAACGCGTTTGGTCAATAAATTGACCAAACATGGCGGGCGAACGCGACCTGGTCACCGGCGTCATTCAGCTCGCGAACCTCTTCAACCGCCGGCTCGCGCCTGTTTTCGAGAAGGTGAAAGTCACGCCGCAACAGTGGGCCGTGCTGGCCGCACTGGCCGATGAAAACGCGCCGGTGACGCTGGTGGCGCTGGCGCGGCGGCTGGTCGTGACGAAGCAGAACATGACCGGCATGATCGCGCGGCTCGAACAGCTCGGCGTGGCCGAGCGTCAGGGCGATCCGAATGACCTCCGCTCGTCGCGCGTGCAGCTCACCCGTCGCGGGCGTGGCATCGTCGAGAAGTTGCGTCCCGCATACGACGAATGGCTGCACGAGCTCGGCCGCGGCGAGATCTCCGAGCGCGAGCTGCAGAGCCTCATGAAGACAGTGGAGCGGCTGATCGCGCAACTGGAGTCGTGACGGTCACGACGCGATTGCGTCCCGCTTTCTTCGCCTCGTACAACCGCGCGTCCGCTGCCTGAAACAACGCGTCGCGATCGCGCGCATCGTCGGGATAGAGCGCGGCGCCGATGCTCACCGTGATCGCCGATCCATCGCGCGGCGCAGGCAACGCGGCGATGCCGGCGCGGATGCGCTCCGCGATCATCGTCAGCGCGGCCACGTCCACTTGCGGCACGATCACCGCGAACTCTTCGCCGCCGTAACGCGCGGGGAAGTCGACGCTGCGCACGGTTTCGCGGATCGACTGCGCGACGCGGCGCAGCGCGTCGTTGCCGGAGCCATGACCGTACGTGTCGTTGTATTTCTTGAAGTGATCGAGGTCGAGCACGAGCACGCCGAAGTGCGACGGATAGCGATCGGCGCGCTCGAGCTCCGCGTCGATGCGCTCGCGGAAGGCGCGGAAATTCGGCAGCGACGTGAGTTCATCCGTTCTCGCACGCGCTTTCAGCTCGTCGGCCATGCGATTGAAGGCGACGCCGAGCGTGGCGATCTCATGATCGCCTGCGACCGGCGCGCGTGCGGTGAGATCGCCGCCTGCAACGCGATCCGCGGCAGCCGACAACTCTTCGATCGGCTTCACCACCTTGCGCAGCGTGATCTGCACGGCCGCGAAACTGAGCAGCATGAAGATCCATGCGACCGCGAGACCGCTCGACATCATCGACGACGTTTCGCGCTCGAGCTGCGGCAACTGCCGCGCGATTTCTTCCTTGCGCGCGCCGATGATCTGTTGCGCGTCGACGACGATGGCCTGCGAGGTCGCGTCGAGATCAGCGCGCCGCGCGCCCGGATCGCCGAGGAGGGCGGCGAATGCTTTGACGCGTCCGCGCAGGATGCCGAGGTCGATGCGCTCGAGCGACTCGTCGCGCAGGAGTTGCGTGACCATGCGATAACGCTGCGGCGATTCGTGTCCCGCGACGTAGCGCGCGTGAAACCCGTTCTGCGCGCGCACGAGCTCCTCGAGCGTCGCCACCGCTTTCGTCTCGACGGAGATCAAGCGTGTCCACCGCTGCTGAGCGACGCGTGCGCGCCAACTCAGGCCGAGGGAGATGGCAAAGAGAGCGAGGGCAAAGGCGCCGGTGAGGAGCAGGACTCGCGTACGAAGTTTGCCGCGGCGCACGGGAGGGAGGATAGCGCGACTGCTTCCGGAGCAGCGGGCTAAGAGCTGTCGCTCCAGTTAGCGACAATATGCGCGTGGACTTGCTCGCGATCTACAAAGAAACCCTCGCGCGTTGCGCGCCGGACGTGCTCGTGCGCCAACATCTCGACGCGACCATGCCGCGGAACGTCGTCGCCATCGGGAAGTGCGCAGGAGCGTTGCTCGATGGCGTCGCCGCGGTGCACGCCATCGATGCCGCGTTCGCACCGATTCCCGAAGGCTATCCGTTGCCGCGCGTCAACGCGGAGATTCACATCGGCGGACATCCGCACATGACCCGTGCGAGCTTCGACGCGGGACGCGCGTTGCTTGCTTTCGTCGAGCGTCATGACGACATCCTGTTTCTCGTTTCCGGCGGCGGCTCCGCGTGCGTCGAAGTGGCATTGCGCGATGAAGACGAAACGGCGAACGCAAACGCGCGACTCATCGCGTCCGGTTTGCCGATCGCGCAGATCAATGCGGAACGCCGCAAGCTCTCCGCGATCAAAGGCGGCAAGCTGCGCGAGCGCGTGCGCGGCCGCTGCGTGACGCTCGTCTACTCCGACGTTTCCACCGGCGCACTCGCCGATGTCGCGTCAGGACCGACCATCACCGGCGCGAGAGAGGCCGTGCTCATCGCCGACAACACGACGCTCACCGCGACCGCAGCGCAAATCATCGGTGACAACGCGGTGCTGTACAGCCAGCAGATCGAATGCGACGTCGAGGCCGCGGTTTATCCACTGGCGAAACGCGCGCAACGCATGAGCCCCGGCCAGGTCCTCGTCACAGGCGGTGAACCGACAGTCGTCGTCCGCGGCGATGGCAGGGGTGGCCGCTGCAGCGAGCTTGCGGTCCGCTTCGCGACGATGAGCACCGCCGAAGCGCTCTTTGCGAGCTCCGATGGTGTCGACGGCAACAGCCGCGCCGCGGGCATCCATCTGCCGGCACGCCCGGCGCTCCTCCAACCCGCCGCGATCGAGGCTGCGCTGGCCGCCTCCGACTCCATGGCCGTCGCCGCGCAAGTCGGTGAGCCGATTATGATTGCGCCGACGGGGAACAACCTCCGCGACCTGTTCCTCATCGCCGCAACTTAGGCTCGTGATTAGCAAGCGCTGCCGCCCAACTGCATGACGATCACCGACCCCGGAGATCCGTTGCTGCCTCCGCCCTTGCTGAAGGACGGTAAAGGTAAGCATCGCTCCGCCCGCGAACGCCAGCGCAAGGGGCCGATGTGGGGCTGCCTCAAAGGCATCTTCTGGGTGTTCAGCATCGGCTTCCTGGTGATGCTGCTCATCGTCGGCGGCGGCTGGTGGTACCTCGGCTCGACGAGCTTCGCGGACCTGGTCCGCAAGCGCATCGAAGACACGCTCGAATCCCGCCTCGGGCGCGACGTCTTCATCGGCAAAGTGACCGTGCACGCGACGCGGCCGCAACGCGTCGTCATCGACGACCTGCGCATCGCGAACGCGCCTGGCGGTGTCGCGCGCTACTTCGCGACCGTCCGCCAGGTCGAGATCGTCGGCGGCGTCGAATCGTTCTGGGGCCGCTCCGTCAAGATCGGCCGCGTCGACATCCGCGATCCGAAACTGTGGTTCGAAGTCTTCCCGAACGGCAACCACAACTTCCCGAAATGGAAGTCGGGTCCGAAGCGTCCGCGCGAGATCGTCCGTCTCGACATCGGCAAGCTGTTCGTCAACAACGGCACGTTCAGCTTCCTCGATCGCAAACACGACATCGAAGCGGTGGCGCAACGCATCGAGTCGCAGGTCTCGGTCACGCGCGCGGAAGGGTTGTACGAAGGGCTGATGAACAGTCCGCTCGTACGCGTGCGGCTGCAGGAGTACGAGCCGTTCGACGTCGACATGCGCGGCGGCTTCCGCTACACGCCCGGCGTCCTCGCGCTGAAATCGATCGCGCTCAAAGGCCGCGGCATCGAGGCGTTCGTCGCAGGCAAACTCGATCCGCTCACCGAAGGCGTGTACGACCTCGGTCTGACATCGCGCCTCGAGCTGCAACGCATCCGCGAGATCTTCCGCATCGAGAAAACGCTCGAGGGCACGCTTGCACTCGACACGCGGCTGCGCGGCAAACAAGGCAACTTCGAGTTGAGCGGCGGCTGGGTCTCGCCGCGCATCACCGCCGATACGTACACGCTCGCCGATCTCAAAGGCCGCCTCGACGTGAACGGCAACAACCTCATCGTCGACGTCGAGAACGCCGGCTACGGCGGCGGCAGCATCGGTGCGCATTACGTGCTGGCGAAGTTCGCCGAGCCGTATCCGATGAATGTCGACCTTCGCTACAACGGCATCTCCATCGAGCAGCTCTTCAGCGACTGGGGCGTCGAAGGCACTGGCCTGCGCGGCGCCGCAACCGGCAACCTCGCGTATCGCTGGAACAAGGACCGCGTGCTCGAAGGAGCGGGACAGGGAACGGCGAAGCTCGCGAAGAACACCGTCGCGTTTTCCGACGCGCGCTATCCGGTACCGATCGCGGGCTCGACCGACTTCTCACTCGACAATGGCGTGGTCACGTTCCGCAACGCGGAGCTCGACACCGACGCGTCGCATGTCAGCCTGGGCGGCTCGCTGAAGATCGAAGGCGTCGTCACCGATCTGAAGATGACGATCCGCAGCACGGATTTCTCCGAGCTCGATCGCGTCGCGTACAACTTCGCGCATTCAGCCGGCAAGAAAGACTTCGAGCTGCTCGGCTTCGGCGGCGCCGGCACGATCACGGGCACCGTGAAAGGTCCGATCGACAAGCCGCAGGTGGTCGCCCAAGTCAGCGGCACCGCCATTCGCTACAACGAAGTGCTGCTCGGAGATGGCGATCTCGCCATCCGCTACGACGGCAACGCATCGCAGCTCACGTTCGATCGCGCAGTATTCGCGGGCGCGGGCGGACGTTTGTCGCTGACCGGCACGATCGTCTTCCCCGACCGCGGACCTGGACCGCGCTTCGACATCGCCGTCGAAGCGAACGGCTATCCGGCGCAGCGCGCGATCGATGCGGTCGGACTGGACCTGAAAATCGGGGAAGGACTGGCGACTGGAAAGATGGTCGTCACCGGCACGCCGGAGAACGGACGCGCTACGTTCGCGGGACTGACTATTCGACGCGCTGACGCGACGCTCGCGCTGAACGGCTCCATCAACTGGCTGCCCGGCGAAGGCAACGTCGCATTCGATCTCGACATCGCGGCGAACAACTTCCCGGTCGCCGACATCGCCTCGTTCCTCGACTTCGCCAACATCCCGGTGACCGGCGATCTCACCGGCACGCTCAAGATCGCGGGCCGCAAGGAGTCGCTCGAAGGACAAGGCAGCGTCACCATTCGCGAAGGCACCGTGATGGGCGAGCCGATCGAATCCGCGTCGGCCGATCTCGTCTTCACGCAGGGCCGCATGCGCGCGACGAACGTGATCGTGCGCTCGACCGCGGGTGAGATTCGCGGCGAAGCGGAAGTCGATCTCGCGAACGAGCGCTTCAGCTACACCATCGCGTCGAGCTCGATCGATCTCTCGCGCCTCAAACTGCTGGAAGGCCTCCGCGATCTTCTCGGCGGAACCATCGTTCTCAACTCCACCGGCGCGGGCACGTTCGAAAATCCCGAGCTCGTCGTCGAAGCAACGCTCGAAGGAGCGACGTTGCGCGGCCTCACGTTGCCCGAAGGATCAGCGCCGCCTTCGTTATACGTGGCGATCCGCGGCGGGCGACTGATCGTGCGTGGCGCGGTCGCAGACATTCTCACCATCGAAGGCGACGGCATCGTCGGCGAGAACATGGCCATCGACGGCAACGTGCGCGTCACCATCAACGATCTCGCGCGCGCCGCGGCGCTGTCGAAAACAACGTCGACGATTCCCGCATCCGGCAAGGTCGTCGTCGATATGAGATTGAGCGGGCGGCTGACGCCCATCGAGTCGCTGATCGTCGAAGCGACCGCGCCGCTGTTCGACGTGCGCATCGCGGAGCAGGAGTTCACCGCACCCGAACCGTTGCGCGTGACGTTGCGCAACGGTCGCATCGAGTTCGACTCGTTCGTGCTGCGCCGCACCGATTCAATCTTCGCGGTCACGGGATTCGCCGAGATCACCGGCGACAAGCGCGTGAACGTCGATGTGCGCGGCCGCGTCGAAGCGGCGCTGCTGCAACTGTTCATGAGCGACGTTCGCGCCGGCGGCAGCGCCGACGTTGCGATCTCCGTCGACGGTACACTCACCGCGCCGCGCGTCCTCGGCACCGCCGAGCTCCGCGACGCGCAGATCAAGTTCACCGGCTTCCCGCAGCTCATCGACGAGATCAACGGCATCGTGCGCTTCCGCGGTGATCGCATCGAGATCGAATCGGTGCGTGCGACCGTGGGCGGCGGCTCGATCGTCGCGGGCGGCTCGATCGCGCTGGAAGGGATGACGCCGAAGAGTGCACGCATCACGCTGCAAGGCACCGACGTTGCGCTGCGCTACTACGAAGGCATCACCGTCGAAGGCAACTTCAATCTGCTGCTCACGGGCGACTTCGACCGCGCGCTGCTGCAAGGCGACGTCGATGTCACGCGCGCGTTGTACTACCGCGACTTCGACATTCAGCAGACGCTGCTCAACGCGTTGCTCGCGCGCAATCGCGTCGTGCCCGTCACCGCCGCGACGTGGCAGGACCGCATCGGACTGCGCCTGCATCTCAGCGCGCCCGACACCCTCGCGGTGCAGAACAACATCGCCGACGTCACCGGCAGTGCGGAGCTCGACGTCACCGGCACGCTTGCCAATCCGGTGGTCATCGGCGAGGTCGCGCTCGAAGAAGGCGGCACCGTGCGCATTCAGGGCGTGGACTACCGCATCGTTCGCGGCACCGTCGCGTTTCAGAATCCGTTCCGCATCGACCCGTTCTTCGATGTCACGATCGAAGGTACGGTCTCCGGCTTCGGCGCGTCGACCGAGACGGAAGGCGGACCGTACGAAGTGACGGTGAACGTGACCGGCACGCTCGACCGCATCACGCCGACCGTCACCAGCGATCCACCCGCCAGCGACATCACCCTCTTCTCCATCCTCGGCCTCGGCGGACTGGTCGGACCGGGTGGCTCGCCGCAAACCGGTTTGCTCAGCACGTCGCTCATCTATCAAAGTCTTGGCAATCTGATCGGCTCGCGCGTCTTTCCGTTCGTCGATTCCTTCTCGTACGACCCGGGCGGTCTCGATGCGGGATCGGGCGCGGGCGCGAAGGTGACGTTCGAGAAGCGGCTGTCGCAGAAAGTGCGCTTCCTGCTCGTGTACAACCTCAACAACCAGCAGAGCAAACAGGTCGTGGAGTGGCTCGTCAATCCGAGCTGGACGCTGCAGCTCACGCGCGATGAGACCGATGAATACCGCCTCGACGCCCGCTTCCGCCGCAGATACGAAGCGCGCTGGCAGTTCGGCGACGACGATGATGACTTCGCGCGCAGCGCAACCATCTCCGGACCATCTGGAACGACGGGCTCTCAGCCCGTCGGCCCCGGTGCAGTCCAACAGCCCCCCATCCCCGTCACCGCCGTGAATCCGAGCGCCGCCGACAACACGCCGATCGCGCGCATCGACTTCCGCGCGGACGCCGGCTTCGACACGAATGCCATCGCGCAGGAGGTGACGCTGAAGCCGGGACAGGTCGTTTCGATCCGCGAGCTGCAGTCGTCGATCAAGAACTTGTTCGCGACCGGCAACTTCCGCGACATTCGCGTCGACGCGGCGCGCAATCCCGAAGGTGTCGTGCTCACGTTCGCGCTCTTCCTGCACTACCGCGTCGGCGACATCGAGATCGAAGGACTCGATCGCGCCGATCGCGTGCGCGCGCAACGCGAGCTGTCCGTGCGCGCGGGAGAGATCCTTTCGCTGAATGACGTCGACGACAGCGCCGCCGCGATCGAAGACTCGCTGCATCGCAACGGCTACCTCGAAGCGACGGTCGACCCGGAAACGAACTTCGATCGCGCGCGGAACACCGCCGACGTCACGCTCACCGCGACCACCGGACCGCGGGCCGTGGTGTCCGAGGTCGTGCTCGAAGGGGACGCGACGCCGTTCACGAACGCACAACTCATCGGCAACATGCGCCGCGGTCCGGGTCGCAGCTTCAACCTGCTCGACGCACGCGAAGACGCGGACCGCATGCGCAACTTCCTCATCCGCCGCGACTATCGCGCGGCCGACATCGACTTCCTCGGGCACACGTACGACGAAGCGACGCACACGGTGCGGCTGCGCTATCGCGTCGAGGTCGGACCGATCGTGCGCGTGGCCGTGACGGGCGTGCCGAGGAACACGGTGCGGCGCTGGTTGCCGTTTGGACGCAATCAGGAGTACAGCGAAGACACCATCGATCGCGCCGCGACCACGATGGTGGAAGGTCTGCAGCAGCGCGGTCACTACATGGCCACGGTCGATTTCGAAACGGCGCGCGAGAACAACGTGCTCACCGTGACGTTCGCCGTGAATCCGGGACCGCGATATCGCCTCGTCGATGTGAGCTTCGCCGGCAACGCGCGTGTTTCAGACGACGCGTTGGAAGACATCGTGGCCACGACGCCGCGCGGTGGATTCCGCCGCGTGCTGTCATCACTGCTGCGCCGCCCGACCGGTGTGACGCGCGGACAGCTCAGCGACGACCGCGATGCCATCGAGTCGTTCTATCGCCTCGAGGGCTTCAGCGAAGCAGTCGTCGATGAGCCGCTCGTGACGACGCGCGCGGATGGTACGTTGAGCGTCGAGTTCCCCATCGCCGAAGGACCGCAGACCCTGCTGACGGAAGTGTCGGTCGAAGGCAATGAAGCCGCGATCGGCGATCTGCCGGCGCGGCAGCTCGAGCCTGGCAACCCGCTCAATCCGCAGTTGCTGCACGAAGATATCGTCGCGCTGCAGACGTTCTACGCGAACCGCGGCCATGTGGAAGTGCAGGTCGAGCCTCGCGTCACCGTGAGCGGTGACAAGACGCAGGCGTCGGTCGTCTACGCGATCGCCGAGGGGCCGCTCGTGAACATCGACGAGATCACAGTGCGCGGCAACACCTACACGGACCGTGACGTCGTGCTGCGCAGATCCGATCTGCGCGAGGGACAGCCGTTCAGCTACACCGCTCTGCTCGAAGCGCAGCGCGAGCTCTACCGCCTCGGCATCTTCCAGCGCGTCGACGTGCAGTCGACGCAGGCCGGAACGTCGGTGGGCGAGCGCGACGTCGTGATCCAGGTCGAGGAAGGACGCAACCTCACATTGAGCGGATCGGTCGGTATGCGTCTCGCGCGCGGCGGCGTCGGCGAAGGGACCGAGCTTCACGAGCGTCTCGCGGTCGCGGCGGCGCACCGCAATCTCTTCGGCACGGGACGCTACCTTGGACTCGAGATCGTGGCGGGTCGCGAGGAGAACGAAGCGTTCCTGACGTTTCGCGAGCCGTTCATCAGCCGATGGAACGTGCCGCTGCAGTTCCAGATCTTCCAGTCCGACGATGCGACGCGCCCCGGCGCGCAGATCCGGCAGCGCGGCCTCTCGATCGAAGCGTTGAAGGTGGCGCGCCTGCAGACACGCTGGTCGCTGCGTTACGAGTACCTCATCGCCGAGTGCCTGGTGCGCGACGAGGACGACCTCTGCGATCAGCTCAACAAGGACCTGCCGGTCGAATCGCTCGATCCGGAGCTGCGCAGGATTCAGATCTCCAGCATCACGCCGACGTTCTTCTGGGACACGCGCGACGACATCCTCGATCCTCACCGCGGTTTCTTCACCAGCGCGTCGATCGAATACGCGTTCCCGCTCTTCTCCGCTGATACCGGGTTCCTCAAGCAGTACGTTTCCGGCGCGTTCTACCTGCCGGTGTCGGCGCAAACGACATTCGTCGTGTCGGGGCGGCTCGGCTTGATTCAGGCGTACGCGAGATCGCCGATCGTGACGAAAGATGGCGTGACGACCGGCGGTGGGATCATGCCGATCCCGTTATCGGAGCGATTCACGGCCGGCGGCGAGACCACACACCGCGCCTTCCCGCTCGATCGCCTCGGCGATCTTTGCCGCGACGATACGCCGAAGCACAAGAAGATCCCCGGTTGCGAGGCGACGCTGTTCGCCGAGTTCAATGACGATACCGGCGAGCAACTCACGCCGATCCTGCCGCTCGGCGGCAGCTCCATGACATTGTTCAACGCGGAGTATCGCTTCCCGATTTTCGGCAGGACCGTCGGCGGCGCGGTCTTCGCCGACATCGGCAACGTCTTCCCCGGCCAGCAGATCGACTTCGGCGATCTCCGCTACGGCGCCGGGCTCGGCGTGCGTTACCTCTCGCCGGTTGGCCCGCTGCGCATCGACGTGGCCATGCCGTTCCAGCGCAAGTGGTACGAGGATTCGATCCAGTACTTCCTCACCCTCGGCTACGCGTTCTGATTCTTCCGCGCAACGAGCAGCAACTGCTCGCTGGCGAGCGCGGCCGGATGCAGCATCCATCGCGCGAGCTCGGCGTCGCGCACTTCGATGCGCGTCGCCAGCCAGAGTAGAAAAGAAACAGCCACGCGCGCTCCGGCTTGAAGCGCGTGGCGCTGCGCATCTGCATACGGCAGCGGCTTCGTCAGATCGACGCCGGTCGTCGTCGCGGAAAAGAGCACGCGCAGGTGCGGATAGCGCGGCAGCGCGCGGATCGTCTTCAGGATCGCGCGGACGATGAAGTGGCCATCGCCCGGGTATGCGCGTCAGAACGAGGGTTCGAGCGATTCGGCCGCGTTCTCCGCGCGTTCCTGCTCGAGCCGCGCCAGCCGCGCGCGCATCTCGGCCACTTCGGTCGCCAGCTTCGCGACCTCTTCCCGGAGCTCTTTCACAGACTGTTCAGAATCGTGCGCCATGCCGCGGGAGCCGTGCGAGAATCGAGCCCATGCGAACGTTCGCTGAATTCTGGCCCTTTTACGTGCGCGCGCATTCGCGGCCGCTGACGCGCGTGATGCACGCCATCGGCTCCACGCTCGCGCTCGTCTGCATCGTCCTCGGCATCACCAACAACGCCTGGTTTTTCCTCGCGGCGCCGGTCATCGGCTACGCCTTCGCGTGGACCAGCCACTTCTTCATCGAGCACAACAAACCGGCAACGTTCGGCCACCCGTTCTGGTCGCTCGCCGCCGATTACGTGATGCTCTGGAAGACGGTGACGGGGTCGATGCGCCACGAGATCGCCAAGCACGTGGCCTGAAGGCGGTTCCTCGGGTACCTCGGAGTTCCTCGGAGTTCCTCGGGGGAGAAGAAGCACTCGCGCACCCCTTCCGAGGAACCCCGAGGAACCCGAGGAACCCCGAGGTACCCGTCCTCCGATATCATCCGCCGCATGGCATTGCTCGAAGGGAAAACCGGAATCGTTTTCGGCGTGGCCAACAAGCGCTCGATCGCGTGGGCCATCGCACAGGCGCTGTCGCGCGAAGGGATGCGCCTCGCATTCACGTATCAGGGCGAGCGGCTCAAGGAGAACGTCGAGTCGCTGACGTCGTCGATCCCGAACTCGCTGACGGTGCAGTGCGACGTCACCAATGACGCGGACGTCGACGCCGTCTACGCATCCGTCGACAAAGAATTCGGCAGGCTCGACGCGCTGCTGCACTCCGTGGCCTACGCGCCGAAAGAAGACCTCGAGAACGATTTCGTGAACACCTCGCGCGACGGCTTCAAGCTCGCGCACGACATCTCCGCGTATTCGCTGGTCTCGCTCACGCGCGCTGCGATGCCCCTCTTTGAAAAAGCGGGCGGCGGCTCGGTGCTCGCGCTGACGTATTACGGCGCGGAGAAAGCGGTCGAAGGCTACAACCTCATGGGCGTCGCGAAGGCATCGCTCGAGGCGAGCGTCCGCTACCTCGCCGCGAACCTCGGCCCAAAAAACGTGCGCGTCAATGCCATTTCCGCCGGTCCCGTAAACACGCTCGCCGCGCGCGGCATCAAAGGCTTCACCGGCATGCTGAAGCATCACGCCGAGCGCGCGCCGCTGCGCCGCAACGTGGAGCTCGATGAGATCGGCAACGCGGGATTGTTCCTGCTGTCCGATATGTCGTCGGCGATCACAGGCGAGGTGATGTTCGTCGACTGCGGCTACAACGTCGTGGGGCTGTAGTCACGCGTACGCGGCCAGCCGCTCGCGCATCTTCTTCATCCCGAGCTGCATCCTCGTTTTGATGGTGCCGAGGGGTTGGTCGAGGCGGGTGGCGATCTCGGATTGAGAGAGACCTTCAAAGTACGCGAGCTCGAGCGCGATGCGTTGTGCTTCGGGCAGCTCCGCGAGCGCGTCGCGGACCGCGCGGCGCTCCTCGGCCTGAATGGCGTCGTCCGCGCTCGTCACTCGCTCTGCGAATGCCGTGAAGATCGACAGCTCGCGACCTGCTTCGTCCTCGCGATCGGAACGCGTGCGGCGCGAGCGGAGGCGGTCGATCCCGCGGCTGCGCGCGATCGAGATCAGCCACGCCACCTCGGTGCCGCGCACGGCGTCGAACATCCTCGCGCTCGTCCACGCCTTCACGAACGTTTCCTGCAGTACTTCCTGCGCGTCTTCGGGATTGGCGAGGATACGCAGCAGGAGCCCGTAGACCGTCGATGAATAGCGGTCGTACAGCTCCTCGAATGCGGAGACGTTCCCCTGGGCTACGGCGGGGAGAAGCGCTGCTGAAGTTGCGCTCGAGCTCATCGACTTTCGGCGATGCCTAGAGTCTACGATGCAACACCGCGTTTTGGATTTACTTCACTTTCGGGACGGGCTGCGTCTCCGGAAACTCGATATCGGTGCGGATGCCCGCGCGCTTCTGTTTGCGCGGTCCGGGAAATCCGCTGGCGCGGCCCGCGGTCTGGCCGTTGCTGTCATGGCCGGCGGAGCCGCCGTCCCAGAATCCCTTGTCTTTCACGTGTTCGCGCGGCGTTCCTGCCATCAGTCACCTCTTACAATTAACTCTCTGATTCCATTCAATTTGGCACCTCTTTGGCAATTCAAATAACTCGCAAAGGAGGACTTACTTGATGGTGGACAACGTCAATCCTACCAGCCAGTTCCATCCGTACCAGCCGCAGGACGCTGTGCCGGTCGCGGATCGTCCCACGAAAGGCGGTCTCGGCGGCATTCTCAGCAGTCTCGGCATCGACCAGAGCAAGATCGGTGCGCTCGGCGGTTCCATGAAGAACATGGATCTGACCAGGGCCCGGACGCTCGCGCGCAACAACGGCGGTCTCGTCCTCGGCGGTCTCGCCGCGCTCGCGATCGGCGCCGGCATGTTGCGCGGTCGCAGGTAAACACATTCGCTTTTCAACACCGACGGCGGGCGCTCGCGCCCGCCGTTTTTCATTGGGAGTGATAGGTGTAGTCGATGGTGATCTTTTTCGCGTCGACGTCGATGCTGCCGTAGACCTCGACGGTCGCCTTCTGCTCGACGACGCCTGTCGCAAGACCGGTAGCATTGATGATGAACTTTTCAGGAGCCGGTTTCTTCATTTCTCCCGTCATCGATCCTTGCCAGTCCGTCTCGCTCACCGGGGTGGACGGACCCGCGATCATGTTCTGCGCGGCCAACTCCGCTCCGTTTTCAGCGAGCGTGAACGCCATCACACGCGCGCGATAGCGTCGCGCCTCCGCGAGCTGGCGCGACGCATCGATCAGCATCAGCTCGATCATGCCGAAATAGAGCACGGCCACGATCAATGCGACCGCGAGCGCGAAGCCGCGCTCACTGGTACGCGCGCGGCTGCATGATCTGATCGATCGCGATCTTTCCATCGGCATCCTTTGCGATGAGACGGACCGCGTAATGGCGGCCCGCAAATTTCACGGCGTCGAATTCGGCGTTGCTCGAGAACTCCTCCGGCAGTCCTCGCGCGGTCCACTCCGACTCGATATTGCCGACGTTCCACACGATGCGTTTCGCGACGCCGGGCTGCGACAGGTCCCACACGATCGTTTTCAACCCGCCCTTGTCCGGAAACTGCGCCTGCACGATCAGCGTCTTCGCACCGTTCTCATAACCCTGGAACTCCTTGACGTAGATCTGGTCATTCGTCGGCGGATGCAGATCCATCACGTCGCGACGCATGCGCGCGACCACCGACATCACCTGCGGATTGCGCATGAAGTTCACCGGCAGCCGCTTCTCCCAGCCGCGCATGTCCGAGGTCAGGCTGAAGACGATGTAGAGAAAGACGCCGAAGATCGACATGGCGACGATCACTTCGAGCAACGTGAAGCCTTGCTGCCTGGAGCGCCTCACCAAAACCGGTCTCCCTTCGCGCCGGTTTTGACGCGCACGATGCCGAGCCTCGCTTCGCGTTCGTTGTTTTTCCAGCGCACGGTCAGCGTCACGTTCTTCACGCCCGGCTTCGTGAGCCGCACGTCGACCGTCGTTTCGTGTGGCTGGAGCGGCTCGAGCACGTCCGGCGGCGTCGAGAATGTCGGCGCCGGGGCGAGGAGGTCGAACTCAACGCGCCGCCAGTGCTCGGATTCATTTGCCAGCGCCTGATAAGCGAGCATGAGCTCGTTCGCCTGCTGCAGGCGCCGGTTGCGCTCGAGAAACGCCCACATCGTCATGGTGATGACGAACGTCAGCACGAGCAGCGCCGCCAGCACTTCGATGAGGGTGAATCCGCGTTCGCGGCGCATGGCTCGACATTGTAGGCTTTGGTATCCTCCGCCCCCGATGTCCCGCCCCATGAAGTTGCGCTTCGCTCCGTCCCCCACCGGTTTCCTGCACGTCGGCGGCGCGCGCACGGCCATCTTCAACCTGCTGCACGCGCGGCGCTTCGGCGGCCGGATGCTGCTGCGCATCGAAGACACCGACGTGGAGCGTTCCAAGCAGCATCACGCCGAGCAGATCATCAGCTCTCTGCAATGGCTCGGCATCGAGTGGGACGAAGGTCCGGTCTATCAGAGCGATCGCCTGGAGCGATATCGCGAGCGCGCCGACGAGCTGGTCGTGAACGGCAAGGCGTATCGCTGCTACTGCACCGTGGAGGAGCTCGAAGCAGAGCGCGCCGCCGGCGGCGATACGTATCGCTATTCCGGTCGCTGCCGCATGCGTGCCGAGGCGGGGGAGCTGCAGCCAATCGACGAGCCGCATGTGATTCGCTGCAAGGTCACACCCGGACCGATCGAGTTCCACGATCTCATCCGCGGTGACGTCCAGTTCGAGGGCGAGCTGATCGACGACTTTGTGCTGATCCGCTCCGACGGCAATCCGACCTATCACCTCTCCGTCGTCGTCGATGACGTGGACATGAAAATCACGCACGTCGCGCGCGGCGACGATCACCTCTCGAACACACCGAAGCACATCGTGCTCTTTCGCGCGTTCGGCGCCGCGGTGCCGGTGTTCGCGCATCTGCCGCTCATCCTCGGCAGCGATCGCAAGCGCCTCTCCAAACGCACCGGCGCCACGTCGGCCGAGGAGTATCGCGACATCGGCATCGTCCCTGCCGCGCTCTTCAACTTCCTCACGCTCCTCGGATGGAACCCCGGCGGCGAGCGCGAGCTGATCTCATTCGACGACGCGGCAGAAGCCTTCGATCTCGCCGACGTGAACAAGGCGCCGGCGGTGTTCGATCCGGAAAAGCTGCTCTGGATGAACGGACAGTACCTGATGCGAATGTCCGCCGACGAGATCTACCCGCACCTCCTGCCGTTCCTCGGGGTTCCTCGGAGTTCCTCGGAGATTCTGCCGCTCATCGAGTTGAACAAGACCCGTGCACGCACGTTGCGCGAGCTCGCCGATCTGATGACGCCGTTCTTTGCGGACGACGACACGATCGAGTACGAACCGGACGCTGCGAAGAAACATCTGAAGGGCGACGATCTCGCCGCCCGCATGCGCGAGCTGCATGAAGCGTTCGCGAACGCGGATCCATTCGACGTCACGACCACGGAGCAGGCGTTGCGCACGCTGGCGGAGTTACGCGGCGTCGGCGCCGGAAAGCTGATCCATCCGCTGCGGCTTGCGCTCACGGGACGCGGCGCATCGCCGCCGATCTTCGACGTCGCGGTCGCTCTCGGAAAAGAGCGCTCGCTGCGCAGGCTGGAGCGCCTGATCGCGCGGCTTTCCGCGCCGCCCTCCGGAACGACGGGCTCTTAGCCCGTCGAAGAAGGCGACGAGATCCGACGGGCTAAGAGCCCGTCGCTCCAGATTGGGTTACCTCGACGGCGCGCATGCGATCGAGTGCGGTCATGCCCGCGAGCCACAGCGCGCAGAACGCGACCATGCCGAACATGATCCAGAGGCTGTAGCGGCCGTCCGCCGAATACGGCTCCGTCGCGAGATGAATCGCTTCGCTGTTCGGCAGCAGCTCCGCTTCGGAAAGCTCATGCACCGCGTAGAACACCAATTGAACCGCGAAGAGCAGCAGGAAGAGTCCGGTGACCTGGAAGAATCGCTTGATGTTGATGCGGTGACCGTAGTGCGCCCACAGCCACGACATCGCCGCCGCGGCTGCGATGCCGCCGGCGCAACCGAGCCAGAACCGCGGCACGCGTCCGACCTGGATCAGCATCAGCGCCGTCTCCATGCCTTCGCGCGTGATCATCAGCAGCGTGAAGCCGAAAACGCCGAACCATGCCCAGCGGCTGCTGGCGCGCGCTTCGAGCCGCGTTTCCATGTCGCGCTTCATGGTCGGTGCGACGCGCCACAAGTGGATGACGAATGTGCTGACCAGTACCGCCGCGACGAGCGCGAGGACCGCTTCCCACAAAGCCTGCCTGGTGACGGACAGCAGCACGTAGCCGAGGGCCGCGCTGGCCACGATCGAGACCACGATCCCCGTCCACACCGCCGGACGAAGCATGTCTCGGCCGGTCTTGCGGAGGTACGCGAAGATGATCGCGACCGTCAGAAACGCTTCGAATCCCTCGCGAAAAACGATGATCAGTGCCTGGACCATGTCGGCTATTTCCTCAGCTTCGTCGCCTGGATCATGTGCTGTACGCGATCGGGCGATGACGGGGTCTCTCCTTTGCGTTTGCAGCGGTCGCAGACGCCGAGGATCTGAAGGTTGTGGAAGGTGGGAGTGAACTTCTTCTTTTCGCAGATCTCGCGCTGGCGCCGCTCGAGCTCCTCGTCGTGGAACTCGATGACGCCGCCGCAGACGGTGCAGATGAGATGGTCGTGGTGCGAGTCACCCGAGACGTGCTCGTAGTGATAGTGGTCTTCGCCGAGGTGGACGCGGCGGACCATGCCGGATTTCACGAGGAGCTCGAGCGTGCGATAGACCGTCGCGCGCGAGATCTTCACGTTCTTCTCTTTCATCTTGAAGAGAAGCTCGTCAGCCTCGAAGTGGTAGTGCGTGGAGAAGATCTCGCGCACGAGCGCGCTGCGCTCGGACGTCAGCTTCTGTCCCTGCTGTTGCAGGAAGTCGTGGAAGCGGTGGATCTCGCGGTCGACGTGGGGCATTGCGCAGGCGCGAGTTGAGACTAAGTCTCAGTCGCGATGCGGGAGTGTAGCCCCCTCGATGCGCACGGTCAAGTCAGGCCCCGACGGCCTTCTTCATGTTCGCGAATCCGGCCGCGAAGTCCTTCCCCACCATCTTCTCCATGCTCATGAAGACCATGAACAGCTTCGTGATGAACGGAGACGGCCCGTACATCGACCACGTCACATTCGTCGCGTTGCCTTGCGGCTGGAGCTTGAACTCGACGATGTTGTGCGCTTCGAATGGCTTCGTGAAATCGAGCTTGAGCGTCACCTGCGAGGGTGACGACTCGGTGATCTCCATGCGGCCCGCGCCCGCCTTGCTGTTGCCTGCCCATGCGTACACCGCGCCTATGCCTTTCGGTGCGCCGCTGTGCGTCCGCTTCATGTCCGGATCGAGCTTTTCCCACGGCGACCATTCGCCCCAGCGACGGAAGTCTTCGAGCAGCGCGATGATCTGGTCGGGTGGTGCGTCGATGGTCTCGCTGCGCTCCACGCGAAATGTGTTCGGCTTCCTCGCCGCCAGTCCAACAACGGCGCCCACCGCGCCGACGACGGCGATGGCAATGATCTGCAGCATGGCGTCCTCCTCAACCGCGCAGCTTACCCGTGATCATCCACGGTGTGCCGAAACGATCGATGAGCATGCCGAAGCCTTCCGCCCAGAACGTCCCCTCCCAAGGCATGATCGTCTTGCCGCCGTCGACGAGCTCGTGAAAGACGCGCCGCGCTTCATCGACGGTGTCGTAGATCAGCGATACGAAGAAGCCGCTCATCGGCGGCGGCGTTTGTCCCGTGTGATCATCCGACGCAAGCAACGCTCCGCCGCCCGGCAGCACGAGATGCGCGTGCATGACGTCGTCCTTCGTGCCGGGCGGCATGTTGCTTGTATCGGGCGCCTCGCTGAACTTCGACAAGCCGAGAAGCTTCGCGCCGAGAACGCGTTCGTAGAAGTGCATCGCTTCCGCGCAGTTTCCGGGGAAGATCAGATATGGGCTGATGTCGGGCATGCGAGCTCTCTTTCTGGAGCGACGGGCCAGTCTACAAATGCGTGCGCGCAGCGTCGATGGCCTGGCGGATCGACGGCTGCCGCGGATCGATGCTCAGCGAGCGATTCCAGAAGTCGAGAGCGCGCGCGTAGTCATTCCGGCGCGCGTGATACGTGCCGATGTTGTTCAGCACGAGCGTCGACGAAGGCTGCAGACTCAGCGCGCGCTCCATCTCCGCGATTCCGTCGGTGTACCGCTCCGCCTGCGCGAGCGCGGAACCGAGGTTGGCGGCGATGAGATATGACTGCGGGAAGATCTGCTTGCCCTTGTAGAGCAGTTGGATGGCGCGCGAGGTCATGTTGCGCGAACGATAGAGCGCCGCGAAATCGACGAACCAGCGATCGGCATTCGGCAGTCCGCGCTGCACGGCCATGATGAACACGTCGTCCGCGGCGGTGTACTGCTGCCGGTCGAAGAGCGTCATGGCCATGTTCAGATACGGCGCGGGGCGCGAAGGATTGCGATCGATCGCGGCCTGAAACGCGTCCGTCGCCTCCTTCAGCTTGTTCTGTTTGCGCAGGTCGACGCCGAGGTTGTTGTAGTACGCGTACGCGCCCCATTGCGCGGGATCGATCGGCGTCGCGAGCTGCGGCGGCTGGTCGTCTTCGAATACCGGCTGCATGCGCGAGGCATCGATCAGATGTCCGATCGCCTGCAACCGCTGTGTGTACTGCTGCGCATCGACGGACCCGCCGCCAACGGGAAATATGCCGAAGAACTCGTCGTAGCTGACCACGCGCACGCTCGTCACCGGCGTCACGTTGCTGAACATCCACGCCGCGAGCTGTCCCGGCATCTCCGACGATGCGGGCAGTCCGAGGACGGCCAGTACAGACGGCACGATGTCGTAGAGCGAGATGGAGTGGTTCGCGCGCGAGGGCGCGACGTGATTGCCGTATGCGATGAACACTCCCGGATTGCGATGGTCGGAAAGCGCCGCGCGGCCAACTGGCTGCGAGCGAGGGCGCGTCCTGCCCCATCGGAACCCGTGCGCCGACATGATGATCACGGTCGTGTCGTCGCTCAGCACTTTCATCCACTCGCCGATGAGCCGATCGACTTCCGAGTAGTAGTTCGCCACCGCCGGCCAGTACTTGCGGAACTCGGTCTGGCTGATGCCTTCGCGATAGGGCGGGTGATATGGCGAGAAGAGGTGGTTCACCACGTCGGTGCCTTCGTAGTTCACCATCAGCAGGAGCGGCTCCTGCTGCTGATAGAGGTTCACCGCGGCGCGATGGTCGGTCCAAGTCTTCGCGAGCACGTCGCGGAAGACGTTGACCGGATCGGCCGGACCGCCGCCGCTCACGGCGGTGTTGAATTCCGCCTCCGTGATGTTCAGGAAGCGGCGCACCTGCGGCGATTGAATCGTCTGCGCAGGCACTTCGAGTTGCGCGACGCGCTGCGCGAGCTCGGCCGGATATACCGCGCCGCGCTGCAGCGTGACCGGCGTGTCGAACATCACCGCGCTGTCGGGACGCCCGGGGAAGGCGGTCCACCAGTTCACCGTCACCGCCTGGCGTCCGAATGCTTCCGCGATGTCCCACAACGCCGGCGTGCGTCGCGTCCGCGAATCGACGGGACGTTTATTCTGCCGTTCCATGAAATCGATGACGCCGTGCCGATCGGGCGGCAGGCCCGTGGCCACGCTCGTCCACACGAGCGGCGAAACGGTCGGCTGGATGGTTTGCAGGGACGCGGTCGTACCGCCGAGGGCGAGCGCGCGAATGTTCGGAAGGCGGCCGTCGGCGGAGAGCTCCGAGATCAGTTCCCAGTCGGCACCGTCGATGGCGAAGATCGCCACGCGACCGGCCACGCCGCGCGCCTCACGACGCAGCTCCTGCCGTTTGTACGCGAGCAACGCGCGGCGATCCGGCTCGACACGCGCGATCTCGAACGCGGTCACCTGCAGGCCGCTGCGCGCGAGATGTCGCGCGACGATCTGTCGCAACTCATCACGACGCGCCGCGAATTGTGACGTCGGCGAGACCAGCTCCTCGATCGCCACCTGCTGCGTCACCGCCGACACCGCCTCGGAAATGCGCGCGCGGATCCACGCGCTGAAACCTTCGCTGACCATGCGCTTCGCGTCCGGTATGCGCTCACCCGGGATGCCGAAACGCAGCCGGTAGCTGATCGTGACCGGCACGCGCTCCTTCGAGAGGATGCGCACGAAGCCGTCCCGCTGCGCCGATCCCTGGCGCTTCTCGAAACTGAGGCGATAGAACTGGTGCGGCGGCAGGAAGGTGACCCGGTTCTGCACCAGGCGCACGCGGCCGCTGGCCTTGTCGACGCCGAAGATCAACTGGCGCGACGACGGAAGGAAGAGGCTGACGAGGACGTACATCACCGCCGCCATCCCGGCAACGATCAAGACGGCGCGGGCAAACTTCAAACGGAACACGTGGCGCAGCTATGAAAGAAGCGGACCAAGCGCTGGAGCCGGCGCTCCACCACGACAGGCCTCCGGACATCTGAGCCTCCGTGTCAAGTCATGCGGCAGCGGAGGCGAGGGGTGAGCCTCGCCTGGCGAGTTGCTGCAGGTAGCGCGCTTCGTCGTAGGCGGTGCGGCTCTTCCAGCAGGCGTACAGGATGCGGATC
>DASPNA010000132.1:0-7347 GCA_035626775.1 Thermoanaerobaculia bacterium
CTGGTCTTTGAAGGTCGGCACACGCTCGAGCCACGGCAGCGGCGTCACCATCGAGAGCAGGAGGTGCAGCTCCGCATGCTCTTTGACTTCCGATTGCAGAAAAATCACGTTCCGGGCCGGATCGAGTCCCGCCGCCATGCAGTCCGCAACCGCGTCGAAGCTTGCCTGGCGCACGTTCGACGGATCGGCGTAATCCGAGGTGAGCGCGTGCCAGTCGGCAATCATCGAGAAGCACGGATACCGATCCTGCAACTCGACCCAGTTCTTCACCGCTCCGAAGTAGTTGCCGAGGTGGATGCGGCCGGTTGGACGAAGGCCGCTGAGTACGTATGCAGAGGGCTGATTCAAGTCCATTCAAAAAGAGGGCGCAGTGTAGCAGACGACTCGGGCCTCCTCTGGCGCGACGGGCTCTCAGCCCGTCGGTTGAGAACGTCGACGTGCTAAAGAGCCCGTCGCTCCAGATGGCTAATCGCGAGCAGGCGCTGCCGGTACTGAGATGCCGAGGAGAGCACGGGCAACGTCCGCCGCTCGTTCCGCATCCTTGGCCAACGTTGAAATCGCGAGGTCGCGCGCTTTCTCCATCAAGTCGTAGTCGCGCAGGATGTGTCCCATTCGGAACCGCATCGCGCCCGACTGGCGGGTGCCGAGGAATTCGCCGGGGCCGCGGATCTGCAGGTCGTGTTCGGCGACTTCGAAACCGTCGCGCGAGCGCTCGAACAGCACAAGCCGCTCCTTCGTATCAGGCGGCACGGTCTCATCGCGCAGCAGGATGCAATACGACTTCCGCTCGCCGCGGCCGACACGTCCGCGAAGCTGATGCAATTGCGAGAGACCGAAACGATCGGCGTCGACGATGAGCATGATCGACGCGTTGGCCACGTCGATACCCACTTCGATGACCGTCGTGGCGACGAGGATGTCGATCTCGCCGCGCTTGAAGCGCTGCATCGTCTCTTCTTTCTCTTCGCTCTTCATGCGGCCGTGCATCATCGCCACGCGCCGATTGGGAAAGCGCTGTTTCAGCGACTCGAAGCCGTGCGAGAGCGGTTTGAGGTTCGACTTCTCCGACTCCTCGATGATCGGGTAAACGACGTACATCTGCGCCCCTTCGCCGATTTGATCGTCGATGAAGTCGTAGACGCGATCGACATCGCTCGACGAGCGCACCGCGGTCTTGATGCGCTGCCGTCCCGGCGGCAGCTCGTCGATGACGGAGAGCTCGAGATCACCGTAGATCGCCAGGGCGAGCGAGCGCGGGATCGGCGTTGCGGTCATGACCAGGATGTCGGGGAGCTCGCCTTTCGCGAAGAGCTTCTGCCGCTGCTCGACGCCGAAGCGATGCTGCTCGTCGACGATGGCCAGGCCGAGGGATTGGAACTCGACGTTTTCTTCGAGAAGAGCGTGCGTGCCGACTACGAGCTGGATGTAGCCGGTGCGCAGGCCGGCCATCAGCGTGCGGCGCTCGCCGGCGTTCATCGAGCCGGTGGCGCGCGCGATGATGACACCATGGTCAACTAGTTGACGAATGCGCTGGTAGTGCTGCTCGACCAGGATCTCCGTCGGTGCGAGCAACGCCACCTGATGTCCGTTGCGGATCATCAGCATCGCGGCGATGAGCGCGACGATGGTCTTGCCGCTGCCGACATCGCCCTGCAGCAGGCGGTACATCGGCACGTCCGCGCGCAGGTCGTCGGCGATTTCGCGTAGCACACGTTTCTGTGCAGCCGTCAACTTGAATGGCAGGATCTTGCGCACCTCTTCGCGCATCGCGTCGTCGATCACGATCCTGCGCGATTTCTTCTTCGTCTCCTCGCTCGCTCGTCGCACGCGCAGCGCGAGCTGGAAGGTGAAGAACTCCTGCAGGATCACGCGCAGGTGTGCCTCCGACCGCTGCCGCAACACCGCCTCGTTCACCTCGGCCGGACGATGCAGTGAACGGATCGCAGCCGCGAGGTCGATGACGCCGAGCGCGGAGCGGAGGTCGTTCGGCAGCGGATCGTCGAGTTCGGGCAACGCTTCGAGCGCCGCATCGATGATCTTGCGGATTGCCTTCGGCGGAATGTTGCCGACCTTGGAGTAGATCGGGACAATCCCCCCTTCCTCTTCTTCGTCTCCTTCGAATCTTTCCCAGTCCGGACTCTCGATCGTGAGCGGACCGTAGCCGGAGACGCGCGGCGCGCCGTAGATCGCGAGACGATCGCCCTGCTTGATCTGATCGGCGAGATACGGCTGGTTGAACCAGATCAGTTTCACGGAGCCGGTGCCGTCATCGAGCATCGCCTCGAAGAGGCGCATGCGCTTGCGCGGCGAAACGCGCGCGTTCGCGGACACGACGCGACCGCGCAGCAATACCGGCGCGTCGATCGATCGCCCGAGATCGGCAACGCGCGCAGGATGCCGGCGGTCTTCATAGCGAATCGGAAAAAACCAGAGGAGATCGCGAACGGTAGCGAGTCCCGCGTCACTCAACACGCGCGCGCGACCGTCGCCTACGCCTTTCAGGAATCGCGTCGGTGTGTCGGGAGAGAGCACGGATCTATTGTGCGGGAGCGGACGCGATCTCTACCATCTGGAGCGACGGGCTCTCAGCCGTCGAACAAGAGAACCCGACGGGCTAAGAGCCTGTCGCTCCAGATGGCTAGTCGAAGGCCGCCTTCATCGAGATCAACCCGATCTTCAACAGATCCCCATTGTGCAGCGTCACCGGCACGCCGGTGGGGATGCGTTGGTCGTTCACGAACGTCCCGTTCACGGTGCCGACTTCCTCGAGCACGTGATACTCGTGGCCGGTGCGGATGATCTTCGCGTGGCGGCGGGAGACGGAACGGTTCGTGTCGACGGGTGTGAGGTCGACGTCGGGGAGAATGCCGGTGACCGGATCGGCGCGGCCGATGGTGGTCTCGTCGCCGTTGCTGAACGGAAACGTCGTGCCGGTGGCGAGATCGATGAGGCGATGCAGCGTCGCTTTCGGGCCGGGCGCAACGACGGTCGAATCCATCGCGACGTGATCGGCGTCGAGCTCGCGGCCGACGAGCTTCTCGAGCAACGTGTTCGCTTCGCGCAGACGCTTCGAATATTTGCGGATGATGCGCACCGCGACTTCCGGATTCTTGCGCAGCATCTCGTCGAAGCGTGAGCCGTTGATGGCGACGACGCGCACTTCCGTGATGGCGATGGCGTCGGCGGTGCGCGGCAGCGCTTCGAGCAGCGCCATCTCGCCGAAGAAGTCGCCCTTCTCGAGACGGGAGAGCACGTGCGACTCGGAGCCGATGTGTTTGATGATCTCGACCGAGCCGTCCTGGATGATGAACATCTCGGTGCCGAGGTCGCCCTGGGAGAAGATGCGGTCGCCGGCGGCGTAGACGAGCTGCGCGTCTTTGATCGCGTCCTTGCCCGTTCCGCCGGTCGTCTTGAAGACGGCCTTCATGCCTCGCGCAACTTCGTCGCTCATCGGGTGACCGCCGGCTCCGTGACTGTGAAGGTGAGATGGGATGTGCTCAGCCGCGCCGTTCTGCCGATGGGCATCAGGAGATTGTTTCCGTGATGACCAATCGGAAGATTGCGCACGACAGGGATGCCCAGCGGAGTGAAGAAATCGCGCAGAAACACCTGCATTTCCGCGTCGTTCCCGCAATCTTTCAGTGCACCGATGACCACACCTCGGACCCGCTGCATTCTGCCAGACAGCCGTAAGTGGGTCAACATACGGTCGACGCGATAGACCGGCTCGTCGACGTCTTCCCAGAACCAGATTCCGTCGTCGATCCAGAAATCGTAGGGCGTGCCGACGAGCGATGTGATCAACGCGAGACAGCCGCCGAACAGGACGCCTTCGACCTCGCCTTCGTTCAGGACATCGTCCGCGTTGAGCGTCCACGTCAATGGCGCGTCGCCGCGGAGCATGGACCAGAACCACTGCTCCACTTCCTGCGACAGACCGTTGTTGAAGTCAAGGTTCACCATCGGACCATGAAATGAGGCGACGCCGGTTTTCATCGCCAGCGCCTGATGCAGCGCGGTGACGTCGCTGAAGCCGACCAGCGGACGCGGATTCGCAGCCATCGCGGAGTAATCGATGCGGTCGAGGATGCGCATCGCGCCATAGCCGCCGCGCGCGAAGAAGAAGGCGTCGTATGCGTCAGACCTCAAGAATCGGTTGAGCTCTGCGGCGCGCTCTTCATCGTCGCCGGCGAGGTAGCCGCGATGGCGATGATCGATGTTCGGCGCGAGTGTGACGCGATGACCGTAGCGCTCGATGGCCCGCGCGCCTGCTTCGATGCGCGCGCGATCGGAAGGACCGGACGCGGCGAGGATGGCGATGTGTGCGTTCGATGGGAGCGCGCGCGGGGGCCGAAGCATTGGGCGCGCATAGTAACGCTATGGAGTGCGGCAGCGGAGCTGCCGCCGCGACAGCTCGCGCTGTCGCTTGCGAAAGCGGCGGCCGGCGCCGCCGCACTCCATCGTGCGAAAAAAGCGTGGAGTGGACCTGTAAGCCGAATTTTGTAGCCTGTTGCCAGGCTGAGGATCATTCGTCTGCCGCTCGCGTTACCGCGGCGGTCGAGCAACCTACCCGGACACTCGAACGGACACGGGCGGGTCCATTGCGTCCCTATTTGGTCTTGCTCCGCAGGGGGTTTGCCGTGCCGCCGACACTCACGTGCGGCGCGGTGCGCTCTTACCGCACCGTTTCACCCTTACCGCCCGCGCCTTGCGGCGCGGGGTTGGCGGTTTGTTTTCTGTTGCACTTTCCGTCGCGTTACCGCGCCTGGCCGTTAGCCAGCCTGCTGCCCGTAGGAGTTCGGACTTTCCTCGGCATCGTTGGAACTCCGCCGCGATCCTCCGGTCCACTCCACGCGCGAACGATAACAGGCGCGGGAGCGAAAACTTCCCGGCGCCGACATGAAAACAATTCCGCTAAATTGCTGATCCTTTAGACACTTGGAAAGAATGTCGGCAGGCCGACATCAAAATTTCATCCGGTTTTTCTCGTCGCTAAAGTAGGCGTCCCAGTCGTCCGAAACTTCGCTGGTGGTGCTGGCCGCCGCTTCCATCTGCCGGACGAATGCGACCGGCGCGACCACTTCCACCTGCCTCCGCTGCACGCGCGCTGCGAGTCCGCGATCCGAGGTGACGACGCTCCATCCACGTCCCTGCGCCGCGCGCTCGACGATCAGATCGTCGGCCGAACGGGCGCCGCTGAACGCGACCGTAACGGCTCCGAGATGCCGCGCGAAACTCGCAGGCTCGGGTCCGTCGAAGACGCATGAGACGCGCGTCCGATTGGCGCGCGCAAACGCGGCGAGCAACCGGACGAGACCGCGCTTCCCTTCCTCGCCGTGGCGGTCGACGCGCATGACGCCGAGGACGTTGCTGCCGTCGACCAGCCAGGGCACGGGGTGTCAGCCTTTCGGAACCGCCTTGACCGCGGAGTTGCGATCGCGGATACCGGCTGGGATCTGCGCAAGCGCCTGCTGCGCCTGCTCGCGCGTGTTGTAGCGACCCCAGAACACGCGATAGCACGCCCGCTCGCCGATCGACTGCGGCACGTACCAGATGCTGTCACCGCCGCTACGGACGAGCTTCGCGAGATTCGCAGGATCGCACAGGATCTGGATCTGCACCGTGAAGTTGCCGCTCGGGTTCGCTGCGAACTCACGCGCTTTTGCGTCGAGACTCTCCCGTCCGCTGTCGGCCGCCGAGGTCGTGGCGCGAGCGGTGACACGCGGCAATGGCGCCATGGCCGGAGGTTCTGTCGTAGTCTGGAGCGACGGGCTCTCAGCCCGTCGGTCCACGACGACGGGCTGAGAGCCCGTCGCTCCAGAAAGCGTCGTGTCGGTTGTTATGGGCTCTGCCGCGGCTGTCGTGGCGGGCGTTACCGGAACGGGTGCAGCCGGCTGCTGCGCGACAGGCACGGGCGCGGGCGCCGCGTTTTGTCTGCCCTGCCACCACTGGAATCCGAACCATCCCGCCGCGCCAAGAATGGCGATGACCATCAGCGCGACCAGCAATCCATAGCGTCCGCCGCCCTCTTTCTTCGCTCGCTTCGGCGGATTCGCCACGGCGGCTGCGGCGGGCATCGCCGCCGCCGCGCGCGCGGTCTCGAGCTGCGCTTCGTCGAATCCCCACGCCGGCTCATCGACGATCGGCGGCGGCGGAGTGCCCCACACCGGCACCTTCGGCGATGGCGTGGTCGTCTCGAGCGACATGTCGAGCGGCACTTCATCCGCCTCATCCCATGCGGATGGCGTCGGGGGCTCCGCGGTCGCGACCGGAAGCGGCTGCTCCACCGTCGGTTCGAGCTCCGGTTCCGGCGGCGGCGCGGGCGCATCCAACTCGAAATTCGCGGCACTGATCTCAGGAACGTTGTTGCTGGTGTTCCACATGTCCGCCGCATCGGCAACGCCCGCCGACGCGAAGTCGTCGAGCGCAAACGCTTCACCCGCCATCGGCTTCAAGACGCCCAGGATCGCCAGCGCGTGCAGAAGTTTGTAGACGTTGAAGGTGTCCCGTCCCGACGCGGTGGCCACCTCCGTCGCCGTCTTCGTTCCATCGATCTCCACCGCAATCGCCTCGGCATCCTCATTCAGGCCGAGGCGGCGCCAGACGTCGTCGAAGTCATCGGTCTTGAGGAACACGACCTGGCCACCGTCGAGCGCGCGCTCGAAGCGCGCTCGATCCTGCTCCGTCACGATCAGCTCGACCAGCACCTGCGGCAGCGGGAAGAGCGTGCCTTCGTCGCGCTTCGGCAGGTAGTCCGCCACGATGAAGAACGCCCCCTCGGTCCAAGCGGCGATGGAGCGGATGACGCCGACGACCTGAACGCGCCGCGCCCAGGTCAGCTCCTTCCGCGTGATGAAGCCGAGGTTCAGGAGCGCGTCGCCGAGCGTTTCGCTCTCTTTGCGCTTGGCCAGCGCCTGCTTGACGTGTTCGCGCGACACCTTGCCGGCGCGCATCAGGATCTCATCGATGCTGTCGGAGCGATCGTTCGTGCTCGCCGACAGGATGTCGCCGCCCTTGAGATAGACGATCTTGATGATCCCGTCGTTCTCGAACCGGATCGCGCCCGTGAACTGCTCGCGCCACAGCTCCACGAGCCGCTCGATGAGATTGATCTGGCTGATTTCGCCTTCCAGCATTGCCCCGCCCCTTTTGCCTCGTTCGGTGGACCGGCGCGGATTATCGCATGCGCCATCTGGAGCGACGGGCTCTTAGTACAGCTCCCCGGAACTGAGTGTCCGCTAGAATGAAGGGCAACCGATTCGGTGGGAGGACGAGATGGGCGTGAAGACACCGATACAGATCGAGTTGGAGCCTGAGGAGCGGGGGGAGCTTGAGGTCATCTCGCGA
>DASPNA010000133.1:0-18628 GCA_035626775.1 Thermoanaerobaculia bacterium
GAGCGGCGGGCTCTTAGCCCGCCGGCGTCGACGGGCTGAGAGCCCGTCGCTCCAGATGGTTTTCCGGATAGCTCGAAGATGCCGAATACGACGCCGACGCTCACCACATGCAGCGCGGTCTCCGGGTGTCCCGCAAGCAGCAACAACACGAGCGCGATGGTCAGAAGCACAAACGCGCGCAAATCGCGATCACGCACCACGCGCCGTACCGCGAGCAACACGAATGGCAACAGCGTCCACGCGCGGCCGAGGGGCCAGCCGACGTTGAAGGTCATGGCGCTGGAGCAGGCGAATGCGACTGAGGCAATGAGCGATGCGCGCTCGGTCATCGCGAATTCGCGCGCGCATGCGAACGCGAACAGCGCCGCCAGGAAGAACGTCATCGTCGCGCCGAACGCCGTGGCGATGTCGAGCGGCAGGAGGAACCCGATCAGATTCACCGGATCGAAGGGCGCCGACTGCGCATTGCCGAGGAGCACCGAGCCCGAAAACTGCGACGGATTCCAGAGCGGCCACTCGCCGTTCGCGAGCGAGGTGCGCACCTGATGCTGCCACGGCGCGAGCTGCATGAAGAGATCGAGCAGGATGCGGTTGTGGACCTGCGGCTTCGCGCCGAGGTCCGGCCCGTACGCCTGAAACGGATCGACGATGTACAACAAATCGTACGGCCCGTACGCGCGATTGGTGACGAGCGCAGGTCCGGTGAAGAGCAGCGGCGTCGCGATCAGCACGACCGCCGCGACACGCGACATCGCGTTGACGCGGCGATGCCACACGAAGAGCACGACGGATGCGATGAGGAGGTAAAGCGCGAACGCGAATGGCACGGCCGCTAAGATACTGCGACCGATGCCCCGTCCGAGTCGATCGACGTTCGTCCTGTTGTTGCTGGTGATCATCGCCGTCGCGCGAGTCGCGAGCACGCATCGCGTGTTCAGCGCGACCGCGGACGAGCCGGTGCACATCGCGTCCGGCTACGACTGGCTCACGCGCGGGGTGTACATCTTCGATCCCGAACATCCGCCGCTCGCGCGCGGGCTGTTTGGCCTTGGGCTGCGTCTCGGCGGGGTCGCGTTGGCGCCGCCGGAGGATTGGCGCACGCTGCAGCCGACGTGGAAGGCGACCAATCGCGGCATGGACCTGTTGTGGCAGGGCGGCGAGTACGCGCGCAATCTCGCGAATGCGCGGCGCGGGAATCTGGTGTTTCTGATCGTGGCGATGTTTGCGGTATGGGCGTGGGCGCGCCGGTTTTCTGGAGCGACTGGCTCTCAGCCCGTCGGCGCGGTTCGACGGGCTGAGAGGCCGTCGCTCCAGATTGTTTCCGTCGTACTTTTTTCGACGCTGCCGCCGATTCTCGCGCACGCGGGGCTGGCTACGACCGACCTGGCGGTCGCCGCGATGTTGCCGCTCGCCCTCCTCGCGCTGGAGCGGTGCCTGGAACGTCCGACGCTCGCGCGCGCTGTGCTGCTCGGCCTCGCCGTGGGCGTCGGCATCGCATCGAAGCTCTCATTCGCGCTCTTCTTTGTCGTCGCCGGCGCGATTGTTGTGATTCGTTTCGGAGTGCGGCAGCTGCGGCTGCCGCATTTGAAAGCGGCAGCTATCGCTGCCGCACTCCATATCCTCGTGCTGTGGTCCGTCTACTGTTTCGAATGGGGGCCCGTCGCGAACGTAACGACCGTCTCCGTCCCCGCGCCGACCTTCGTTACCGGCCTGGTCTGGGCAAAAGTCCACGAAGCTCGCGGCCACTTCGGCTTTCTCCTTGGCGACACAAGCACCGAAGGCTGGTGGTATTACTTTCCCGTCGCGCTGGCGGTGAAAACGCCGCTGCCTTTTCTGCTGCTGTTTCTCGCCGGCGCGATCGCCATCATCCGATCGAAGAGAGCCGCGCTGCACTATGTGCTCATCCCGATCGCGCTTCTCATCGTGGTGATGCCGGTGTCGCTCAACATCGGCGTCCGCCACGTCCTCGCCGTGTATCCCGCGATGGCCATCGTGGCCGCGTTCGGCGTACTCGAGCTGTGGTCGAAGAACAGAATCGCGCGTGCGATCGTCGTCGTGCTCCTTGCGTCGCAATTCATCGCGACATCACTTGCGCATCCCGACTATCTCGCGTGGTTCAACGAGGCCGCCGGCTCGCACCCCGAGCGCATCCTCGGCGACAGCAATCTCGACTGGGGTCAGGACATCCTCCGGCTCTCCGAAGTCGCGCGTGAGGAGAACATCCCGCACCTTTCCATCCTCCTCTTCGGTCCCGCCGGCTTCGATCGCGTCGCCCTGCCGCCGCACACGCAACTCGCGCCGCGCGTCCCGGTGCAGGGCTGGATCGCGGTAAGCGAGACCGCGTTGCAGTCCGCGAACCCCGGCGACTACGACTGGCTCAAGGCGCATCGTCCGAAACGCCGCGTCGGCAAATCGATCCGGCTCTATTCCATCCGCTGATAGGATCGCGCGCCCGAAATGGAAAAGCGATACGACAAGGCTTACTTCGACCGCTGGTACCGCGGCCGCAACACGCGCGTGAGCACGGCCGCCGAAGTGCGGCGAAAGGTGACGCTCGCGGTCACGATGGCGGAGTATTTTCTGCAGCGCTCGATCGGCACCGTGCTCGACATCGGCTGCGGCGAAGCCGCATGGCTCACGCACCTGCGCGCGCTGCGGCCGCGCGTCGCCTACACCGGACTCGATTCCTCCGACTACGTGATTCGACGTTTCGGCCAGGAGCGCAATATCCGCAAGGCGTCGTTCGGCGATCTGCCGAAGCTGCGCCTCGGCGTCTACGATCTCGTGATCTGTTCGGACGTGTTGCACTACGTGCCCGACGATGAGATCCGCGCCGGCATCAGCAGAGTCGCCGACGTCACGGACGGCCTCGCGTTCCTGGAAGTGCTCACGAAGGAAGATGAGATCGTCGGCGATCTGGAAGGTTTCTACCGCAGGCCCGCGACGTGGTATCGCAAACTATTTCGTAGCGCGGACTTCACGTTTGTCGGCCCGTACTGCTGGCTCGCTCCGCCATTCAAAGAGTCCGTTGCCGAGCTCGAGTCGTCCCGCTAGAGAGACGACCGCGGCGTCTCCGTCGGTTCCTCTAGAGCCGCGACACGAGCTCGGGCAACGTAGACACTTCGAAGGGCTTGCGCAGCACGCCGGCGACCGCGCTGCGGTCGATGAACTGCAGCGACTCATCCGAGGCCGCGGTCATGATGAACGTGCGCTTCAGCAGATCGCCGCGGCGCAGCATGATGTGGCGCAGCACGTCGAAGCCGCTGAGGTGCGGCAGCATCAGGTCGAGCAGGATGCAGTCGTACTCGCCGGTCGCGAGATGCTGGATCGCGGCGTCGCCGTCGGTGACCGTCACGACGGAACAGGTCGAGCCAAGGGCTTGCTCGATGCGGTCGGTGATCATCGGCTCGTCTTCGACGAGCAGCACTCGCGCGAGTGCGGGCGCGGCTTCGACAGATGTCGGAGCGGCGTGCGAGGTCTCGGTCTGGCGCTTGCGCGTGACGACGAATCGCGTCACCGCGCCGATCAGCTTGTCGCGCGTGAGCGGCTTGCAGATCCAGCCGTCGGCGTCGGACGCTTCGAACAGACGGCGCACGTGATTCTCGTCGAGCGCGGAGACGAGCACGATGGGGATGTTCTGCCGCGAGCGGATCAAGGCGCCGAGGCGATGGCCGGGGATCTGCGGAAGCTCGATGTCGACCAGCGCGAGATCGGGCGCGGACGTCGAGAGCACCGAGGCGAGCTCGGACAACGAGCCGGCGCTGATGGTGCTGAACCCTTCGGCATCGCAGAGTCGCGCGGCTTGCGCGCGGAATGCGGCGTTATCGTCGACGATCAGAACGGTGAGCATGGACGCGGCGAACTGTAGCGCAGAATCACCGCTTGCTGCGCGCGAGCACTTCTTCCGCGGTGAGGCCGTACAGCGGCGGCGTGGGGATGTCGAGGATGGACAGGTACGTGTAGATCTGGCCGCGATGATGCGCCTCGTGCTCGACCATCGAGCGCAGCCACTTCCACGTCGGCATCGAGGCGTTGCCGGGCGTCACGCAGGGCGCGAGCATCCCTTCGTCGCCGATCGAGCGGAAGATCGCCATCGCTTCTTCGTGCAATCGCGTGATGTATGCGAGCGTCGCTTCGCGGCCGGAAGCGAGGCTCGTGTCGTGGCCCGGATAACTGCTCGGGCGGCCGGCGGCGTTCTCCGCGAACATGAAACGTTCGAGTCCCGCGAGATGCCGCAGCAGCTCGCCGAACGTGAAGCCTTTACCGGTCGCGGAAGTCTCGAACTTGTCTTCGGGGATGCACGCGGCCACACGCAACGTGCGCTCGCGGACTTTGTCGAAGTAGCGCAGGAACGTGTCGAGGTCGTACATCGCGCGCATGATAGTTGCTGGGTTCCTCGGGTTGCTAGGTTCCTCGGGTTCCTCGGGTTCCTCGGGTTCCTCGGGTTCCTCGGGTTCCCGTCGACGGCACCGGCTTCATGAACGTCCTCCCGAACGCCCAGGTCAGCGATACCGCCGCTCACGGGAACCGCATCGTCGGGTTCCTCGGGTTCCTCGGGTTCCTCGGAGGGAAACGACGCCAACTCAATCCCCCCCCGAGGAACTCCGAGGGACTCCGAGGAACCCGAGGAACCGTCTCTCGGTATCATCCCCCGCATGAAAATCGCGCCGACACTCGTGATGCTGATGATCCTCGCGCGGCCGCTGGCGGCGCAGAGTGAGATCCCGCCGAACTTCTCGCCTGTCACAGACGCTTTCGATCATGAGCGCACCGAGGTGATGATTCCGATGCGCGATGGCGTGAAGCTGCATGCCGTCATCGTCGCGCCGAAAAGTGCGACGGCCGCGCCGATCATCCTCACGCGCACTCCGTACAGCGCGGACAAACCGACCACGCAGATGAGCAGTCCGCACGCGGCGATGATCCTGCCGATGGCCGACGAGTCGCTGCTGCACGCGGGCTACATCCGCGTCTACCAGGATGTGCGCGGCCGCTACGACAGCGAAGGCGACTACGTCATGACGCTGCCGGTGCGGGGCGAGCTCAATCGCTGGAAGGTCGATCAGACCACCGACACATACGACACGATCGAATGGCTGGTGAAGAACGTCAAAGGCAACAACGGCCGCGTCGGCATCACCGGCGTTTCGTATCCCGGCTGGCTCACGCTGATGGGCATCCTCGAACCGCATCCCGCGCTGAAAGCCGCCGTACCGATGTACCCGATGGTCGACGGCTGGATCGGCGACGACTTCTACCACAACGGTGCGCTGCGCCAGACCATGCTCGAGTGGATCTACAACATGGGCGCGCACAAGGAGAGCAAGTACACGCCCCCCTTCGGCTATCGCGACATGTACGAGGCCTTCCTCGCGGGTGGATCGGCCGATGCGGTCGCGCGCCGCTACAACGCCGATAAGCTTCCGACATGGCGGAAGATCGTCGACAACCCGAGCTACAACGCGTTCTGGCGCGGCCAGGCCGTGCAGGATCTGCTGGCGCAGAAACCGCTGAAGCTTCCGGTGCTGATGGTGCACGGCCTCTTCGATCAGGAAGATAACTTCGGCGGCATCGCGGCGTACAAGTCGCTCGAGCGGAAAGACACCGCGAACGACATGGTGTATCTCGCGCTCGGTCCGTGGAATCACGGCCAGTCGCAGAACGAAGGCTCATCCCTCGGCGCGATGAAATGGCATTCCGACACGAGCCTCTGGTTCCGCGAGAGAGTGCTGCTGCCCTTCTGGAATCAACACCTGAAAGGGCAGACGCCGGCGCAACCGATTCCGCCGGTGCTGGCGTTCGATACCGGCGTCAACGAGTGGCGCACGTATCAGAGCTGGCCCGCGGATGGACGCATCGTTTCTTCGCAGTTGATGCTGCACCCGGGCGGCGGTCTTTCGTTCTCGACGCCGGCAGCGACGGGCGCGAATTACGCGGAGTACGTTTCCGATCCCGCCAAGCCGGTGCCGTATCGCGTGCGTCCCGTGCTGGCGATGTACAACACCGAGTCGACCTGGCGGCAGTGGCTCGTCGACGATCAACGTCCGTTCGCCGACCGCACCGATGTGCTCACGTTCGTCAGCGAGCCATTGACCGAACCGCTCACGATCAGCGGCGAGCCCGGCGCGACACTCTTCGCATCGACGACCGGCACCGATGTCGACTGGGTCGTGAAACTGATCGACGTGTTCCCGCCCGAAGTGCGCTCCAATCCGACACTGGGCGGCTATCAACTGATGGTGTCCGGAGAGATCATGCGCGGCCGCTATCGCGAGAGTCTCGAAACGCCGAAGGCCATCGAGGCGGGACAGGTGCTGCCGTATCGCGTGCGCATGCCCGAGGCGAACCACACGTTTCTGCCGGGGCATCGGATCATGGTGCACGTGCAGTCGAGCTGGTTCCCGCTCTACGACCGCAACCCGCAGACGTTCGTCGAGAACATCGCCAAGGCGAAGCCGGCGGATTACCGCACCGCGACACATCGCATCTACCTCACGGGTAATCAGGCAAGCTTCGTGGAGTTGCCGGTCGTGAGGAAGTGAGGATTCGGTTCCTCGGGTTCCTCGGGTCCCTCGGAGTTCCTCGGGGGAGACGTTCGAGCCCCTCCGACGAACCCGAGGGACTCCTAGGAACCCGAGGAACCCGAGGAACTAACGACCAATGAGTGAATCCGAGTCCGTGGAACATCGCGCCGAGCGCGACGTCGGGCGTCTGCTCGTCATCGGCGGCGCCGAAGATCGCGGCGATTCCGATACATGGTTGATCCTGCCACGGCTGGTGGAGATCGCAGGCGGTAGCGACGCGCGCATCCTCGTCTGCGGCTCCTCGTCCCGCGATCCGGAACGCGTCGAGCGCATCTACAAAGAGCAGTTCGAAACGCTCGGTGTGAGCGAGGTGTTCGAGTCGCAGATCGACGATCGCATCGCCGCCGAATCGGGACAACTGCTCGATGATCTCGAGCGCGCCACCGCCGTCTTTTTCACCGGCGGCGATCAGTTGCGGCTGGTGAGCCTGATCGCCGGTACGCGCTTCGGCGAGCGCGTGCGCGAGAAGTTGTGGATGGAGCACCTCGTCGTCGCCGGTACGAGCGCAGGCGCCGCGGCGATGAGCAGCACGATGCTCGTCTCCGGTCCGAAAGACGGCACCGTGCGCCGCGCCGACGTCACGCTCGCGCCCGGCCTCGGCTACTGGCGCGACACGACGATCGACACGCACTTTTCGCAGCGCGGCCGCGTGAACCGCCTCCTCGCCGTCTTCGGACAAAACCCGCAAGTCCTCGGCCTCGGCATCGATGAAGACACCGCCATCGAAGTGACACCGGGAAAGAAATTCGAAGTGATCGGCCGCGGCGGCGTGCTCGTCTTCGACGGACGCGTGACGCATTCGAGCGCGCCCGACGTCGCGGACAACGAGGTCATGACGCTGACCGATTCAATCGTGCACGTGCTTGCCGCGGGTTATGGATTCGACCTCGTGAGCAAGCGCCCGATCCTTCGCGATGGAACGGTCATCCCATCTGGAGCGGCGGGCTCTTAGCCCCCGTCCCCTCGACGGGCTGAGAGCCCGTCGCTCCAATACGCGTGGCGCAACGCATGCACGCCGTTCGCGCATGCCTCGCAACGTCAAAGTGCTCTTGTTCGCCGCATCGCTGCGCAAGGAGTCGGTCAACGCACGGCTCGCGTCCGTCGTGAAAAGTATCGTCGAGCGCCTCGGTGTCGAAGCGGATCATGCGTCGATGTCCGACTTCGATTGTCCTTCGTACGATCAGGATGCTGAAGTCGAGAGCATGCCGCAGGGCGCGCAGCGACTGCGCGATCGTCTGCTCGCATGCGACGCGTTCATGATCGCGTCGCCGGAGTACAACGCCTCGATGTCCGGCGTCATCAAGAACACGATCGACTGGGTATCGCGGTTCCGTCCGCAGCCGTTCAACGGCAAGCAGGGATTTCTGCTGTCGGCGTCGCCGTCGATGGCCGGCGGCAACCGCGGGCTCTGGGCGTTACGCGTCCCGCTCGAGCACCTTGGCGCGCGCATCTATCCCGACATGTTTTCGCTCGCGCAGGCGCACACCGCGTTCGCCGACGACGGCCGTCTCGCAAATGAGCGGCTGCTGGAGCGGCTGGAGAGCACGATCGGATGTTTCCTCGAGCTCGTCGAGGCCGCGAAGCATTACCCCGCCATCAAGAAACACTGGGTCGAGTTCCTCGGCGAGAAGCCCGACGCGGCGACAGACCGGACTGAAACGGCGGCTACGCGGTAGCCTGCATCTCCGCGAGCGCCATTTCCAGCGCCGCACTCTTCAACTGTTCCTGCTCTGTCAGCGTCTCGACCTCCGCCTGCCGCATCGCGGATGCGGCGATCTCGCGCCTGCCTATGACACAGGAGAGGATCAGGAAGATGTCTTCGAACACCACCCAGCCGGCGTGCTCGAGAAAGCGCCACCACTCGGGATTGCTCACGCCGTACACCGACTCCGGCCAGTAGATGCCGCGCAGGAAATGATCGGCCGCCACGACGACGGTCGCGGTGATGATCACCGGCCAGTCGAGATAAAAAGCGAGGAACGCGAGCGAGCCGAACACGTGAAAGTGCGTTTCGATGCGGCCGCCGGTGAGATGAATCAGCATCGCCGACGACAGCATCTGCGATGCGGCGATGACGTGCCGCGTCATCAGGCTGCCCGGACGGACGATGGCCATGAGGATCGGCAGGATGATGATGCCGGCGCCGCCGAGGATGGCCACCCAGACGTGCATGTGCAGGACGCGTTCTTTGCCCTGCCATGCGTATGGCGAGACCACCAGCGCGCCGATGATCCCGGCGATGTACTGCACGACGAGCAGAACGATGAACATCCGGTCGATCCGCACGTGGCGTGTGTACATCTGTTCGTTTTCAATCTCTTTCGCGCGTGCGGTCGTGATCTCGCTCATCGCTTCTCTCCTCTCGCTGGTTCGGTGCTGATGGCGCAGCCGAACACAGGATGCGCTCCCTTGCCGTCGCGCGTGCTCGCAATGCGGATGACGTCGGCGCGTCCGCTGTTCAATCCTTCGTGCCCGCGCAGCAAGGTGATTCCGCCTTCGAAACGCAGCCGGCCGTCGCCGTCGTAGAGAAATGTTTGTCCCGAGGTGAAGCCGCCGAAGAGTTTGGCCTCGCGTCCGTTTTCGTCGATCAGGACGCTCGTTCTCCGCAGCCGCGTGGCGGCGGTGTAGACGTCGGTCTTTTCCCATCCCGCGGGAAAATCGGTGGGACGATAGACGAGGACGTGCGTTCGCACCGATCTCGGTGCCTTGTCGATGATCGCTTCGAGCTCTTTGATGCTGGCGCGGCTGCACGAGCAATGAGGATGGACGAGCATCACCAGCGTCCACGCTCCGCCTGCGCGCTGCACGCGGCTGCGTGCGGGCCAGGTCTTCGGCGCGATCGCGGCCGTTCCGGGCGTGCTCTCGAAACGGCGGATGGCCTGGTACGCCGCGACCACCGTCCCTGCCCAGACGGTCGATGCGAAGACGAGCGCTCCGGTGATGATCCAGCGACGGGTCTTCATTTCTTCTTCAAAGCCTCCAGCGGCGACACCGGTTGATTGGCGCGCTCGAACTTGAGCCGGCCGCCGGTCAGCAACTGAATGCGCTCGCCGAGCGGGATCTCATAAAACTGTGCCGGCGTGACGTGCGCGATGCGGCCATCCGGATAGCTGATCGTGGCGCGATCGAAATTCATCGGCGCGTCCTCTCCCTCTGTTGAGCGGTGGCAGAATGATACGTCAGGCCGCGCGGACGGCAACGGTAAATGCATGCAGACACGACAGTTACAAGCAGTAATGACGGCTATATGGAGTGCGACGGCTTTGCCGCCGCACTCCAAAGTTAAGATGCGCGCGTGCGCGCTCGGCGGATGGTGTGGCTGCTGCCGCTGTTGGCGGCGGCGTACTCCGTGCTGGCGGGACGTGACGCCAACTGGGATCTCCTCAACTATCACTACTACAACGTCCACGCGTGGCTGAACGGACGCGAGAATCTCGACCTCGCCGTCGGCCAGCTCCAGACGCTCTTCAATCCCCTCCTCCACCTCCCGCTCTACCTCGGCATGGAGCACCTCGAGCCGCACGTCTACGCGGCGCTGCTCGGTTTCGTGCAGGGACTGAATCTCATCCTGGTCTGGAACATCGCGGAGATCGCGTGGCCCGCGGAATCATCGATGCGGCGCAGCGGTCCGCTGCTCGTCGCACTCACCGCCGGTTGCGGAGCAGCGTTCCTGACGCAACTCGGCACGAGCTTCGGCGATACGCTGCTGACGCTGCCGTTGCTCGGCGCAGTGCGGTTGATGTTGTCGCCGTCGCGTCGAACATCGTTCATCTTGCTCGCGGGTGTGCTGGTCGGGATCGCCGTCGGTCTGAAGCCGCTCAACGGCATCTATGCGATCGCAATCGCCGCGGCCCTGGCGACACTTCCCGGCAGATGGCGCGTGTTGCTCCTCGCCCTCGGCGGCATCGTCGGATTCGCCGCGAGCGCGGGCTGGTGGTGCTGGCACGTCTGGCAGCGGACCGGCAATCCGCTCTTCCCTTACTACAACGACATCTTCCAGTCGCCGCTCTATTGGAACGAGCGCTTCGTCTTCGGCTTCTTCCTGCCGAAGACGTGGCTCGAAACGATCTTCTATCCGTGGCTGTGGCTCGTGAATCCGACTCGCGTGTCCGAGGTTTCGTTTGTGAACCTCGCCATCCCGGCTTTGATCACGCTGATGGTCGTGCTCGCGATCGCATGGCTGCTCGGCCTTCGCCCGCAGGGCGAGCACACCAACGCGACTGCGATGCGCGCGTTGTTTGCGTTCTGGATCGTTGGTTACGCTCTGTGGCTCACGCAGTCGGCGGTGTATCGCTTCGCGGTCGTCCTGGAGATGCTGGCGCCGTTGCTCGTGGTCGCGTTGCTCGCGCGATGGGTGCCGGCGACATTGCTACGCGCACGCGTGCTGATCGTGCTCATTCCGTTGATGCTCATCAACCGTCCCGCGAATTTCGGCCGCTTCGGATACGCCGGCAAGTACATGGCGACAACGCCGGTGAGCGTGCCGCGCGGAACGATGGTGGCGATGGCGGGATGGGCACCGATCTCGTACATGGTGCCCGCGTTTCCCGACCAGACACCGTTCGTACGCATCCAGTCGAACATGCACGGATTCGCCGAGAAACCGAATGGCCTCGATGCCGTCGCACGCCGCCGGATCGAACAACACAACGGTCCGATTCGCCTGCTCGTCGCCGCATCCGAGTGGCACGTCGCCGACGCGATCCTGAATCATTACCACTACCGCGTGGACCGTGCGGCATGCCAAAGCGTCGACGGCACACTCGCAGGTGGTGGCGGAATCTCGCCACTCTCGCTGTGTCCCCTGACGGTGCGGTAGTTGCAGCGTCGCCGCGTGAAGGAGATCGCCATGGCCGTACAGTGGCTCGAGGATGCAGACGCGGCGCTCGCACAAGCGAAGCAGGAGAGCAAACCGCTGCTGATCGATTTCAGCGCAGCACCCGCCTGAGGGGGTTGTGCTCGGCTGGAAGCCGAGTCTTACGCGGACGCCGAAACGGCGTCGTTTATCGAACAGAACTTCGTTCCGCTCGAAGCGCACATCAAGGAGCATCCTGCGTGGTTCCATCGCTTCCGCGCCGTCTGGACCCCCACGATCCTGATCATGGATCCGAATGGTGAAGAGCGGCGCCGCATCGAAGGCTATCTGCCGAAAGAGGAGTTCCGCGCGCAACTGGAGATGGGCCTCGCGCGCGTGGCCCTCATGCGAAAGCAACTCGCCGAAGCGGAGGAGCGTTACGCGCGCGTCGTCGAGAATTACCCGCGTACCAAAGCGGTCCCCGAGGCGCTCTATTGGCGCAATGTCTGCCGCTACAATCAGTCGCACGACGCGACCGCGCTGCAGAACGTCGCGCGCGAGCTGAGCGAGCGTTTCCCGGAGTCCGAGTGGTCCGTGAAAGCATCGGTGTGGGCGGCCTGAAGACATGAAACATGCGTTGGTGGTGGTGTGGTTCGCGCTCTGCGCGATGAGCGCGCGTGCCGCGGTACATTCGCTCGAGCCGCTGTCATCGGATGAACATCTTGCGGCGTTCGGCATTGTCCGGGCGCACTTCGCAAACGACAACTCGCTGCCGGACGAGCCACTGCTCTTTCCGTACATCGCGTTGAGCGAGCCGCCGAAGGCCTTCGTACGGAACTGGACCAGCGGAGGCTTTCCGCGTGCGGCCACCGTTCACGTATTTCATCCGCCGTCGAATCGCGTCTGGATCGCGACAGTCGATCTCCTTGCCAGTCGCGTGTCGAAGCTCGTCCAAGGACATCCCGGAGCGCAGCCCGCGGTGACCGCGGAGGAGTATGTGATCGCGGACGAGCTGGTGCACGCGTACGAGCCTTGGCAGAACGCGATGCGCACGCGCGGCGTCGATCCGGATCTCGTTTATGTCGACGTGTGGGCACCCGGCGATCTGCCGCTGCCCGCGTCGGTCGTTGCGTCACTTCCACATGGCCGCAACACGCGTCTGCTTCGCGCGCTCTCTTTCCTCCGCGGCGCATCGGTCGACGAATTCGACGCCGAGCATCCGCAGAATCCGTACGTGCGTCCGATCGAAGGCGTGGTCGTGACGATCGACATGAATCAGCGGCGCGTCGTGCACATGACCGATACCGGCGTCCGTCCGGTTTCGCGCGAGAGCGGCAACGCTCCGGCATCACGCAGCGGCCTGCAGTCGATCCTGACGTTGCAGCCGCAAGGCACCAGCTTCGAGGTCGGCGGCCGTCTGGTGAAGTGGCAGAACTGGCAGTTCTACGTCGTGCTCCATCCGCGCGAGGGACTCGTGCTCTACGACGTCCGCTACAACGATCGCGGGCGCGTGCGGCCGATCGCGTATCGCCTCTCCCTCTCCGAGATCTACGTGCCGTACGGCGTATCGGATCCGAACTGGGTCTGGCGCACCGCCTTCGACGTCGGCGAATACAACCTGGGCACCTTTGCCCAGACGCTCGAGTCGAATCGCGATGTCCCGGAGAACACGTACTTTTTCGACGCGGTGTTCGGGACCGACACCGGCGACACGTTCGAATCGCCGGACACGATCGGCATGTACGAGCGCATGAACGGCCTGCTCTGGACGCGCACCGATCCCTCGATCTACACACGCGACACACGCGCGCGCCGCGAGCTGGTGCTGACGTGGAACGCCTGGATCGGCAACTACGTGTATGGATTCGACTGGACGTTCGGTCTCGACGGATCGATCGACGTGAAGGGCGTCCTGACCGGCACTACGCTCAACCGCGGCGTCCGCGAAGACGATGAAGAAGACGAGAGTGCGCCGGTGGTCGGCGTCGATGAGAGCGGCGTGCGCGTCGCGGCGCCCGCTCATCAGCATTTCTTCAGCTTCCGTCTCGATCTCGATGTCGATGGTCCGGCGAACGTCGTCGCGGAGTCGGACGTGCGTCCCGTGAGCGGCCGCTTCGGCAACGGCTTCGCCGCGAAAGAGACAGTGCTGACCGAGGAGGGCTTCCGCGATGCGGATCTGACGAAGGCGCGGACGTGGGAGATCAGCAGCGCGACCGCGAAGAATGCAGTGGAGAAACACACCGCCTTCGCGATCGAGACGACCAACATCGCCGTGCCGTATTCGTCACCTGATTTCGAGCCGTTGCTGCGTGCCGCGTTCGCGAGCCACGCGTTCTGGGTGACGAAATTCAGGGACGACGAGCGTTACGCGGCCGGCGATTTTCCGAATCAGGGACGCGCCGGCGAGGGATTGCTGTCCTTCGTCGCTCCGCCCGAACCGCTCGACGAAGCCGCGGACGTCGTGGTGTGGCAGACGATCGGATGACGCACGTCCCGCGGCCGGAGGACTACCCGGTGATGCCGTCGGAGAGCATGGGGTTCAGGATCGTCCCGCACGGTTTCTTCGATCGCAATCCGGCGCTCGACGTGCAGGATCTCCCTCCGTCGCGTCCGCGGCGGAGGGCTGTGCGGTGATTTACGGTTTGAACTCGATCGTGACTTCGTGCAGCACTTCGACCGGCTTGCGGTCTTGTTTGGTCGGGTCGAAGCGCCACTGCTTCACTGCATCGAGCGCGGATTCCGACAAGCCATGGCCCATCGGCGTGAGGACTCTCGCGTCGCGCACGAAGCCGCTCTTGTCGATCAGCACCTCCACGATCACCGAGCCGGCCGCACCGGCCGCTTTCGCTTCCTCGGTGTAAACCGCATCGACGCGGCGGATGACCGCGGGCGCGTTCACGTCGCGACCTGCACGCGCCGGCTTCGCGTCGGCCGGCTTCGATTTCGCGGGCGCGGAGAAACCGCCGCGGATCGTGTCGATCATCTGCCCATTGTCGGCAGTGAACTCGACGAGATATGCCTCGCCGTACGGCACGATGCGCACTCTGTAGCGCGTGCCGTTCGCCGTCGTCTCGATTTCCTCGGGCGTATCGCCCTTGATGGTCAATTTCAGGTGCGCCACATCGTTGCGCGATTCGCCGTCGAACACCTGCACGTCGTATTGGCGTGAATTTCCGCCGACCGACTTCGCGTCGATCTTGACGAGATGCTTGTCCGAGCGAAGCGCATCAGCGAACGCTGCGACACTGAAGAGGCTGACCATCGCTGCGATCGTCAATGTGCTTTTCATGATCGTCTTCACTGCTTCGCCTTCTCGAGCTGCGAGAGGCGCTCTTCCAGCGACAGCAGACGTCCGCGCAGCTGGTCGACTTCCGCGGTCTTTTTCTCGAGCTCCGCGGTCCGCTCGTCGAGAGCCTTCACCGCCGCGATGGCGATGCCGGCAAGGTCCTGCACGCCGATGGTGGTGTTGTCCGCGCCGAGGCCGAACGCGGCGTGGAAGTCTTCCGCCATCGGTCCGATGTGGCGGACCTGGCTGCCTTCACCGATGTAGTTCCACGTCGACACCGGGACATTGCGCAGCGTCGCGAGCAACTCGTCGCCGTTGACGTCGGCCAAGTTCTCTTTCGTCGTGCGGCTCGACGTGCAGTTGAAGACGCCCGAGCCCGCGGGGAGGTTGCAGCCGGTCGTGCCGCCGAGGTTGGTGCGGAAGCGGAAGCCGCCGGTGGCGCGCGCGGCGAACTCGTTGTTCGCGCTGTTGCGGAACGTGTCTGCCGAGGCCTGCGGCGCGCCGTCGCTCCAGATGAACGTGCCCTGAAAGCCGTTGTTCGACGCGAACTTGCCCATGGCCGTAGTGTGATCCTGGTCAGCGGTCACGTTGTAGCCGATCGCGACCGCGGCCAGTCCGCGAATGTTGAACGTGTCGGGATCGCACCTGCCCCCAATCAGCGGTCCGCCGGATTTCGCGTTGTTGCCGAGCGCGACGCCGTAGGTGTCGCACACGCGATTGCCCGCACCCGCCGAGAAGCCGGCCGCGCCCTTCACCTGATTGCCGCTGCCGAACACGATGCTGGACGTGCTCTCGGCCGAGTTCGTGTCGCCGAATGCGAGCGCGTAGAGGCCGATCGCTGTCGAGTTACTGCCGCCCGCCCACGAGAAGAAGCCCACGTTTGCGTCGTCCCACTCGTTGTCCGCATAGCCGGAACGGAACGCACCCTTGTAGCTGTCCCACGACGTGCGGTAGCCCTTGCCCTGCATCGGCGAGACGCCGATGCCGAGGTTGCCGGTGGCGACGAAGCTGCCGTTCTGGAAGACCTTGAACCACGCAGGCGTATGGCCGCCCGGACCGGAGCAGCAGGTCGAGCCGCCGCGCAGATTGATCATCGGAGCGGTGCCGTTCGCGTCGCCGACGGAAAGCTGTTCGCCGCCCGGCACAAACTTCACGAAGCTCGCCTCGACCCAGTTCATGCGCGCGATGCTCGGCGCCACGCGGTTGTCGTTGATCGTGCCGGTCGTGGACGGATTGTTCACCGCGGAGATGATCGTCGTGCCGGAGGGGACTGCGCCGGACCCGGCGGCCGTGGTCTGCATGGTGCCGTCAGGGAACGTGATTCCGTTCGGCGTCAGCCACGTGCCCGCAGCGAACACGTTGATCGTAACTGCGAGGGTGATGGCCAGGGGAAGCAGCGTGCGTTTCATGCCGCGAATGTACGGAGCGGCGCTTACGCGATGCTTACGGCTCTTCCGCGTATCATCCGAACGATGCCGCGGCGCTATGTCGTTTCGCGATTCGTGACCGTTTCATGGAGCGATGGTGATGTGCAGATCACGTCACCGGTCGTAGGGAAGACGTTCACGATTCGCGACGCCTCACTCCTGCAGTTGCTGTCGGCATTCGCCGAGCCGCGAACGATCGATGATTATTCGAGCGACGTCGCGACGGTGCTCGAAGAGTGGATTGCAACGTCGATCCTTGTCGATGCCGACGCGACCGAGCTCGCGGCAGCACACCACTGGGACCGCGCGGCGCTCGCGCTGCACGCGAGCTCGCGCGATCCGTCATGGCGCAAGACGCCAGGTCACAAGACGCCCGCGATTGCGCCGCGGCGTTCCACGGAGACGATCGCTCTTGCGAAAGCATCAGCGCATCGCGGCGCCGATCTCGCCACTCTGCTCGACACGCGGCGCTCGCGACGCGAATGGGCAAACGCGCCGATCGCGTTTCAGGCGTTCTCGGATTTGTTCTGGCTGAGTGCGCGCAATCGCGGTCGGTCGCGCGCGTACCCCTCCGGCGGCGCCGCGTACTCGCTCGAGTTGTATCCCGTCGTCGCAGACGATGCAGTCGAGACGCTCGCGCGCGGTGTCTATCGTTATCTTCCAGACGCGCACGCACTCGAGCTCGTGTCGGCGTTCAGCGCCGACTCCGACCCATTCCTCATTGCCGCGGGACGCGCCGCCGGAACGACGCCGCCTCCCATGGCAATCATCATCACCAGCCGATACGCGCGGCAGAGCGAGGAGTACACCCGCCTCGCGTACAGTCTCGTGCTCAAAGAGGTCGGGTGTCTCTTTCAGACTTTGTATCTTGCCGCCGAATCGCTGGGCCTCGCCGCCTGTGCCCTCGGCGGCGGCACACCGCGCCGCCTGCTCGCTGAGCTCTGCGGCATGAGCGAGCTCGAAGAGCCGATCGTCGGCGAGTTCGCGCTCGGCGCGCGGCGATAGGAGACGACCGGAAGCCTCCGGAGCCCCCCGGTCGGTCTGCCCTACCGCAGCCCCGTCGCCGTGTACAGCGTCGTCACCTGGCGATAGTAGCCGTACGCGAACGACTGCCCGTCGGGCATGAGCAGGAACGGCCCCATGCGGAACACACCGTCGGGGTTCGCCAGCGCAAACTCGCGGAACAGCCGGCGCTCGCCCGTGGCAACGTCGACCTCGTACACCTTCGCCGGGATCTCGAGGCTCGGGAACATGTAGACGTGCCGTCCGTCGCGGCTCCAGCCGCCGGGGCGTTCGCCCGGCAGCACGCCGGGCACGCGTCGCGGCAAGGCGCCGGCCGACGTGCTGAGCGGATGCAACCACGCGTGATTCTCGCGGTCGAAGACCAGAACCCACTGCCCATCCGGCGATACAGGTTTCGCGGCGCCTCCGCCGACGGCATTCGTCAGACCGATGGCCATTCCGGGCGGCGTCACCGCCCGTGGCGGCGTTCCATCCCGCGACTGAACGAACATGCGCGACCCTTCGGCCGTCCTTGCATTGATGATGATCCGCCCGTCGGGAAGCCAGCCGCCCCACAGCGCGTCGAGATCGTTCTTGAGGACCTCCGTCCTGCCGGCGCCCATGGGCAGGAGCAACAACTCGCGCCGTTTCGTGCCCGCGCGGAGTGCGAGGGCTACGTCTTTTTGCGGTGAAAACGCGAGCGCCGCTCCTTCGCCGAGACGCACGGCCGGAGAATCGTCGGTCGCGCGAGCGTAGACCGTCGGCTTGTACTCCACCCCTTCGTTCGATTCGGTGAAGAGGATGTGCTTCCCGTCCGAAGAAACGTCCGCGAGGACCGACGCGTCGAGCCACGACAGATCGCGTTCCTTCTGCGAGCCGGGCGACTGCACGATGATCCCGCCTTCATTGGAAGTGAGTCCCATGAGGATGGAGCCGTCGCTCGAGATGTCGTGCAGCCACGGCCATCCCGGCGTGCGCATGACCAGCCGTTGCGAGCCGTCGAGCGATACCGCGTAGATCGTCGGCACCTGCTGCGCGTTCGGCGGAGTCGTGAACCACACTTCCTTCCCATCCGGCGTCCACGCCATACCGCGCGCGAACACCACCGCGCTGGCCAGCGTGCGCTTGCTGCCGTCCTGACCGATGAGCACCACGTCGCTCTTCTGACCGTCGGTGCGGATGTTCAGCGCGACCTGATCGCCTTTCGGCGACACGCGCAATGCGAAGGCCGGATTCGGGCTCGTGTAGAGGACGCGGCCGATCGGGAACTCGAGCTGATGCTCCTTCTTCTCGTTCACGCGCCAAACCGCCATCCGTCCATCCGGCGACCAGTCGGCGAGGACGACGCCGGCCATGATCTCGCGCGGCGTTCCGCCGAGGACGGGGACGACTGCGAGCGTGCCACCGCCGGTCCAGTCGTAGAAGCGCGCGTTCAGGATGACCGCCATTTCGCCGGTGCGTGAGATCGCGGCCAGCTCCGCGTTCGGGATCCCCACTGCCTGCGATTCCGGGCGATCGGTGCGCAGGATGTTCA
>DASPNA010000134.1:0-27127 GCA_035626775.1 Thermoanaerobaculia bacterium
TCGCGAGATGACCTCAAGCTCCCCCCGCTCCTCAGGCTCCAACTCGATCTGTATCGGTGTCTTCACGCCCATCTCGTCCTCCCACCGAATCGGTTGCCCTTCATTCTAGCGGACACTCAGTTCCGGGGAGCTGTACTAAGACTTCCTGGAGACTCTGCGACTCTGAGACTCTGAGACTCGCTTTTTCTTTTTCGCCGAGGGTTCCGCCGCCGCATCGCGAAACACCCACCACAGCGCGAACGCGAACGCGTACATCAGCACGAGCCGGTAGAAGTGGTTGAGCACGCCCCACACGTTCCGCTCGAAATCGGTGTAGTGCACGGTGCTCCACATCCCCAGTTTCGCGACGTAGATCGCCATGACCTCGCAGATGGCGCCGAAGACATGCGTCGCGGCGAGCAACACCAGCGCAACGAGAAAGCCGCCGATATTGCGATCGGAAAACGTCCGCTTCGACGCCGCGAAGAGCGCGGTCAGGAGCGCGATGTTGAACGTGAGGTCGCGGATGGGGATGCCGGGCCGCTTCGAGCGCGGATCGAAATCAGCGCGATCGACAGTGACGAAGTTGTCCTCCGCCGGACGCAGGCGCGTCACTTTCGGCGACTCGAACGCGCGCATCACCGCCTGCGTGCCGCCCGCGATCACGCGGTCGTACGCCGGCGTGAGGAAGATCCACATCGCCAGCCCCACGCCGAATCCGGCCAGTGCCTTAAGCGCTGTTCGCCACTCGAGCCGGGGCAACGCGTGCACTCCATACGAGGAAGAAGCCGATCGCCGCAAGGATGATGACGATCTGCCAGACGGCGGTGTGGAAGAGATCGAAGAGGCGCGGGTGATATGCGCCGAGCAGGTAGAGGCTGATGATGCGGATCGCGTTGAGGATCTGCACGACGATCGCGCCGAGGAAGAGGCCGGCCGCGCGCGCTTTCATCGTGGCGGGAAAGGCGACGATCGACGCGAGCAGGATCAGCATTGCTTCCACGCCATTGCAGCCGTTGTTGATGTTCACGCCGAACCGCGACGAGGAGATGACCGTGCCGGTGATCGTCACCTGCTCGCCCATCATTTTCAGCAGCGCGCCGGAGGAACGCGCGATGGCGGCGGTGAAGGGAACGATGACGTTGTCGTTCACCGGATTCCAGGCGATGAGCAGGTACGCGGCGACGAGGACTCCGAAGAATTTGACGAGGAAAAGGACCTGGGTGCGCTGCATCGGGAGGCGGGAGGATAACACGGCAGACGCGGCCGCTCGCGTCGTGGGCACCTTCTTGGCATCGTGCCGCAGCGCAGCACTTATGGAGGTCAAAGTTGACTAAACGGATCGCCCTCGTTCTCTCTCTTCTTCTCCTTCTCCCTCTTACCGCCGCCGCGCAGAACAATGAGCTTGGCGTGTTCATCTCCACGTCGCAATTCGACGACGGCGAGCTTCAGGAGGCCGGCGACATCCTCGACGTCGAATTCGACGAGGACATGGGTGTCGGTGTGCTGTACAACCGATTCTGGTTCGGCGGTTTCTCGACGGAGTTCGCCTACCAGCGGCTCGGCGCCGATCTCACCGTCTCGGCTGAAGATTTCGCCGAAGATATCGGCGACCTCGACCTCGACATCCTCTCGGCGACCGGCCAGTTGCACTTCGGGCGCGGCAGCATGCTCAGTCCATACATCGGCGGCGGCGTCGCATACGTGAGCGGCGAAGCCGGCGCGATCAACGAAGACGAGCTCGAATCAGTCGACCTGGAAAACGAATACGAGTTTCTCGTCAACGCCGGCCTCAACGTCGGCTTCGGCAGAAGTTTCGCGATTTTCCTCGACGGGAAGTACGTGATGTACGAGGCACGCGGCGAAGGCGAATCAGACGGCGAGGCGCTCGACGTCAACCCGCTCATCATCTCGGGCGGGATCAAGTGGCGGTTCTGAACTCAGGCGACATGGAGACGACGGGAGGCCTCCCGTCGTCTTTCTGTCGCTCAGAACAGTCGCCCGATCACGGCCGCGACGGCGGTCTCCACGCGCAGGATGCGCGGCCCGAACGCCACTGGTGTGAAACCCGCGCGCTCCAGCGACACGACCTCCTCCTCGATGAACCCACCCTCGGGGCCGATCGCGAGCGTCACCGGCTCGCGCACATCGCGCGGACACTCGCGGGATGCCTTCGGATGCGCGATCAGCGCGAGCGCGTCGGGCGTGAACGCTTCGACGAACGGTCGGAACAGGCGCTGCAATTCGATCGTCGGCAGCCTCGTGTCGCGTGCTTGTTCCAGTCCGAGCACCCGTTGCGCGAGCAGGTTCTCCTCGGACAATCGCGGCGACTTCCAGTAACTCTTCTCCACGCGCCATGCGTTCATGAGGATGATGCGCTTGACGCCGAGGGATGTGGCGCCGGCGATGACGCGATTGAGCACTTTCGGCCGCGGGAGGGCGAGGAGGAGCGTGAGCGGAAGCGGTGGCGGCGGCTCGTCGGTGAGAGTCACGTCCATCTCGAGGGCGGTCGCGTCGAGGCGGGCGATCTGCCCCCTGCCGATGCGGCCGCCGGCGACGCCGACGATCAGCACGTCGCCCACCGCAGCGCGATGCACGTGCGCTACGTGCTCGAGCCTGCGGCCGGCCAGGCGCACGCGCCGATCGTCGATGAAGTCGTCCTCAAAGAGGAGGATCAGGTTCACTCTTCCACGATACCGACAAGTTGCCGCACGTTCTTCACGACTTCCGATGCGGTGGGCGGGCTGTAGTTCGAGAGGACGATGATCGTGTAGCCGCCGCCGAGCTCGATGGCGGCGTTGATGCCGGGCGCGCCGCCGCCCCAGCCCACGGCGGGATTTGCCCCGATCATCTGCTCGAAGGCTTGCGCTGAGAGCACCTGATTCGCGCCGCGCGTGAACTTCAGCAGATCGTTGACGGTCGAATAGCCGCCGCCGGCCGATGAGCCGCGAGCCGGATGCATGTACGTGTTCGCGCACAGCACGCCGTCTTCGCCGCGCGTGTACCCCGTGGCGCGCTTCGGCACGATTGCGTCGGCTGCATATGCCGCCGTGTCATTCATCGCCAGCGGCGTGAAGATCTTCGCGCGCACGTAATCGTCATACGACATGCCGCTGAGCTTCTCGATGACCAGGCCGAGGAGGATGTAGCCGGCGTTGGAGTAGCGGGTGCGCGCGCCGGGCTCGAACTCGAGCGGCTTATCGACGAAGAGCGGGAGGTAATCGCGCAGCGTGCGCAGCTTCTCCTTCGGCATCGCTTCGTATTCGGGACCGAAGATGTCGCCGAGCCCTGAGCTGTGCCGCATCATCTGCTGGATGGTGATGCGATCGGCGAGCGCGTTCGGGTAGTCCGGCAGATACGTGCGCAGTGTTTTCGTGAAATCGATCTTGCCCTGATCGCGGAGCTGCAGCAGCGCGACCTGCGTGAAGACCTTGTTGATGGAGCCGAGGTTGTACTTCGTGTCGGTGGTGTTGGGGACGTAGTGTTCCTTGTCGGCCATGCCGTACGACTCGAGGAACAGCGTGGAATTGCCCTTCGCGAGCAGCACCGAACCGCTGAAGAGATCGCGTTGTACGAGCGCGTCGAGATAGCGGCGCAGCTCGGCGACGACTTCGGTCTCGGTCATGTTCGGCCGGGCCACCGCTTTCGGCCAATCCTTCGCCCGGTCCTCGCCCGGACCGCCGCCGATGCGAACGCGCCTCGGCTGCTGCGCGCCGAGTACGGATGTGATGAGCAACGAGATGATCAACAACTTGACCTTCATGATCGGGTCTCCTTTCATCGCACTGTACGAAGGGGCAATGAAGATCTCATGAAGACAGGTGGAGCGGCAGCGCGGGACGCCGGCGCTCCGCTAAAGCTCGATGACAAATGCCGGACGTTCATAGCGGATCGTACCGCCGTGCAGCTCGACGAGCTGGCGCGCGATAGCGAGGCCGAGTCCGGCGCCGCCGGTCGTGCGCGAGCGTGACGGGTCGGCACGATAGAACCGTTCGAAGATGCGCTCGACGTGTTCCTCGGCAACGCCGGGACCGTCATCGGCGACGCGGATCTCGATCCCGCGCGCGGTTCTGGCGGCGGAGATTTCAATCGAGGTCGACGCGTACGCGAACGCGTTCACGATCAGGTTGCGCAGCACCTGCACCATTCGTCGCGCATCGACGCGCACGACCAGATCTGCCGGGATGCTGCATTCGACGGGCGGAGAGCCAGTCAGCGCGCGCTCGACCAGGTCGGCAACGGCGAACTCACCGATCTCCAGCCGCAATACGCCCGCATCCGCGAGCGAGAGCTGTTGCAGGTCATCGATCAGCCGCGACAACGTCGCCGCGTCTTCTTCGATCGAGGCGATCCATTTCGCATCCGGCGTCACGACGCCGTCCTGCGCGGCCTCGAGCTGGACGCGAATGCTCGTCAGCGGCGTGCGTAACTCGTGCGCAACATCGCTGACCATGCTCCGGCGCGCCCGCTCGTTCCTGTCCAATGACTCGGCCATTGAGTTGAACGCACGGCCAAGAATCGCGACCTCGTCGTCGCCGCGAACGCTGACGCGTGTATCGAGCCGCCCGTCCGCGAGCGCGCGAGCGCCCTCGGTGAGCGCTTCCACGGGACGGAACACACGACGGAAGATCGTCAGCATCACCAGCACCGCCAGCGCCGCCGCCGCGACGAGACCGCCGACGAGCCAGCGATCGACATTCACGCGCAAGGCACGCGGGCCGTCCGGCACGCGCTCGCGAGGCGGCAGCAGGTACACATCGCCAGCGGGAACGTTCGTGAACATGCCGCGGATGCGCAGCAGCTCGCCTGCGCGACTCAGATGCAGTTCACCGTTCGGCATCACCTCGAAGCGATACGCGCTCAGCTCCGGCGGATGCACGGCAACGACGCGGCCGCCGTCGACGACCACGCTGCGGAAACCATGGCGCTCGTGCGCACGACGCATCGCCTCACGCAACTCCAGCGTCGAGAACATCTGCAGCGCCGCCTTCGTATCCTCTTGCCGTTGCGCGACCAGAAAACGGTTCACTTCACGCTTTACCGTGAAACTCGAGAAAAAGCCGGCCGTGCCGGCGATCGCGGCGATGATCAACACCATCGCGAACACGAGACGCCACCGCAGCGAGCGCACGATCATCGCGCGAACCTATACCCGACGCCGAATACCGTCACGATCGATTTGCCCGCCTCACCCAGCTTTCTGCGCAGATTCATCACGTGCACGTCGACAGTCCGATCCAGGCCGTCGTACTCCTCGCCGAGCGCGCGCTCGACGAGCTCCTGCCGCGTGAACGTGCGCCCGCCGGCACGCGCCAGTGTGTCGAGCAAGCGATACTCCGTCGGGGTTACGGCGACCGGTGTCTCGCCCACGCGCACTTCGCGGCGCGTGCGATCGAGTGTGATGCCGCCGGCCACGATGACATCCTCATCCGCTGCGCGGCGCAACACCGCCCGAATCCGCGCCATCAGCTCGCGTGGACTGAATGGTTTCGTGACGTAGTCGTCGGCGCCGAGGTCGAGTCCGGTGAGCTTGTCTTCTTCGGTGGAGCGAGCCGTGACCATGATGATCGCGGCGTCGCCGCTCTCCCGCAGAACGCGGCAGACCTCGAGGCCGTCGACCCGCGGCAGCATCAGATCGAGGACGACCAGATGCGGATCGCGCTCGCGTGCGAGGCGCAACGCTTCCTCCCCGTCGCCGGCCGTGGCGACGTCGTAACCCTCGCGCTGCAGGTACAACGCAACGGTCGAGCGCGTCTTGGGATCGTCCTCCACGAGGAGAATGCGGCGGCGCACCCGCGGATCGTAGCTGGTCGGTGTGAAGGAGTGATGAAGGCGGCCCGGCTGGCTGATATTATCCGCCGCCTATGGACATCGCGATCCGCAAGGCGGGAGACGTAACGATCATCGATTTCAAGGGGCGTCTCGCCATCGGCGTGAGCGACACCATCCTTCCAAGGGTCATCGGCGAAGTCCTCGGCGACGGCGCCACGAAGATTCTCCTCAACCTCTCGGACATGGATTACATCGACAGCAACGGCCTTGGCGAACTGGTACAGGTCTACCGCGAGTCGCAGCGCAGAGGCGCGTCGCTGCGCCTCCTCAAACCGCAGGACCGCGTGACGAAGACGCTGCGCCTCACGAATCTGCTGCCGATGTTCTCGGTGTACGAGAGTGAAGCGGAAGCATTGAAGGCGTTCGGGTCGTAGGCCTTTCGGTTGCGATCTGGAGCGAGCGTCTTTACTCGCCGCTGGCGACCCGTGTTCCTCGCGCGCGATCCGGCATCACCGCACGCGCAGGATCCGATTCGGCGCCGCGCAGTTTGCGGAACAGCGCCCAATAAACGCTGATCGAGCGCTCCAGCACCCACAGTGGCGCGTACAGGCACGCGCGCAGCGGAAAGTACGGGCTCGCGCCGGAGCGTCCGCGGAGCGCGAGTCCCATCGACGAGAAGACGATCATCCCCGCGTAGATGCCGGCGAGGCGCGGCCCGCCGAGAGTGCCGAGGAGGAGGAGAAGAGGGACGAGAGAAAAGAAGAAAAGCGACTTGATCGGCAACGCGAAATCGAACCGCGCGGCGCGCGGTCGTTGCTCGATCCAGTCATCGAGCGCGCCAGGCTCGCGGCGCACGAAGACGTCCGAAGCGGCAAAGACATCGGCGCCGGCAGCGGCGAGACGCGCGGTTGGATCATCGATCATTTCCCCGATGCTGAGCGTGCGCAGATTGCGCAGGGCGCTGCGGCGGAATCCGAACGTCGCGCCATGATCGGGCTGCGGCTCGATACCGCGATGCACGAGAATCCGTCCCGCCTCGATGCTCCCCCACCACGGCAGCGGATCGAGGTAATCCTGCGGCTCCACCGCTTCGTGCAACTCGAGCAGATCGCACATCTGGGCGATCGCTTCGGGCGTGTAGCGCACGTCTTCCGTGGCCACCATCACTTTCTCGCACAACGCGACTGCGCACGCGGCGCGCACGCGGTCGAGGGAACCGGCCGGCGAACGATGCTCGGCGCGCACCGGGATGTGACGCGCAACCCAACGCAAGGTGCGGCTGTTGAGCTCGAACACCATCTTCGTGGAAGGATCGAGCACAGCCACATCGCAACCGGAAACCGTGAGCGTCGAGAGGTAGCTTGCGAGCTCGCGCAGATCGCGCGTCGGCGTGGCGGCGTTCTCCACGATGACCACGTAACTGCAGCGGCAATCGCGGGTGGTTCTGGTTCGCATCGCGATGGCGATCCAGAGCGAGGCGCGTGCCATCGCCGCGCTGGCACCTCACTTGTAATTCAGCACAAATTCATGCGTATCTGGCCCGGTAAACCCTATCCCCTCGGCGCCACGTGGGACGGCGTCGGCACCAACTTCTCGCTCTTTTCCGAAGTCGCAGAACGTGTTGAGCTTTGTCTCTTCGACGCGAACGGAAAGGAGTCCACGGTCGATCTTCCCGAGAGCACCGCCTTCATCTTTCACGGCTACCTGCCGAACATCGCACCCGGCCAGCGTTACGGATTTCGCGTACACGGACCGTGGGAGCCGGAGAACGGACATCGCTGCAATCCGAGCAAGCTCCTGCTCGATCCGTATGGCAAGGCGGTCGACGGACAGGTGCAGTGGGACGAAGCAGTGTTTCCGTATCGTTTCGGCGAACACGACACGTCACGCAACGACGCGGACAGCGCGCCGCTCATGCCGAAGTCGGTGGTGATCAATCCGTACTTCGACTGGGGCGCGGACCGCCGTCCGAACACGCCGTGGCATCAGACGATCATCTACGAGACGCACGTCAAGGGATTCACGAAACGCCATCCCGGCATTCCGGAAAATCTGCGCGGCACGTATGCCGGCATGGCCCATCCGGCGGCGATTCGCTATCTCAAACAACTCGGCGTCACCGCGGTGGAAGTGCTGCCCGTGCACCAGTTCATTCACTCGAAGGACCTCCTCGACAAAGGACTGCGCAACTATTGGGGTTACGACTCGATCTCGTTCCTCGCGCCGCACAACGAATACGCGGCCAGCGGACAGACCGGGCAGCAGGTCACCGAGTTCAAGCAGATGGTGAAGGCGCTGCACGAGCAGGGCATCGAAGTGATCCTCGACGTCGTGTACAACCATACGGCCGAGGGGAATCATCTGGGGCCGATCTTGTCGATGAAAGGCATCGACAACAGCGCGTACTACCGCACCATGGCCGATCAGCCGCGGTACTACATGGATTACACCGGCACGGGCAACAGCCTGAACATGCGGCATCCGCACGTGCTGCAGTTGATCATGGACTCGCTGCGGTACTGGCTGCTGGAGATGCACGTCGACGGATTCCGCTTCGACCTCGCGGCCACGCTCGCGCGCGAGCTGCACGACGTCGACCGCCTCTCCGCATTCTTCGACGTCATCCAGCAGGATCCGTTCATCTCACAGGTGAAGCTCATCGCCGAGCCGTGGGACGTCGGCGAAGGCGGATATCAGGTCGGCAATTTTCCTTCGCTGTGGTCGGAGTGGAACGGCAAGTATCGTGACGTGGTGCGCGACTACTGGCGCGGCACGGACCAGACGCTCGACGATTTCGCGACGCGACTGACCGGCAGTTCCGACCTGTACGCGGCGAATGGACGGCGCCCGTACGCGAGCATCAACTTCATCACCGCACATGACGGCTTCACGCTGCGCGACCTCGTGTCGTACAACGAGAAACACAACGAGGCGAACAAAGAGGACAACAAGGATGGCGCCGACGACAACCGCTCGTGGAACGGCGGCGCGGAAGGCCCGACGGACGATCCGCAGATCAACGATCTGCGCGCGCGGCAGCAGCGCAACTTCCTGACGACGCTCTTTCTGTCGCAGGGCGTCCCGATGATCCTCGGCGGCGACGAGTTCGGCCGCACGCAGCAAGGCAACAACAACGGCTACGCTCAGGACAACGAGATCTCCTGGTTCGACTGGGAGCACATGGACGACGGACTGCGCGTGTTCGTTGCACGCCTCATTCAGTTCCGCAAGGACCATCCTGTCTTTCAGCGCCGCCGGTGGTTCCACGGCCGCAAGGTGCGCGGTACGGGCGTCAGCGACATCGGCTGGTTCAAACCGGACGGCGAAGAGATGGCGGAGAAGGACTGGCAGGGAAGCTTCGCGCGGACGATCGGTGTGTTCCTCAACGGCAAGGGCATTCCGACGCCGGACCATCGCGGCGAGCCGATCGTCGACGACAGCTTTTACATCCTGTTCAACGCGCATCACGAACTGATGACGTTCAAGCTGCCGACCTGCCCGTGGGGCGATACGTGGGAGAAGGTCATCGACACGAACGAGCCCGTGCCTGACATGCGCGAGCACAAGTTGCTGAGCGCGGGCGAGGACGTGCCGGTGCAGGCGTACGCGATGATGGTGCTGCGGCGCGTTTCGTGAGCTAGAGTATCGCGCGCGTAACGCGTCGCGGTGGTGGCGCGTCTCAGAGAACGATGCTCAAGAACTCGTTTGCCCGTGGAGTGGTGTTGATCGCGGCGGCGCTCGTGCTGGCGATCGTGACGAATGGCTTTGCGTCGCGCACTCGGCGGCTGATGCTGCCCGGGTTTTATCCGAACGCGCTGAAGGTGCCGCCGAAGCAGCCGGAACGGGTGGTGCCTCCGGTGGCGCCATCGCCCGCGACCGCGACGGTTGCGCCAGTCGTGGTGCCGGCAACGACAGCGACACCGTCTCCGACAACGACACCATCTGGAGCGACGGGCTCTCAGCCCGTCGAGCTCCCGGCGGAGCCCCGACGGGCTGAGAGCCCATCGCTCCAGATGGTACCGAAGCCTGCCACCGACGTATCCCGCTTCAAGCCGCACCCATCGCAGGCCTACGTCGAGATCAATGGCGACGACGTCGCCGCGCTGCACGCGAGCGGCGCGTTGTTCCTCGATGCACGGCGCACGTCGGTCTTCGAACAGGGCCACATCGCGGGCGCACGTTCTTTCTCGGTGTGGGAGTCGGACATCGACGACAAAGTAAACGCGCTCTATAGCGAGCGTCCCAATCCCGAGGATCAGGACCAGCCGATCGTCATCTACTGCTCCGGCGGCGCGTGCGAGGACTCGCACATGCTCGCGCAGAAGTTGTGGGGCATCCAGTTCAACAACGTCTACGTCTACAAAGACGGCTTCCCCGACTGGCAGAAGCGCGGCGGTGCCGTGCGCACGGGAGGCCAGCCCTGACCCTTCGCGAAGCGCTCGCACATCCGTGGCTCACCGCCCGCGTGCAGATCGCGCTGGGCGCCATCTTCGTCGTCGCGGCACTGCCGAAGATCGCCGACCCTCCGTCGTTCGCGCATATGATCTACAACTACCGCATCCTGCCCGGCGGTCTGATCAACCTCAGCGCGCTGGTCCTGCCGTGGGTCGAGCTCGTCGCCGGCCTCGCGCTCATCCTCGGCGTGTGGGTCAAGCCGGCGCGCTGGATCGTGACGCTGATGCTGGTCACGTTCATGATCGCGATCGCGATCAATCTCGGACGCGACAACGCCATCGACTGCGGCTGCTTCGACACTTCGGCCGCGGACAAGACGCACGACGAGCGCCTTCGCGACATGTGGATCGTGCTGGTTCGCGACGCGGGAATGCTGTTGATGGTCGCGCAGCTCACGTGGGCGGAGAGACGGGTTCCTCGGAGCTCCTCGGGTTCCTCGGAGTTCCTCGGCGGAGAAGAACCGAGGACGTAACTCCGAGGAACCCCGAGGGTACTCCGAGGTTCTCCGAGGGTACTATTTCTTGCAGGCGCCGAGGAATTTGCCGGAGTACTTCGTGGTCATCTCCTGCTCCCCGACGGTCATCTTCATCTTGCCGGTGTAGCTGTCTTCCGTGTACGTGATCTCGCCGGTGCCCTTGGTGTTCTGCTTCGGGCAGTCCATCGACCAGGTGACGGTATTGCCGTCGATCTTGTAGTCGCTGATCGTGCACTTCTGCTTCGGATCGCTCGGAACGGCCTTCTCGGGATTCTTCAGGTCTTCTTCGGTGAGACAGATCTCGGTGGTGACGGGCGGCATCTTGAACGGCATGCCCGGCATCTCCATCTCGAACTTCACCTGCCACTTGCCCGGCTTCTGCGGATGATCGGCCGCCTGAGCGGGAGCCACTACCGCGATGGCCGCAAGCGCGGCGAACGCGTACGTCGAGAACTTACGCATGGGTTTCCTCCGTTGGTTGGTTTTGGGGGAGTATAAACGAGGAGTGAAGAGTACCGGTGGCAGCAACAGCTTCGGAGATGGGTAGTGACTACGGAGTGTCGGTGATTTCGACGAGGACTTCGCCTGCATCGACTGCGAACTGATTTTTCAGCCACGGCGCCAACGCAGGCGAAGCTGTGCGTCAACCCAGATGATCACGCAACCAGCACAGGATGATCGAGCCAGCGCGACGCAAAGCGGAGTGAGGCCTGCAAGTCCTCAGATTCGAGATCAGGCATCTCCTCGAGAATCTGCTCGGCGCTGAGGCCAGCCGCGAACAGATCGAGTACGTCGCTGACACGAATACGCATGCCCCGAATGCATGGGCGACCACCGCACTGCTGTGGATCAACGGTGATTCTCTCAGCGAGTATGTCCACGGCGACATCAAGCGGTACTGTTCGATGTCGCGGATACCATGATCTGGAAAAATTCATTGGCATGGCGCCGCGCAGGCACGCGAGGTTCGGTATTTCAGTACCGTGATGTGCGCACGGAGCTAGGAATCGACGTAGACGCCAAAAATGAGGGAGCGCGTGTCTTTAACCAAATCGTTGAAGAGGTCGAGAGCGACCGCAAGCGCGACCGCTACTATCGCGTCGCTGATGATGAAGGCCGCCTGTCAGAAGTCGCAGCTATCCTGACCTAGAGAGCCGATCCTTATGCCGAGCCCGCTGGCGGGCTCCGCGCACGCGGAGCGCTGGCCCCCTACGGCCTCACCCATCCCGCAAAGTTCATCTGCCCGTTCTCGATCTTGATCATCGCCACCGGCTTGATCGGGTTTCGGTCCGGGCCCATGGTGATCATTCCGGAGACGCCGTCGTAATCCTTCGTCGCAGCGATCTGGTCGCGCACGAGTTTCTTGTCGATCGAGTTCGCGCGGCGGGCGGCGTTCGCCCAGATGTGCAGCGCGTCGTAGCCGAGTGCGGCGGTCGCTTCCGGTTTCTTGCCGTGGCGTTTTTCGTATTCGGTGACGAACCTCTGCACGACCGGGCGTGTGTCGCCGACGAAGTAGTGATCCGAGAAATACGAGCCCTCGATCGACTTGCCGCCGATTTGAATGACAGCCGGCGAGTCCCAGCCGTCGCCGCCGATGAGCGGCCCCATGAAGCCGAGGTCGCGGGCCTGGATCGCGATCTGTCCCACCTCCGTATAGAAACCGGGGATGAACACCGCTTGCGGATACCAGCCCCGGATCGTGGTGAGCTGCGGACGGAACTCGGTGTCGCCACTGGAGTAGCTCTGCTCCTTGACGATCTTCCCGCCCAGCGCCTCGAACTCCTTGCGGAACACGCCCGCGAGGCCGATCGAGTAATCGTTCTTCTTGTCGACCAGGATCGCGACGGCACCGAGCTTCAACACGTTGCGTGCGAACGCCGCCAGCGCTTTCCCCTGGTAGGGATCGGTGAAGCAGACGCGGAAGATGTAGTCGCCCTTCTCGGTGACCGCGGGATTGGTCGACGATGGAGAGATCATCGGCACGCCGCTCGATTGCGCGATCGGCGCGGCAGCGAGCGATTGATTCGACGAGTTTTCGCCGATGAGCGCCACCACGTCGTTACTGGTGATGAGCTTCGTGACCGCGTTCGCGGCTTCCTCGGCGCGGCCCTGATCGTCTTCCACGACCAGCCGAATCTTGCGGCCGAGGACGCCTCCGGCGGCGTTGATCTCGTCGGCGGCGATGCGCACGCCATTGACGGTGGAGGTGCCGAACGCGGCCTCGCTACCGGTCAACGCACCGTAGACTCCGACTGGAATATCCCCTGACGAGTCCGCAGTTTGGGCTTCGCGGTCGGGGCGGCAGCCGCCAACTACCAGCGCGGCAATCAGAACAAATCTCGCAAATCTCACTGAGGTTTCTCCGTGCGGCTAGAATGCGCCGCGCCCCGGAGTTTATCGAAAGGATTCACATGCAGGCCAACGACATTCGCAAAGGCATCGTCATTCTGTTCGAGGGAGACCTCTGCAAGGTCATGGACTTCCGCCATCACACGCCCGGCAACCTGCGCGCGATGGTGCAGGCCAAGCTCCGCAACCTGCGCACCGGTAACCAGTTCGAGCACCGCTTCCGCTCGAACGATGACATCGAGCAGGCGTACATCTCCCAGCACGAGATGGAGTACCTCTATTCCGACGGCCACGCGCATCACTTCATGAATACCGAGAATTACGAGCAGATCGAGATCTCCGAAGAAGACCTCGGCGACGCGGCCGCGTGGCTCCAGCCCGGGCTGAAGATCCAGGTGCAGTTCCATGAGACCAAGCCGATCGGCGTGGAGTTGCCGAAGACGATGAAGGTGAAGATCGCCGAGACGCAGCCGATGGTGAAGGGCGCGACGCAGTCGTCGTCGTACAAGCCTGCGACGCTCGAGAATGGCGTGACGGTGCAGGTGCCGCCGTTCGTCACCGAGGGCGAAGAGATCATCGTCGACCCGAGCGAGAATCGTTACCTCGAGCGCGCGCGTTAAACTCGCGCCGCGCGTGCCTACCGTCAACTTCCTCTGCCCGAAATGCGAACAGCGCCTCACGCGTGCCGCGGCCGAGGCAGCGCGCGCGTGTGAGCATTGCGGCGCGGAGACCTCCGTCGCCGCCCCGCCCGAAAACTCGATCGTCGAGCAGTGCGCCGCGTGCGGCCACGCGGAGCTGTACTTTCAAAAGGACTTCAACCGCACGACCGGCGTCGCGCTGGTGGCGGTCGGCGCGGTGTTCGTGCCGTGGACGTGGGGCCTTTCGCTGCTTGCGGTGACGATCCTCGACTATGTCGTGTGGCGCGTGGTCAAGGACGTCATCGTCTGCTACGAGTGCCAGGCCGTGCATCGCGGATATCCGGCGAATCCGGCGTTGAAGCCGTTCGATCTGGTCATTCACGATCGGCACGTGTATGGCGCGGCGCCTCCGGGGGCGGAAGAGGGACACTCCTAATTCGCACGAGGTCGCGCAGCCTTCCGCTGTACGTGCGGCTCGACGTGAGCTGCGAGCCATCGCGCAGTGTCATCACGAACTCGCCGTGAAAATACGGCTCGAGTTTTTTGACGTGATCGATATTGACGATTGCGCCGCGATGCACGCGCACGAAGACCGCGGAGTCGAGGCGTTCCTCGAGGTCGCGCATCGCAGTACGCATCGTGTGTCCGCCACTCGTTGTGTGCAGGCGGACGTAGTTGCCGGACGACTCGATCCACAACACGTCGGCCGGCTTGACGAAGTAGATCGCGTCAGCCGTGCGCACCACGAAGCGCGTCAGCGGCGCGCGCCGGACCCCCACCTGACCGCGGCGAGCGACGGCGCGATCGATCGCTTCGTTCAAGCGTGCCGCCTGAAAAGGCTTCACGAGATAGTCGAGCGCCTGCACTTCGAACGCGCGTACGGCGTATTCGTCGTACGCGGTCACGAACACGATGGCCGGCATGTGCTCGCGGTCGAGCTCTGCGACGACCTCGAATCCATCGAGGCCAGGCATCTGCACGTCGAGCAGCAACAAATCGGGCGAGGTTTGCTCGACCAGCCGCAGCGTTTCTTCGCCGTCACGCGCCTCGCCCGCGATCTCGACGTCGCTGCGAACTTTGAGCAACTCGCGTACGCGTTCGCGCGCGAGCGGCTCGTCGTCCGCGATCACGACGCGCAGGGAATCCTCACTTTCACGAGCAGCCCGCCGTGCTCCGCAGGCGACAGCGCGAGGCTCTGGCGCTCGCCATACAGCTCGCGCAGACGGCGGCGCGTGTTCGAGAGGCCGACCCCTTCATCGCCGCCCGCGTGGCCTTCGCCGTCATCGGTAACCGTGATCTCGAGCAACTCGTCGATGCGGTGCGCGGCGATGTCGATCGCGCCCGCACCCGGCTTGCGCGCGATGCCGTGACGGATCGCGTTCTCGACCAGTGGCTGGAGCAGGAGCGGCGGAACCATGGCTTCGCGAACGCGCTCGTCGACGTCGATCGTCACCGCCAGCCGATCCTGAAAGCGGATCTTCATAATGTCGACGTAATGCCGCAGCAGCTCCAGCTCCTCGGCCAGGCGAATCTCGTGGCGGTCGTGCTGGCGCAGCGTGCGATGGAGAAGATCGCTGAGATGCGTGAGCATCTCATCGGCCGCGGCGACGTCGCGATGCATGAGCGTGGAGATGCTGTTGAGCGTGTTGAAGAGAAAGTGCGGCTGGAGTTGCGCGGTGAGTGCGTCGAGCCGTGCGCTCGCGAGCTCCGCTTCGAGCCGCAGCGCGTGTATCTCGCGTTCGCGATAGCGGCGGTGATATTCGACGGCGTGCACGATGCCGAGGATGGCCCAGAGCGCGATGCTCTCCGAGACAAACTTGCGCGCGAGCAGCGTGTCGAAGCGCAATCCGTCGGCGGGGCTGACGTAACGCGCGACTTCCGCGTACAACGCGAACTTCACCGTGGCGAAAAGCGAGCTGACGGCAAGATGCACGGCGGCGTTGCGCATCCACGTCGAGCGTTGCAGCGGAAACCTGCCCACGAGCCAGAACGCGATTGGCGTGAAGAGCGCGCATGTGTACCAGTCGGCGAGGCGGAGCGGCAGGTTCCACTGCACGGCGTCGCCGATGTATCTCGAATAGAACGCTGCCTGGAACGCCTGCAACAACGGGAAGATGGTCCAGAGGGCGACGATGGTCAGCCAGAAAACACCGCGGCGCAGGGAGAGGCGCATTCTACGGGAGCCGTTCCATCACCATCCACGCGCCGGATGTCATGGCGGTGATGTTGCCTTTCGCGTCCTCATGAAATCCGATACGCCGTTTGCCGTCGGGCGTGCGGAAGAACAGCGGCGCGACCTCGATCCATTTCGTGCCCCAGCCGCTGAGAGTGCCGTCCGCGTTGACGGTCACGCGCGCGTCCTGCACACGGTCGGGATCGAAGGGACAGGTGTGACACCAGATGTTCGCGCGGTACGTTCCGGCCAGACGCTGGAGCCGCGGCGCCGCCGACGGATCCGCTTTCGGCGCGGGGGCAGGATTCGTTTGCGGGAACCACCGATTGAGAATCGCCGTGCGCACGGAATCGCGGAGATTCGCGCCCTCGCGATGTGCGACGACATAGAAGCCGGTCTCGTGCTCCGGCAACAACGTCATGAGCGAATGAAAGCCGCCGATGTTGCCGCCGTGCTCGACGATGCGTTGCCCGTTGTCGTCCCATAGTTGAAAGCCATAGCCGAATCCCGGCATCCGCGGATGCATCGTCATCTGCTGCGTGGTCATCTCGCGCATCGATTTTTCGCTGAGGATGCGCGCACCTTCGAGCGAGCCTTCGCCGAGGATGGCGAGCATGTAGCGGCCCATGTCGGCGGCGCTGCTGTTGATCGACGACGCCGGCGCCGAGTGATAGCGCTCGTACGGAATGGCGACGAGCTTCCCCTGGTCGCTCTCATACGCAACCGCGAGATCGTCGCGTTGGTCTTCCGGCGTGGTGACGTGCGTGCGATTCATCTTCAGCGGCGCCCACACGTTGCACGCGAGATAGCGCTCGTACGACGTCTCCGAGATGTCTTCGACGAGCAAGCCCGCCAGTGCCGTGCCGAAGCTCGAATACGCGGTCATTTCGCCCGGCGGACGAATGCGGATCAGTCGCGATGCGAGAAACACGGCCAGCGGCTGCACGCGTTCGTCGGGCGAGCGGAGCATGCGCACGCCGACCAGCTCGTCAAAGCCCGCACTGTGCGTGAGCAGATGACGCGCGGTAACGGGCGCGTCGTATTTCGCCGGGACCTGGATCGTTTTCAGATAGCGATTCACGTCCGCGTTGAGATCGAGCTGACCGCGTTCGGCGAGCTGCACGACGGCCATCGCGGTGAACACTTTCGTGATCGAGCCGATCGGAAAGATCGTCTTCGCCGGATCGACGGGTTTCTTCCGTTCGATATCGGCGAGGCCGTAGCCTTTCGCGAGCACAACACGGCCGTTCTGCACGAGGATGAAGGCGGCGCCGGGGATCTCCTGCTTCTTCATCTCCGCGGTCATGATCGCGTCGACGAGCGTTTCCAGCGCTTTCGCATCGATGGCACTCGCATGCGCATGCATCGTCAGCAGCGTGAGGAAAAGCAACGCGGTCTTTCTCATGCGCTAATGATCGCGCGAACAGGCGCGCGCGCGAAGCATCGCGGGACGAAATGGACCTGGCGCGGTGTGAACCGGCCTTCAAAGCGGCAGACGCGCGATCGCCGACAGCCAGCCGCCGAGGACTTCGCCAATGACCACCGCGACGACGTCGACGTACAGAATGCCGGTCGCCGCCATCGTCGAGCGGATCTTCACCGTCCCCCACACCATCGGATAGAGCGCGAGCGGTCCGAGGAGTCCCCAGCCTGCGCGCATCCAGAAGAAGATGTCTTTCGTCACGGGCGGCGGCCACGCCACCGCGATCACGATGACCACGAGCACGATCTTGACGATGGCCGCAACGAGCGTGGCGATCGTCAAACGCTTGAGCGGATCGATGGACATGCCGCGCACGACGAGGTACCAGTGACCGAGGAGCATGGCCAGGTTAACGCTGCCGAGGAGGCCGATCGATGCGAGCGCGCCCGCGATGCTCCACGCAACGTGCGACGGCCGCACGGCGGCGTGATACGCGGCGATCGATGAAACGAGATACGCCGCGCCGAGCAGCGCCGCGGTCGCGCGGAAGATGAGGCGCTTCGGATAGCGCAACACGATCAGCGCAACGATTGTCAGCGCGACGATGGCGGTGTCGGCGTATGCAAGGTCCTGTCGTCCCGCCATCGCATGCGCGATCGCCGCGCAAAGCGCGAGCACTCCGCCGATGAGGAAAATGAGGCGATAGAACTTCACGCCCGCGTTGCGCCGGCCGACGAGTGGGAGAAAGAGGTAGAGGCCGGCGGCGACGTCGAGCAGAAAGAGCGCGAGCAGCATGAGCGCGGCGCATGCTAGCAGGTAGCGACCCGAGGGGCCTCCGGCCGGGCCCAACGGGCCCGGACCCGATTGGTTGGCCCAGCCTCCGCGCACACTGTTGATACTTGCGAAAAAGTGTCGCGGAGGCTGAGCCAAACCGATGGGGTCCGGGGCCGTCGGCCCCGGCCGCCGGAGGCCCCCCGGGGGTCGCTACTGCACGACTTGACTCGCGCGTACGAGGCGGAAACCTCTCGCGCGTAGCGACGGCAACTCCTGCGCGAGCACGCGCAGCGTCACTGGATACGGATGGCCGATTCCGATCGCGACGCCGCGTTTCTCCGCCGCGGCGGCAAGCTCCTCGATCTGCTTGCGCACCGCGCGTTCCGTGGCCACGTCGTCGAGAAACACATTGCGCGTGGCGGTGCGGACGTTCATCTCGCGCGCGACGGCCGCGGCGACTGACGAGCCGCCGGTGCGCGAGTCGATGAAGTACATGCCGTCGGGAATTGCGCCGATGACGCTGGTCATCACGCGGCGATCCGCGGTCGCGAGCGATCCCATGTGATTGTTCACGCCGCGCGCGTATGGAACCGCCTGAATGTTCTGCCGCGTCGCGCTCGCGATCTCATCGTTCGACATCGACGCGAGGATCGCATTGCGTCCCGGCGTCTCGCGTCCGCGCGGCTGCATCGGCAGATGACACAGCACCTCATATCCCCGCGCATGCAACCGCTCCGCGAACTCCTCGGCGCGCGTGCCGTTCGGCAGGATGGCCGCGTTGATGTTCGGATCGAGCGCCATGACACGCTCGAGCGGCTGACCGTCGAAGCCGAGGTCGTCGATGATGAGGACGATGTCGCCGCCGCGGCCGGCTTTCGCGATGGCGTGCTTCGACGAGCGTTTGCGGGTGACGCGTGGGAGTGCAGGCTCGGGTTCCGGGGCTGGCGCAGTCGCGCGTTTCACGATCGCGGCCTTCGCCGCGCGCACTTCCTGAACCGCGTCTTTCGGCGTGATGCCGCCGTTCAACCACTGCCACAAAAAGAAGGTGGCCATGCCGCCGAGCGGAATGGCCGCCAGGATCAGTACCGTGCGAAAACTCCCCCTCACCCAGCCCTCTCCCCCGCTGGGGGAGAGGGTTGGGTGAGGGGGAGTTCGCATGCGCGTACGAATTGTACGCGTACTACGCCGCCTTCTTCAGCTCCGGATTGACGGCTGGCGGTTTCGCGCCGAAGAGCTGCAGCGCCTTATTCAGGATGAGATCGTCCTTCGGCTCGCGCTTCCCCTTCTCCGCCGGATCTTCGAGCGCCTGCGAAGAAAGATCGACGATCACGTCCGGCTTCACACCGGAGTCGGTGATGACTTTGTGATCGGGCGTCGTGTAGTGACCAACGGTCATCTGCACGCCGCCGCCGCTCGGCAGCGCGATGAAGCGCTGCACGATCGCCTTGCCGTATGTCGTCAGCCCCACCACTTTGCCGCGGCCGTTGCCACGGATTGCTGACGCGAACACTTCCGCGCCCGCGGCAGTGGAGGGATCGGTCAGCACTTGCACCTCGCCGTCGTACGAGGTGTTGCGGTCGGCCTGCCACTGCTTCGCCTCGATCTTGCGGCCTTCGAGTGCGGTGATCAAACCGCTCGTGAGCAGCTCATCCGCGGACGCGATCGCTTCATCGACCGAACCGCCGGCGTTGCCGCGCAGGTCGATGATCAACTTCTTCGCGCCCTTCTGCCGCACCGATTCGAGCGCCGCACGGAACTGCTGCGACGTGCCTTGCTCGAACCATGGCACCTTCACGTACGCGATGCCGGAGATCGTGTCGTTCTTGACGGACACCGGATGGAACGTCGCGGGCGAGACCGTGATCTCCTCGCGGTGCGTCTCGCCGCCGCGCAGCACCTGCAGCTTGACGGGCCGCTGCTGGTTGAGCGCGGCACGCATCTGCCACGCCGTCATCGGCTGCGTCGGCTGGCCGTCGATTTTCTCGATGAAATCACCTGCGTCGAGACCGGCCTGATCCGCGGGTGAGCCGTCGATCGGCGCGACCACGTACGCATAGCCGAAGCGCTTGGTGACGATTACGCCGAGGCCGTTGTCCTCGACGTCGGTGAACTTCTTGTACGCAGCCATTTGCGCGGGCGGGACGTAGTAGCTGAACTCATCGATGGCGTCGGTGACGCCGGAGAACGCGCCATCCATCAGCTTGTCGTTCGCGACCTGATCGACGTAGTTCGTGCGCACCAGCTCGAAGACTTCCGAGAAGATGCTCAGGTAGCGATAGACGTTGCTCTTCTGCGTGGTCTGTCCGAACAGCGCTCCGGAGAGGAGCGTGAGCAGCAGCACCACGGAAAGGGTGAGAAACGCGATTTTCTTTTTGGTCATGTCGTTCCACTCACCGCAGCCATTTCTGCGGATCCTCGGGGCGATTGTCGTGGCGAACTTCGAAGTACAGATGGCCGCTGTCGGTGTCCTCGCTCTCGCCGACCCCTGCAATCGCCTGGCCGCCGGCGATGCGGTCTCCGACCGCGACACCCGACAGTTTCAGGTTGCCGTACAGGGAAAAAACGCGGTTGCCATGGTCGAGGATGATCAAGTTTCCGTACCCTTTGAACCACTGCGAAAATAGAACTGTTCCCTGGAACACGGCGCGCACCTGCGTGCCCGGAACTGCTTCGATTTTCAGGCCGTTATTGACCGTGTAGGTTGCAAACTTCGGGTTACGCTGCCGCCCGAAGCGCTCGATGACCTTTCCTTCGACCGGCCACGGCAGCGCTCCCTGCACGGTGCGGATGTCGACGGTCGTCACGATTCCGCGGCTCTGGGCGGACAACGTATCGACCAGCCGCTGCAGCCGCCGCGCCTTTTCTTCGAGCGCCGCGAGCTGCGCCGCCGCGCCGGTTTCTTCGGTGCGCAAACGCGCGAGCACGTTCTGCTTCTGCGCGAATGCCGTGGTCACCGCGCGGCGCCGTTCTTCGACGACGAGGCGCGTGCGACGCAATCGCTCGCGGCGATCCGCAAGCGCGATCTGCCGCGATCCGAGTTGTTTCTGCGCCGCCTGAAAACGTGTCACGAGCCGCGAGTCGCGCGATACGAGATAGCTGAGCATCGACATCGCTTCGATCGGATTGCGATCGCCGTCGAGCGCGAGCAGCATGCGCAGATAGCTCAGGCCGCCGAGGCGGTAGAGCGCGACGAGGCGTTTGCGGAGATCGCTCTTCTGCCGCGCGATGCGTGGAACGAGCGACGCGATCTGCAACTCGATCGCTTGCTGCTCGGCGGCAAGCCTCGTTTCCGCGGCGGTGGCCAGGTCGAGCTCGCGCGTGCGCAGGTCGAGCTCGAGCGTCACCTCTTCGAGCTCGCGCGCGGCCGATTGCGCCTGGCGGCGTACTTCCTCGAGACGCGTGCGCAGGCGGGTGATGTCGGTGCGGATGCGCTCGAGATCGGTGGGACGCTGCGCGTGCGCGGGCAGAAGAGCGAGGAGGGCGAGCAGCACGAGGAGAGCACCCCTCATCCGGCCTTGGACCACCTTCTCCCCGCTGCGGCGGGGAGAAGGCCACGAATCATGCGCCTGTGTAGCCTTCTCCCCTCGGCGAGGGGAGAAGGTGCCCCCACTGTCACGGTGTCGCGTATTTCGCTCCGAACTCGCTCATCGCGTGACGCGCGGCCTGCTGCTGCGCTTCTTTCTTCGACGAGCCTTCGCCGCGCGTAGTGAGGCTGCCGACCTTCACTTCAACCACGAACGTCTTGTCGTGATCGGGACCGACTTCGTCGACCACGTTGTACTCGGGCAGCGCGAATCCCTTCCCCTGCGCGAGCTCCTGCAACGCGGTCTTGTAATCCTGGAAGAGCAGGTCCTGCTGATCGATGCGCGCGATGTCGGGCTGGAACGCCGCTTCGATGAGACGCCGCGTCGCGTCGATGCCGCCGTCGAGATAGATGCCGGCGATCACGGCTTCGAACAGATTCGCGAGCAGCGAGTCTTTCCTGCGTCCGCCTGTCTTCTCTTCGCCGACGCCGAGGAGGATCACGTCGCCCATGCCGAACTGCCGCGCCTTTGCCGCGAGACTCGATGCGCTGACGAGGAACGCTTTCATCTTCGACAGCGCGCCTTCATCGAGCGTTGGGAAATGGCGGAAGAGGAGGTCGCCGATGACGAATCCCAGGACGGAGTCGCCGAGGAACTCGAACGTCTCGTTGTGGCGCGCGTCGGGCTCTTTGGCCTCGTGCGAATACGATTTGTGCGTGAGCGCGCGGCGGAGGAGCTCGCGCTCGGTGAACGTGTATCCGATCCGCTGTTCGAACTCAGAGACGTTGTCGTTCAATCGTTGGGAGTATACGGGGCTACGAGTACCTCGGAGTACCTCGGGGTACCTCGGGGGTCATCCCCTCCGAGGAACTCCGAGGTACTCCGAGGTACCCGAGGTACTGGTCTATCTCACCGCGAAGGGCAAGGTCACGACCGACGCCGCCTGATCTTTCGGCGTGACAGTCAACCGCAAGTCGTAATCACCTTTCTGCAGACCATCCGGTTTGAGATCGAACACCAGCTTCGTCACGCCGGCGTTGTCGGGCTGCGTGCGGCCGACCAGCGACACTGCCGCGTCGCGCGTCGAGCCGTCGCTGCTGACGATGACCGGCGCGACTCCGAGATCGGCGACGGACATGCGGTACACCATCAGCGCGAAGCGGAGCGGTGCGCCGGCGTCGACGCTCATGCGCGAGGCGGGCACGAACGGCTGCGGGCCGACCGACAGAATCGAGGACGCGTCTTCGCCGCGCGTGGGACTGAGCAAGGTGATCCAGTTCGCGACGTCGCCCATTGCCAGCGGCGGCAACACCGTACGTTCGGCGTACGCGGGCACATCGAGGTCCGTGCGCATGAAGCCGATGCGTCCGGTCTCTTCGACACGCACGAGGGCCTTGATCGCGTACTTGCCGGGATCGAGCTTCAGCGCGCCGACGTAACGGACGCCGGTCTTGCGCAGCGTGTCGCCGACCTTCGCGACGTCGAGCGCGACGCGCTGCTGCATGTAGTCGTGCACCCGATGCTGCTCGTCGAATGCGTAGACGAAGATGTTCGCGGTGACGTTCGAGCCGTTCGTTTCCGCGAGCAGTTTCGGCCCGTCGATGTCGACGACCACCGGTACGCGCGCGGCCGCGGTCGTGCCGGGAGCTGCGGTCGCGAACATTTTCATCGTGACATCGTCCACCGGCGCGTCGGTCACGAGAATCTCCGCCAGCGATAGCGTCTTCGCGAGCTCCGGCGTTTTCTCCCCCACCCCTTCGTGATACCCCGCACGATGCGAAACCTCGGCGCCCTTGGCCGTCGTTTTCACTTTCAGCGTGTGGAACTTGCCCGGCTTGCCGGTGCCTTTCGCGCTGATGCCGAGCAGATACACGACCGACTGACGCTTGAGGAGGTCCTGGAAGTTCTGGCCGAGATCGTTGGCGTTCTTGAACACGGTGCCGCCGGTCGGCTGCGTGATCATGAACAACCCTTCGTTCGAGTTCCGCTGCACCCCTTCGCGCGCATCCACCTCGGCGCGCAGTCCCTTGATGTCGATCGCGTGCATCTTCACGTCGGAGCGGCGGAAGAGCTCCGCCATCTGATTGACGAAGTTCGCGCTGGCGGCGTTGCCGAAGCGCTCGTCGGAATCGACTTTCCAGATCTCGCCCGACATCACCGCATCGTTCTGCTGCTGCGTTTTCTGGAACGACAGGTCCTGCCGCCCGGTCACGAGACGCGGATCGAATCCTTCCGACAGCAGGATGATCTGCTTCTGGCCACGCAGCGAATCGAGCGTGCGCGCGACACCGCCGAAGTTCGCGATCTGCGCCTGCAGGCGCGCGGCGAGCTCCGCATCGTTCGCGAGCTTCGTAAAGCGATCGGTGTTTTCATTCGCCTCGCGGATGGCCTCATCGCGCCCCGCGTTGCGTTGCGCGATGACGCTGTGCTGACCGGCCGGACCACCGCCCCCCGCCATCACCGAGGGCGGCGTTGCGAGCAGCAGCGGATCGGAAACGCGGAACTGTGAGGACTCGCCCATGCCGTCGATCGCGGCGCGCACGAGGGAGCGGTCGTTCGTGAAACTGGTGATCATGCGCAAGCCGCCGGTCGGCGTGTACGATGCGACGCCGACGAGATCGCGGTCGGTGAGATTCGCACCGACGAAGTCACGCGCCGCGGCCTGCGCGCGGCCGATCGTGCCCGGCCGCGAATTGGCGAAATCGAAAAGCAGCAGGAAATTGCGATATGCGACCGGCGGGAGCGGACGACCCGGCGCCGCGGTGATGGTGGCCAGATCGACAGCCTCGAAGTATTCGATCGGCGCGCGCTTGCCGTCGTCGTACACCTCGAAACTCTCGCGAGTCAGGCCGCGCACGGGATTGCCGGCGCGATCGACGACCGTCACCGGGACTTCGACGACCGTGACTTCGACCGCCTCGCCGAAACGCTGCGCCTGAGCAGCGTTCGCAAACAGGGACAACCACAGGACCGCGACCACGACCGGTTTTCGCATGCACAGATTGTAAGGCGCGCGCGCCTCACATCCGCTGCAGCGCCGCAAGAGCCCGGCGGGCGGTCTCGAGGTCTTTGCCGTAACGTGACGGCGGCGCCGTGCGCACGAACTGATTGAGCGCGCGCTTCGCCTCCTCGACACGGCCGCTGCGTCCGGCAACGAGGCCGATATTGAAGAGCGCGTCATATTGCTTCGGATCGAGCGCGACCGCGTCCTGCCATGCTTTGACGGCGCGCGCGTCGTCGTTCTGCCGCGCGTACACGACGCCGAGCGAGTTCAGCGCGAGCGGCAGCCGCGGGTTCATCGCCAAGGCGCGTGAAAAGTTCTCGTGTGCGGCGCGGAGATCGTTCATGCGCAGCGCGACGATGCCGAGGTTCTGCCATGCGGGGGCATTGTTCGGATCGAGCTCGAGCGCGCGGCGGAACTGCTGGACAGCGTCCGGAAAACGTCCTTGATCGGCGAGTGCGATGCCGTAGCCGTTGAGGTTGTCAGCGTCGGGAGCACGCGCAACGATCGGCGCGAGGATCGCCGCCGCTTCCGCCGACTTGCCGCTCTCGGTGAGCAGCAATCCGAGCTGCACTTTCGCGGCATCGCTCGCGGAGCCTTCAGCCGCGAGCTTCGCGAGCACGTCGATCGCTTCGTCGACACGCTCCGATTCCTGCAGCACGAATGCGAGCAGCTCGCGGCCGGCGGGCATGCGCGGCTGCCCGGCGACGAGCGCGCGCGCGAGTTTCACCGCGTCGTTCGTGCGTCCGCGCTGGAAGGTCTCGACGATCTCGTGGATCTGACTGTCGACGTGCACGAGGTTCTTCGGATCGTCGGCAATCGTCGGCGCGCGGTTCGGCGCGGCGCCGGCGGCGAGATAGCCGAGGCTGCGCAGGCTGGCTGCTTCTTCGGAGCCGGTGACGCGATTCGGTTTCGCCGCGAGCTCGAGACTCGCGAGAAACTTGCGCGCAGCGGCGACGTCGCGACGGCGTTCATCGAGGAGGTTCTTCTGTTCGGCGGGATCGCTCGCGAGATCGTAGAGCTCGGGCAGCGGCAGATCGATGTACTTCGCGCCGCTTTGAATGACGCCGGTGAGCGGAGCCCATCCGCGGTTGAGCGATGCAGACAGCGATTCGAAATACGTCTCCGCCGGTTTGATCGCACCGAGCAGCGACTGACCGGGAAGTGTCTTTGCGATCGCGGCGCGTTCGAGGATGGTCGGCGCGATGTCGATGTGCCGCACGTACGCGGCTTCGGATCGCGCGGACGTGTTTGGCGCGACGACGATCAGTGGAACTTTCAACGTCGATTCGTACGCGAAAAGACCGTGTGTCAGCTCGCCATGATCGCCGAGCGCCTCGCCGTGATCGGCGGTGATGAAGACGGTGGTGTCGGCGGCGATGAGTGGCGCGAGATGACGCGAGAGTGCCGCGTCGACGTACGCGACCTCGCCAAGGTAGGGGGATGCTCGATACGCGTCGGCGAAGGGTTGCGGCGGCGCGTATGGCGCGTGTGGATCGTAGACGTGCACCCAGAGGAAGCGCTTGCGGCCCGCGTTCGATTGCCACCATTGCGCGGCGGCCTGCAGCACGGCGTCGGCGGGACGCTCGAGGACGGAGAAGTCGATCGACGCCCTCCCCTTCCCGTAGTTGTCGTCGTAGACGTCGAAGCCTTGATTCAGGCCGAAGCGCTTGTCGAGCGGAAACGCGGAGACGAATGCACCCGTCGCGTAGCCATTCTCGCGCAACGTAGTGGCGACGCTGACGTGTTTCGGATCGAGCACGAAGCCGGCGTTCTCGCGGACGCCATGCTCGTAGGGGTTGAGACCGGTGAGGATATTCACGTGCGACGGCAGCGTGATCACGTTATGCGCGTGCGCGTTGGTGAAGACGATGCCGCGCGCGGCGAGCGAATCGAGGTATGGCGTTTTGACTTTGTCGTTGCCGGCGAAACCGGCTGTGTCGGCGCGCCAGGTGTCGATGGTGACGAGGATGATGTCGCCGGGGGAAGGCTGCGTCGCGGGGGTTTCCCCATTACACGCAAGCAGCAATAGCAGCAGGAGCGCCGGCGTCCCGCCGGCTGAGCGGGCGGCGTCCCGCCGCCGTCTCTCCGCGGCACGGGAGCGAGACGCTCCCTGCTCAGCCGGCGGGACGCCGGCGTTCCTATTGCGCCATTGCACGGAGATCTCCGTTCTCGGGGAACTTTCGCAAACCCTGCGTCGCCCAATATCTTGCGCCGCGATCGTCGCCCATCACCTTCAACGTCTCCGACACCGCGATGTACGACGGTGGGCGTGGAGACGCGCGAATGAGCTCGAACACCACGCGCGTCGCTTCCTCGAGCCGCCCCGTCGACGCGAGCAGGAGCATCAGCGACGCGTACGCATCGGGCTCCGTCGGATAGGTCGTGATCTCGATGCGGAACTCGCGCTCCGCCTCGTCGTTGCGGCCGAGACGCGCAAGGATGTCGCCTCGGTAGAAGTGCAGGTTCGGCACCCGCTTGTTCTGTTTGCGCGCGACGCTTGCCACCGCAGCGTCGATGTGTTGCAGCGCGGTCTGCAGGTCGCCCTTCTGCTTCGCGATCAG
>DASPNA010000135.1:0-5026 GCA_035626775.1 Thermoanaerobaculia bacterium
CTCGCCGTAGAACTTCTCCATCTTGCCCGACACCATCTTGTCGACGATGCTCTCCGGCTTGCCCGACTTGAGCGCGGCGTCGCGGGCGATCTCGCGCTCGGTCTCGAGATCCTTCTCGGTGACGTCGTTGCGGCTCAGGAAGCGCGGCTCGGCCGCGGCGATGTGCATGGCGATGTCGCGCGCGACCTCTTCGCTCGCGGCGTTCTTCGTGTTCGAAACGACTTCCACCATGACGCCGATCTTGCCGCCGCCATGGATGTACGTGCCGATCGTCGCGTTCGCCGGCGCCTCGTAACGCGCGAAGCGGCGGATGGAGATGTTCTCTTTGATCGACGCGATCTGCTCGGCGACCTTCTGGCTCACCGGCTCGTCGCTGCCCGGCCACTTCTCGGCCAGGAACTCGTCGACCGAGTTCGCCTTGCTCGCCGCGATGGTCGATGCGACCTGCGCTGCGAATGCGCGGAAGTTTTCGTTGCGGCCGACGAAATCGGTCTCGCAGTTCACCTCGACGAGCACGCCGACGTCGTTCGCCACGTGCGCGGCGATGGTGCCCTCGGCGGTGACGCGTCCGGCCTTCTTACCGGCCGCGGCGAGACCCTTCTTGCGAAGGATCACCGTGGCCTGCTCCATATCGCCGTTCGCCTCGGTGAGCGCGTTCTTCACGTCTGCGAAGCCCGCGCCGGTCTGCTCGCGCAGCGTCTTGATCAGAGCTGGATTGATGGTCATGTCAAAAACCTCTTCCTAAGATTTTCTGGAGCGACGGGCTCTCAGCCCGTCGGGGGGAAGGAAACGAGGACGGACGCTTTTGAAAGCGCCCGTCCCCGAAAGAAAGTTCGTAGTGCGGGTCAGACCGCCGGAGCGGCCTGCATCTGCTCGGCTTCGAGCTCGACAGGCATCGCATCAGCGGACTGGTCGCCCTTGTCCTCGACGCCGATGAACTTCTCCTCGGCGAGGTTGTAACCCTCGAGGCAGGCGTCGGCGATCTTCTGCGTGAACAGACGGATCGCGCGGATGGCGTCGTCGTTCCCCGGAATGACGTAGTCGATGTCTTCCGGATCGCAGTTCGTGTCGACGATGGCGACGACCGGGATCCCGAGCTTCTTGGCTTCCTTGACCGCGATGTACTCCTTCTTCGGATCGATCACGAAGAGTGCATCGGGAAGGCCGTCCATCTCGCGGATGCCGATCAGGTTTTTCTGCAGCTTCTCGCGCTCCTTGTCCATGGCAGCGCGTTCTTTCTTGGACATCTCCTTCTCCGTGTCGCCGAGGATCGACTCGATCTCCTTGAGACGCTCGATCGACTTGCGGACGGTGGAGAAGTTGGTGAGAGTGCCACCCAGCCAGCGGTTGTTCACGTAGAACATGCCGCAGCGGTTGGCCTCCTCGAGAATGGCATCCTGCGCCTGACGCTTGGTGCCAACGAACAGAATCCGTTTGCCCTGCGATGCGAGGTTGGCAATGAACCCGGAAGCTTCCTTAAAGAGCTTCAGCGTCTTCTGCAGGTCAATGATGTAGATCCCATTGCGCTTGCCGAAGATGTACTTCTTCATCTTCGGGTTCCAGCGCTTGGTCTGATGACCGAAGTGGACGCCAGCCTCCAAAAGCTCTTTCATCGTAATAGAGACCGCCAAGTGAATTCCTCCTTTGTAGAGTTTGAAAAAATGAAAGTGGAAAGATCGGACTGCCGCTACAAAACAAAAGGACAGGAGCGGATGGCTCCTGCCCTTCAGTCAATCGCCTAAAGAAACCGGAACATGGGAACTAGCGCTTCGAGAACTGGAAGCGCGCGCGAGCGCCCTTCTGGCCGTACTTCTTGCGCTCCTTCATGCGCGGATCGCGCGTGAGGAGGCCGGCCTTCTTGAGCCGCTTGCGCAGCTCGAGGTTGTAGACCTGCAGGGCGCGCGAGATCCCATGACGGATCGCGCCGGCCTGGCCGCTCGGACCGCCGCCGTCGACCGTGACGACGATGTCGAATTTGTCGACCGTCTCCGTCAGCGACAGCGGCTGCTTGATGATCATCTTGAGCACTTCGTTGCCGAAGTAATTATCGAGAGAGCGCCGGTTCACCGTGATTGCGCCCGATCCCGGACGAATGTGCACGCGTGCCGTCGACGTCTTCCGTCTTCCCGTTCCGTAGTATTCGACCAAAGCCAAGGAATCCTCCTGAGTTACTCGCCGAGGCTCATCTGCTCAGGCATCTGCGCCTGGTGCGGATGAGACGAACCGCGATAGACCTTCAACTTCTTCAGCATCTTGTGGCCGAGCTTGTTCTTGGGGAGCATGCCCCAGACTGCCCGTTCGAGCATCGATTCCGGCTTCTCGGCGCGGACGAAGCGCGCCGCGCGCTCCTTGAGGCCGCCCGGATAGAGCGAGTGGTGACGGTAGATCTTGTCCGTCTCCTTCTTTCCGGTGAGCTTGATCTTCTCGGCGTTGATGACGATCACGTGATCGCCGGTGTCGAGGAACGGCGTGTACGTCGGCTTCGACTTGCCCGAGATGACGTTCGCGATGGTCGTCGCCAACCGCCCGAGGACCTGGCCCTCGGCGTCGATGATGAACCAGCGCGATTCAATGTCTCCCTGTTTGGGAAAATAGGTACGCATGACTCTCCCTGAAAAACTCGCGTTGTCCGGACCTCGGACAACCAATGGATCACTACTGATGGAACGGCGGCGCAAGGTGTGGACCGCAAACGCCGACCGAACACTCAAAGACAGAAGACACTCTCCCTGAGGGGGAAAGGGTCAAAACGGTAACACTGCCGAACAGAGCGTGTCAACGAGTTCATTCCCGCCGCGCATCCGGCGCGCCGTGATACAAAACCGCCCCGTGACCGCACGCATCATCGACGGCAAAGCCGTCGCGCTGGCAACGGAACAAGAAGTCGGCCGATCCATTTCCCTCCTCCCCTACCGGCCCGGACTGGTGGCGGTCCGCGTCGGCAACGATCCCGCCTCCGAGATTTACGTCCGTAACAAGGCGAAGAAAGCACGCGAGCTCGGCCTGGAAGGGACAGAGCTCGTCTTCCCCGACACGATGAGCGAGGCGGAACTGCTCGCCGAAGTCGAGCGGCTCAACGCTGATGACGCTGTCGACGGCATCCTCGTGCAACTGCCGCTGCCGAAGCAGATTGACGCGCGGAAAGTGATCGACAAAATCGCGCCGGAAAAAGACGTCGATGGCTTTCATGCGATCAACGTCGGGATGCTGCACCTCGGCCGCACGGCGCTTGTCCCCTGCACGCCGGCGGGCGTGATGCGTCTCATCGATTCGACCGGCGAAGCGATCGAAGGCAAACATGCGGTGGTGATCGGCCGCAGCGACATCGTGGGCAAGCCGATGGGCGCGCTGCTGCTTGAGCGGAACGCGACCTTGACGATCTGTCACTCGCGCACGCGCGATCTGCCATCGGTCGCGCGCGAAGCCGACATTCTGGTCGCCGCGATCGGCCGGCCGATCTTCGTCACGGCGGATTTCGTCAAGCCGGGCGCGATCGTGATCGACGTGGGCATGAATCGCGTCGGACCGCAGTTCGCGTCGCAGCTCGTGCATGACACCGACAAATCCCGCCTCCTCGAGAAAAACGGCAGCGCTCTCCTCGGCGACGTCGACTACGCGCGCGTTCGCGAAATCGCTTCGTGGATCACGCCCGTGCCGGGCGGCGTCGGACCGATGACCATCGCCATGCTGATGCGCAACACGGTCATCGCGGCCGAGCGGCGGCGCGCGTGATCCTGCGAGTCGGCCTCACGGGCGGCATCGCCAGCGGCAAGTCGACCCTCGTGCGCATGCTCGCGGCACTCGGCTGCATCACCGTCGACGCCGACGCCATCGTGGCGAGACTGTATCGCCAGGGTGAAGCCGGCCATGCGGCCATCGTGCAGACGTATGGCTCCGCGATTTTGCAGGCCGATGGTGAGATCGATCGCAAGAAACTCGCGGACATCGCGTTCTCGAAGCCGGAGGAGGCGCAGAAGCTCAACGCGCTCATTCATCCGCTCGTGATCGCGGAGCAGGCGCGTTTGTTTCGCGATGCGGAGGAACGCGGCGAGGATGCGATCTACGTCGTCGAGGCGACGCTGCTGCTCGAATCGGGCGGACGGCAGCGTTTCGATCGCATCGTGGTCGTCGACGTCGATCCGGACGTGCAGGTCGCACGCGCGGTCGGCCGCGGGATGACGGCAGAGGAAGCGAAGCGCCGGATCGCGCATCAGATGCCGCGTGAAGAACGGTTGCGGCACGCGGATTACATCATCGACAACAGCGGTGACGAAGGCGCTGCGCTCGCGGAGGCGACGCGGGTGTACGAACTGCTGGTGCGCGACCTCGAGGCGAAAAAGAAAAGCCTCGGGCTTTCGCCCGAGGCCTGATTCGCGGACGACGGGCTGAGAGCCCGTCGCTCCAGATTTTAAGTCGTGGTCGTCGACATGGTGCCGCTCGTCGCCGTACCGCTGGTGGTCGTGCCGGTGCCCGACGTATCGGTCATGCCCGTGTCGGTGCCCGTCATCGTGCCCATCGTGTCGGTGGACATCGTGTCGGTCGTCATGCCGGTGTCGGTCATGCCGGTTTCGGTGGTGCCGGCCGTCATCGACGTGTCGGTCATCGCCGTGTCGGTGTCGATGTTCGTCTCTTCCTTCTTACATCCGACGAACGTGACGAGCGCGAGCACCGTCAGGAGTACCAGGAGTTTCTTAGCCATTCTCATCTTCCTCTCTTGCTGTTGAATCTGTTCGTAATGCAGGTTGTGAATTGCGGACACGTTCTGCTGGGTGCCGAGCTCACCTCCTCTGCGTCTCTTACAACAGTCGCATCGACTGTCGGTCTAGCTCTGGGGTCCCGTGGGCGCAGGGGTCTCCGATGAGGAGCCACCGGCCCGCGGAGGTGGGAGCAACAGGGGTGCCAGCAAACGAAAACGCCCCGCCGAAGCGGGGCGTCTGCACTGCGTAAAGCTCGCGAAAAACTAGGTGGTGGTGGCGGTGGTGCCGGTCGCGGCGGTGTCCGTGGTGGACATCGTGCCGGTGGCCGA
>DASPNA010000136.1:0-8493 GCA_035626775.1 Thermoanaerobaculia bacterium
CCCCCATCCACCACCCGCGTTTCCCACATCTCCCACAGCCTCTGCTACTGGCAGAATAGAGGCCGGAGCGGAGTAAGTCTCAGCTCCACATCATCAACCGACTCACATATCGGCTGGTACGAAACGCGGGGGCACGTCACACGCGTTGCTCGCCGCCTTCCCATCCGAAGTAAGTGCGGCACCGTTCGTCCTCGCTGTAGAGCCACGCCGGCGCGAGGGAAGACGACACGCCTTCCACGCGCGACGCGAGGCCCAGCACTCGCCGCGTTTCCAGCGACAGCAGGATGTACGCGAGCGCGCTCACGAACGCGAGCAGCACGAGCGCGACCGCCGGATGAATGTTGATCTCGCCGAACGGTGACGGGATCGATTCCTTCTTTTCGTAGGTCTCGCGCGACTCGACGATCGCCTTTTCTTCTTTCGCGCGCGCCGTGAGATACGCCTCTGCGTGCTGTTCGTATTCTTCGAACGTCCGCCGCGGTTGCGCATAGTCGTCGCCGAGCTGCGTCAGGATGCCGCGCGCGGCGATGAATCGCGCCTGTCTTCCCTCGGCTGGCAGTTTCTCGAGCGTCGCCTTCTCCGCGAATGCGGCTTCGAACGTGTCGTAATGCGCTTGCGGCAGCCGCGCGGTCGTAGTGACCCGATCGAGTTGCACGAAGAACTCCTGGCGGAGCGGTCGCAGGCGTCCTTCTTCGAAACGCGCCGCGAGCATGGCCGAATGCCGGTCGCGCGAGACGGCTCGCAGCGTGCCGAGGTCTTCGTGAATGCGTTGGTCGACGAGGACGGTGAAGACCACGATGAACACGACCACGATGCCGACGTACGCGGTCAGCTTGTTCAGGCGAGCGCCGAGCTCACGCGCGGCCGCCGCGGAGGGTTTCTCCGCCATCGGGGTCTCTTCGTCCATCTGGGTGATTGCTCACGATCAGGATAGCCGACCCTTAGAATCGTGCGATGCAACGATGCGATATCACCGCGGCCGCCGAGCGCTTGTCGCGATTCGCGGCGCCGACGCCGCTCGTGCGCGCGTTGCTGCTCTCGCGCGATCTCGACTGCGACCTGTGGGTGAAGAACGAGACGGTCTCGCCGATCGCGTCGTTCAAGTGGCGCGGCGCGCTCAACGATCTGCTGCGCGAGCCCGGCACGCGCGGCGTCGTGACGTCGTCGACCGGCAATCACGGCCAGGGCGTCGCATGGGCCGCGCGTGTGGCGGAGGTGCCGGCGCACATCTTCCTGCCGCTCGGCGCCAATCCCACCAAGCGCGCGAAGATCGCTCTCCTCGGCGCCACGATTCATGACGGCGGCTTCGATCTCGACGCCGCGAAAGAAACCGCAATCGCCTTCGCGCGCGACAAAGGCCTGCGCTTCATCGACGACGGCGAGAGCGAAGGCGTGATCGAAGGAGCGGCGACGATCGGCTTCGAGATCGCGAAAGAGCTCGAACGCGTCGACGTCGTGTACGTGCCGATGGGCAGCGGCTCGCTCGCGAGCGGCGTGGCGATGGCCATTCGCCAGCGCCATCCGCACGCGCGCATCGTGGCGGTGCAGTCGAGCGGATCGCCCGCGATGGTGGAGAGCTTTCACGCGCGGCGCGCGATCGAGCGGCCGGCCGCCACGGTTGCCGATGGTTTGATCTGTCGCGTGCCTGCGCAGCTCGCACTCGATTCGCTGATCCGGTATGTCGACGATGCGATCGCCATCGACGACGAAGAACTGCTCGCTGCCGCGCGCGCGATGGCGCTCGGCGCGCACATCCTCGTCGAGCCTTCCGGTGCCGCCGGACTCGCGGCCGCGATGCGGGGCGATGTGCGCGGGAAGAGCGTGGTGGTGATCGCGACCGGCGCGAACATCACGGAAGAGTTGTTTGCGAGGCTTTGATATGGAGTGCGGCAGCGCAAGCTGCCGCTTTCAACGCGGCGGCTGCGCCGCCGCACTCCATACCGGATCCTTCAACAACCTCTGATACTGCCCCGGCGGCATCTCCGCTTCCGCGCGGCGCAAGCGGTCGAACGCATCATCCTTCCGCCCGAGTGCGATCATCAGCGTCGCCAATCCATATGACGACACGAATCGTTTCGTCGAAAGCTGTTCGAGCGCGGAGAGCGTGCGGCGCGCGTCATCCATCCGCTTCGCCGCAACCTGCGCGAGTCCGGTGCGCACGAGGCTGCGCGGATCGCCGCCGAGCGCGAACGCTTTCGCCGCTTCTTCCACCGCCGCGTCATGGCGTCGCTGCTTCAGATACGCGCCCGCGAGCACGTAGTGGCCGAACGCAAAATCGGGCTCGAGTGCGAGCGCGCGTTTGCATTCGGCGACCGCTTCGTCGAGTCGTCCCGCATCGGCATACACGCCGCCGAGCTCCGCGATGATCACGAGGCTGAGCGGATCGAGCGCCTCCGCGCGCCGGATCTCGTGCACCGCCTCGTCGAAGCGGTGCATTTCGATCAGGCAGCGGCTGTACCACTGATGTGCGGTCGCGTAGCTCGGATTCAGTGCGATCGCACGCTGGAACTCTCTGCTTGCGGCCTCGAGATCGCTGCCGAAGTTCATCTCGAAGTAGGCCAGTGACGTGTGTGCTTCCGCGAGCTCGTCGTCGAGTGAGATCGCCTTCAGGGCGGCTTCTCGCGCGAGTGGCAGCACGCGCGCCGGCGGCGCCTCGTTGTAGATCGATTGCAGGATGTAGCAGTCCGCGAGTCCCGCATACGCGAGCGCGTAGTTCGGATCGCGCGCGACCGCTTCCTTGAAGTAGCCGATGGCGCTGTTGAATGCATCGCCGGTGCGCTTGTTCAGCTCGAAGCGGCCGTGCAGATAGAGGCGGTACGCCTCGCCGCTTTCCGTGTGGCGCTTGCCGACGCTCGCGCGCGCGGGATCACTCAGCTCCAGCCGCAACTGATCGGCGATCTTGCGCGAGATTGCCGCCTGCACGGTCGACAGATCCTCGAGCCGCGTGCGGAACTGTTCGCCCCAGAGATGGCGGTTGTCGCGCCCGTCGATCAGCTCCGTGCTGATCGTCAGCGCGTCCTTTGGTCCGTAGATGCGGCCGGTGAGCACGGCCTGCACTTTCAGCTCGCGCGCCGCCTGCTGCGGCGACGGATCCTTGCGTTTGTAGCGGAAGACCGACGTGCGCGAGACCACTGCCAGGTCGGGGATGTGCGAGAGGTTGTTGATGAGGCTCTCGGTGATGCCATCGCTGAGGTATTCGTTCGCCGCGTCCGTCGTCTCGTTCGCGAACGGCAGCACCGCGAGTGAGCGGATCGGCTGCGGCGTGTCGTTGCGCGATTGCAGAATCGCCAGCGCCGCGATCAATATGATGGCCGCCATCGCGGCGCCGATGCCGATGGTGATGCGGCGCATCTCGTGGCGTCGCGGACGCAATCCCGTCGGCTCGCCGCTCACGAGCGCGCGCAACGCGAACGCGAGATCGCCCGCGGACTGGAATCGCGCGGCCGGACTCTTCTCGACGCAATGATGGACGATGCGATCGAGCTCGTACGGCACGCGCGCGCCGGAGTCGGTGAGGGACGGCAGCTCGTCGCGCAGCACCGCGCTCATCGTGTCGACCGCGGAGTCGAGGCGGAACGCGCCGTGGCCGGCAACGCATTCGAAGAGGATGCAGCCGAGGGCGAAGATGTCGGTGGCCGGGGTGGCAGTTTCGGCGCGGAGCTGCTCCGGTGCCATGTAGCCGACCGTGCCGATCACGTTGCCGTCGGACGCGAGCTCGTCGCTGTACAGGCGTTCGGTGGGCTGCGAATCATCGTCGGGCGTCGACGCGATCGGGCGCGAGCGCGCCAGGCCGAAGTCGAGGATCTTCACCCGGCCATCGTTGGTGATGAAGATGTTCTCCGGCTTCAGGTCGCGATGAATGATGTTCTTCGCATGTGCTGCGGCGAGGCCGTCGGCGATGGCGGCGCCGATCTCCGCGGCGCGGCGCCAGGACATCGGCCCGCGATTGAGCGTCGCACGCAGCGTGTCGCCTTCGAGCAGCTCGGTGACGACGTAAACGAGATCGCCTTCGCGTTCGAGCTCGTACAGCGCGAGCACGTTCGGATGCGAGATCGCGGCGACGGACTTCGCTTCGCGCACGAGCCGCGCGCGCGCTTCGTCATCACGCGCGAGCCGCGCGGGCAAAACTTTGATGGCCACATCGCGGGCGACGCGCAGGTCGTGCGCGCGATAGACCTCGCCCATGCCTCCGGATCCGAGAGGCGCAACGATCTCGTACGCTCCGAGGCGTGTGCCGGATGTGAGATGCAATGTTGGGAAAGGATACTGCGCGCGCTTCGCACCGCTCCAGAGCCGGCGCGGGACGCCGGCGCTCCGCTGGTTACTTTTTCAGCTCCACGCCGTTCGCGACGAACGACACTTCCAGCGCCGTCCCATCTTCCTTGCGGGTGAGCTTCGCGCCTTCTTCCTCGAGATGGTCCGCATCCGCTTTCGAGAGCGTCTTCACGACGGCGACGCCTTCGGCGCGGGCGTTCATCCCCATCGCGTCGAGCGGGATGAAGAAGCCGTAGTCCTTGAACGTGACGCGCACACTGCGCGCTGCTTCTTCGGCGGACGGAGCGAGTTGCATCCAGCAGCCTTTGCGCGTGCAGCTCGTAGCGATCACGCCTTCCACCACCACCGCCTCCTTCGTGTACGCCTCGGGATTCTCGAGGACGGTCCCGAGCGGAATCGCTTTCGCGTCCTTCGGCACGGCGGCGCCGCGGGTGATGACGTCGTTCGCAAACGCGGTCGTGGCAAGGAGCAGGGCGATGGCGAGTTTCTTCATGCGCGGCAGGATAGCCGTGTGTCGGGTATTCGTGACGTGTCGTGTTGGTGAAATCAGACACTGACGTTCGACACCTCATCCGCGCGATCAGGCTCAAGTCACAGTAAATGCGAGGGCTTTTGCCGAATCGACGATCGCGAAAATCGTGGCACCTCCTTCGCCCTTGGTACGAGTCGACGGGCTGAGAGCTCGTCGCTCCAGATGGCAAAGGAGGTCTAAATGGCTCGCAGCATCTATCGCATCGTTTTCCTGCTGTTCGTCGTCGCGGGTTCCGTTCGCCTGTTCGCGCAGGTGCCGGCGACCGAGATCGGCGTCTGGATCGTCGACTCGAAATGGACCGATTCGACGCTCGGTCCCGAGAACCTCGATCGCGCCGGCACGTTCGACGAGCAGCCGGACTTCGGCATCTCGCTCAATCGTTACTGGTCCGACTACATCTCCACCGAGCTTTCCGCGCAGCGGCTGAACGCGAACGCCGTGCTCCGCTTTCACTCCGTCGAAGGCGAAGAGATCGTGCAGAGCGGCGACATGGACATCACCGCCATCAGCGCGATGCTGCAGGCCCACTGGAATCGCGGTGGTGCGCTAACGCCGTATGCCGGCGCCGGCATCGCGTACGTGACCGGCGGCTTCGCGCCCGACGACGATTTCAACGACGGCACGATCGACTTCGAGAGCAGGACCGCGCTGGTCGTGGCTGTCGGCGGCGACGTGCGCATCACGCGACACATCTACTTTGCGGGCGAGCTGAAGTTCACCTCATGGAATGCACTCATCGAAGGATTCCCGGGGACCGGCGTCGAAGTCGATCCCCTGATTTTTTCGGCGGGGCTGAAAACGCGGTTCTAAATCAAGGAGGCAGTGCACATCATGATTCAACGCATCTATCGCATCATCTTCGTGCTGTTCATCGCGGCCGGTTCGTCGCGTGTTTACGCGCAGACGCCGTCTTCGGAAGTCGGTGCATGGCTGGTCGTTTCGGAGTTCGAGGCGGTGGCGATCCAGGACGATGACGGCGACGTCGACCTCGATTTCGCGAGTGACACGGGCTACGGCATCTCGTTCAATCGCTACTGGACGAACCGATTCTCGACGGAGCTCTCGCTGCAGAAGTTCAGCGCCGAGATCACCGCGGAGTTCGAAGGAGATGAGTTCGACATCGGCGACCTCGACGCGACGGCAGTCACCGCCATGGCGCAGTGGCACTTCAACCGCGACGGCCGTTTCTCGCCGTACCTCGGCGCAGGCCTGGCGAGGCTGACCGGCGACGTCGAGCCGAGGAACATCGTTGAACCGACAGAATCGCTCGATCTCGAGTCGGAGTTCTCCATCGCTGCGGCCGTCGGCGCGAACATCCGCCTGAACGATCATTTCTCGCTCGCTGGTGAGTTCAAGTACACGCCGTGGAGCGCCGTAATGGAGGACGATCCGGACGACGAGAGCCTGGACATCGATCCGATCACGTTTGCGGCGGGCGTGAAGTTCCGCTTCTGAGCTAATCTCGGTAGCGTGAAGTCGCGAAAAAGGCGAGGCTGCGGGCGGTTTCTGCTCGTCCTGGTGCTGCTGCTCGCAGTGCTCGTCCTGATCGCCCTCTACTCCACCGAATGGCTCGCCTCCCTCGGCGGGCGCGTCACCGGTGCACGCCTCGAGCGTGCGCGGCGCTCGCCGCAGTTTGCGGATGGCCGCTTTCACAACGTCGAGAAACGCGGCCTGCCGCGCGTTTCGAACCGCGAGATGCTGCGGCGGCAGTTCTTCGGCGACGAACAACGCGAGCCAGTGGCGCCGGTGCCGATCGTGCGCAGGACCGCGCGCGATTACACAGTCGCTCCGCATCTTCGTGCGACGTGGATGGGCTGGGCTACCGTGCTCGTCGAGATCGACGGACGGGTCGTGCTCACCGATCCTGTGTGGAGCGAGCGTTGCTCGCCGTCGACGCTGATCGGGCCGAAGCGCTTTCACACGCCGCCGGTGTCGCTCGACGACTTGCCGCGCGTCGACGTCGTCGTGATCTCGCACGATCACTACGATCATCTCGACATGCCGACGGTGCGCACGCTCGCGGCGAAGGGTGCGCATTTCGCGGTTCCTCTCGGCATCGGTGCGCATCTCGAACGCTGGAACGTTCCTGCCGCGCAGATTCACGAGCTGGACTGGCGCGAGAGTATCGCGCTGAATGGACTGACGATCACCGCGACACCGTCGCGTCACTACAGCGGTAGAAATCCGCGCTATGCGAACGAGACGTTGTGGGCATCGTGGGCGATCGCGGGACCGCGCCATCGCGTTTTCTTCAGCGGCGACAGCGGCTATTCGAAACACTTCGCGGACATCGGCGCAAAGTTCGGTCCGTTTGATCTGACGCTGATCAAGATCGGCGCGTCTGATCCCACGTGGGACGAGATCCACATGACGCCCGAAGATGCGGTGCGCACGCATCAGGATGTGCGCGGACGCGTGCTGCTGCCGATTCACTGGGCGACGTTCAATCTCGCGTTTCATGCGTGGAGGGAGCCGCCGGATCGCGCGCTGGCCGCGGCGCGGAAAGCGGGCGTGCAGATCGTGATTCCGCGGCCTGGGGAGTTTGTCGAGCCCACACGCGCGCCGCCAACACAGCAAATCTGGTGGGCGCTGGGCGGATGAAAGGCCGGCTTGCGCCGGCCTTTCATCTGGAGCGACGGGCTCTTAGCCCGTCCACGGGGCCGACGGGCTAAGAGCCCGTCGCTCCAGTGTTTCAATCAATGCGCGTCGGTTTCGGCGGTGCCGATACGCATGCCGTAGAACGAGCGGTACACGAAGAACAGAGAGACGAGGAAGAACGCGAGCGAGAGGCCGCGCGTGAGGTTGCCCTGTCCGGCGCGCGTCATCTCCACCGCCAGCTCCACGGCCAGCAGGCCGAAGAGCGTCGTGAACTTGATCACCGGGTTCATTGCCACCGACGACGTGTCCTTGAACGGATCGCCGACCGTGTCGCCGACGACCACCGCCGCGTGCAGCGGCGTCCCCTTCTGCTTCAGCTCCGTCTCCACGATCTTCTTCGCGTTGTCCCACGCGCCGCCGGCGTTGGCCATGAAGATGGCTTGGTAGAGACCGAAGAGCGCGATCGAGATCAGGTAGCCGATGAAGAAGAACGGCTCGAAGCACGCGAACGCGAGGGTCGAGAAGAAGACCACCATGAAGATGTTGAGCATGCCCTTCTGCGCGTACTGCGTGCAGATAGCCACGACTTTCTTCGAGTCTTCGACCGAGGCCTTCGTCGCGCCGGGATCGAGGTTCATGTTTCTCTTGATGAACTCGACCGCGCGATATGCGCCGGTGGAAACCGCCTGTGTTGCCGCGCCGGTGAACCAGTAGATCACCGCGCCGCCGACGACTAGGCCGAGCAGGAATTGCGGGTGGAGCAGCGACAGTTTGTCGATGTCCTTCGTGAGGCCGCTGGTGAGCATCACGATGATCGCGAAGATCATCGTGGTCGCGCCAACGACCGCGGTGCCGATGAGCACCGGCTTCGCGGTTGCTTTGAAGGTGTTGCCGGCGCCGTCATTCTCCTCGAGGAAGTCCTTGCCCTTTTCCCACGCCGGCGTGAAGCCGAAGTCGCGCTGGATCTCGGCGTCGATGCCGGGCAGCGTTTCGATCGTGGAGAGCTCGTAAACCGACTGCGCATTGTCGGTGACGGGGCCGTACGAGTCGACGGCGATCGTCACCGGACCCATGCCCAGGAAGCCGAA
>DASPNA010000137.1:0-4194 GCA_035626775.1 Thermoanaerobaculia bacterium
CAAAGCGCTTGACCACGCCGTGTGGCGACCAGCGCTCATAAAATCTACTCCTCTTACGGTTCGTGTGGCGGGCTGCGGAACATCTTCGCCGCTCATTCTAAACGGCTTACGGCTTTTCCGAAAGTGACAAAGCAGAATTAAGAGCCCGTGGCTCCAGAACGGCGGTGTCATCCAGTTGACGTTCGTCGACCGCGTGACCGGAATCGTCGCGCTGCGGTGCGAGTAGCGCCCTGCTTCTTCTTCTTCACCTCGTACTCGAATAGCGCCGTGCCGGTCTTCTCGTAGACGCGATGACTCTGCAGCGCGAGCTCCGAGCGTTTCTCCGTCGCCGGAAGCATCGGCCGCCCGCCGCCGAGGAGGACCGGGATGACTGCCGGCTCGACGGTGTCCACCAGGTCGAGCTCGAGAAGCGTGCGAAAGAGCTCGCCGCCCCGAAGAGCCAGATGTCCTTCCCCGGTTCGTTCCTCAGGGCGGTGACGGCGGACGCGACATCGTCCGCGATCACCGTGACACCTTCATGCTTCGATGCGTCGAGCGTCCGCGACACGACCACGATGCGCATGCCGCCGAACATTCCTCCCCCGCCGCCGGAGGCCTCGAAGGTCTTGCGCCCCATCAGCAGGGTGTCGAAGCGGCTGAAGATCGCGCCGAAGTCGATGTCGGGATCCATGAGGATCCAGTCCGCCTCGCCGTTGGGACCGGCGATGTAGCCGTCGAGGCTCATCGCCACCTGATAACGGATGCGCCGCATGGGAGCCCTCCTTCCGCGTGCCATGACGATAACTGAACCGTCGTTAAGAAATCAAGCGGTTTCTTAACGGTGATTTATAATCACGCGCGTGTCCAGACCGAAGACTGCCAGTGACGACGACGTGCTGAGGGCCACTTTCCGCGCTTTGGCCCGCCTCGGGCCGGCCCGCGTGACGCTGGCCGACGTGGCCGCGGAGGCGGGCATCTCCGCGGCGGCGCTCGTGCAGCGGTTCGGATCGAAGCGTGCGCTGCTCCTGGCCGCCGCCTCCGATGCCGCCGGCGGCGCCGACTACATCTTCCCCGGTCTGCGCGCCCGCCATCGATCGCCGTTTGCCGCGCTACTCGCGCTCGCCGACTGCATGCGCGTGATGGGCGACACGCGCGAGACCGTCGCGAACACGCTCGCGTTCCTGCACGGCGATCTCTACGATCCCGAGTTCCGCGAGCACGCCCTGGCCTCAGCGCGAAACACGCACGCCGGCATCGCCGCGCTGGTCCGCGATGCCATTGCCGCCGGTGAGCTCGTTCGCTGCAACGTGAACCGGGTCGCGTGCGCGCTGCAGGCCGCGCTCGAAGGTTCGCTGCGAATGTGGGCCATTCACGGCGAGGGCGACATGGCGAAATGGATCCGGCGCGATTTGAAGGCGGTGCTGGACGGGTATCGCGCGCGCCGGCAGGAGTGACTATGGAGTGCGGTGACGCCAGCCACCGCATTCCAAAGCGGCGGCTCTGCCGCCGCACTCCATATCAGTCCTTGACCTTGCCGTCGCGGATGTGAATCACACGCTTGGCTTCCTGCGCGACGTCATCCTCGTGCGTGACCATGATGATCGAGTTGCCGCTCGCGTGGAGCTCGTGGAAGAGGTCGAGGATTTCGCGGCCGGTCTTCGAGTCGAGGTTTCCTGTCGGCTCGTCGGCCAGCAGCAGCGACGGCTTGTTCACGAGCGCACGCGCGATGGCGACGCGCTGGCGCTGTCCGCCGGAGAGCTCGTTCGGCTGGTGGCTCATACGGTCCCCGAGCCCGACCGCGACCAGCGCCTCCTCGGCGAGCTGACGGCGTTCCGCGCGCGAGATCTTCGCGTACACCAGCGGCAACTCGACGTTCTGCAATGCGGTCGTACGTGCGAGCAGGTTGAACGTCTGAAAGACGAAGCCGATCTTCTTGTTGCGGATCGCCGCGAGCTCGTCGTCGTTCAGCGTCTCGACCGCGACGCCGTCGAGCAGGTACGAGCCCGACGTCGGCGTGTCGAGGCAGCCGATGATGTTCATCAGCGTCGATTTGCCGGAGCCCGACGGTCCCATGATCGCGACGTATTCGCCCTGTTCGATGGTGAGGTTGACGCCGTTGAGCGCGAAGATCTTCTGCGGGCCGAGGTCGTACTCGCGGGTGAGCTCGTGCATCTCGATCAGGCGGGCGGTCTCGGGCTTCGGGAGTGCGGTCATGATTCGTCCTCGTCGTCTTTCGACGGCGCTTTCTCTTCTTTAGTCACCTGTACGGTTGCGCCGTCATTCAGTTTCTTCAACGTGCGGAACGGACCGGTGATCAATTCGTCGCCCACCTTCACGCCCGACGCGATGGTTACGTGTGTGGCGTCGCTGATGCCGGTGGTCACCTCGACCTGCTGCGCTTTGCCGTCGCGGACGAGGAACACGTATTTTTTCTTCGGCTTGTCGTCGTCCTGCGCGGTCACGGTCTTCTGTCCCGGCACGCGCTCGACGACGGACTGGATCGGTACCGCCACGATGTTCGTCGCGCGGCTGGTGACGATCGAGACCTGGGACGTCATGCCGGGCCGCAGCCGGTCGTCGGCATCATCGATGGCGACCTTGACCTTGAAGTAGCGGATGCCGGCGCCCGCACCCTGCCGCACCGCGGCGGAGCTGCCGATCTCGACGACGTGTCCCGCGTACTCGCGATCCATGACCGCATCCACTTTGATCCGCGCCGGCTGATTCAGCTTCACACTGACGACCTCGGTCTCACCGACCTCCGCTTCCACCAGAATCTGTGAGAGATCGGCGATCACCGCGATCACGGATCCGGGATTGTTCATCGTGCCGGTGACGACGACTTCGCCCTCTCGAGCGGTGAGCTGCACGACTTTCCCGTCGAGCGGTGAGACGATGGTCGTGCGTGACAGGTCCTCTTCCGCCTGACGCAGTCCCGCCTCGGCCTGATGTACGCCCTGATCGGCCGCAAGCAGCGCCGCGTTCGCGTTCTCGTAGTTCAGGCGCGCCTGATCGAACAGCTCCTGCGCCTGAATCCCCTGCTTGGCCAGATTCTGCGCGCGTTGATACGCCGCTTCGGTCGTGCGCAACGCGGCGCGTGCGCGTTGCACCTCCACGCGGCGCGAGGCGAGCTGCGCGCGCAATCCGTCACGCTGCGCGATGTACGTGCGCTTCTCGAGCTCGACCAGTTTCTGGCCGCGGCGCACGGTATGGCCTTCCTCGAAATAGAGCTTCTCGATCTTGCCGACGATGTGCGCGCTGATGTTGACCTTGACTTTCGGGTCGATCTGTCCGGGCGCGGTCACGACCGACTCGATCGTGCGCGTGGCCGCTTTCTCGGTGAAGACCTTCTCCCCTTTCGGCCCGCCGCCGCGCACACTCGCAAAAATGATGGCGGCGACGACGAGCGCCGCGCCGCCGGTCAGGAGCCAACGCTTCATCCCTTCATCCGCGCGGCGCCCATCGCGGCAAAGCCGACTTTCACCAGGATCATCGCCAGCCACAAGGTGATCACGATCGCCGCGGATTTCGCGCGCGATGCTTTCGACAGTGCGGAGAAGCCGAAGACCAGCAGCACGATCGTCCAGATCGTGAAGATGTCGAACGAGGCCAGCAGCGAGTACAGCACCGGCTGCTCTTTCCAGTCGACGAGGAACGCCGGATTCGACTTCACGAGCGTCTGCGCCGTGACTGGATCGAACGTGCCGCGAGCGAGCACGACGATGGTCATGATGATGCCGAAGAGGATGAGCGGCATCCACGCGTACAACGTCGCCGAGAAGGCCTGTTTGTACGTTCCCTCACCGCCCATCAGACGGAACGCGAGCAGCAGCGCGCCCGCGACGATCGCGTACCACGCGACCATCATCAGCGGCGAGATCCAGCCGAAGACTTTCCCGCTCGCTCGCGTGAACTTCTCGATCTGCGCCATCTGCTCTTCGCTCATGTTCGGGTTCTGCTTGCGCATCTGCTCCGACTGCTGCGCGAGGATCGACTCGAAGTCCATCCGCGGGATGATGACCGCGGTCGTGGCGAGGCTGACGACCAGAATGACGAGCAGCGGCCCGATGATGCCGGGCCGCCGTGCGATGGCTGCGAATGTTTCCGCGGGGGCGAACAGCACCCCCGCGATTCGTGAGAAGACGTTTTGTTGATCGGGTGGTGGTGGACTCGGGGGCGGCGACTCTCGTAAATCGTCCGTCGTCATTTCAGCTC
>DASPNA010000138.1:0-6317 GCA_035626775.1 Thermoanaerobaculia bacterium
AGTCCGATATCGAGAAGAACGATCTCCGGCGCGAATGTCTCGGCCTCGATCAGCGCAGACGCGCCGTCCGCGACGGCCCGGACGTCGGGGCCGCTCCGCCGCAGCATGATGACCAGCAAGTCACGTGCGTCCGCATTGTCTTCGACCACCAGGATGCGCCGTGCGCGAGATGGTCTTTCCTGGGCGGGCGACTCTTCCTCGGCCGCGACCGGAGCCTCGGCAGTCGCGAGGCGGACCGTGAATTCGCTTCCATGGTCCGGCCCCGCGCTCGACGCCGCAGTGACCTCCGCGAAAACGATACCTCACGGCGCTATTGCGCGCTGGTCGATAACGGCAACCTACAACGATGAAAAAGCGCGCGAGCGATGGCCGCTTGGAATCGTTTTCCCCTTCAGAACCGCAGGATTGACCTCCTCGGTTGGGCACGGAGTAACCCGACGAGTGCTTTGCGCTCTAGGTCTCTACTTTGGTCTCTACGACGGTCGTTGACGCCCGTCGATGAGGGAGAGCATGTTAATATGCGAGAAGCGTCGGTGGACCAGCCGCACTCGCGGTATCTATCGGAAAACGCAGGTGTTTCCGGCAGCGGGCGGGCGTAGCTCAGTTGGTAGAGTAGGAGCTTCCCAAGCTCTTGGTCGCGGGTTCGAATCCCGTCGCCCGCTCCAATCGCAATCAGTCGACGGGCATCGGTGCGGCGTCTGCCGAGAGACGCCACACTGATCGATAGCGCTGGCCCCTGTCACTACGGGCAAATCGTCGCGTGCAGCTGAATGATCTCCAGTCCGGCCACGCTCTCGAGCACGAACGAGCTGGTCGTGAGCGTGACTTCGATGTAATACGCCTTCCGCGTGAAGTCGAACGGCTCCCCGCGACCCTTGCAGTCGAGGACCTCGTGCGTGTGATACCCGCTCATCCCTGGAACGGTGTCGCTGTCGAAGGTCAGGCGCGTCACCTCGGCTCCGGTGTCGAAGTCCACCTCGATGAGCTGCGCGATGACCCGCGCGTCCGGCCCTTCATCGCGAAAACGGATGGCCATCCTCAGGTCTTCCAATCCGAACAGCCCATCCACGGCCGTGACGTTGTAACGAATGACCGCGGAGTCGGTCGAATCGACACCGCCTTCGGTCCGTAACTGGTGACGGGCCGGCGCGATGACGAGGGTGTCGCCTTTCTGCACCACGGCGCGGTCGAAAAAGACTTTGCCCTCGGATTTTTCATCGAGGGTCCCCGCGGAGCCAACGGTCGTCCAGAATCGTTCGATCTCCGGCGTTGCTGCCGAAGCACCGAGGGGGTAGAGCAGGAAGCACGCGGCGAGAAGAATGCGCTGAACCTTTGAAGATCTCATCAAATCCTCCTTGTCTCCGGAAAGCGCAGAACGAAGAAAAAGAGGGACATCGTGACGTGGCATACTCAGCCGCGCATGAGCACGTACACGCACGTCCAGTTCATCGGTTACGCGATTCCCACCATCCCCCAAAGCATCCGCGACATCGGAGACCCGAACAGTCCCGGGTTCGTCGAGGGGCGGTACATCGGCATCGAGCCGCCGGCCGCCGACATCGGCGCGCGCATCGACCTGACCATGAACGCGGTCGAACAGACGATGAAGAGTGGAGCAGTCGACGCTTCGCCCACGACGCTCAAGATCTTCCTCATGCCCGAGTTCGCGTTCCGCGGAAAAAACGGTGCGTACAGCGACAGCGCAACAGTCGACTATTTCACGATGTTTCGCACGAAGTTCGCGTCACGCGTGGCCGATGCGGCGTATGAAGGATGGCTGTTCGTTTTCGGCACCGTCCTCAACACACTTGGCGATTATCGCCGCGGAGAGAGCCCGGACCTGGACCGGAAAGCTCGTGTGCGTGAAGATCTTGCCATTGCGCTTGCGAACGCCTGGGTGTACGCCGAGGGGGAGCAGGATACGCTGCTCTCCACATTCCTGACCAATACGCTGGGCCTTTATACGCAGTATTGCCACTCCGACCCTGTCTATGAGGTCGCGGACAGGAGTTATGTGGTCGGGGGCGGGTCACGCGATGCCGACTATCCGGAGGGCCTCAGCATCGAGAAGAAATTCATTTCCAACGAAGACTTCGTCCTGAATCTCTATAAGAACGCTTTTTCCGAGGAAGCGTGTGCGTTTCCGCCGATTTGCGAGAACAATGGCGAGAATAAGCAGGAGCCGTTCGACGCGCTGAGTATTTTCACGATCAAAGGGATCAAGTTCGGCGTGGAAGTCTGCCTCGATCACTATAAGGCGCGGCTTCGCTGCAATCGCACTCCGGATACGGAGGTCGTGCAGATCCATCTCATCCCGTCGTGCGGAATGCAGATCACGCAGCCGTCGATCGTGGCCTGTTCCGGCGGCCTGGTGTTCAATTGTGACGGTCAGTACGGCGACCTCGATCCGACCTCGACGCCAAACGCCAGCGACTCGATCTGGACGACCACCGCCAGTAACCGGTCGCATACGCAGCTCGCGCAGGTCGCTTCGCCGTGCAGCACCAACAACCCATCGGCGAACATGGCGGTTCTGACCAGGCCCGCTGCAACAGTGACCACAGTGGCGATTGAAGACCCGAATGCGGGGAAGCTCTACGCCTATGGGGCAGGCGAGGTACATGTCTATACCTCGCTGCCCGTTCCTCCGCCGGTCAACTGAACGAGATCAGGCGCCGCACTGGCACGTCGTACTGTTGCCGCCGCCACCTTCACCACACTGGCAGGTTTGGGCATCGGTCTCCCCGCACTGGCACGTCGAGGTCTCGCCGCATTGGCAAGTCGTCGAGTCGCTGCCGCCGCCGGATGTGCACGATTCGGGACCGCACTGGCAAACGGCATCGCTTTCGCCGCCCTTGTCGGGGATGCACTGACAGACGGTATCGCCCTCGCCGGCCTGGCACTTGGGATCAGGACCGCCGCATTGACAAACCTGCGTCTTCTGATCGTCCGTATCGCCGGTCGCCGCTTTACGCTGCTGCATCGCCTGCCGGAATTCGTCCTGCGAAAAGTCGAACCCATGATCGCGGCCGACATTTTCGATCTCCGAGAAACGTGCACGAGCGGCTGCCCTGATCGCTTCATCCTGATTGGCGCGGTTGACGAAGTCGGTTGCTGACTGTATGGACATGATCTCCCTCCATTTTCACGAGGCTGATGATGGTGGCGAAGACAATCGGTGCTGAGCTGAAGGAGAAGTCATTCTGCTCTCGCGTCTTGCCGCGGTCAAGTGATCGCGTGCGCCTCAAGCGAGGTGCGCCGGATTCAACTCTTCTTCGTGCAGTGCGCTCTCGATCCAGCCCAGTCGCTGCGGGACTTCATATAGCCGTCCGGGGGCGAAACGCGGCCGAAAATGCCGCAACCCCGGAACGATGACTTTGACCACGGGAAGCCCGACGTCCTCGCGCGTTTGATCGACGACGATCACTTCCAGGCCGAGGCGCTGGAAGATCGAGACGCACGCAAGGACGTCGCTGCCCAGGTCATCCGATGGCGGTGCGGCCGTCGACATCGCGCGCGCCCCGGACGGCTCGAGCAGGCTCCAATCATCGACGTGGCCGCGATATACGTGCCGCTTTCGCGGGGTGACGGCGAGAATCTGGTTCGCTTCCGAGATGGCGCGCGAAACGGCGATGGCCGGATCGAGATGCGCACCCCAGCCCACGCGAAACGTCTGCGGTTCCTCTCCAACCGTGATGGCCGCACACACCGGGATGCCGATGTCTGTGGTCAGATCGAGCAGCCGCAATTGGCGTCCGCGCGCGGCATGCTCGCGCCGCATGGCCATCACGTAAGGCGTTTCCAGGTTCACGGCGGGACGACGCAGACGCGAATACCACCAGAGCGCCACGGCGTCGCGCTCGATCAACTCGAGCAGTCCCTGCAGGATCGCATCTTCGAGGCACGTACCCGCGGCGTTGCCGTTCGAGTCGGCGTTCGCGAACGCATTCTGCCCGCGCCGATAGTCGTAATAGCAGTAAGCCGCCGCGACGGAGCGTTTGCGCTCGTGCGTCAGCGACCACGCCGTCACCCAATCCGTTTCGGCTTCTTCGTCGAATCGTTTCGGCGTGCGCAGGAAGACCGGCGCGGTGCGGTTCCATTCCTCGCGCGCGTCGTACTGCCGGTCGCTGACAAGGAGACACGTCGCCGGATGCACAGCTTCGTCGCCGAGCTCGCGAAATGTCGCGCGGAACACGGTCTCGTCGCCGCGAAACGTTCCCGAATATCTCTCCAGCGCCTCGCACAGAGCGCCGGTGCGCGCCTGATCGGTGGTCATGCCTTTGCCGAGGCTGCGGCCGGGGGGTGGACGGGTGCCGATGAGGAAATTGTGGCGGGCGATGAACGTATTGAGCATGCCGGAATCTCCGTACGCGCGCTGCACGTCGTGCACGATGCCGGCGAGCGGACTGACGAGATGCTCGTAGCGCGCGTATGTTTGTTCCGGCGGCGCGGCGCGATGTCCGCCATCGAGCGTGAACACTTTCTTCCGGCTCTGCAAGGCGAATGGACGAAACGCACGTCGCGCCGAAGCATCGCCGCCGCACGCCGTGCAATCAGGCTTCCGGACGATGACATGCTCGCGCTGCGCGAGCGACTGCGTGTCGAACGTGACCAGCCGCGCGCGTGCGTCCGGCTGGCGCGTCCAGCGGGCTGCTTCGAGCGCCGCGAGCTCGAGCCCGAGCTGCGCCACGGGCGCATCGTCATCCCGCCGTTCCGGCAATCGCCACGCCGCGCGCACGCTGCGCAAACGCGCAGCGAGACAGGCCCAGCACGGCCCATGATTGGGAACGAACACCGGACCGATCCAAACCACGCTTCCGCGCGGCCGTGCCAGCATCCACGGACGTCCGGTTTGCAGCGCCTCGCGATTCACGACCTCGAGTTGCGGATCGAGATAGTCCGCGGCCAGCACGATTGACGGCTCCGCGTCCTGGGAGCTCTCTGTCTCGAGCAAGCCGCGCCGCCGCAGCTCGTCGAGCTCCCACGCGGCGTCCAGCGTGTCGAGCGGTCCACCCGGCTGCGCTATCATTTCCGAAGCAGCGCGGTCTCTCTTCAGCGAATGTGCAAGATGGGAACTAAGATGCCCTTCGAGGAGCTCGATACCCGACCATGCGTCGAGTACGGTGAGCTCATGATTGATGACGACGGGATGAACGCCTTCACGAAACTTCGGGTGCGACTCGCTCAAGCATTGCCCCGCGGAAGGAGATGATGACCACGGCTCTCTCCAGTCGCAGTCGCCTCGGCCCCTACGAGATCGTCAGCCTGATCGGCGCGGGTGGCATGGGCGAGGTCTATCGCGCGCGTGACGCGCGTCTGCGGCGCGACGTGGCCATCAAAGTTCTTCCCGCCGAATATGCGCGCGATGCGGACCTGGTGAAGCGTCTCGAGCGCGAAGCCAGGGCCATCAGCCAGCTCAATCATCCGAATATTGTCGCAGTTTATGACGTGGGCTCTGAGAACGGCGTCGAGTACGTCGTCATGGAGTTGCTGGAAGGCGAAACGCTCGGCACGATGATCGAGGCGGGGCCGCTCTCGCCGCGCAAGGCGCTCGATTATGCAACGCAGGTCGCGCGCGGCCTCGCGGCGGCGCACGAGAAAAACATCGTGCACCGCGACCTCAAACCCGACAACGTCTTCATCACCCGCGACGGGCGTGTGAAGATCCTCGATTTTGGACTCGCGCACCAGGTCCGCTCGGGCAACGAGCTCAGTCATCTCTCGTCCAAACTGACCACTCCCGGCACGACGCTCGGAACGGTCGCGTACATGTCGCCCGAGCAGGCTCGCGGCCTGCCGCTCGATCCTCGCTCCGACATCTTTTCGTTCGGCGTGATGCTGTTCGAGATGCTCTCGGCAAAGCTGCCGTTCGAGGCGGACACCGCCTTCGAGACGATGACGGCGATCCTCAATCGCGAGACGCCCGATCTGCGCGAGCTCGTCCCGAGTCTGCCGCCGGTGCTCGTGCGCGTCGTCGCGCATTGCCTGGAGAAGTCGCCTGACGCACGATTCCAATCGGTCAACGATCTCATCTTCGATCTGGAGATGTGTGCCGAGTTCCAGTGGACGCTCTCGGGGATCGTGTCGGCCGCGCCCCCTGTGGTGGAGCCATCGAAGCGGCGTCGCACGATCGCGATCGGCGCCGCGCTCGCCGCGCTTCTGATGATCGCCGCGGGACTGGCGTACTGGAAGACGAGGTCCGCACCGCCACCGGAAGCGTCCTATCGCCGCCTCACGTTCAGGCCCGGACTCATTCCATCCGCGCGATTCACCGCCGACGGTGACACGGTCGTCTACTCCGCGAGTTGGAAGGGTGA
>DASPNA010000139.1:0-18830 GCA_035626775.1 Thermoanaerobaculia bacterium
GAGGTTCTTCAAGGCGTACTGGCCGGGCGGCAGGTTCAGCGTGCCGTAGAAGCGGATGCCGGTGTCGCCGAGGCGGCCGCCGACCTGGGCGAGCTCGAGGCGGACGCGCTGGAAGATCGAGTCGCGCACGGTGCCGCCATCGTCGAACGCGTAGATGAACACGTCGGCGGTAGCGATGCCGTTCTTCGACGCGGCGACGATGTCGGCGCCGTTGATCTCCAGCACGACCGGCACCTGCGCGCTCGAGCCGCCGGTGGGAAACGGCGCCGCGACGGCGTGAACGCCGATCGCATCCTGCGGTAGATCGTTCACGATCACTTCCGCGGTCGTCAGCGACCGCTCGATCGTGCTCTCCGCGCCCGCATCGTAGTAGCCGCGCCTGTGTTGCACGCGCGCGCCCGGAACGTTGACGAGCTTCACCTTCAGTTCGTGAAACTGGCCTGCGGTGCCGACCGGCGCGTGAAATCCGAGGACGTAGACGACTTCCTGTTGCTTGCTGAGGCGATCGAACTCGGAGGTGATGTCGTTCGAGTTCCGAAAGACCGTGCCGCCGGTGGAATCGGCGAGCAGGAACAGGCCGCCGTTCGAGTTGAACCTCGCGCCGCCGCGGACGTCGTTCTTCACGCGCACACCCTGGATGTCGACCGCGTGCAGCACGACGTCGGCCCTGCGGAAGACATCGGCCATCCGCTCGATCCCCTGCATCGCCTCGGGGCTGCCGAACCGCTTGTCGCTGTCGACTTTCCACACCTCGCCGTGCGTGATGGCGCGATTCTCTTCCTGCTGCTCCTCCGTCTCGCCGATGTCGCGGCCGGTGACGAGGCGCGGATCGAATCCTTCGGAAAGCAGCACGAGGTGTTTGCGTCCCGCGAGCTTCTGCAGCGCCCGAGCGACGTCGGAGAGCAGGTCCACCTCGCGGCGCACGCGCGTGCGGCTGAGCGCTTCGGTGAGACGGTCGGCCTGGCGCGCGATGTCGACCAGGTTCTCCATGTTTTCATTCGGCGTCTGGCCCAGACCGGCGGTGTTGAGCGGCGCGGCCTCGAGCGCGTTCTTCGCGGTGATCTGCAGCGGGTCGTTCGTGCGGAAGTTGCGCGGGTCGGCGATTGCCGAGACGAGCAGCTCGCGGTCGGTGGTGAACGCGGTGACGAAGCGGAAGCCACGGTCGACGTCGACGACGCCGACGGCAACGCGATCGCGTCCGCCGATGCCGCGCGCGATGAAACTGCGCGCGGCGATCTGCGCGCGGCCGATCGAAGTCGGATTCGAGTACGACAGATCGAAGAGCAGCAGGAAGTTGCGGCGCGAAGCGGGATTGAGCGGCGAGATGGCCTTGGCCTCGGTCGCGGCGAAATCGATCATCTCGAACGACTCGATCGCACGGGGGCCGCGCTCGTCGCGCAACTCGAAGTGCTCTCTGGTCAGGCCGCGCAACGGCTTTCCATCGCGCAGCACCGTGACCGGGACCTCGATGTAGGTGACCTCGACTTTCTCCTCGAACGTCTGCTGTCCGACCGCAGTTACCGCGACGAACGCGAGAAGAAATGGGAGCCGGCGCATGCCGGCATGGTACGCCTGCCGCTAGCCGTCGTCGCGCAACATCCCGTGACGGAGGATGCGCGAGATCTCGTGAACGGCCTCTTCCGTACCTTTGCCGAAGTGGTCCTTCACGCCGAAGAGGATCTCGATGGTGAAGTAGTTGTAGAAGATGCGCGTGGCGAGCATGACCGCGGAAACAGGCGACAGTCCGTCCTGAAGTTTCTTCGCCAGTTCTTTCTCCATGCCGGTCGCTTTCATGAACACGTCGAAGCGGTCGGCCATGTTCTGGTAGAACTTGCGCACGTGCGTGCCGTCGAACTCGACGACGTCGACGTAGATCAGCGCGATGTATTCGCGGTATTCGTTGATGATCTGCCGGATGGCGTGGCCCATGGCTTCGAGGTTGTCTGGAAAGGAGCCGGTGGCGAGCGCGCGATTGAACGGAAATTCGGGCTGCGACATGGCCTCGAAGTAACGGTCGATCAGCGCGCGGAAGATGGTCTCCTTGTCGGGAAAGTGGTGATAGACATTCCCCTTCGAAAGCTTCGCCTCTTCGGCGATGTCGCGTACGCTCGTGGCGCCATAGCCCTTGTGCGAAAAGAGCTTCAGCGCGGCGTCGAGGATCTGGGTTCTTGATTTTTCGGAACGCTGGACCTGAGTCATTGCGGGAAGTCTATGCGCAAATCGGCTTTTACGACCTTCCCATAAGGCGTCCGCGGCAGGGCATCGAGAAAAATGAAGCGGCGCGGGATCTTGTATTTCGCGAGCCGTGCTGATAGCCACTCCGTCAATTCGGATTCACTCGCGGTACCAACCACGAACGCGACCGCCACTTCACCCCATGTCTCATCCGGGACCGCGATCACCGCCGCGTCGGACACGGACGGATGCGCGACCAGCTCCGCTTCGATCTCGGCCGGATAAACATTCACGCCGCCGCTGATGAACATTTCCTTGCGCCGTCCGGCGATGTAGAAAAAACCTTCGGCGTCGCGGCGAGCGAGATCGCCGGTGCGAAACCAGCCGTCGTCCGTATACGCCTCGCGCGTCGCGGCCTCGTTGTTCCAGTAGCCTTTCGAGACATGCGGACCGCGAATCCACATCTCCCCCACCTCGCCGTCCATTTCCTCCAGCCGCACTTCGGTGAAGAGCATCGGGCGGCCAATGGAGCCCGGTTTGCGGAACGAATCCTCCACGGTCATCGTGAAGCAATTCACGCCGACTTCGGTCATCCCATAGCCCTGTTTGAACGCGACGCCCCGCTGTTGATACGCGTCGATGACGAACTGCGGCAGCGGCGCGCCGCCGGAGATGAACCAACGCACGTGCGAAAGATCGGTGGTCGCGAATTCCGGCGCTTCCATCAGGATTTTCCAGATGGTCGGGACGCCGAGGACGACCGTACAACGTTCGCGCTCGATCGTGCTCCATACTTCGGCGGTATTGAACGCCTTGTGAAGGATGACGGTGCCGCCGGCACAGAAGATGGGAATGAGAAACGCGGCCAGTCCGCCGGCGTGATACATCGGCGTAAAGACCGGCGTAACGTCGTCATCGCGCAAGTCCCAGTTGATGACGGTGTTGTAACCGTTCCAATAGAGCTGGCGTTTGGGAATCATTACGCCTTTGGGCTTGCCGGTGGTGCCGGACGTGTACAAGAGGCAGTGCGTGTCCTCTGCCGTGATCTGGAGCGACGGGCTCTCAGCGCGTCGGCGGCCTGAGAGGCCGTCGCCCCAGATGGGCAACTGAGCACTGATCACATTGAAGGACGCGAATTCTTTGCCGTGAAACAGCAACTTCATGTCGCAATCATTGGCAATGAGCCGCAATTCGTGTTCGGTGGCTCTTGTCGACAGCGGCACGACGATCACACCGGCTCGGCCTGCGGCGAAGAACAGCTCGACAAATTCAGTGCAGTTATGGGCGAGCAGGCCGAAGCGGTCGCCGGGCTGCAGCAGCGCGCGCAGTGTGCCGGCGGCGCGTTCGACGCGGTCGTTCAGCGCCGCGTACGTGAGACGCTCGCCGGTCTCGATGGACACCAACGCGAGCTTGTCCGGCGTGACGCGCGCGCGTTCGCTCAGGAGATCGCCGTCAAACATTCGAGGAACCTCCGCGGCTGTTGCATGTGCGCAATGTGGGCGGCGCCTTCAATGACGCACATCGTGGCATTGGGCAATGCGTCGCGTAATGCTTCGCCATACGAGAGCGGCACGACACCGTCATCCGCGCCCCAGATCAGTGTCGCAGGTGACTTGATCTGGCCGAGGCGCGGTTCGATGTCGTGCTCGAGCAATTCGGTGAGACGCAGCATCGGCGAGCCTTTCGCACGCTGCAGGAGCGCATCGACAACCCAATCCTGCGGCTCGTATCGCGGCCCATGCACGGCACTCAGGATCTGCAGCGCCTCGCCGCGCGTCTGCGCGGTGAGCGGCGATGACAGCGGTCGCGATAGTCCACCCGACGATTCGAGCACAAGCTGCGTGACACGCTCGGGATATTGCAATGCATAGAGCAACGCCATCCAGCCGCCGAGGGAATTGCCGACCAGCGTAATGCGCTGAGTGGGTGCGGCGTGATCGATGACCGCGGCAAGGCGCTGCGCGATCAGTGAGATCGGAAGCGGTCCCGAGGCGGGCGCGCTTTCGCCGTGTCCGGGCAAGTCAGGAATGATCACGCGACGCATTTGCGCAATCGTGGGCGCTACTGTGAACCACGTGCCTGCCTGATCGTTCGCGCCGTGGACAAACACGATGGACCCCTCGTCGGCCTGCGGCACCTTCTCCCCTCGGCGAGGGGAGAAGGACGATTGGAAGTAGACCGTCCCGTCGACCTCGTGCCGCACGAATCCCGCGCCGGTCAATGCCGCGCGCGTCATGCGCACGAAATCGGCGGACGATTTAATCTCCAAACAGGCGCGTCTCCTCGAGCGGCATGCGGAACGCGGCGGCGGCCTGGTTGTAGCCGACGCCGGAACCGATCATCACCACCAGATCGCCGGGCTTGATTTTCTTCTGCTCCAGCGCATCGTGCAGCGCCATGGGGATGCACGCGGAGCCGGTGTAGCCCCATTGCTCCATGATCATGTGCGTCTTCTCCATCGGCAGCTCGAGCGATTTCATCACCAGCTCGATGGTCGGCTTGCGCACCTGCGTGAAGATCAGAAAGTCGATGTCGCGGACCGAGAAGCCGCCGTTCTCGGCGACGCGCCGCACCAGCCGCGGCCATCCTTCATTGTTGATCTCGGGCGGATAGCGCTCGAGCATCTTCACGAACGTGCGGCCTTCGCGCACCGCCACTTCGCTCGCGGGCTCCGCGGTGCCGCCGGCCTGAATCAGCCATTTGCCTGCGAACGTGCCGTCAGCCTGAAAAGCTGCCGAGACGAATCCCGGCTCCGTACCGCGTTCGAGCACCGCGGCGCCGGCGCCGTCGCCGTAGAAGAAGATCATCGGATCGTCTTCCGAGGAGAGTTTGTGCATCTGATAGACGGCCACGACGAGCACTGTCTTGAGCGCGGCATTTGTGGCCATCAAGCCGGCCGCGTTCGAGATTGCGGTCGGGAACGACGCGCACGCGCATGCGACATCGAAAGTGCCGGCGTTCTTCGCGCCGAGCTTGGCCTGCAACACGACGGAGGTCGCGGGCGTGATGTAGTCGGGCGAGTCGGTGCCGAGGATGATCAGGTCGACTTCATCGGCGGATTTGCCGGCGCGCTCCAGCGCCTGTTGCGCCGCACGCAACGCGAGGTCCGACGCCGCCCAGTCCGCGGGCGCATACCAGCGGCTGCGGATGCCGGTCGACGCTTCCATCTTGTCGACGAATTCGGGCGACGTGCCGTCGAACTTCTCGCGCAGCGAGTCGTTGGTGACTTCGATCTCCGGCAGATAGAAGCCGGTGCTGACGATGGTCGCGTGCATCAGGTCCCCATCACCAGCCCGCCGTCGACGGACAGCACCGCGCCATGCACGAACCTCGCGGCGCCGCTTGCGAGCCACACGTATGCGTTCGCGATGTCCTCGGGCTCGCCCATTTTTCCCAGCGGCGTTTTCGCGGCCATGCCGTCGAGCACTTTCTGCGGCATGGCCTTGACCATTTCGGTGGCGATGAATCCCGGAGCGACGCAGTTCACGCGGATGTTGAACTTGCCGAGCTCGCGGGCCCACGTCTTCGTGAAACTGATCACGCCCGCTTTGGTCGCGGCGTAATTGGTTTGCCCGAAGTTGCCGTACAGGCCGACGATCGACGATGCATTGAGCACGACGCCGCCGCCGCCTTTGATCATGTGCGGCGCGACCGCGCGCGTGCAGAGGAACACGCCTTTGAGGTTCACGTTGATGACGGCGTCGAACGTGGCGTCGTCCATCTGTGACAGCACCTCGCCGTCTTTCCACTTGATGAGCTGCGCGTCGCGGACGATGCCGGCGTTGTTCACGAGCACGTCGATGCGGCCGTGCTGCTGCATCACCTCGTCGACAGCGGCGTTGACGACGTCCGCCTCCGTCACGTCGACGGCCGGTACATCCCACACCACGGCTTTCGCGCCTTCGCGCTCGAACGCTTCCACGGTCGCGCGTCCGATTCCGGCAGCGCCACCGGTGACGATGACTACTTTGTCTTTGAGATCGAGATTCATGAAGGTTGCTCCGCGCGCCGGCCTTCGCTGCGTGCCGCGAGGGCAAACGGAACGACCGCGATGAGAGTGACGACGACGCTGGCCAGCAGGCCGTACGTGAGATTGCGGCGGTCGCCGATCATGCCCGTGATCAATGGACCGGGACCGACGCCGAGGAGGTTCAGCACGAGCAGCGCGAACGCGATCATGGTCGAGCGCGTATGGGCGGGCGCGAGCTCCTGATACGCGGAGAACAGCGGCCCGAACCACGCGGTCGTGCCCGCGCTTGTGATCAGCCAGCATGCATACCAGATCCACGTGCCGGGCGTCAGCGAGTAGAAGAGCCACGCCGGGATCGCCAGCGTCACAGTCATGATGACCAAGCTCCAGAGACGGCCGGCCTTGAAACGGCGCTCGCAGAAGTCGCCGAACGCACCTCCCGCGACATTGCCCAGAAAGCCGGCTGCGACGGCGACGATGCCGGCCCGAAACGCGGCGTCGGCGTACACGAACTGCCGTTCCCTGACCAGCCACGTCACGCCGAGGAGCGCGGCACCGGAGCCGTAGCAGAGGAGCGAGCCACCCGCCAGCGTGAGCACGAGCGATTTGCGCTCGATGAGCGCGCGCATCAGATCGCGCACGATCTCGCGCAATGCCGGTCTCTCCTTCACCGCGGCGACCCGCTTCCGCGCGGGCTCGCGAAAGAAGAAGAGCAATCCCGTCGCCACGATACCGATCACGCCGAGTGCGTAGAACGAGAAGCGCCAGCCGTAACGCGGCGCGATGATGCTCGAGGAGATGAGCGCCGTGGCCAGTCCCAGCGGGATGCCGGCGTAGTACACGCCCACCGCGAGGCCGAGGCGGCGCGGCGGAAACGCGTCGCCCAGCATCGAGAGCGCGGCAGGCGTGAGTGTCGCCTCACCGATGCCGACGAAGATGCGCGGGATCGCCAGTGCCAAGAAGCTGCGCGCGGCACCGGAGAGCGCGGTCATGGCACTCCACAACGCGACGCCGGCGGCGATCAGCGGCAGCCGCCGGAATCGGTCCGCAGCAATGCCGAGGAACAGCCCGACGAAGGTGTAGAAAAAGACGAAGCCGAATCCGGTGAGCAGACCGATCTGCGAAAGGCTGAGGTTCAGATCTTTGATCAGGAGCGGGGCCAGACTGGCGATCAGCATCCGATCGACGAAATTCAGGATGTTGAGCGCCGTGAGGAAGAGCAGCAACCCCCACGCGGATCGGGAGACCGGTTCCGGTTCTGTCGACATCGAGCCCTTCCATTCGAATACGCGGACCGCGTGCTGCCGCGGCCCGCGCCTCGAGGGTTGTCTAGTTGAAGAAACGGTACTCGATCGTCGCGAGCACGGTCCGCGGCGCGCCGTACGAGCCGGTGAGGACACCGAGGGCAGGGATGTTGTAGCCGTTGGTGAGGTACGCCTCGTCGGTGAGGTTCTTCGCGTTGAGGCCGAAGCGCCATTTCGCGTCCGGCGCGAGCCAGCTCACCCACGCGTCGTAGAGCGTGTACGAATCCTGCCGGATCGGCTGCACCGCTTGTCCGGCGAACGAGCCGCCTTCATTCGTCAGCGTTGATTGAGAACGATACGCACCGCCGATGCTCGCGGTCAGCAGACCGCGCGCGACCGGGAAGTCGAGGTTGAAGCGCAGACCGCCCGTCCACTCCGGCGCGTTGGTGATGACCTGCGTGTCAACGAAGCCGTCGAGGTTCGCGTCGAGGACCTCGTCCGGCTCGAGATCGAGATAGCTGAGATAGCCGTTGATGGCGAGCCAGCCGATGTTGCGCGGCGTCGCATCCCACTCCACCTCGATGCCGTTCATCGTGGCGTTGCCGGCATTGAGGAAGTTGCCGAAGAACGACTCTTCCACCCCGTCGCCGTTCGCGTCGAACGCGGTGAAGGTCGACACCTGGATGTCCTTGTACTTGCCGTGGAACACGGCCGAGTTGAGCACGAGCTGTCCATCCGCGAGCACGGACTTGATGCCGATCTCGCCGACGTCGAGGATCTCGTCATCGAACGGCTCGGCAGACTGCGGGAACGCGTTCGACTGCGCGCGCACGTTGAAGCCGCCGCTCTTGAAGCCGCGGCTCGCGCTGAAGTACGCGAGCAGACCCTCGCGGATCTTGTAGTCGATGCCGATCTTCGGAGCGATCGAGTTGAACGTCGCTTCCTTGTCGTAGTTCGCGAGGATCACCACCGGAGTGCTGAACTGATCGTTGGCGAATCCGGCGTTGAATGCGATGCCGTTCTTCTTCTCGCGCGTCGCGCGCAGGCCGCCGTTGAATGTCCAGCGCTCGTTGATCGCGTAGCTGCCGTCGCCGAAGAGCGCGAGCGCGTCGGTGAGCGTCTTGCCGTTGGTCGTTCCGAACTGCGCGTTCACGAAGATGTTCTTCACGAGACCGCCCGCTTCGCCGTTGAAGTAGTACGCGCCGAGAACGCCGGAGAGCTTGCCGCCGGCGTCGTAGACGAACTGAAATTCCTGCGTGAGCTGCTCGTCGTAGTAGGTGGCCGCGACGTCGACGATGCGCGCCGGCGTCGTGTCGAAGTCGATGTTGTTCTCCGAGTCCGATTCGCGATACGCGCTGATCGACTTGAAGTCCCATGAATCATTGAGCGTCGACGAAATGACGACGGATGCGCCCATCGACTCGGTGCCGTTCAGCGGCGCGAGTCCGCTCTGCGTGTCGAAACGGCTGTCGTTCGGCGCGCAGGTGATGCCGAAGAGCGGGCAGAGGTTGTTGGCCCGAAGACGCTGATAGCCCTTCGGCTCCGCATCGTCTTTCGTGTAGTCGGTGCTGATCGCGACGCGCGTGGCATCGGAGACCAGCCATTCCAGCGCGGCTCGGCCGGCGAACGTCTTGCGGTCCGACACCTGCCGTCCGGTGAGGAGATTCTCGCCATAGCCATCGCGATTGAGCGACGCGAGCGCGAGCTTGCCGCGCAGCTTGCCGGGGATGAGCGCGCCGCCGAAGCTCGCGCGCAGGTCGAGCGTCGAGTACTCGCCGGCAGAGAGAGCGACCGATCCGGTCGGCGCATCGGTGAGCGAGCGGCTGACGTACTTGATCGCGCCGCCGATCGTGTTCTTGCCGTAGAGCGTGCCCTGCGGTCCGCGCAGGACTTCGATGCGCTCGACGTCATAAACGTCGAGCAGCGCGCCTTGCGGACGCGCGATGTAGACATCATCGATGTAGAGACCGACGCCAGGATCGACGCCCCACAGCGGATCGGCCTGGCCGATGCCGCGCAGGAACGCGGTGAGCGTCGTCGACTGATTGCGGCCCTGATAGACGGAAAGGTTCGGCACCTGCGTCTGAAGCTCCGAGATGTCGGCCGCGGCCGCTTCCTCGAGCTCGTCGGACGTCACGACCGACACCGCCACCGGAACGTCCTGCACGTTTTCTTCGCGCTTCCGCGCGGTGACAACGATCTCCTCGCCGGCCACAGGCGTCTGCTCCGCCGCCTGCTCCGCCTTTGTCCTGTCTTCCTGTCCGGCGGAGGGAGCGGTCTCCTGGCCGATCGCAGGAGCAGCCAGGACGCCGAACAGAGCGAGCAGACCGATCGACAAGGAACGCTTGAGAAGAGGAACGACGTTCAAATCCTGTAGTTCACGGAAGTTACGCATATGGCCCCTTTTGCGATGGCTGCTGGCCGCTCCGGCAGATTACCGGCCGACCGGTCGGTTTTCGATTTCCGCGGAGTTTAGGAGCCTCCCCCTCCGCTGTCAAGAAACTCTTCAGGATGTGGTGGCGCACAACGCGACGATGACCGTGGCGAGCAGGCGCGCGTCGACCGGCTTCGGGAAGACGAGCTTCACGCGCGTGGCATCGAGCATCTCGCGGACGTATTCCGGCAACTTCGCGGTGACGACGATGGTCGGCACGTCGATGTTCGCTTTGCCGAGGTGGTCGAGGACGTCGAATCCGTTGCCGCCGCGCTCGAGCACGAGGTCGAGGATCAGTCCGCAGTACCCGTTCTCGTCGAGCAATCGCTTCGCCGTGCTCGCATCCTCGGCGGATTCGAGTGTGACGCCATGCGGCTGCAACGCTTCGCGCAGCGCCACCACGACGGAGCGATCGTCTTCGACAACGAGGACAGTGGCCGGCATCTGTTTACGCACGGGGCGAATCATGACACTGGTTGATCGCGTTCGGGATATCCGTTCAATGAGTGCCGTCAGGAGAGACGTAAACGGGACGTTGTCGCGTCCGGAGCGACGGGCGTTCGGCTGGCTGAGAGCCCGCCGCTCCAGTAACGGGCACAACCGCACATGATGCTCGTCATCGGGGCTTGGCGCGACTGATTCCGACGACAGCTGCGGCGTCACGACGCGCATCCTCGACCGCGCATCGCGCGAGGTGTGCACCGCGACTCAGAGGGACCGGCTCGCAGCGCGCCGGTCGAGATTCGTCGCTCCAAGCCGAACGAAACCCCAGCCCCTGGCGAACACCGCCGGCAATGATGTTCACCGAAACGCCACGCCTATGTGACCTGCATTGATACACACAAACGGTGGTGAAGTACGCGAATTCGGGAGGCTCGTCCGTAATGCGGGTCAAAGCGTGCGCAAAACACCGCTGATTGACCCGCCTATTGGTCGCCTTGTGACCACTAAATCGATGATTTTGTTCTGGGTCAATATTGATCTTCACGATGCCGATGCTGTCGTGTCAATCACTTACGTCGTTGGCGTTTCATTGTGCTGATTTGAATCTTGTATGGCACTGGACTTGACGTAACGACGCCCTGAACGTAACATGATGTTACGGTCATGTTCTTGCCGCGTGCGTACGCGGGGAGGTAGATCCGATGGCCGGGCTCATTGAACAACCCAGACATTACACACGTGCCGAGGCCCAACAGCAGGTGCGCGATCGAGCGAGCTCGCTCATTCTGCGTCCCGCTGCGCTGCGTCAGATGGCACATCTGCGCGCCGCGCTCTTCGAGGATGATGACAGAACGGTCGATCACGCCGATCTTCAGGCCTGCCTCTCAGGAGGCGTCGTCATCGAGGATGTCGGGTATTCGAGAGGCGGCGCACAAGTGACTGTAGCTGGAGCAGATCGTGAGGGACGCCGATTGACCGTTTACGTTCAACTCGCCGACGACGAAGACTTACCCCTCTTCATCGAGACTTTCGTTCTCAAGCCGTGACCGATCGAGGATCAGAAGCCAACGAGGGACCGCGGCAAACGCAGCGGTCCCTTCGCCTATCTGAGGAGGAATAGATGAGTGCCTGCCTGAACTGCGCCAGCGACTATCAGAAAAAAACAATGCGCCGTCCTCACCGCTATGTCGAATCTGGCCTTTCATTCGTTTTATTGACCAATATGGCGGCTCTCGTCTGTAAATGCGGCGAGCAGCCGTGGCTTCCGGACGCGAGGAGTCTTTCCCACGCGATCACGGAACAACTGATCCGCCGGCCGCTGCGGCTCACGTTCGAGTGCGTTCGCTTTCTTCGGAAGGCATTCGGCATGACGTCTGATGAATTTGCCGTGCTTCTCGGAACGACGCGACAGGAAGTGTCGCGCTGGGAAAATGATCGCGCTCAAATCAGCGGTCTGATGGATCTTCGACTTCGGCTGGAAGTGATCGACAAGGTATTACCCCCTCGCGCCGCCCACCGGCAACTGCGGGACGCGGTCGTCGCAGTCATGGTCAAACGCGTGTCGTCAGAAGATCCGACCGACAATGGAGGAGACATCGTCATCGACGCTACCCCCCACTATTCTCGCAAGGGATCGCGCGGCGATCGTCAGCCTCGCATTGCGATCGGAGCGGGGGCGGGGACGTAAAGTTCGCCGGCGTGGGTCCCGCCGGCGCAGCGGTCGACAGCGGCGTTGCGCAGCACCGCCGCCGCGATACACTTCCCGCGCACAAAGGAGCCCCCATGTTCAAACGACTCGCAAACCTCGTCCGCGGATTCTTCGGACTCTTCGTTTCCGGCGCGGAACGGCGCAATCCGGAGGCGCTGCTCGAGGTGGAAAAGGAAAACCTGCGCAAGCAGATCTCGAACTACAACCAGGGGCTGGCCGCGCACGCCGGACTCTCGGAGCGTCTCATGACGCAGATCCGCAAACTGGAAGCGCAGGAGCGCGAGTTGCGCGCGAAAGCGGCCGCGAATCTCCGCGCCGGCAATCGCGAAGCGGCGGGCAATCACGCGCTCAACCTCCAGACCGTGCAGCGCGAGCTGGAGGAGAACCGCGCGCAACTCGGGCAGGCCGAGACCACCTACAACGAACTGATCAAAGCGCGCGACGTCTCCGTGCGCGCCGCGCAGCAGAAGATCGAGGCGCTGCGCACCTCGCTCAACGATCTGAAGATCAAGAAAGCGACCGCCGAGCTCACCGAGATGGCGTCGGGCATGATCACTTCCATCGGCGGGTCCGGCGACACGCTCGACCGCCTGCACAAGATGGTTGAAGAAGAGCGCGAAGTGGCCGCCGGCCGCGCTCGCGTCGCGCGCGACTCGCTGAACACGAGCGACTTCACGCTGCAGGAAGGGGAACAGAAAGCGCTGGCCGAGCAGGCGCTCGCCGATTTCGCGGCGAAGGAAGGCCTGGCCATCGAACCGGCATCGACGAGCACTCCGGCGACCGAGACCGTCAAGACGATGGGACCGGCCACGACCGAGTAGGCCGTCGTGCGCTATCTCCTCCGCGCGTTTTTCGCACGCCCCGACGTGCCGCTTCTGCGGCTGCCGTGGAACGCGCTCGGCGTTCTGGCCGCCGGCATCGCGGGATTCTGGGATCCCGCGATCTGGGCCGTCGCCGGCGCCGGTGAGTTCATCTACCTGCTGACGATGGCCTCCAATCCGGGCTTCCAGCAGTGGATCGAGGCCGTCAAGACCGTCGAGTTGCGCGGCGATACCGAAGACGCACGGCACGCGCTGCTCAAGCGTGTCGGCGGCGCGGCGCGGCAGCGTTACGTGAAGCTCGAGGAAAAGCGCCGGCGGCTCGAAACTCTGTCGCGCGAATACTCGAGCGACGATCTCTTCTTCGAGAACAACCGCGATGCGCTGCAACGCCTCACGTGGTTCTACCTCAACCTCCTCGTGGCGCAACGCAACATCATCGTGTCGCCGCCGAGTGACGAGCGGGAGCTGCACAAACAGATCGCTGCCTACGAGCGCGAGCTCGCAAACGCGCCGTCGGAAGCAGCGCGCTCTTCGTTGCAGGCCACCATTCGATTGCTGCGTGAGCGCCTGCACAACATCCAGCATCGCGAGACGTCGCTTGCGGAGATCGACGCCGACCTGACTCGCATCGAGACACAGCTCGACTTCGCGCTCGAAGAAGCGAGCCTGCGCGGACGGCCGAACGCGATCTCGGCAAACGTCGAGCTGACTTCGCGCCTGCTCGGCAACCTCGACGAAGCGCCGACCACGTACGGCACGTCCGATTCACTGCATCAGTAGAATCGCATCATGCCGTTGCCGATCTGGGCCGCCCGCCTCGTGTCGCTGTACCAGTCGCACGCCGCCAGCCAGTTCCTGCTGCACGGTAACGTCAACGACCGCTACCTGCTCGACGCGCGCACGCTCGGCACGCTCTACGAGTTCCTCGCGCGCGTGATCCTGCCTCGCTTCGACGTGGTGCTCAGCTACGACGTCGGGAACGGCGTGCGCATCGAGAAAGGGAGCGAGATCGTCACGAAGTGGCCCGCGTTCAGGGAGAGCCCCGAGCTGCCACGCGCGCCGCGTGCGGCCACCGAATGGCTCACCCGTTTCTTTCGCTACTCCGCCAACCTGGCCCGCCTCGGCCATGAGTCACATCAGATCGGCTTCTTCATGAAGTCCGCGCATCTGGTAGCGCCGGCGCTTCCCGGCGCACTGAACTATGACCTCAGCGCGCTGGCGATGCTGATGCGCGACTGGGCGGCCGACGATCAATTCACGCGGCATTCGCTGGCCACGTTCCTCGTCGCCGAAAATCTCAACGATCTCCATCCGCTGCTCGTGAATCATCCGCGCGCCGCGCCGATCGAAGTGCCATTGCCATCGACGAACGAACTGCGCGAAGCGCTGCAATTGCTTGCCACGGAGCACGCATCAGTGCTGGCCGAGTTCGCGCCATCCTACGACACGCTCGCGCATCAGCTCACGGGGACAACGCTCACGTCCGTCGAAAACCTGCTTCGGGTAAAGACGCACGCGCGCGAAGTGCTGCACGCCGCCGACCTCGTTTCGATGCGCAAGGAGCTCGTCGAAAAGGACTCGGCCGGCCTCATCGAGTTCATCGAATCGAAGCGCACGCTCGACGACTTTCATGCGCAGGAACGCTTGAAAACGTGGCTGCGGCAGGACATCAAGCTGTGGCAGATGAACGACGTGCAGGCGCTGCCGATGGGGTACCTGCTCTGCGGCCCGGTCGGCACCGGCAAGACGTATCTCGTCGAATGCCTGGCGGGTGAAGCGGGTGTGCCGGTCGTGAAGCTCAAGAATTTTCGCGACAAGTGGGTCGGGAGCACCGAGGGGAATCTGGAGAAGATCTTTCGTCTGTTGAAGGGACTGGGCCGCTGCTTCGTCTTCATCGACGAAGCCGATCAAGCCCTCGGCAAACGCGACGCCGGCAGCAGTGACTCCGGACTCTCCGGCCGCATCTACGGCATGTTCGCGGAGCAGATGAGCAATCCCGCGAATCGCGGCCGCATCGTCTGGATTCTCGCGTCAAGCCGTCCCGATCTCATCGAAGTCGATCTCAAACGCCCCGGCCGCGTCGATGTGAAGATTCCGATCTTTCCGACCACCACGCCTGCGGAGGGCTTCACGCTGCTGCGAGCGCTCGCGAAACGGCGTGGGGTCGAGTTGCACGACACGGATTTCGCCGCGGTCGAAGCGATGATTCCGAAGCTCCTCACACCCGGCGCTGCGGAGTCGATCGCTGTGAAGCTTTATCGCGCGGTGCGTGCCGAGGGGTTGAGTCCGATCGATGCGTTGCGGGGCACGCTCGATCAGTACCAGCCGCCGGTGCCGCCGGACGTGATGGAGTTCCAGATCGCACTCGCGGCGCGCGAGGCCAGCGACGGCGAGTTCGTGCCGGAGATGTTTCGGCACCTGCGGTGAACCCGCATCCGCCCTTCGGGCACCTTCTCCCCTCGCGAGGGGAGAAGGCTACGAGGGGATGGCCTGTGTAGCCCCCGCCCCGCTTGCGGGGAGAGGGTGGCCGAAGGCCGGGTGAGGGGAGTCCGTCGTCTACAATTCCCTCATGTCCTTGCTGATGCAGCGCAAAGCCGTGAATACGCCGCCTCGCCTCGAAGGAAAGGAAATGCTGGTCGGCCCCGATCCGGCGCTCGCGAAAGTGAAAGGCGTGATGTTCGGCGGGCGGAAGCAGTTCCTCATGGACACCATCGGCGAGGAAGGCTTCAACGCGCTGCTCGAGAAGCTTACGCCGCGCACGCGCGGCTACGTCAAGACGCCGCTGGCGTCGAGCTGGTGCGAGTTCGAGTCGCTGATCGAGCTCGATCGCGCCATTCACAACGAGTTGAAGGGGAAGTATCCGAACGTCCTCGCGCTCATCGGCGCCGCCTCGGCGGAGCTGGGCATCGGCCGCATCTATCGCTCGCTCGACTCCGAAAGCCTCGTGCAGTTCCTCGAGAACAACGCGATGTTTCACGACCAGTATCAGAAGTTCGGCGCGGTGCGGTTCGAGAAGACGGCGAACGGCGCGCGGATGATCTACTCGAACTATCCGTGCTACAGCCCGCTCTACTGCGCGAGCGCGTTCGGGTACTTTCTCGAGTCGATCCTGCGCCACGGCGGGAGCGATCCGAACGTCACCGAAAGCAAGTGCCAATGCCTGGGCGACAAGACGTGCACGTTCGAGATGACGTGGCGTTGAACGCGCATAGTATTGTGGCTGCATCTCCATATGTCGGACGATAACAAGACGATTGAAGCGCCGATCCCCGAGCTCGACGAACGAGCCATCGGCAAGAAGTACGGTTTGCGCGAGCTCACCTATCCCGATTCGGAGCACGTCAAGTCGCTGAACGCGTTCCTGAGCGACGCCGTCGCGACGGGACGCTGCGGCCCGATCCCGAAGACCGCCGTCATGCTCGTGCTCGACTTCCTGCAAGCCATCGTGAACCGGCAGCACATCACCAAGGGACCACGCATGTCGCAGGAGGAGTTCGACGTCCTGCAGTCGCCGTACTACCTGGCCGCGCGCATCATCGCCAGGCTGCAACGCGCGCGCAAAGAGAACGTGAAGGGGCAGGTCTACCAGACCACGTACATCTCGCTCACGCAGTTCATGGAAGTGCTGCGCAGCATCCTCGATCCCGGCTGTTACTGGATGCGCATGAAGTCGATGCCCGAGGGCGTGCGCGACGCGATGGAAGGGCTGCGCGACTTTCTCGCGCAATATGCGGAACAGCGCCGCAAGGGACGCACGCTATAGAATCAGCCGCCTCAGGAGCATCGCGCATGTCCCGCTACCTCCAGAAGATCTCGCTTCGGCCGTATAGCGACGCCGAAATCTGGACGGGATGGGAGCTCGAGAATCGCAGCGGCGAGATCGAAGGGCTCATCCTGGCCGATCAACTGTCCGACGAAGAACTGCTCGCGCAGTACGGCGTGCAGGAGTTTCAGAAGATCCCTGGTGAGTATCTCGAGGCCGGAGAGTTTCGTCCCAAACCATGACGCTCGAGGCCGGCCTGCTCACTGCGTCCCTCGTGACGATCGCGGCGATCTTCATTTACGCGATCGTGCGCCGCACCTCCACCAAACTCCCCGCTCCGATGCTCGCCGTCCTCCGCATTACCCTCGGCGTCGTGTTCGCCATCCTGGCTGTGATCGGCGCGCTCCTGCCGATCATGCAGGGCTGGATCTTCTTTCTGCTGGCGGTGCTGATGCTCTTCCCACGCAGCCGTTTCGCGGTAAAGGCCTGCGACAAGATCGAGCCGAAGATGCCGCGCCTGGTGGCGTGGCTACGGCGCATGCACATCGGGCTTCCGCGCGACGACGAGCCCGGAGCGCCGGCGTCCCGCGCCGGCTGATGCGACGCCGTCCCGCGGCCTCGCCTGGACGCGCGGGAGCGGCAGCGCGAGACGCTGCCGCATCAGCCGGCGCGGGTCGCCGGCGGTCCGAAACGCCTGAACCGATACACGATCGCGAGAGCGAGTAGCGTCGCGAACGAGATCGCGCGTCCCTGTACGAACGCATTCGGCAGGTATTGCACGCGCACGCGATGTTTTCCCGGCGGCACGGCGACGGAGAGGAAGGCGTGATTCGCGAGCTCGATGCTCGTGCGACGGCCGTCGATGTACGCGCGCCAGCCGGGCCATGCCGACTCGGTGATGACGATGCGCGCGTCCGCGGGAGTGTCGACGTCGATCTCGTAACGCGATCCCACTCTGCGCGCCGCGACGTTTGCGGCGGCGTTGTCGGCAGTGTATGGCTGGCCGGTTTTCGCGTAGACCCATGCGACGTCCGCAAAGTCGGTGCTCTGGGCCATTTCCGCAAGTGTCGCCGTGCGATCGCTCGTGTAACGAATGCGCCGCGGCACGAAGACGCGTGGCAAAGCGCGCGAGTTTTCCATCAGCCGCGACCCGCGATCTTCGAACAGGACGCGCCAGCCCGGCGGCGGCGACATCGAGCTCGGCGTGATCGCGTGACGGACGCCGAGGAAGGAGAGAAAAGGCAAAGCGAGATTGTTCACGTCGCGAAAACCGCGGAGGCCGTTCTGCCACCACATCGGCAGCGTGTCTTCGTAGCGGCCGAGGCGCAGCGAGTCGTAGCCGCGGATGTCGTCGAGCCCGTACATCGCGCTGATGTTCGGGATGAGGATGTCGTTGCTGCCGATGGCGCGATAGAGCGGATCGCGCGGAACGGCGTCGATGATCGGCACAGACGGATAGAACAACTTGCGCGGAATGGCCGGATAGATGTTGCCGTCCTCGACGACGCGCTGCGCCGCCAGCGCGAAGATGACGATCGCGAATGCGATGCGCGGCGATCGCATCGAAAGCGCGACGATCAGCAACGCGATTCCGCAAAACTCTGCGAGTGCGCCGGCGATCATCAGTTTCTTGTCGACACCGAGTGCAAGTTGGGGGCGCCACAGCAATGCGGTCGCGACCGCGAGCGCGATGCCGGTGGCGAGGACGATCCACCGCGCGTGACGCGACGTCGTGAATCCGTCAAACGCCATCCCGGCAAGCAAAGAAAAACACAACGCGGCCACGAATCCCAATCGCCAGTTGAGCGCGATGTCGTAGAGCGGCAGCGCGTGCAACGCCTTCGCGATGAACGGCGTCTTCCAACTCGCCAGGAGCGCAATCGCACCGAGCACGACCAGAAAGCGGACGTCGCGTCTGCGGAACATCAACACGGACGCGACGAGCCCGAGCGCGATGACGATGCTGCCGGCGCGGGCGGTGCCGAGGTCCCATTCGCCGGTCCTGCTGCGCCACGTCGCGCCGCCGTAATACGGGATGAACGTCGCGCGTATCGCGCGCCGCAAGTGCTCGGGCGATGCGACCCATTCGCTCGTGTCCCGCGACGCCGCGCGTTCTTTGCGCAAGGCCTTCTCCGCACCGGCGTTGATCGAAGTCATGACCGGCAGCAGAAAGATGGCCGTGAGCAGGAGCGCCACGATGCCGGCCGCGATCGCGATCCCTACAGGACGCAACCAATGCCATCTGGAGCGGCGGGCTCTTAGCCCGCCGGC
>DASPNA010000140.1:0-23970 GCA_035626775.1 Thermoanaerobaculia bacterium
GTCGGCTTCAACCTGTACCGCGAAGATGGGACGAAGGTGAATCAGACCCTCATCCCCGCCGGCCGCCGTCACTACGAGCTTGACGACCGCGCGGTCGCAGAGCGCTACTACCTCGAAGAGATCACCTCCAGCGGCCGCGTCAATCGTCACGGTCCGCTCGTCACCGGCCGTCGCCTCGGACCCGACGTCACGAAGCGCTTCGAGCACGGACAGCCCGCGCACCGCGGCTTCTCTGCGGAAGCGCGTCCGGAAGTTGCGGTCGATGCGGCGAAGACCGCGGCCGTGATGGTATCGGTGCGCGACACCGGCATCGTGCGTGTCCCGTTCAGCGAGCTCGCGACGCGCTTCGGCAAGAAAGAAGATCAGATCGAGAAAGAGGCCAGCAAAGGCAGCCTGTCGGTCACGATGAACGGCGCGACCGTCGCGTACACCTCGACGGCCGATGCGTTGTTCTTCTTCGGCGAAAAGAGCGATTCGATCTACTCGCGCGATCGCATCTATCGCGTCAGCCTCGGCAAGGGCGAGCGGATGGCGAACGTCGCCGCCGGCGCCTCGAGCGGTGCGCTCTCGACGTTCACGGGCGTGGCCGATTTCGAGACCGATGCGTTTCCGGCGACGGTGCTGCCGCTCGATCCCGAGAGCGATTACTGGTTCTGGGATTACGTCGTGAGCGGCGATCCGACGTTCGGTCGCAAGACGTTCACAGTCGACGTGCCTGCTGTTGCGGGCACCGGAAGCGCGTCGCTCGACGTGCGCCTGCAGGGCGCGCTCGATCAGGCGTCGCATCAGGCCAACGTCATCGTGAACGGCGTGCCGGTCGGTGACCTGTCGTGGACCGATCTCAATTCGCGCAAAGCGACGCTGACGGTGCCGGCGGGAGTGCTGCAGGACGGCGCGAACACGATCGAAGTCGAAGGTGTGCTCGCACCGGCTGCAGCGTTCGACGTCTTCTATATCGACGGCTTCACGCTGCGTTACGACCGCTACGCACGGCCGGTGAACGGGGTGCTCGAAGCGGCCATCAAGACTGCGGTCTCGGCCGGTCCGTTTACGACGACGCCCATGGTGCTCGACATCACGAAGCGCACGCGTCCTACGCTGCTGACCGGCGTTGCACTGACGGGCGACGACGTCGCGATCGCGCTTCCGTCCACGACGAAGAATGTGTTCCTCGCGGAGCAATTCGTCACTCCGGTCGCATATCGCTCCGCGGCCGATCCGAGCCTCAAGAATCAGCGCGCGGCCTACGTCGTCGTCGCTCCTGCTTCCATGCGTTCTGGCGCCGAGGCGCTGGCGTCGCTGCGGCAGCGCGAAGGATTGAGCACGTTCGTCGCCGACCTCGATCAGATCTACGACGAGTTCAGCTTCGGTACGCCCACGCCGCACGCGATCCGTTCCTACGTCGCTTCGCTCATGAAGTCGTCGCAGCGTCCGCGCTACGTTGTCCTCGCCGGAACCGGCACGGTCGACTATCGCGGACTCACGCAGTCGCCCGGCCCGGTGCCGCCGATGATGATCCGCACGAAAGACGGTCTCTTCGCGTCGGACACGAAGATCGCCGACGCGAACAACAACGGCAGCCCGGACCTCGCCATCGGGCGCATTCCGGTCTCGACGAACGCGGAACTGCTGGCGTACGTCAGCAAGCTGCAGAACCACTCCACGGCAGAGGCCACGGATCCGATCGTGTTCAGCGCCGATGCAACGGATCAGGACACGAACTTCGGCCACGCCAGCGACGACTCAGCCACGCCGCTCAAGACTCTTCCGCGCATGCGGCTGCACATCGATGAAATCGGACCGCAGGCAGCCCGCAACGGCTTGCTCGATGCGTGGCAGAACGGCACGCCGCTGGTCAGCTGGATCGGCCACGGCGGGCTCGATCAGATCGCGTCGTCCGGCATCCTCACCGCGGGCGATGCGCCGGCGCTGCTTTCCGCGGGACGGCTCCCGGTCATGGTTGCGATGACGTGCACGATCAATCGCTTCGAAGACGGCATCGTCGAGCCGCTCGGCTCCGCGCTGACACGTCAGGCGGATGGCGGCGCGCTGGCGGTATGGTCGGCGACCGGCATCTCCAATCACGAGAACGCGCGCGAGTTGCAGCGGACGTTCATGCGCAACGCTGCAGCAAAGCCGCAGTTGCGCATCGGCGACCTCATCGTTCAGACTCTCGCCGCACATCCGAGTGACACCGCGGGGATCTACCTCCTCCTCGGCGATCCGGCTGTCACCATGCAGTTGCCGAAGGAGATTGCGAATGGCGGAACGCCCGTCCCATCAGGAGAATGACGAAGCAGTAGGGCGGAAGCCGTACACGCCGCCGCGCATCCTGTCGCGCGAGCCACTCGAGGCGATGGCCGCCATCTGCCGCCCAGCGCCGCCGTCGAAAGCGAACGCGGGCGCGTGCCCGCGCGGTCCCATCAACTCCTGAGCTGATATGGAGTGCGGCGGCAAGCCGCCGCTTTCAATGCGGCAGCGCCAGCTGCCGCGGCGGCTTTGCCGCCGCTTTGGAAAGCGCAGCTGCGCTGCCGCGCTCATGACACGGCGCGCACAATTTGCGTATTGCTGCGGCATAAACCCGACGATTTTGACGGTTCTCCCATAGACTGCCTCGGCAGTATCGAGAAAGAAGATCGCTTCCTTCGTCCGAAGCGATCGGTCCAGGTCCAAACCGACAAAAGGGGTTGTGATGCTTCGTCGCGTAGCGCTGCTCGCAGGATTGGTATTCGTATTTCTTGCCGCTGGCGCGCAAGCGCAGAGCTGCAATCAGGCGTCGCCGCCCGCGCTCTGCATCGATCCGATCAGCTGGAACGTCATCGGCCTGGACAGCAACAAGGCGCTGCCGCCCCAGAACGACGGCCCCGACACCTTCATGGTCGGCGCGCGCGTGTGCAACAAGGGAGCGGCGACGCTGACGAACGTCATGGCCACGTACAACACCGTGGGCGCCGTGAACCCCTTCATCAACCTCGCCGACAACTCCACCATCACGCGCGCCGAGATCAAGCCGGATCGCTGCGAAGACTTCTATTTCAACGGCCAGATCACGCGCGTCAACGCGGCGTACTTCACCTCGCAGGGCTACACCGTGACGGCGACCAGCGGTGCGCTGTCGGCGGTGACGCCTGCCAACCGCGCGCTGTACATCGAGAAGCTCAACTCGCAGAACCGCAACACGGTGTCCGGACTGACCGGTCCGACCTCGCTGCAGGTGGGCGGCATCTACACCTTCAACGTCCTCTGGAGCACCGCCCCGGGCGGTTACGAGCAGCTCGAGCACTTCGTCAATCTGACCAACGTCAGCTTCCGTCTGCTGTCGTCGTACTCCGTGTACGACCAGCCAGCGGCCGCATTGAACACGACGATCTACGCCGATGGGTGCGGTTGGGACAACAACATCCTCTCGCCGACGTACCGCGCCTGCATCGGCCCGGAGAACTATCCGGGCGGCAAGACCGGCGGCAACGTCAACACCTACTTCACCGTCCAGATCCTCGGCTCCACGCCCGTGGCCGGCGCGCAGTTGCGCGCGCTGATCTATGACTTCTCCGGCTCGAGCTATCACTACAACACCGACTACAACTCCGGCGTGAACGGTCTCACCGTCAACGCGGCCGCGGCGGCCGACCTGCAGGTCACGATTTCCGATTCACCCGATCCGGTGGTGCCCGGCAACACGCTCACCTACACCGGCACCGCTACGAACGCGGGACTGAGTCCCGTGACCACGACGGACGGCGGCGCGCTCAAGATTCCGATCCCGCCGAACACCACGTTCAGCTCGATCAACATGCCCGGCTGGACGTGCGGCCTCGCGGCAGGCGTCGTGACGTGCACTCCGAACTCGACGTTCGCCTCGGGCATGTCGGCGCCTTACACGCTCGCCGTGACCGTGAATCCCGGCACGAGCGGCGGCACGATCATCCAGGCCACCGCGTCGATCTCGTCCAATCACGAAGATCCGACGCCGTCGAACAACATCGCCAGCACGAGCACGGTCGTCGTCTCCGCGACGCAGGTCGACCTCTCCATCACGAACACCGTTCCCCCGGTGGTCGTGCAGGGGAGCGCATTCGCGTTCACGCAAACGGTCACGAACAACGGTCCGATCGCAGCCGCGAATCCGACGTTCGTCACGCAGGTGCCGGCCGGCAGCACGTTCAACTCCATCACCACGCCGAGCGCGGGTTGGACCTGCAGCGGTCCGACCGCGGGTCAGATCACGTGCACGCGCAGCACTCCGCTGGCCGTGAATGAGTCGGCGGTGTTCAGCCTCAATCTCACCGCGAGTGGCGCGGTCGGCACGAACCTCAGCAGCCAGGCGTACACGCAGACGACGACCACCGAGCCGTACGTCGCGAACAACGTCGCCACGGCGAGCACGAACATCATCGCGGCGAATACCGCCGACGTGCAGATCGTGGTCAGCGATTTTCCCGATCCCGTGGTGCCGGGCGAAAGCATTCAGTACACGCAGACCGTGACGAACAACGGCGTGATCCCCGCGCAGAACGTGATCGTTACGTTCCCGACGCCGCCGAACACGACGTACTCGTACATCGACTTCCCGGCCGGCTGGACCTGCAGCACGTCGCCGCTTCCCGGCACGCCCACTCCCGGTTCCGCCGGCACGATCACGTGCACGAAGAACACGGCGCTCGCCGTCGGCGAGACGGCGAGCTTCCCGCTGACCGTGAGCGTGAACGCGGCCACGCCGATCGGCACGATCATCGACTACACGGCCACCGTTGCCACGACCACGCCGGACTCGATTCCCGCGAACAACACGTCCTCCGCATCGACGCTGGTCGGCTCCGCCACTGCCGCCGACGTCGAGGTCGTGAAGACCGTCTCCGCCAATCCCGCGCGCGTCGCGGACACGCTCATCTACAACCTGCGCGTTCAGAACAACGGTCCCGCGACCGCGACGAACGTGACCGCGACCGATCCGCTGCCGGCGAATCTCACGTTCGTCTCGGCAATCACGTCGAAGGGCACCTGCTCGTACAACAATGGCACCCGTACGATCTCCTGTCCGGTCGGCACACTCACGAACGGGCAGGTCGCGGCGATTACAGTCCGCGTCACCGTCGACGCATCCGCCTCCGCGCTCACGCTCACGAATACCGCCACGGTCGCCGCGACGCAGCCCGATCCGCGGTTGAGCAACAACACGTCCGCGATCCCGGTCACGATCATCTCCGCGACCGCCGCCAAGATGCTCAGCTTCCAGGCGACGCAGAGCGCCAACACCGTCGACGTCCGCTGGAACACTTCCTGGGAACGCGACAACCTCGGCTTCAACATCTATCGCGAGCACGGCGCCGCGCGCGTGCGCGTAAACCGCGCGCTGATTGCCGGCTCGACGCTGATCACCGGCACCGAAACGCCGGCCGGCTTCTCGTATCGCTGGACCGATCGCAAACCGGTCGCCGGCGCGATCTACTGGATCGAAAGCATCGACTTCGACGGCACCCGCAAGATGCACGGTCCCGTCGTGACGCGACTCAGCGGCGGCTCAGCGCGCGGACTCGCAACGCAATCCGCCGACTCGCCGACGCTCGCCGAGTTGAAGGCGCCACACCGCGCGAATGCGCAACGCAGCGTGGCGACTGAGGCCGCTGCGAATGCTTTGTCCGAGGTGACGCTGGCGCGGCAGTTCGAGCTCGCGGGTAAAGCTGCGGCGAAGATCCGCGTTTCGCGTGAAGGCTACTACCGCGTCACGCGCGCGCAGCTCGCCGCGGGTGGATTCGATCCGGGCAGCGACTCGCGCACCCTTTCGCTCTTCGTCGACGGCTCGGAAGTTCCGATCGCGGTGAATGACGGCGGTGACGGCAAGTTCGACGCGTCTGATGCGATCGAGTTCTACGCGATCGGCATGGACACGACGTACTCCGGCACGCGCACGTACTGGCTCGTTTCGGGCAACGCGACCGGTCTCCGCTTCCGCGCCAAAGGGAAGGCCAAGGGCGCGCCGCTCACCGCGCAGAGCTTCCCATACACAATCGAGCGCAAGGAGCGTTTCATCTTCTTCGGCGCACAAGCCGGCGCGACGGATCGCGATAGCTACTACGGTTCCGCGATCTACTCCGATCCGACCACGCAGCCGTTGCAAGTCTCGAATCTCGCCGCGGGCGGATCCGTGACGCTGACCGTCGCCGCGCAGGGCGCGACGCTGACTGAGCATCGCGTCAGCGTGGCGCTGAACGGCTCTCTGATCGGCTATCTGGAGTATTACGGACAGGAAGCGGGCGCAAAGACGTTCACGCTGCCGGCGTCCGCGATCGTCGAGGGTCACAACGAAGTCGTGCTGGCGGGTACGGCGAACTGGCTCGATGTTTCGTTCGTCGACTACGTGCGGCTCACGTATCCGCACAAGTACGCCGCTGACGGCGACGCGCTGCGCTTCCCCGCAACCGGCGCACGCGAAGTGACGATCTCCGGCTTCACAAGCAACGACGTGCGTGTCATCGACGTCACCGATCCGCTGCAGCCGCAGGAGATCGAGTCGCGTGTGGTCGCGAGCGGCATGGGCCATTCGCTCGTCGCGATTCCGCACGAGCAGGGAACGCGCACGTTGTACGCGACCACGCTCGCCGCCGCCGGCGCGCCGGTCTCGATCGCCGCGAATCGCCCGAGCACGGTCTCGGCGCGCGGCAACGCCGCCGACTTTGTGATCGTCTCGCACGCGAGGTTCATCGACGCGCTTGCGCCGCTCGTCTCGCAACGCAAGGCGCAGGGGCTGGAAACGATCGTCGTCGACGTCGAGGATGTCTTCGACGAATACGGCTACGGCTCGAAGTCGCCCGACGCGATCCGCGATTTCTTCAAGTCCACTCAATCGCGCTGGCGCAAGGCTCCGCGCTTCGCGATGCTGGTCGGCGACGCCAGTGTCGACCCACGCAACTACGAGGGCTACGGCGATCTCGACCTCATCCCCACGCGCCTGTTGCCGACCGTCTACATGAAGGCCGCGTCCGACGATTGGATGGTCGACTTCGACAACGACGGCGTCCCCAATCTGTATCTCGGCCGGCTCACCGTGAACACCGAAGCCGAAGCGCAGGCGATGGTCGACAAGATCGTCGGCTATACGCCGCCGTCTTCCAAACGCGTGCTGATGGTCGTCGATCAGGACGATCCGACGTTCAGCTTCGCCGACGCGGCAGTCGGCGTGCGGCACGAGATTCCGTCAACGTACGCGCTCGAGCATTTCGAGATCACGTCCCCGGTCGATCGTCCTGCTTTGTTCAGCGCGCTTACGAGCAATCCGTCGATCGTGAATTACATCGGCCACGGTTCGCTGGTCGGTTGGAGCAACACGGCCGCGCTGATGTCCGAGGACGTGGGCACGTTCGCCGGCTCGGGCTCGACGCCGCTGTACGTGATGATGACCTGTCTCAATGCACTCTTCGCCGATGTCTTCGGAAACAGCCTGGCCGAGGCGCTGATGCATGTGCCGGACGGCGGCGCAATTGCGGTGTGGGCTTCGACCGGCATGACCGACCCGCCGCCGCAAAGCGCGGTGAATCGCGAGCTGTATCGCATCCTCGCGGCGAATCCAACGATCACGATCGGGGAACTGGTCGCGCGCGCGAAAGCAGGAACGAGCGATCGCGATGTGCGCACGACGTGGATGCTGCTCGGCGATCCGACGCTGCGGCTGCAGTAACGACCTAATGTAACCTTCTCCTCTCCGCAGAGGGGAGAAGGTGCGCGAAGCGCGGATGAGGGGTTCCCCTCACGCGGCCTACGGCCGCCCTCTCCCTGCACGCGGGGCGAGGGTTACTCGGTTAGCGCACCTACCACGTTCGCGATTCGTTCCATCTCTACGGGCACCATTGTCGCGGAACCTGTCAGCACTTCCGCCAATCCGGGGCAGAAATTCAGCAACGGTCCGCGTGGGTGCGAACTCACCACGCGCTTGGCCTCTTCGGTCTCGCGGCGGATGCCGCCGAATGAATCGGCCCAGACGTCGACGATCGAGCGCTGGTGCAGATTCGCGACCGCGCGTCTCCACTGTACGCACGGATACACGTTGCCGTATGGATCGATCGCGACCGCGGCGGAGCCTGCGCCGCAATGTTTTGATGATGGGGCTGCAGTGACGACGAGGTCGGGCATTGGTGGCAGGGTCGCCATGCGCGCGTCTTCGATGCGCATCAGATTGCGGATCCCTTCATCCGTCGGCGCGACGTTGAGCGGCGTGCGATCGCCGTTGTCATTCGGCGAGACTTGCAAATCGAAGCGCAGCGGGAGGCCGAGGGAATCGGTGAGGGCGTACATCTCGGCGGTTTCGGCTTCGTTCCAGATCGTGAGCGTGCTGTTGACCTTCACGCGCAACCCGAGCTCCTGCAACTCGCGCAGGTTTTCGATCAGCCGCATGAAACTGCCCGGCACGCGCGTCTGGCGGTCATGCGTCGCGGCCGTTGCGCCGTGCAGCGAGACCTCGATCACGAACGGATCGACTTCATCGCGCAGCCTGCGTGCGAGCTCGCCACGCAGTGCGTGGCCGTTTGATTTCACGCGCACGAGGAACCCGAGCTCGCGCGCGCGGGCGCCGATGCGGAAGAAGTCGGGATGCGCGAGCGGCTCGCCTCCGCTCAGCGCGACGTTCAGCACGTCCATCGACGCGAGATCGCGCAACAGCGTGTCGTACTGTTCGAACGCCAGCGGCTTTCCGCGGAGGCCGAGGTCGTTGTAGCAGAAGAAACAGTCGAGGTTGCAGCGGTAGGTGAGCTCGATCAGGACGGAGAACAACCGATTCTCGTCCCAGGTGCGGCCGACCAGATCGTCGAAACTCGTCATGACTGCACCGCCACGATGCCGGCGTCGGCGAGCTCGCTCGCGAACGCGATGAGGTCGCGCTCGATGACGTCCGCGGGCGCGTCGAACTCCGAGCCGATCACCTCCGCGCATTCCTGCAGCGTGCGCGCGCCGTCCGCCATCTCCAGGAATCGCGTCGCCACGTCGCTCACCACAAGCGCCTCGGCCGTCTTCTGATGGATGACGATGCCGTCATTCTCGAAACGGCGGAAGCGGACTCGCGGATCGAGCGCAATACGGCTTTGCAGGGTGATATTCATCGCGATCCGAATCCGGCGTCGAGTATAGGCCACACGTCTCCGTCTCTCCGGAACGCGATCACGCCGCGTCTCGTTCCGTGCGCGATCTCGGATGCGCGCTCCAGCAGCAGAGGCAGCCTGGCCGGGTCCTGATTCACATACGGCGCACAACGCACGAGCAGCGAGACCGTGTCCGCGAGCGACATCGCGCGCACGCTCTCGGCGTCGCTCTTTTCGAGCGCGAGGATCGCGCGCAGTCGGGTCTGTGTGCGGCTCGTCTCGCGTTCCTCGAGATCGCCGGTGAATGGCAGCGGTTCGAGCAGGAAGCCGCTCGGGAGCGCCGGCGTCCCGCGCCGGCGCTCCGCCGAAGCGTCGACGCGCATGATGGCGTTGAGGTCATCGCTCAGCACCGCCCGTCCTGCATCGAGCGCCAGCCGCGCAACGGTCGACTTCCCCGCCCCCGATCGTCCGGCGAAGAGATACCCATCGGCCGCGGCACTGTGCACGAGCAGTCCGCCGTTCGCGAGCAAGCGCGCGGCCAGCAGCGGACGCAGCACGTTCTCGACAACGCCGGAGAACTCGGCCGGCTCTTCGACGGACGTCCAGATGCCCGCGCGATCGAGCTCCGCGCGCGCCATCACGCGCATCCCGCTCAGGGCGAAGCCGCTCTCCGACCACTGCAGATCGACCCAGTACTCCCAACCGCGCGTATCGATCTCGACAAAGTCCGAGACGGGTGCGCGGAACACTTGCAGCGTCGCCGCGACGTTTGTCGCATGCGAAGGCTGCAGCCTCGCGCCGTAACGCTCAGCCAGGCCGCGCAGTTGCAGTGACGACAACCCTTCGATGCGAAACAACTCGCCGGCGAGCTCGACGTCGCAACGTTCCGAGCCCCACGTCTCGCCCGCCATGCGCGCGGGAAACAGCGCCGGCTCGCGGAGGAACTGGTGCGTCACCGCAGCAGCCTGCGCACGACGATCCGCGCAAAGTGCGACATCGCGCGCATCCGTTCGCGGAGCCGCACCTGCAACTGGACCGCGCCGACGATCGCATCCTGCCGAACGGGAGCATCGTGGATTTCGCAGCCGTCGCCCTTCGTGACGAACGCGGCCGGACGCCATCCGAGAATGCGGTGCGCGGCGAGATCGCCGGCACGGGTGCGGAAAACGAGCACGTCGCCCGGAAAGTAGAACCGCCGTGCGCGAACGCTGACCATCGCACCGTCATCGAGCGCCGGCGCCATGCAGCCGCCGCGGATGCGCAAAGGCATCGGCACACGCCGACTCGCGTCGCGAAGAGCCTCGAAGGCTGGGGAGTTCATTGTTGGACCGGCGCCGAGTATAACCGCCCGCGGCCGCGCCGCGATTTCCTTCTGGAGCGAGGGGCTCTCAGCCCGTCGACTGGATGCGTAATTTTTTCGACGGGCTGAGAGCCCCTCGCTCCGGATGCGTTTACAATCCGCGCCCTCCGGAGGTTTGAGCAATGGAATGGCTTTCTGATCCGCAAGCATGGATTGCGCTGCTGACGCTGACGGTCCTCGAGGTCGTCCTCGGTATCGACAACGTCATCTTCATCTCCATCCTCTCCGGCAAGCTGCCGGCGGAGGAGCAGAAGAAGGCGCGCAACATCGGCCTGGCCATGGCGATGATCATGCGCGTCCTGCTGCTGTTGTCGCTCGCGTGGATCGTCAAGCTCACCGCGCCGCTCTTCTCCGTCCTCGGGCAGGAGATCTCCGGCCGCGACCTGATCCTGATCCTCGGCGGCTTGTTCCTCCTCGCCAAGGCCACGCACGAGATTCACGACAAGCTGGAAGGGGAGGAAGGCGACGACATCAAACGCGTCGCGCCGTCTCTCACTTCGGTGATCGTGCAGATCTCTCTCCTCGACATCGTCTTCTCGCTCGACTCCGTGATCACCGCCGTCGGCATGGCCAAGGACCTCGGTGTCATGATCACGGCGGTCATCGTCGCCGTGCTGATCATGCTCGTCTCGGCAGGCTCGATCGGCGCGTTCGTCAATCGCCATCCGACCGTGAAGATGCTCGCGCTCAGCTTCCTCCTGCTGATCGGCATGTCGCTCATTGCAGAAGGCCTCGACTTCCACATCCCGAAGGGCTACGTCTACTTCGCGATGGCCTTCTCGGTGTTCGTGGAGGTGCTGAACATCGCGCTGCGCCGCAAGTCGAAGCCGGTGAAGCTGCACGACGGCTATCACACCGAAACGCAATGAAGATCTTACTGTTGCTGCTGACGCTGGCCGCCGCCGGATGCCGCACGGCGACGACGCCGCATCCCGGCGATGCGCTCTGGAACGCGCTGCAGCCGCTGTGCGGCAAAACATTTGAGGGACGGCTGGTCGAAGGGACGGAGCCGTCCGACGCGGAAATCGGCGCGCAGAAGCTGGTCATGCACGTCCGTGACTGCAGCGCGACCGAGATCCGCATCCCGTTCCATGTCGGAGAGAATGGCTCGCGCACGTGGGTGCTCATGCGCACCGGAAAGGGACTGCGCCTGAAACACGATCATCGACATGAGGACGGTACCGAAGATCGCATCACGCAGTACGGCGGCGATACACGAGCAACGACCTTGTCACGTTCGGTCGATTTCTACGCCGACGACTACACGGCCAGGCTGATTCCCACCGCGGCGACGAACATCTGGACCATCGCGATCGACGAAAACGGCCAGACGTTCACGTACGCCTTACGTCGCGAGGCCCAGGGCAGGCGCTTTCGCGTCGACTTCGATCTGACGAGCCCGCGTTGAAGCTTTGGTGTGCGGCGGCAGCCGCCGCTCTGAAAGCGGCAGCTCTCGCTGCCGCACTCCAAACTTTTTGGAGGCGATCCGTATGCACACTCATAATGCGCAGGGGAGTCGCCGTCCATGGCTGATCGTCCGAAACGTTCGCGCAAGAAGATCCTCATCTGGAGCGCGATTGCGCTGCTGATCGTCGTCGCGATCTCCGCCCAGGTCGTCAACGGGAAGAAAGAGAAGCCGATCCTCGTCACGATCGACAAGGCGTTCCGCACGAACATCACCGAGATCGTCACCGCCACCGGCAAGATCCAGCCGGAAGTCGAAGTGAAGATCGCGCCGGAAGTCTCGGGCGAGATCATCGAGCTGCCGGTCAAGGAAGGACAGCTCGTGCGCAAGGGCGATCTGCTCATGCGCATCAAGCCGGACAGCTATCGCGCGCAGGTCGAGTCGCAACAGGCGTCGCTCAACGCATCGCGGTCCGCGAGCGCGCGCAACCGCGCGGAGCTGCAGAAGGCCGACGCCGACTACAAGCGCATCCAGAAGCTTTACGAAGGCGGCCTCATTTCCGAAGCGGAGCGCAACAACGCCAAGACCGCGTACGACAGCGCGAAGGCGGCACTCGACACCGCGAACTTCGGCATCGAACAGGCCGAAGGCGCGCTGCGGCAGATCAATGACGCGTTGTCGAAGACCACTGTCTACGCGCCGACCAGCGGCACCATCAGCTCGCTCACCAGCCGTGCCGGCGAACGCGTGGTCGGCACCAGCCAGTTTGCGGGCACCGAGGTGATGCGCATCGCAAACCTGGACTCGATGGAAGCGCGCGTGAATGTGAACGAGAACGACGTCGTCGACGTGAAAGTCGGCGACGCGGCGCGCATCAGCGTCGACGCGTATCCCGATCGCGAGATCCGCGGCGTGGTGCGTGAGATCGCCAGCACGGCGCTCACGCGCAACGCCGGCACGCAGGAAGAAGTCACGAACTTCGAGGTGAAGATCAGCATCCCCGATCGCTCCGTCCGCCTGCGTCCCGGCATGAGCGCCACGGCCGACATCGAGACCGCCACCGTGCGCGGCGTCGTGGCCGTGCCGATCCAGAGCGTCACCGTGCGCATGCCCGGCAGCACGCTTTCGCCCGAGGAACAGGAGCGGCGGCGGGTGCAGGCGGCGACGCGCGACAAAGAGGACAACCGCGCCGACGTCACCAACGAGAGCGAAGAGAAACAGAAAGAACGTGCATTGCGCCGCAATCTGCAGCGCGTGGTTTTCGTGAAAACCGGCGAGACCGTGCGCATGCAGCCGGTGCAGACCGGCATCGCCGACAATACCTTCATCGAGATCCGCAGCGGCCTCAAACCCGGCGACGAGATCGTGTCAGGCTCGTACACGGCGATCTCGCGGAAGCTGAAGGACGGCGCGAAAGTCGCGATCGAGCAGGAAGAGCAGTAGATCTGGAGCGACGCAACCGGACGGGCTGAGAGCCCGTCGCTCCAGATGGCGAAGAGATACCCAGGAGAAAGCCATGCTCCTCGAGATCGCCGACAGCTTCCGCATCGCCATCTCGGTCATCCGCGCGCACAAGATGCGCTCGGCGCTCACCGCGCTCGGCGTCATCATCGGCATCATCGCCGTCACCCTGATGGGCTCCGCGATCGGCGGGATCGAGATTGGCTTCGAGCGCAGCCTCTCCGTCATCGGCGACGACATCCTCTACGTCGAGAAATGGCCGTGGCATCACGTCGATGACTGGTGGAACTATCGCAACCGCCGCACGATGAACGTGCGCTACGCGGACGAGCTCAATCGCATCATCCGCGACATCCCCAATTCTCAGCTCGTCACAGCCGTCCCCACCATCAACACCGTGCGCAACGTGAAGTACGGCGACAACGACGTGCGCGGCGTGTTCACGCAGGGCACGACCGAGCAGTTCCTGGTGACGTCGACATCGGCGTTCAAGGAAGGACGCTTCTTCAACGAGACCGAGTCGCGCGGCGGCCGCAACGTCGTCGTCCTCGGCTACGACGTCGCCGAAGCGCTCTTCCCGAACACCTCGCCGCTCGAGAAGACGGTGAACATCGGCGGCACCCCGTTCCGCGTCGTCGGCGTCTACGCGAAGCAGGGCACGTTCCTCGGCCTCTTCAGCTTCGACACGTACGCTGTGGTCCCGCTGCAGGCCTTCATGAAAGCGTTCAGCGCGCGGCTCGACACCTCGATCCGCGTGAAAGTCGCCGACAAGAACAAGATGGAGATCGCGAAGGACCAGCTCACCGGCGCGATGCGCACCGTGCGGGGCCTGCAGCCGGAACAGAAGAACGATTTCGAGATCAACGAACAGCAGGCGCTGCGCAGCACCATCGGTCCGATCAAAGCGGGCATCGCCGGCGCGGGCTTGTTCGTCACCGGCCTCGCGCTCTTCGTGGGCGCGATCGGCATCATGAACATCACCTACGTCAGCGTGAAGGAACGCACGCGTGAAATCGGCACGCGCAAGGCGGTTGGCGCGCGCCGCCGCACGATCCTGCTGCAGTTTCTCGTCGAGGCCATCTCCATCTGCCTCGTCGGCGGCGTGGCCGGGCTGGCGCTCTCCTGGCTGCTGTGCGTCGCGGTCGCGAACGCGTTCCCCTCGTTCCCGATGCAATTCTCGGTGAGCCTCGTCGTCACCGGCCTGATCGTGTCGACGCTCACCGGCATCCTCTCCGGATTCGCGCCCGCGTTCACCGCCTCGCGCCTCGATCCCGTGGAAGCGCTGCGCTATGAGTAGCGCCGAGATCGTCCGCATCGCGCTCGGCGCACTGCGCACCAACAAGCTGCGCTCCGTGCTCACCATCCTCGGCGTCACCATCGGCGTGTTCTCAGTGATCGGCGTGATGACGGCGCTGAGCGTCATTCAAACGTCGATCGAGTCCGGCCTCAGCTTCCTCGGCAGCAACATCTTCCAGTTCGCCAAGTACCCGACCATGACCACGAACGATCCGGAGACGGAGTTCGCGAACCGCCGGAACATCACGCTCGAGGAAGCGCGCGAGTTCGAACGCCTCATGGGCGGAACCGCGAACGCCATCTGCTTCAAGATCTTCGATGGCGGCAAGCCGGTCAGCTACGGCCGCACCAAGGTGCAGGGGCTGACGCTGGTCGGCACGAACGAGCATTTCCTGACCGCGAACAGTTACACGCTCGGCTACGGACGCAATCTGTCCGCGGAAGACGTGGCGCTGGCGCGCAACGTGACCGTAGTCGGGCCGAACGTGCAGAAGAAGCTCTTTCCGAACGAGACGCCGATCGGGAAAGTGATCAAGATGAACGAGAAGCCGTTCCAGATCATCGGCGTCTTCGCGGAGAAAGGGTCGTCGTTCGGACAGAGTCAGGACGATCTGGTGATCGTGCCGATCACGCGTTTCGTCGGCGATTTTGGCCGCACCAATCGCACCATCAACATCGCCATCCAGTCGACGTCGCAGGCGACGTACAACCAGACCCTCGACAAAGCGATCGGCGCGATGCGCGCCGCGCGCGGGCTGAAGCTCGGCGCAGACAACGACTTCGAGATTTATTCGAACGACACGCTCGTCTCCGCATTCGCGCAGATCGCCGGTCAGATTCGCGTCGGCGCGTTCGTGGTGAGCGCGATCGCCTTGCTCGCGGCCGGCATCGGCATCATGAACATCATGCTGGTGAGCGTGACGGAACGAACGCGCGAGATCGGGATCCGCAAGGCGATCGGCGCACGCAAGGACGACATCACGCGGCAGTTTCTGCTCGAGGCGGTAGTGCTGTCCGAGCTCGGCGGCCTGGCCGGCATCCTCCTCGGCGTCGTCGGCGGCAACGGCATCGCCCTGTGGCTGGAAATCGCGATGGTGTTTCCGTGGGGCTGGGCGCTGACGGGCCTGATCGTCTGCTCGCTGATCGGCATCGGCTTCGGCTGGTATCCCGCGTGGAAAGCGGCAGCTCTGGACCCGATCGAAGCCCTCCGCTACGAGTGATATGGCGTGCGGCAGCAAAGCTGCCGCTTTCGAACGCGGCGGCGACAGCCGTCGCCGCCGCACTCCATAGTCTTGAATTGAACATTGCCGGGCGCAATCCGCACGTGCGTTGCACGCGCGCTCGCAATGCTCCGCAAGTACGACCGGAGCGTCGCCGTCATCCTCACCGGCACGCTCATCATCGCGGCGATGAACGCGCTCGAGCCTCTGGTGCTGAAGTACATCGTCGACGGCCTGCAAATGCGCGGTTCCGCGTCGCGTTTGTTTCAGGGCGTGGCATGGCTGGCGGTGCTCGGCATCATGCGAGAGCTGCTGCTCGCCGCCACGACCTACCGTATGGCGCGCACGCGCCTCGAGCTGCATCGCGAATTGCTCGACGTCGTCGTCGGCCGGCTGCATCGCCTGCCGCTCAGCTTCTATCGCAAGGAAAGCGTTGGCGCGATCGTGGAGCGCGTCGAGCGCGGCACGCAAGGCATGATCGAATCGTTCAGCCGCCTCGCATTCGATGTCGTTCCGTCGGTCGTTTTTCTGCTGATCACGGTCATCGTGATGCTGCGACTGGAGTGGCGTCTCGCGCTGCTGATCATGCTGCTCGCGCCGCTGCCGCCGCTCATCGCGGTGAAAGCGGCGCCGCGGCAGACGGCGCGCGAGCGCGATCTGCTGCAGCGCTGGATGCGCATCCACTCCCGCCTCAACGAAGTCCTCGGCGGCATGCTCACCGTGAAGAGCTTCACCCGCGAGCACGATGAGAAGCAGCGATATCTCGCGCAGGTCAGCGATGTGAATCGCGTGATGATCGGCGGCGTCGGTTTCGATGCCGCGATCGGCGCGACGCAAAGCGCGGTCGTGTTGATCGCGCGCATCGCATCACTGCTGATCGGCGGCTGGCTCGCGCTGCGCGGCGATCTCACGGTCGGGACGCTGGTCGCGTTTCTCGGTTACGTGGCGGGCGTCTTCGCGCCGATGCAGGGACTGAGCGGCGTGTACAAGACCGTGAAGACGGGCAAGGTCGCGCTGGACAGCATCACCTCGCTCGTCAACGAGGAAGACACGCCGGCCGACGCGCCGGACGCGATCGAACTGCCGCCGGTGAAGGGAGACGTGACGTTCGACGATGTGCACTTCGCGTATGGCGATCGCGCCGTGCTGCGCGGCTTCGATCTCGATGTGCGCGCCGGCGAGATGATCGCGCTCGTCGGTCCGAGCGGCAGTGGCAAGTCGACGTTGATGTCGCTGCTGCAACGCTTTTACGACCCGGATCGCGGCTCGATCCGCATCGACGGCATCGACATCCGCAAGGTCACGCAGAAGTCGCTGCGCCAGCAGATCGGGATCGTGCCGCAGGAGGCGCTCCTGTTCGACGACACCATCGCGAACAACATTGCGTACGGGCGTCCCGGCGCGCCGCGCGAGGCGATCATCGCCGCGGCGAAAGCGGCGAAGGCGCACGAATTCATCGAGCGCCTGCCGCAGGGTTACGACACGAATGCGGGCGAGCGCGGCTCACGTCTTTCCGGCGGCGAGCGCCAACGCATCACCATCGCACGCGCGATCCTGCGGAACTCGCCGATCCTGATTCTGGACGAGGCCACGTCGGCGCTCGACGCGGCGACCGAGGCGGTGATTCAGGAGGCGCTGGAGGCGCTGGTGAAGGGGAGGACCACGTTCGTGATCACGCATCGACCCGCGACCATCGTGCACGCGGACCGCGTGTGCACATTTGGAGTGCGACAGCGTTAGCTGCCGCCGCACCCCAAAGCCGGGTACATTGAAGAAATGAACCGCAGATCCTTCGGTTTCTGGGGCGTCGATCTCTCACCTTCCGATTTCGCGAAAGCGCTTGCGGCCGCCGGCATCGAAGGCGAGCTCGAAAAAGAGTCGGGCGTGCGACAACTGTTGACGTGGCGTCCGCCGGATCTCGACAAGCTCCGCACGCACGACGACGCGCGAGAACAGCTCGCGAGGTGGAATGCCTATCTTTCGGGCTGGGGCGAGACACCGCGCATCGAGATCGATCCCGGCTTCGACACGCGCGCGCTCGTCGATGCCGCGTGGGTGCACGAAACGCTCTCGACGCGCGAGGTCGACGCGGCTTCCGTGTACATCCGCGCCGACGAGCCGGTCGCGAAGGTGGTGCTGGCCTGGCCGGTCCGCGTCGGCGTCCTATCCACCACTGAAGCGTCCGCACTGCTCGACGCGTTTCGCCAGTATCACTACGCGGACAAGCTGGTCACGTTCGTCACGCTCGATGAGTCGCATCGTGAATGCGATGTGTTCGTGTCGCCGAACGCGCTGCGCCGCACCGTCGCTGATCTTGCCGCGCTGCCGTTTCCCATCCGCTGCGATCTGGCCATCGTCCTCGGCGCCACCGACGCGTCTGCGCGGAACATGATGTCGCTCATCAGCGCGCTGCGCACGCTGTCGCGCAGTGCCGGCGTCGCGCTCGCTGCCACGCACGCATCGACACGGTTGCACTGGTTCTCCTCTTTCATCGACGAGATCGCGCACAACAATCCGCTCGATGTCGCGCTACGCGCCGCGATGCCTGCCGGCGACGTCGTGATGTTCGTCGCGTCGCGCGTGCTCGCGCAATGGACTCTTTCCAAGCGCGTCGAGCTTCTGCGCGAAACGATGGAAGCAGTCGCGCCGCGCGACACGCCGCTCGTCCTTCCTCCCGCCACCACGTACGCGTTGAATCTGCCCGAGTCCGTGACCTTTCGCGAAGTCACGGCGCGGATGAGTCGGCCCGAGACGATGCGATGGGATCGCGAAGCCGACATGGCCTCCGCGTCCGTCGAGCTCTCCGAGATCACCGCCGCGGCCATGACCGAATCGCCGCTGCCCGAGGCGCGATGGATTCAGGCGCAGGTGTATGGCGAGACGCAGGAGCTCGTGAAACACGAGTTCCGTCGCGCGGCAAAGCACGAGGTGCGAGTGCGCATCGCACCCGACGACACCGAGTGGATGCGCGGCGAAGGCGTCTTTCCCGACGATCAACTCCCGGACGACGATCGCGAACATCTCGTCACCGTGATCTTCTTCGATCCGCAGTTCATGCCCGAGCCGCAGATGGGCACCATCCTCCTGCCGCGGCGCGGCGCTAGCAGTACGGTCTCGTTCTTCTTCAAGCCCGATGCGGAAACAGTCGAGGCGCGCATCACCGTGCTCTATCAGAATCGCGTGCTGCAGACCGCGCTGGTCAAAGGCAGCGTCACGAACAACGAGCTGCCGAAGCCCGATCGAAACATCGTGGTGGTGACCGAGGCGGTGATCCGGCCGGGGATGCAGTCGCTCGGGAGCATGGAACGCGGCGACGCCGCGATCGTGCTGAACAAATCCGCGGCAGGCGAGGCGGGCGCGCTGAAGACCGGTGCCGGACGCGCGTCGTACGTTTCGATCGAAGACCTCAAGGACGAGATCGGATGGTTCGACGATGAGCTTTCGAAGATCGCCGACGACCCCGACAAGTACGCCGGTTTGTTCACGCCCGCCACGGTGAACATGCTGGTGAACTTCGCGCAGCACGGGCGTCTGCTCTACCTGCACTTCATGGACAGCCGCGACTTCGAGAAGATGCGCGACGCCGAACGCATCCAGGTCGTCTCCGCGAAACCGGAGGCGCGCTTTCCGATCGAGTTCGTCTACGACCGCGAGCTCGAGCCCGGCGTGAGCACGCTCTGCACGCGCGCGGTCGAGGCGCTCGCCACCGGCAAATGCGAGCACGACACGTTGCCCGGCGATTCGCCCGGGTCGGTAATCTGCCCGCTCGGATTCTGGGGATTGCGCAAGGTCATCGAGCGCCACGTTCATGATTCCAGCAATCCCATTCCCACCGGACAGGATTTCGGCCTGCAGGCCGAACCGGTGGAAGGCCGCAACAAGCTCGAAGTCTTGAAATGCGCGCTCCTCGGCGCCACGAAAAAAGTGGACGCGCACGAGCCGGGCGGGATCGCGCGCGTGCAGAACAGGCTCGCTGCAATCGTGCCGGCGACGCAGCCCGCCATCGAGAAATGGGACGTGTGGAAAAGCGCCATGTGCAACGCGCCGACGCTGCTGGTGCTGCTCGTGCACGTCGAGCAGGAAGCGAAGCTGCAGAAGATGGAGATCGGCGACAAGGAGTTCCTCGGCGCCGCATTCATCAGCGAAAAATTCATCCGCGAGCCGAAGTCGAATCCGCCGCCGCTCGTGCTGCTGATGGGCTGCGAGACCGGTGCGCCGCGCATGTCGTTCCAGGGATTCGTGAGCCAGTTCCGCCGCTTCGGCGCCGCGGCGGTGATCAGTTCCGGCTCGACGGTGCTCGGCCGGCATGTCGTTCCGGTGACCGAGGAGTTGCTCGCGCAGTTGCAATCGCTCAGTGCGGGTCAGAGCACGTCGATCGGGGAAGCGATGCGCGCGATTCGACGCTCGATGCTCGCGAACGGTTTGCCGATGGTGCTCGCGCTGACCGCGTATGGCGATGCCGACTGGCGTCTCGCGTAAACGCCCCCTCACCCAACCCGCTCCCCCCTCGGGGGAGCGGGTTGGGTGAGGGGTAATTCTCGGAGGAATGCATGTTCACGATCGAGATGCTTGCCGCATCGGAAGGCGACAGTCTGTGGATCGAATACGGTCCCGACGAGGATCACATCAAGCGAATCCTCATCGACGCCGGCCGCGTCGCCACGTATCGCATCATCCGCGAGCGCATCCTCGAGCTCGATGAAAACGATCGCCGTTTCGAGCTCTTCGTCATCACGCACGTCGACTCCGATCACATCGAGGGCGCGGTGCCGCTGCTGCAGGACAAGATCCCCGGTCTCGAGTGGGGCGAGGTGTGGTTCAACGGCTATCGTCACGCCGAGCAGTTCAAGCCGCCGGACCAGATGGGTGCGTTGCAGGGCGAGTTCGTTTCTGCGCTCATCGACGAAGCCGGCATTCCGTGGAACGCAGCATTCGATGAAGGTCCGATCGTCGCGTTGCCCGGCGAACAGTTTCCGTGGGCGGAGTTCGATGGCGGCATGAAACTGACCGTGCTCACGCCGACGCCGGATCGGATGCGCGTGCTCGCGGCGGAGTGGGAACGGGTGCTCGAAGACGAGGGGCTCGATGCCGAAGATCGGATGAAGACGCTGGAGAAACTGGCGACGGTGAAGAAACTGCAGCCCGACGCGCTAGGCAGCATCAACGTGGAGAAGCTCGCCGAACAGGACGCGCGTGAGGACAAGACGGTCGCGAACGGCAGCACGATCTCGCTGCTCGCGGAGTACGACGGCAAGACCGCGCTGCTCACGGGCGATGTGTGGGCGCCGGTGCTGAAGAAGGCGCTCGAGGATCTGAACAAGGAGCGCGGAACGTCGTCGCTTTCACTCGACGTGCTCAAAGTGCCGCACCACGGCAGCGTCGCGAACATGTCGAAAGAGCTCCTCGATCAGATCAGGTGCAAGCGCTATCTCTTCTCCAGCAACGGCTCGCGCTACGGCCATCCCGACAAGGCCGGCGTCGCGCGCGTCATCCACTGGGGCGGCTCGCGTCTGAAGCTCTACTTCAACTATCGCTCCGAACATAACGAGATGTGGGACAACGACTCGCTGCGCGACGAATACGATTATCGGACTTTTTATCCGGGTGACGGCGTGGAAGGATTGCGCGTCGTGGTGTAGCCGTGACGCCCCTCACAAGCGGTGTCACGAGTAGCCTTCTCCGCTCGGCGAGGGGAGAAGGTGGCCGAAGGCCGGATGAGGGGTGACCTCATCGTGGTGTAGCCTCGGCGCGTATGCACGACTTCATCGCGGAACTGCCCAAAGCGGAGTTGCACCTGCACATCGAGGGGACGCTCGAGCCCGAGCTCATGTTCGAGCTCGCGCGGCGTAACGGCATCGCGCTGCCGCACGCGTCGGTCGAGGCGCTGCGCGCGGCGTACGACTTTCGCGACCTGCAATCGTTTCTCGATCTCTACTATCAGGGCGCGGGCGTGTTGCAGACGCGCGACGACTTCTACGACATGACCGCCGCGTACTTTCAAAAGGCGGCGTCGCAGAACGTGCGGCATGCCGAGATCTTTTTCGATCCGCAAACGCATACGCAGCGTGGCATCGCGTTCGAGACCGTGATCGCCGGCATCCATGACGCGCAACGCGATGCCGAGGTTCGCCTCGGTGTCACGTCGAAGCTCATCCTCTGTTTCCTGCGTCATCTCAGCGAGGACGACGCGATGCAGACGCTCGCCGAGGCGTTGCCGCATCGCGACAAGTTCGTCGCGGTCGGTCTCGACTCCTCGGAGCGTGGACATCCGCCGAGCAAGTTCGCGCGCGTGTTCGCGAAAGCGCGTGACGCCGGGCTCTATGCGGTCGCGCACGCGGGCGAGGAAGGTCCGCCCGAATACGTGTGGGAAGCGCTCGATGTGTTGCAGGTGCGCCGCATCGATCACGGCGTGCGCTGTCTCGAAGATCCGCGCCTCGTCGATCGCCTGGTCGCCGAACAGATCCCGCTCACGGTCTGCCCGCTGTCGAACGTGCGTCTCCGCGTCTTCGACAAGATGACCGATCACCCTTTGCGAACGATGCTCGCGCGCGGACTGAAAGTGACGATCAACTCCGACGATCCGGCGTACTTTGGCGGCTATGTGAACGAGAACTACGTGGCCGTTGCCGACGCGCTCGATCTGACGCGCGAAGAGCTGGAGCAGCTCGCGCGCAACTCCTTCGACGCGCGCTTTCCGTCGTGACGACCCGGAGGCCCCGGGTCGGTCACTCGTCGCCGCGCCGTCGCCCGCCGCCGAACTCGCGGATCGACCGGTAGTGCGTGTCGAAGTACGTCGCCGCGGCGCGGATCGCGTTGAAGACCACCCACTCCTTGCGTTGCTCGATCCCCTCGAGCGGCCGCCGCATGTGCGCGGGCAGTTTGTAGCGGCAGCGGCGGCAGAGCGCCGTCCCTTCGGTTTTCTGCATGCTGCACCGAGGACAATTGCGCCGCTTCGCCAGACCCTTGATGTCTTTCCCGAGTAGCATCACACCCTCCCTCCCGTTTGGACCACGTAAAGACAAAAAGGCCGGGAGGGTTCCCGGCCTTTCACTGCACAAATCGCTGTGCAGGGCAGTGTAGCACCGTTCCTACTTCACTCCCACCCGAAGATCCGTAATGTGCAACCGTTTCACGGCAGTCGTGTTCACAACGATCGTGGGGTCCGTCAACGCAATCGTCGACAGTCCGAGCGCGGTTCTGGCCACGCTCATGCCGGTTCTCAACTCGTCGATGTGAACCTTCTTCACCGTCGTCGCCGTGTTCAGCGATGGATCGGTGAATGCCGTCGCCGTCAATCCGGCGCAGGCGCGAAGTGAGTTGATGGCGGTCCTCAGCTCCGTGATGTGCACGACCTTGATTTGCGTCAACGCCGCGAGCGGATCGTCCGTGAAGACGATGGTCGTGGCCGCGTCCGGACTGCTGAATGGCGATGCATTGGCGGACGCATCGACCGCGCGCACCTTGTACGCATACACGCTGTTCGCGGCCGCGGTGGTGTCGAGATAAGTCGTATCGAACGTCGACGCGAGGAAGATGTAGCCACCCGACGTCGGTGAAGCGCGAAGGATGTCGTAATGGTCCGCTCCCGACGAAGGACTCCAGGCCAGAAACACGTTCGCGCCGGACCGGTTTGCCGTGAACGAAGTCGGGATCGAGGGACCGACGGTCACGTTCACCGAACCAGTGATCGACCCGGTCGCGATGTCGGTGGCGGTGACGCTCTGCACGCCGCCCGCGTGCAACGTGACGCCGAGGGGGAACGTGTGCACACCCTGGTCTCCAGTCACAAACGTGTAGTTCGAAGGAAGCGCCGCGGTACCGTCGGAACTGGTGAAGTGAATCGTTCCTCCATAGCCGGTTGCGACGTTGCCGAAGGCATCCTTTGCCGTCACCGTGACGTCGGCGGCGTTGCCCGAGCCGACGGGCGAGGTCATCGCGAGCGTCAGCGAAGAAGCCTCCGCCGGAGTGATGAAGAAGGCGATCATCCCGGTCATGCCGCTCACCGTGTCGGTCACTGTGAGCGTTCGCAGGCCGGCGCGCTTGAACGTCACATTGAAGTTGCGTGCGCCATGGTCGCCGGTTACGAACGCGGTGTCGGCCGGCAGCACAGCGATGTCGTCGCTCGAGGTGAAGTGCACTGTCCCCGTGTATCCATCGCCG
>DASPNA010000141.1:0-14823 GCA_035626775.1 Thermoanaerobaculia bacterium
AAGTTCCGCACGAACCTCGGCATCGTCGAAGGCGCCGGTGAGCCCGCCAGCGGCAAGATCCGCATCTACGACACCGTCGGCACGATGCTCAAGGAAGTGCCGTTCAGCCTCCTCCCCGGCGAGCATCGCCAGATGAATCGCTTCATCCAGCTCGACGCCGGCATCCCGACACTCGAAAACGGACGCATCGAGATCGAGGTGGAGTCGCCCACGGGTGCGGTGACCGCGTACGCCTCGGTGCTCGACAACGTCACCACGGATCCGCTGGCGGTCATGCCGGTGGATGCGAGCAAGATCACGGCGGCGCGTTACGTCGTCCCGGGTATCGCCGACTTGCCGGGCGGACTGCAGAACTTCCACTCCGATCTGCGCCTGTACAACGGCGGTACGACTGACGTACCGATCACCCTGACCTTCCATCCCGGCAATGGCTTCGCGGGATTCGGTACGCCGGTCACCGCCGAGCCGCGGACGATCCGCGCCGGCGAGGTGCTGGTGCTCGACGACGTCCTGCCGACGCTCTTCAACAAGTCGGGCACCGGCGGCTCGATCCTGATCACGACGCCGGGCAGCTCTTCGCTCGTCGCGACCGGCCGGACGTACACGTCGGTCGCGAACAACGGTACGTTCGGACAGTTCATCCCGGGAGTCACGCCCGAAGAAGGTGTCGGAGCGGGAGAGCGTTCGTTACAGATCCTGCAACTCGAAGAGTCGGATCAATTCCGCTCGAATGTTGGTCTCAGCGAACTGACCGGCAACAGCGCGACGGTGCGGCTTTCACTCAGTCTGCCGGACTCGAAGGTGACGGCGTCGACAGAGGTCACGCTGGCGCCGAACGAGTTCCGCCAACTGCGCCCGATCCTCCTGCTGAATCCGGGCAGGCAGACCTACAACGCGCGACTGACGGTCGAAGTGATCAGCGGTAGTGGTCGCGTGACCGCGTACGGCTCCGTGATCGACAACGAGAGCAAAGACCCGACATACGTACCCGCGCAGTAAGCAGCTATGGAGTGCGGCAGCAAAGCTGCCGTTTTCCAACGCGGCGGCAAAAGCCGCCGCACTCCATAACGTGCGGCGGCAAAGCCGGCGCGCTCCGATTTCGTGAGCAACGTCACACCGCCGTCGAATCCGGCACCTCGCTTGCTCCAAGTCGCCGCTCAATGGGCACTGACGAGGAACCGGTACGCCGTAAGAGTGATAGCGGAGCACCGCCGGAACCGCTGCGTTTGCTGGCGGTCGATGACGATCGGAACTATCTGCGCCGCTTGCAGATCGTGCTGACGCGCGCCGGCTTCGACGTCGTGGTCGAGAACGATGGCGCCGCGGCCATCGATCGCATCCGTCGCGATGGTGACATCAGCGTGCTGCTCATCGATCTTTCGATGCCGGGCATGGACGGTATCGAGACAGTGCGGCACGCGCGCACCGCGTCGGCGTTTCCCGGTCTTTACGCGATCCTGCTGACGGCGAGTGACGGTACGGACGTGAAACTGCGCGCACTCGACAGCGGCCTCGACGATTTCCTGACGAAGAGCTCGCCCGATTCCGAGATCCTCGCGAAGTTGCGCAGCGCTGCGCGGCGGATCGAAATGGAACGGCGGCTTCACCTCGCCAACGAGGAACTGCAGACGCTCGCGCTCACCGACGAGCTCACCGGCATCGCGAACAGGCGCGCGTTGTTCCGCGCCGCGGACGAGATTCTCGCGGGCGGCAAGGTCATGAGCGTCGCGCTGTTCGATCTGGATCGTTTCAAACAGATCAACGACACGCACGGGCATCTCGTCGGCGACCGCATCCTCGCGGACGTGGCCGCGTGTCTCAAAGAGCACACGCGCATCGGCGACGTGATCGCGCGCTACGGCGGTGACGAGTTCGTGCTGCTGTTGCCGGAGACAGGTGCGGCCGAGGCGCGGCAGATCACGGACCGGATCCGCAGCCGCATCGCGGATCTGCGATGGGAGATCGGCGGTCACGAGATCACCGTCGCCGTCGGCACCGGCCTCGCCACCGCCGGCAGCGGCAGCAGCCTCGGCACATTGCTCGCCGAATCGGACGCGAAGTTGTACGACGCGAAGCTCAGGCGGGGGGCCGAGCCGGTGGAGCTGGGGATAACTCTCTGAGGTACTCGATGTTTTTCCTGGCTTCGCGCGCCCACTCGGACGCAGGGTCGAGCTTCAAGTAATCGTTCCACGCCGCGATCGCTTCCGCGTCGCGCTGTAATTTCTCCAACGCGACCGCGCGATTCCATGCTGCATCTGCGCTGCGCGTGCGCGTGAAGACGTCGTTCGACAGCGCATACGCTCGCCCCGCAACTTGCGGAGCCCATCGCGCGCGCAACAGCAACGCAGCCGCGAGATCGATGGCAACGGCATCGCGTTCCGCGCCGCGCGCGCGCGAATATGCCTCTTCCAGGGTCTGCACGGCGGCCTCAACGTCCTCAGGCTTCTCCGTCACGAACAGCAGCGCCACTCCGCGAACGTGCGGATCCTTCGCGTCACTCACGATGTCGAACAGCTCGGCTCTCTTCGCGTAGTAGTCGTCATCCGACGGGTCGGGAGTTCCACCACTCCGATAGGTCGGCGGTTCCTTCTTGTACGGATGACCGGCGAGACGTCCCTCGGACGGGCGTTCATCGAGCGCGCGCGCGGCGGTGATGACATCGCCCATGTCATCCTGAAAAATCGGCGGCAGGAAGACCACAGCGAGTCCAGCCGCGATCGCAACCGCGGCGGCAATCGCGGCAAGGCGGCCCTTCCCGAACCGGCCCGGCACCACTTTTTCCGATTCCTGAAAGTCCGCGGCCATTAGCACCAGCTCCCGGCACTCGCCGCAATCGGCCAGGTGCTGCGTCGTTTGCTGGTGCACACGTTCCTCGAGGCGATGGTCCACGAAAGCTGCGAGGGTCTCTTCACTCGGGTGGTCGATCATCAGCATGGGAGTGGTCATCTCATTCTCCCCTCCCGCCTGACCTTGTCCCCACCTGGATCGTGAGAGGGACCGGGCGGCGGGATTTCTCCCGTCGTGAACAAGCCGAGATGCACTTCCTCGTCCCCCGCGTTCAGCAGTCCCGGCACGTCGTCGTGACTCACGCCCGCATTCTCGAGCTCGCTGCGCAGCGCATGGAAGAGCTTCTCGAGACGCTTATACAACTTCTTCTGATCGAGATTGAGGATGCTGGCGATGTCGGGCACTCGCCGGGCCTCGCAGAAACGCATCCGCAGAATCAGCCGGTCCTCGTGATCCATCGTGTCGATGGCACGGTCGATGACCTCCATGGTCTTGCGCAACGCGCGCATGCGGTCGCCGGCTTCGATGCGCTCATACGCGTCCGCTTCGATCGGCACGTCCGGCATTACCTCCTCCGACACCATCATCGGCCGTGGATTGCGCGGCGGCAACCGGAGATAGATCGCTTCCAGCTCGCCGATCGTGTAAGAGGAACTGCCCGGCGTAGTCAGCACGTGCACGGCCTCGGACACAGTGAAGCCATCGCGCGACACGAGTTTCTCGAGCGTAATGGCCTTGTCGCCGAGGCGTTTGGCCTCAGCGGAGGGGCGCCACTTGCCCCATTGTTCGACGCGCCATTGTGAAAAAAGACGGCCGATGACAGTGGTGAGATACGTGGAGAAACTGCTGCGGCCCTCGAATTTGCGGATGACCGCGTAATTGTCATCCAGCAATCGCACGCGCACTTCCTGCACGAATTCCTCGGCCTCGCTCGCCGAAAGATGATGGCGCCGCGCGACGAACGCGGCAATGCGCTCGATGGTTCGGAGATTCTGGAGGTAAATCTCTTCGGGTTTCATCCCTGCCCGCGCCACACGCCAGATTGGAGGAGCGGGCGCAGTCTAGCAGGAGGGAGCGGAGAAGTGTCGTTACGGAAACTTGTCTGTTTGCGCATCGAGACTCCATCCGACTCTTGACATCGTCGTAGTTTAGACTTAGTCTAATCTCCGTGCTGACGAAAGATACCGCCACGACGCTCCGCGAAAGCGGCATCCAACCCTCGGCGCAGCGCGTCGCCGTCGGCGATTACGTCCTGCACACGCACGAGCATCCTTCCGCCGACCTGGTGTGGAAGCGCGTCCGCGAGCGCTTCCCCTGGATCTCCCGCGCCACCGTCTACAACACGCTCAATCTCTTCGTCGATAAAGGATTGCTGCAGCGTCTCAATCTGAGCGAGGACAGCATCGTCTTCGACCCGATCACGGAGACACACCATCACTTCATCGATGAAAAGACGGGCGCCATTCACGACGTGCCGTGGGACCGCGTCCAGGTGTGCAACATCGAGTCGCTCCGCGATTACGAAGTGCACGACTATCAGGTGGTCATGCGCGGCACAGTGAAGAGCTCGCGCCGCAATCACAAGCACTAGTCCACACGACCGCCCGTCCCGCACGGGCGAAAACTCGAAAAGGAGAAGAAGTACACATGTTGACCGTTGGTGACAAGTTTCCCGATTTCAATCTGAAGGCGAACGTCGGCCGCGAGCAGGGGAAGGAATTCAAGACCGTCTCGAACAAGGATTTCGCCGGCAAGTGGCTCGTTTTCTACGCCTATCCGAAGGATTTCACGTTCATCTGCCCGACCGAGATCGTCGAGTTCGGCAAGCACACCGCTGATTTTGCCGATCGCGACGCAGTCGTCGTCGGCGGTTCCACCGACAATGAGTACTCGCACCTGGCGTGGCGCAATGCGCATCCGGATCTCGCCGATCTGCCGACCCCGCTCGTGCACATCAGTCCGACGCTCGCCAATGACCTGGGCATCATCCACAAGGAGGGCGGTGTCGCGCTGCGCGTGACGTTCGTCGTCGATCCGAATGGCATCATCCGCTCGGTCAGCGCGTACGACTTGTCGGTCGGCCGCAACGTCGGGGAAACGCTGCGCACGCTCGACGCGCTGCAGTCCGACGAGCTCTGCCCCTGCAACTGGCAGAAGGGCGAAGAGACCATCAAGGTGGCGTAACCATGAGCGCCAACGTGAGTCTCGAGCATCTCCGCGCCGCGATTCCCGACGCGGCCAAAGACATCAAGCTCAACCTGCAAAGCGTCCTGCAGCCGGGAGCACTCACGCCGGCGCAACGTTGGGGAGTGGCGATCGCTTCGGCGATCGCCACTCGTAACGAACGCCTGCGCGACGCAATCGTCAATGAAGCCCGCGCCGAAGTGACCGCCGGGGTCATCGACGACGCACTGGCCGCGGCCGCGCTGATGGCGATGAACAACGTTTATTACCGCTTCCGCCACATGGTCGGCAAGGAGTCGTATTCGCAGATGCCGGCGCGCCTGCGCATGCAGCGCATTGTGAAGCCGGCGTCGAACAAGATCGACTTCGAGCTGTTCTGCCTCGCGGTCAGCGCGATCAATGCGTGCGAGATGTGCATCCGCTCGCACGAGGACGTCGTGATCAAGGGTGGACTGTCCGAGGAGCAGGTGCATGACGCGATTCGGATCGCGGCGACCGTCAATGCGGCCTCGGTGGCAATCGAACTGCCGGTCTTTGAACCCGTTGCGGTCTGATCACAGGGGCGCGTCAGCGCCCTTGTGACTTCTCCATCGATCGCAATAGATCGGTGATGCTCTGCAGGGATTTGAATCGCGCGACGTCAGGATCATCCCGGAAGTACGGCGCCGCCACGAGCACGCCGCCGTGCTCATAGAAAATCGATGATCCCGCCGGCCAATAGAGCGTCCCATGTCCTGACATTCGATTCATATGCGTCCATGGACCCGATGAACTGCACGTCGCACTCGCCGTCCTTCTTCATGTCCCGCCGGCGCTCGAGCGCCGACCAGTCTTGCTCGCGGAGGATGCCCTGACGCACAGACCCACCTTCCGTGAAAAGTTCACGCTGCGAGATCCAGATCGCCTGGCCGCCGAACTTGAACTCGAATCGTCGCGGAACGTCCGGTTCGTCCGCACTCGCGGTTCGCATGAGCAGCACCAGCAGAATCGCACCATGGGCGAATTTCATTCGCGCTAGAATCGCTCCGATGTGCCGGTGGTGCAAGGGAGCGGTGAGCGGACGGCGGCGGACATTCTGTTCGGACGCCTGTGTGCACGAGTGGCGGCTGCGCTCCAGCACGAGTTATCTGCGCGAGTGCGTGTTCGAGCGTGACGCCGGTATTTGCGCGCTGTGCCGCCTCGATACACACAAGCTGCGCCGCAGGATCATGCGCCTCCCCTTCGCGCAGCGCATGCGCGAATTGCGCTCACTGCAGGAGCGCGGCGTGATCCACAAGAAACGCAAATCGTGGTGGGAAGCGGATCACGTCGTGTCGGTCGTCGAAGGCGGCGATTCGTCGCTCGACAACATGCGCACGCTGTGCATCCCCTGCCATCGCGGCGCGACGCGCGAGCTCGCGACGCGCCGCAAGCGCATTACAACGTCAATTTGATGACCGCGAATGCGGCGCCCTGACCATCCATCAGCACGCTGAAGCGGCCGACGTGCTCGATGTCCATCGGCGGCACGTGCACAATGCCGCCGAACGATTGCGCTTTCGCGGCCGCGGCATCGCAATCCTCCACCGCGAAGTACGGCAACCAGAAAGCCGGCGCCTCGGGCGGCGCTTTGGTCGGCAGCATGCCGCCGACGGCGTTCTCGCCGAGATGCCATTCCGTGTATTCGTAGGACTCCTTCATGCGCCAGCCGAAGAGCGGCGGATAGAACCGCTTGCCCGCCTCGACGTCGCGCGCTTGCAACTCGTTCCAGCAAAGCGAGTCGGGCTCGTCGCGCAGTTGGACGCCAATGTGCTGCATCGCTTGCCATACCGCGAACACCGCACTCTGATCGTCCACGAGCACGGCCATGCGCCCCGCGCCGAAAACATCCATCGGCGGCGCAAGCACGTTTCCGCCACGTCCTTTCGCCTTCAGGACGAAATCGTCGACGTCATCGACCGCGATATACGACATCCAGTTCGGAGGACCACCCGCTGTATGGCCGTGCATGGCCGCGACGTCGAGACCTCCTTTGCGAAAAATCGTGTAGACCTCCGTCTCGCTCATCGGCATTTCGTGCACGTCCCATCCGAACAAACCTGTGTAGAACGCGCGGGCGGAAGCAAGATCCGTCGTGGCGAGCTCGATCCAGCAGAACGAACCGGAGGGATGCGACGTGACAGGGGGCATGGGTGATCCTCCTTGCGATGGAGTGACGCTTCAACCTGTCTTGACCACGATCTCCACGCGTCGGTTTTTCTGACGATTGTCGGGATTGTCGGAGCCGTCCGGATTCGTATTGGGAACGACCGGTTTCGTCTCGCCCCACCCTTTTGTCGAGATCGGCGCTGTTACCTGATGCGATGTCAGCCACGACTGCACGGCGGCCGCACGCCGCTCCGACAAGGCCTGGTTATAGGCATCCGCTCCGACATTATCGGAGTGCCCTTCAATGGCCACCGTTGCTTTCGGATACGACTGAATCACGACCGCCACCTTTTCCAATGAAGGTGTCGCTGCGGGACGGAGTACGGCTTTGTCGAAGTCGAAAAGCACGTCGCTCGACAACGCGATGCGCACTTCCAGGCCGACTTGTTTCGCGCCGAGGCTTTGCAGTGCGGCCGCGAGCTGCTCTGTTTTGCCGCTCACGGCGGCAGCGAGGCCGCGAATCTCGAGCACCCTGCCGCTGATGGGCAGGATTTTTCCGGTCGCGCCGGCTGGAACCGGATCTTCCGGCTTGTAAGCGACCGCCAGGAGCAACAGCGCCGCGAAGAGTTTCACGGCGCCACCGGCACGTCCTCGAGCGGCGGGAACTTCGGCAACATGAGGCTGATCTTCGTCGACGTCGCCGGCGGCGCGGGGAACTTCGCCCAATTGGAGCGCTGCTCACCCGGCTTCAACGTGCCCCACGCGACGTCGATGATCCGATTGCCTTCACTGTCCTTGAGGTATTCGTATTTCTTGTTCTCGGCGGGATCGACGTAATAGAGGTCGTCCCACGAGAAGTCGTAATAGACATTGCTCTGGCCGGTGTTGGTGACGCGCCACTTCACAAGCAATGCGCCGCCGCTGACGCGACGGACTTCCGTGAGATCGGCGCGCACGTTCGAATCCTTCGAGTACGTCTCGCTCGCAATGACGGTACCCGCCGGCGGCGCGGCCGGTACGACTGCGGCGGAAGCGGTCGTCGCCGGAGCCGGCGCGGGGGCGGTATCAGCGGCGGGAGTCGCTGCGGGGGCGGATGGCGCGCTGGTCGCGGAAGTCGCGGGGACTTCTGCCTGCCGACCACCACATCCGAAAGAGAGCACCGAGAGGATCAGAGCCAACGTTACGAGGTAACGGACCATAGGCACCTCCGATGGCGGGAAGTGTACTCCCAGAAACCGGCGAAGGCCTCCGGCGGCCCCTCGTCGTCTCTAGGAGCGGCCCTTCGTGAGGTGGAACGGCATCGCCTTCACGAGCGCATTCTCGCGCTCGATGCCGTGGCGCTTGTCGAGCATCGTCTGGCGGATGTAGTCGAGCAGCCGGTCGAAGCGCACGTCGGCCTCTCCCATCATCCGCGCGAGTTGCAGCACCACCTCGACGCCGGCCAGGTTCACGCCGAGGTCGCGGGTGAGAGTGAGGATCATCTCGAGCTTGCGGATCTCATCCTCGCCGTACAGACGCGTATTGCCGGATGTGCGCGCGGGCTTGATCAGCCCTTCGCGCTCATACAGGCGGAGCGTCTGCGGGTGGATGTTGTAGCGCTCCGAGATGATCGAGATCATCACGTAGCCGTCAGCTCTGCGTTTTGCCATGACTGTTGCCCCCTCACCCTGCCCTCTCCCCCAAGGGGGGGAGAGGGTGAATGGGAGAGACTTGATTACTTCGCTTCGTCGACCACTTCCGCTTCGATGACGTCGTCGGCCGAGGAGCCGCTGCCGGTACCTGCGCCGCCCGAGCCTGCACCCGCACCCGGGCCACCGCCCGTGGACTGCTGCTGGTACATCACTTCGGCGAGCTTGTGCGAAGCCTTCTGCAGGTTGTCGGTTGCCTGGCGCATCGATTCGACGTCGCCCTGCTCCATCGCCTTGCGGGCCTCACCGATCGCGCTCTCGAGCGACTGCACATCGCCGCCGTTGAGCTTCTCGCGGTTCTCGCTGAGCATCTTCTCGACCTGATACACGAGCGTGTCGAGCTGATTCTTCGTTTCGACCTGCTCGCGACGCTTACGGTCTTCATCCGCGTGCGTCTCAGCGTCGCGCACGAGTTTCTCGACGTCGTCCTTCGACAAACCGGAGGAGCTGGTGATGGTAATCTTCTGCTCCTTGCCGGTGCCGAGGTCCTTGGCCGAGACGTTCATGATGCCGTTCGCGTCGATGTCGAACGTGACTTCGACCTGCGGGATCCCGCGCGGTGCCGGCGGAATGCCGACGAGATGGAACGCGCCGAGCAGCTTGTTCGCCGACGCGATCTCGCGCTCGCCCTGATAGACCTTGATCTCGACCGAGGTCTGATTGTCGGCCGCGGTCGAAAAGGTCTCGGACTTGCGCGTCGGGATGGTCGTGTTGCGCTCGATGAGCTTCGTCATCACGCCGCCGAGCGTCTCGATGCCGAGCGACAGCGGAGTGACGTCGAGCAGCAGCACGTCCTTGACGTCGCCGCCGAGCACGCCGCCCTGCACCGCCGCGCCGACCGCGACCACTTCGTCGGGATTGACGCCCTTGTGAGGCTCCTTGCCGAAGTAATCCTTCACGGCCTGTTGCACCATCGGGATGCGCGTCGAACCGCCGACGAGGACGACTTCATCGATCTTCTTCGGATCGACGCCCGCGTCCGTGAGCGCCTGCCGCACAGGACCCATCGTCTTCGACACGATGTCGCCGATGAGCTGCTCGAACTTCGCGCGCGTCAGCGCGAGGTTGAGGTGCTTCGGACCCGACGCGTCGGCTGTGATGAACGGCAGGTTGATGTCCGTGGACATCGTGGACGAGAGCTCGATCTTGGCCTTCTCGGCGCTTTCGCGCAGGCGCTGCAGAGCCATCTTGTCCTTCGACAGGTCGATGCCCTGGTCCTTGCGGAACTCGTCGATGATCCAGTCGATGATGCGCTGGTCGATGTTGTCGCCGCCGAGGTGCGTGTCGCCGTTGGTCGACTTCACTTCGACCACGCCGTCGCCGACCTCGAGGATCGAGATGTCGAACGTGCCGCCGCCGAAGTCATACACGGCGATGGTCTCGTTCTTCTTCTTGTCGAGGCCGTACGCGAGCGCGGCCGCGGTCGGCTCATTCACGAGGCGCTCGACTTTCAGGCCGGCGATCTCGCCCGCATCCTTGGTAGCCTGGCGCTGCGAGTCGTTGAAGTACGCGGGGACGGTGATGACCGCGCGGTCCACCTTCTCGCCCAGGTAGTCTTCGGCGGCCTGCTTGAGCTTCTGCAGGACCATCGCGGAGATCTCGGGCGGCGAATACAGCTTGCCCTGCACGTCGACGCGGACGTCGCCGTTCGGCGCCTGCTTCACCGTGTAGGGGACCATCTTCATCTCTTCGTTGACTTCATTGAACTTGCGTCCCATGAAGCGCTTGATCGAAAAGATCGTGTTCTCGGGGTTGGTGACCGCCTGGCGCTTGGCGACCTGGCCGACGAGACGCTCGCCATTCTTGGCGAAACCGACCACCGACGGGGTGATGCGGCTGCCTTCGGCATTGACGATGACCTTCGGCTCATTGCCTTCCATGACGGCGACGACGGAGTTCGTCGTCCCGAGGTCGATGCCGATGATTTTGGACATTTCCTTCTCCTATTCCGGGAAATCTGAGCATCCCGTAGTCAAGTTAATGCGAATAACGTGAGTCTAGCATTGTGAATTTCCGGCGTGCAAGGACTACACCCGGGCACGAACGTTGTTTAGAATCGCCAACTGGAGGCAGCTCATGAGCCAATACCCGTATCGACCTCAGCAACCTGCATGGATCGACGGCCGCACCGCGCAGACGGCCGAAGTGGAACGCAGTTTCATCCGCTCTGTCTACGCGTGGATGTTCGGCGGTCTGCTCATCACCGCCGGCGCCGCATTCTGGGTCGTGCAATCCGCCGCGATGAAGCAGCTCATCTTCGGCAATCGCGCCATGCCCTGGGTGTTGATGATCGCGGAGCTCGGTCTGGTGATGTATCTGTCGTTCCGCATCACGAAGATGTCAGCAGGCACCGCCGCATCGGTGTTTCTGGTGTTCTCGCTACTCAACGGGCTGACGCTCAGCTCGATCTTCTTCATCTATTCAGGCGGCACGATCTTCCAGGCGTTCGTCTCCGCGGCCGGCATGTTCGGCGCGATGAGCGTCTATGGAATGGTGACGAAGCGCGATCTCACATCGTGGGGCTCGTTCTTCTTCATGGGCCTGATCGGCATCCTGATCTGCAGCGTCATCAACATCTTTCTGAAGTCGTCCGCCTTCTCGTTCGCCATCTCCATCATCGGCGTCTTCGTGTTCCTCGGCCTGACCGCCTACGACACGCAGAAGCTGAAGGCATACGCGACGGCGCCGGAACTGCGCGAGAACCTGGCCATCTTCGGCGCGCTCGCGCTGTATCTTGATTTCATCAACCTGTTCCTGATGCTGTTGCGCCTCTTCGGCGGCGGCGATCGCAAGTAAGCGCTCGATCATCGACCCCTCACCCGGCCCTTCGGCCCACCCTCTGCCCGCAAGCGGGGCGAGGGCCACCTCGTAGCCTTCTCCCCTCCTGAGGGGAGAAGGTGCCGAAGGCGGATGAGGCGTCAGCCCGTTGCTTCCGCTGCCGAGGGGCTGAGAGCCCGTCGCTCCAACGCCGCGTCATACGACCGCGGCAAATCGACGATGAACGAGGATCCCCTCCCCTCCTCGGAACGCACCGAGATCTTTCCGTGGTGCATCTCGACGAAGTTGCGCGTCAGCGAGAGTCCGAGGCCGGTGCCGCCTTTCTGCCGCGGACCGGTGACCTGATAGAACGAATCGAAGATCCGCTCCAGCTCGTCGCTCGCGATGCCGATGCCGGTGTCGCTCACTTCGATGCGGATCGTTTCGCAACCGAGCGGTGAATCGTCGGCGAGCAACCGCGTAACGGAGAGATAAACGTAGCCGCCGCTCTTCGAGAACTTCACGGCGTTGGACAAGAGATTCAGCAGGATCTGCTTGACGCGCACTTCGTCGAGATGCGCCGTGTCGAGCGCGGGATCGAGGCGCGTGACCACCGTGACGTCGCGCTCCGCGGCCATTCCCTTGATCACGCGATCGACGGTGGCGATGGTCTCGCGAACATCGAACGGATGCAGCTCGAGCTGCAGCTTGCCGGTCTCGATCTTCGCCAGGTCGAGGATGTCGTTGATGAGATCGAGCAGATGGCTGCCCGCGGTCTTGATGTTCTCGACCATCTTGTACAGCCGCGCCGGCAGCAGCGTCTGCGTGACCTGCAGAAGAATCGATGAAAAGCCGATGATCGCATTCAGCGGCGTGCGCAGCTCGTGCGACATGCTCGCCAGGAACTGATTTTTCGAGCTGTCTGCCGCGATGAGGCGCAGGTTGGTCTCGCGCAACTCGTTCGTGCGCTCGCTCACGCGATGCTCGAGCGCGATGTTCAATCCCTCGAGGTCGCGATAGAGATGCGCGTTCTCGATCGCGGCGGCGGCCTGATTCGCAATCGCGGTCAGCAGGACGAGATCGCCCTGCGTGAACGCGTGCTTCTTGTAAGCCTGCATGGAGATCACGCCGATGACATGGTCGCGCGCGATCATCGGCACGCCCAGCCACGACTCCGTTCGCAAACCATCATCCAGCGCCTTGACCCCGTACTTTCGCTCTTCGCTCGAGCTGCCGAGCAGCAGTGGCTGCGCTTTGTTGAAGACCCAGCAGTTGAGGCCCTCGTCGGTCACGGGCAGCCGCACCTTGGGACGTACTTCGCCGTCGACGACATACAGTTCGAACGACAACTCGTTCGTCGAGGTGTCATGCAGCGCGATGCCGAACATGGAGACATCGATCACCTTGCGGCATTCGGTGAAGACCTGCATCAGCAGCTCGTCGGTGGAGAAGTTCACCGAGATGGTCTTGCCGATGTTCGTCAGCGACGCCAGCCGCTGGATGAGCTGCTCGCGATCGACGCGCACCTGCGCGAGCATGCGCGCCACGAGATTGGCGAGGATCCACGTGAACATCGAGGCGAGCACGCCGCCCCATCCGATCGCTCCATACGAGAACGCCATGAGGATCGCGTACGGAATGGTCACCATGTAAATCGACGTGTCGACCATCGCCGTCTTGACGATGGTGGCCATCCGGTAGCCGTACGCACGCTCGACGCGCGAGACGATGATGTTGTTCGTGAGGACGAGCGCGATGCCGCACGCGGCGATGCGCAACGCGCCGAGGACGCTCGAGTCCATCAGCGGCACCGTTCCGCCGAGGGCTTCGAACACGAGCACGGCGACGACGATGGGAATGCCGTAAGTGGCACACAGCGCGAACGTGCGCGCCCATTCGAAGCGCGCATCGCGCATGTCCACGCGCAACGGGCCGATCTGCATCATGCCGAGCACTCGTTGCGCGGCCGCCGCGATCACCGCGATCCATGCCGACATCACCATGCCCAGAAGCGGACACATGGCGATATACACCGTCACCGCCAGCGACACGTAAATCTCCTCGGTCAGCTTGAACTTGAGCAGCGCGAGGAGGACGGACGAGAGGAAGAAGAGGATGATCAGGATCCCGGCGGAGGGGCCGAGCGCTTCGATGACGGCGCCCGGCGCGTCGCGGCGGAAGTACGTGGCCGCGATCAGCGCAAGGAGACCGGCCGCGCCATGCTGCAGATACACGGCCAGTACGCGTTTCCGCGACCACGGGTCGTGCTCTGCTGCCACGAGCGCCATCGGGGATCCTTTCGTTCAGAGGGAGCGAAAAGATCGTAGCACGCGCGATTGCGAGCAAAGGACGGCGTTAAGTCACGCGGCTTTGCGTTGCGCCAGCCGCCCCAGCATCTTCTTCAGCGTGAGCGCATTGTCGACGGCGTAAGCGGAGTCGTCATTGTCGAAGTAAACGTAGACCGCGCGCATCTTGCGACTCCAGGTGCGAATGCGCGCCGCCCACTCCGCGAGCTGCGCGTCGCTGTAGCTGCCCTGATACTTGAAGTGCGTGGGCCCGTGCAGGCGAATGTACGTCCAGTCCGTGGTGATCTCGATCGGCGACTGATAGCCGGCGAGCTCGTAGATGCAGAACGCGGCGTCGTACTTGCGCAGCACTTCGTACACCGCGTCGGTCATCCACGTCGGGTTGCGGAGCTCGAAGGTGTAGCGATGTTCGCGCGGGAGCAGCGAGAGAAACTCCTCGAGCCGCTCGACGTTGACTTTCCATCCCGGAGGCAACTGCCAGAGGATCGGACCGAGCTTCGATCCGAGTCGCTCGGCGCGCGGCATGAAGTTCGTCAAGCCGCGCTGCGCGTCCTTGAGCTTGATCATGTGCGTGATGAAGCGGCTCCCTTTGACGGCGTAGAGGAAATCGTGCGGCGTGGCGTCGCGCCAGTTATCGAACGTCGATTCGTTCGGTAGTTGATAGAAGGTGTTGTTGAGCTCGACCGTGTCGAAGTCGCGCAGGTAATGCGCGAGCATCTCGGATGACTTCAGGCCGGCCGGATAGTACCGGCCGACCCAGTGTTTGTAGTGGTAACCCGACGTGCCGATGCGGATCTCTGCCATGGCCTCGCCGTGCTCCCGTTACTGCTGACGACCGCTGGTGCTGCTGTTGGTGACGGTGATCCGGCCGTCCGAGTTGACGATGCGTACCGGACTGGCAGCGCTCGTCGGAGAGATCGTGGTCGCGGATGTAGCGGTCGTGGTGCCCGCCGACGTCTGCGTGGGACTTGCGC
>DASPNA010000142.1:0-10519 GCA_035626775.1 Thermoanaerobaculia bacterium
TCACCGGCGCCTTCGACGATGCCGAGGTTCGTGCGGAACTTGGATGATTGGGCGACGTGCTGGAGCGAGAGCAGCTTCGACGGAGTGACCTCGCCCGGCAGCGGGATCCCGGACAACCGCTGCGTTGCGAAGTTCGTGAACGGCATCGCGGCGATGAACTGTCCGAACGTGCCGTTGATGGTGCTCGCGTACGTGCGGCTCGATGCGTAGGTCAGCGTCGACGAACTATTGAGCGGGCGGATCTCGAGCGAGCCGAAGCCGGTGTCGGTCGGGATCGCGCCATAGCCGAAGAAGTTCTTCACGATGTCGTTCAGCGCGATGGTCTGCTGTCCGTCGACCGTCACCTCCGTGACCTTGCTGCTCTGCGTCGCGTCCGTTTGCGTCGGCGTCATCGTGATCTGGTAGTTCACGGCGGACGAGCCGGCATTGGTCAGGCGGATGTCTGAGAGAAACGGACCGGTCGCGGTGTTGATGTGCGTCACGACCGGAATCGTCAGCGCATTGGCCGGCGGCAGTGTCTTCGTGCCCGGCGCGACGGGCGTGACCAGGCTGATCGAGATGGGGATGTTGAGCGTCGTTCCGGCATTCGCCGAGATGCCGCGCGCATCCGTGAGGTCGGTGAGCTCGACGCGCAATGCACCCGTGCTGGCGCCGGGCGGCAAACCGGTGGGCGACGCGGTCACTGTCAGCTCGATGCCTGTAGTCGGAAGCGTGCCCGAAGCCGGCGTGACGGAGAGATACGGCTTGTCCATCGTCGCGGCGAACCGCATCGGAGTCTCGCGGCCGGGGACGAAGATCTTGTACTGCACCGGCGTCGTGCTGCCGAACGGCACCGCGGCGTCGGCACCGCGCGTGGTGCCCGATTGCACTGCCTGCACGACCGTCTGCGCGACGCGCGAGAAAGGAGCCGCGCCGCCGCCGCAGTTCGTGGCGCGCACGCGATAGGAGTAAGTCGTGCTCGTCGCCAGGTTGTCGTGGAAGTACGTCTTCGAGAGGCCGTTGACCTGCGTCTGCGTGACGTTCGACGAGAAGTCGGCGCTGGTCGATTCCTCGATGATGAATTGCGCACTCGGATCCGAGACGGCAGTCCAACTCACCGTGTATCCGACACCCGACCGCGTCACCGGCGGCGCGCTGACGGTCGGAGTGCACGTCGGTGCGTCGACATTCGTGAACGCGTACGCGGAGCCGACCTCGTCGCCTTCCTCGCTGCCCACCCAGGTGATGGCCACCAGCGGCACGTTGGCCGTGGCGCCGCCGATGTCGACGGTGGAGGTGAAGCTTTGTCCAGCGCCGATGGACGTCTCGCCGAAGCAGAACGAGACGGCGACGCCGGAAAGCTCGCCGAAGTCTTCCGAGCCGAGGCACGTGTCCAGAGATAGCGAGGTGTCCGGTGCGCTGAGCTGCACCGACTCCGTCGATTCCTGGCTGAACCAGGCCGAGTAGACGAGGCCTGAGCATGACGACGAACCGTTGTTGGTAGTCGTCGAGGTGCAGGAGCTCGGCGCACCATGCACGCCGGTCTGACACGACACCACCATCGAAAGCTCACACGCCGCGAAGACGGGCATTGCGAGGAACAGCGCTACAGCGAACAGTAGAAAACGTCGAAGCACGAGAGGCCTCCCTGAGGATTCGAAGAACGGCTACGACTGCACTCTGACGAAGAACGCTTACAGGCTGCTTACGCGAGGAATGCGTATGTTACGCTCGCCGCAATTTGCGTCGGCTCCTTCCGTTCACGGGAATCGCGTTGTTCGTCATCGCCTGGCAGGCCGCGGTGGCCGCGTCGCCGATGACGCTCGTGCCGACACCGTGGCAATCCGCGCTGGCCATCGTCGAGCTCGCCGAAAAAGGGTTGCTCGTGCGGTACATGGTCGCCTCGCTGTTTCGGGTCACGTGGGGCTATCTCTGCGCCCTCCTGATCGCGGTCCCGTTCGGCGTGCTCCTCGGCCTGTGGCGCCGCGGTGAGCTCGCCGTCAATCCGATGCTGCAGCTCCTCCGGCCGATCTCGCCGCTCGCGTGGATTCCGATCAGCATCCTGTGGTTCGGCGTCGGCGACGTGGCCGCGATGTTCCTGATCTTCCTCGCCTCGTTCCTGCCGCTGACGATGACCACCGTGCACGCGGTGCACAACATCGAGAGCGTGCATCTTTCCGCCGGCCGCAATTTCGGGCTGACGACGCGCGAGCTTGTGCGCAGCGTGATCTTTCCCGCGATCCTGCCGCAGCTCATCGTCGGCATGCGCATCACACTCGGCATCGCCTGGCTCGTCGTCGTCGCCGCCGAGATGATCGCCGTCAACTCCGGCCTCGGCTTCCTGATCATTGACGCGCGCAACGCCGGCAATCGCTACGACCTCGTCGTGGCCGGGATGGTCCTCATCGGCGTGATCGGTGTCGCGCTCGATGTGATGATGCGCAGCATGGAACGTCTGCCGGGCGTGCGGTGGGGGTATGTGACGGAGTGAAGGTCCATTTCCAGAACATCGGGATGACGTTTGGCACGACCGAGGTGCTCGACGACATCGACCTGGCTGTTTCCGAGGGGGAGTTCGTTTGTTTGCTCGGGCCGTCGGGATGCGGGAAGTCGACGCTGCTCAATATCGTCGGCGGGTTCATTCAGCCGACCGAAGGAATGGTCACGATCGACGGCGAGCCGGTCACGGAGCCTGATCCGCGGCGCATCTTCGTGTTTCAGGAGCGCGGTGTATTTCCCTGGCTCACGGTCGAGGAGAACATCGGCTTCGGACTGTTTCGCATGGGCGACGCGGCGAAGCGCGCGCGCATCGCCCATTACGTGCAGATGGTCGGACTGCGCGGCTTCGAAAAGTCCTATCCGCGCGAGCTCTCCGGAGGCATGAAGCAGCGCCTCGAAGTCGCGCGTGCGCTCGCGGTTGATCCCGACGTGCTCTATCTCGACGAGCCGTTCGGCGCGCTCGACTCCATCACCCGACTGCAGATGCGCCGCGAGCTGTTGCGCATCTGGCAGGCGGAGAAGAAGACCATTCTGTTCGTGACGCATGACATCGAAGAATCCGTGCAGCTCGCCGATCGCGTGGTGGTGCTCTCCGCGCGTCCTGGGAACATCCGCCGGATCGTGGACATCGACATCCCGCATCCCCGCGATCTCTCCGACCCGCGTTACATCGCCTTGCGCGACGAGATCTTCGGCGAGATCGGACTGGCGCACCAGGTATGAAGTTCGTCACCAGACTCGTTGCGCCGTTGACTGTGCTGCTCCTCTGGCATTTCGCCGTCGTCTTCACCGGCACGAAAATCTTCCCGTCCCCGATCGACGTCGCCAAAGGCCTCCGCCAATTGCCGCATCTGCGCGCGTACATCGCCGACTCGCTGTTCCGCGTCGCCTGCGGTTATCTCTCCGCCGTGCTCCTCGGTGTCCCGGTCGGACTCGCACTCGGCTGGTGGAGCCCGCTCGCCCGCGCGGCGAATCCCGTCATTCAAATGCTGCGGCCGATCTCGCCGCTGGCGTGGATGCCGCTCGCCGTGATCTGGTTCGGCGTCAGCAATCTCGCGCCGATCTTTCTGATTTTCCTGGCGTCGTTCTTTCCGGTGGTCGTGGCGACGATGAACGGCGTACGCAATGTGCCGCAGGTGTTCGTGCAGGCGGGACGCAATTTCGGATTGGGCACCGGCGCTCTCATGGCGCGCGTGATCGTGCCGGCAGTGCTGCCGCGCATCCTCGTCGGACTGCGCATCGCATTCGGCGTCGCGTGGCTCGTGCTTGTCGCCGCGGAGATGATCGCGGTCGACTCGGGCCTCGGATATCTCATCATCGATGCGCGCAATGCCGGCAAGCGTTACGACCTCGTCGTGGGCGGCATGATGCTCATCGGCGTGATCGGCCTCGCACTCGACACACTCATTCGTTTGACCGAACGGATGCAGTTCGTGAAATGGGCGTTCAATGATTAGTACCTTGCGTTCCTCGGGTTCCTCGGAGTCCCTCGGGTTCCTCGGAGGGCAAGAAGCTCCCCCCGAGGTACTCCGAGGAACCCGAGGAACCCGAGGAACTAAAGAAAGGAGGGATCCCATGACCAACACGCGCAAGATCGCGCTGCTTGTCTTCGCCTGGGTCGCGGTGATTACGACCGCGCACCTCGCGACGAACGTCGACTGGACGGTGCTGCTGAACGACCGGCTGCCGGAGAGCGAGCGCAAGCTCAACGTCGCGTACATCCCGGTGACGTGACACCTCGCGTGCCCGGTGACGGACTACATCTCCGCCTATTCGAAGTCAGGTCATCTGTTCATCCCTCGCATGTTCCAGGGATTTCCGGAGATCAAGGAAGCGCTGATCTCGAACAAGATGCAGGCGGGATTCATGGTCGCACCGATGGCCATCGCCCTGCGTGCCCAGGGCGTCCCGGTGAAAATCATCTACCTCGGACATCGCTATGGCAGCGCCGTGGTGGTGCAGAAGAACGGGCCTGTGAAAACGTTCGCGGACCTGAAGGGGAGAGTCATCGCCATCCCCAGCCGCTATTCGGACGAGCGCCTGATCATCTTCAAGGCGCTCGCGGCGAACGGCATGAGTGCGAACGATGTGCGGATGGTGGAGATGGCGCCGCCCGACGTTGCGGGCGCGCTGGCCGCGGATGCGATCGACGCGTTCTCGATGGGCGAGCCATATCCGTCGCAGGCGGAGATGGCCGGCTTCGGCCGCGTGCTGTTTCACGCGAAGGAGTACTGGCCGGACTTCATCTCGTGCGTGCTGGTCGTGCGTGACGACGCGATCGCGAATAAGCCCGAAGCGGTGCAGGTGCTCGTCGACGGCATCGCACGCTCGGGCCTGTGGCTCGAGAATCCGGCGAAGAAACGTCCGCGTCGTGAGCACGCGGCCGATTTCGTCGGCCGCTTTTACTTTCGACAGGATCCGCGCCTGCTCAAGTGGGCGCTGACGAATCCGATCGACCGCGTGCAGTACCAGCCGCTCACGCCACTGCGCAAAGACTTCGAGCTGATCGTGCGCCTCATGCGCGAGACCGGTGTGCTCGATCGCGACATCGCGTTCGAGGAGTACATCGAGCCGCGCTTCGCGGAAGGCGCTCGCACACAGACCGAGTGGCGATACGAGCCCGGCGACGCGTACGCCGAGTGAGGGCCGTATATGGAGTGCGGCGGCGATTGGCCGCCGCACTCCCAAGTTACTTCGCTTCGCGGAACAGGAAGCTCATGCCGGCCGAGAGTCCGGCGGTCGTCTTCGCGTTCGTGTGGCAGCCCATGCAGCTCGACTTCGGCTGGATGTAGGTCTCGATGACCGTGTTCGCCACGATTCCCGGGATGCCGTTCGGATTGATGCCCTGGCCCCACTGCGTGGCCACGAGCTCGTAGTTCTCCCAGACCGATCCTTTGAGCAGAGCGCGGTAATAGTCGGTTGCCGCGGGACTGGAAGGAACTCCCGGCGCCGCCACGCGTGTCACCTGTACCGGCTCATTGTTCGGCGTGCCGTCCGGCTTGAGCTCGATATACGGCGACTGCGCGGTCTGCGTGTTCGGCGTCTGCGTGCTGGTCGCGCTGTGGAACCACTTCGTGTCGTTATCGACGTGCTCGAACGTCGCCCAGAGCATCCTGCTGAAGTTCGGAGTGCTGGCGACGATGTGCAGGCCGACCAGGCCGAGCGTCACCGGATTCGTCCCGGGGCTCGTTTCACCGTCGGGCGTGTTGTAGACCGTGGCCGACGTCATGTAGAAACGGTTGCTGGCCTTCTCGTCATCGTTGAGCACCTTCCACGCTGCCTTGATCTCGACGGAGCCCGGCGGAAGCTTGACGGTGACGCCTTTCTGTCCGTCGACGTTCCACAGATTCTTCTCGGTGATGTAGAGGTACTCGGTGTTGTTCAGCAGCTTCTGGTACCTCACCCAGCGGCCGTTCTGATCGGTCAGTACGCCGGTGCCGAGCACCTGCGTCACGTCGGTGCCGGGCTCGCTGATGCCGAGGAAGTCGGCGCCGAGCTTCGCGAACTCAGGCTCGGCCTTGGCGATGTCATCGAGTTGCAGCGCATCCTGCACACACCACGGTTTCGGCGACGAGCCTTTCGCGACGAAGACTTCCGAATCCATGCTCCAGGTCTGCCAGACCACGGGATCGCTCGGCGACGAGGTGAGGATCGACTTCGTCTGGTCCGGCGTGCAGGTCGTGGTATTCGCCGGCCAGTTGAGCGCGACGAACATGTTCCACGAGAACGCATCGACGTTGAACTGTCCCGGTCCTCCTTCCGACGGACACGCGTCGACGGGAGGTGTCCACGCGGTCTTGATCGTGTTGGCGTCGAGGCAGGTCGAACCGGGACACGAGGCATTGCACTCCGGCGGAGCGACGATCGGCGCCGCGGCCGTGGGCTGCGCGGCCGGTGCCGACACCGCCGGGGCAGGTTCTTCCCTCTTACACGCGATCAGCGCAACGAGCAGACAGGGGATGGCGAGTTTCCGCAAGACAGGCATGAGTCTCTCTCTCCTTCCTGATTTCTTTCGGGGGATGGGACTCAGTGTAGTCCTGCCGTGTTCAGCTCGCTACCGCGCTACTCGTTTTGTTCGAGATGCGCCAGACGCCTCTGCATCTCCTCGATCGTCCGCTGCTGTTCCTGGATCACTTTCGTGAGCACGGCCACGACGTCCATCGAGGAGAGTCCCGCGCGATCGGAAGTGGCGACGAGCGCCGGCACGTCTTCAGCGATGAAGCCGACATGCGTCTCACCCGGATTGGCCTTGTACGCGAACGTCACCGGCTCGAGCGCTTTCAACGCGTCGACCGCGGTGTCGCCATCGAGCTGATGAAGGTCCTGTTTCACATTGCGGCTGGAGGCGTTGACCCAGTTGCCGGCATCGAGACGCGCCCCGCTGCTGTGGTCGATCTGGTAAAGCGGCGAGGCGACGCCGAGGCCGATGCGGCCGGTGCTATCGATCACCACCGAGTTGTAGGGCGCCGACGACTTGATGATGAATGGATTCTGCTCGTGGTTTACGTCGCGGACATAGAAATTGTTGTTGTTGGCCACGATCTCCCATGCCTGGAACGGTGATGCGCTCTGCTCCATGCGGATGATGGTCGAGATCGGATTGGCAATGGTCAGGTCGCGGAAGGGATTGGCGGTGCGTATGCCGATCCGTCCGTTGCTGTCGACGTAGAGCGTGTTGCTCGGCGACCCGCCTTCGATCACAAACGGATCGGTCCCGGCGGCGAGATCTTCGACGAAGAATTTGTTCGCGCCGCCGCTGGCGCTGTCGTTCGCGCTCAGTTGCCAGTCGGTGCTCGCGAAGCCCGCCGCGGTCGAAGTGTCCTCGAATTTGAGGCGCGTGTTGTTCGCCTTGAGTTTGAGCGTGACGCCGGCATAGGACTCGGTGCCCGTGCAATCGGCGCCGGCGCACACGCCGCCTTTCGCGGAGACATCGTCCGTGAAGAGTGTCTCGACGGCCGGGTTCTTTCGCACGGGAACTCGCTCGAGCGCGTGCGGCGGAACGATCGCGCCGTTTGCGATCGTGAACGAGCCGGACTGCGCGGGTGCGCGCTCGATGTGCAACTCGTACGAGTACACGCCATCGGCGAGGCCCTCGAGCGGCAGCATCGGAGTGCGGCCGGCAGCGAATGTCTCGGTGATGACTTCACCATCCGGCCGCTGCACGGAGAGGAACGCGGTCGAATCGATCGGCGAATGCCACTCGATTGCGCGGTTGGTCGGGACGAGCCGTGCGGCTCGCGGTTGCTCATCGGCGAATCCGGCGAACGCTGCGACGAGGAAAAGGAGAGAGAACCGGTATTTGGGACGCATGTTTCCTCCTGATGGTTGAGAGAGAGATGGAAGTGTAGAAACAGAGTGGTCACGCGCGAGTGCGCTGCGTCACTTTGGAGTGCGGCGGCAAAGCCGCCGCTTTCAACAGCGGAGGCGCCAGCCTCCGCTGTCCCGCCGCAGCTTGCGCTGCAGCCTCTGAAAGCGGCTGCCACTGCCGCAGTCCATACTTGACATGCTACAAACGTAGCACTATGTTATGTCCGTAGCATCCAAGCGAGGACCCATATGCCATTGCCGGCGCTGTCGCGCAGAGAGAGGGAAATTCTGGAAGTCATCTTCGCCATCGGTGAGGAGGCTTCGGCCGAGGAGATCCGGGAGCGGTTGTCGGATCCTCCGAGCTATTCGGCCGTGCGGGCCATGCTCACCAAACTAGAAGCCAAAGGCGCCGTAAAACACAAGGAGAAGGGACTGCGCTACGTCTACTCGCCGACCATGCCGCGCAGAACGGCGCGCAAGTCGGCGCTGCGGCGCCTGGTGGACGTCTTCTTCGACGGTTCGAAGGAACAGGCCGTGACTGCGCTGCTGAAGGAAGAACGCTGGAGCGATGACGAGCTCGACGAGCTGTCGAAAGAGATCGAGCGCGTGCGCATGGAACGGAGGAACACATGATTGCCCTGCTCGTGAAGTCGACCGTCGCCATCCTCGGCGCACTGCTGCTGGTGACGCTCGCCCGCCGTTCGCGCGCGTCGCTGCGTCATCTGATCCTGTCCGCGCTCTTCGCGTTCCTGCTCTTGCTTCCCGCCATTCAGTCGATTGCGCCGGCGCTGAAGATCCCGGTGCCTGCAACAGTGACCGGAGCGACGGGCTCTCAGCCCGTCGAAGTCCTCGCGATGACAGAAACCCGCGGGCTGAGAGCCCGCGGCTCCAGATTGCAAATCGATTGGCTTGCGATCGGGATCGGTAGTTATCTCGCCGTCGCCGCGTTGCTGCTCTCGTGGCTTGCCATCGGCGTGATGCGCCTGCGCAGCATGGCCGCGCGCGCCGACGTCTGGCTCGATGGCACGACGCGCATGAACGAGATCGCACTCGAAGCGAACATCCGCCGCTCGGCGCTGGTCGTGCTGTCGCGCGACACGCTCGTGCCGCTCACATTCGGCTTCCGCCGTTCCACCATCGTGATGCCGGAAGCGGCATCGACGTGGGACGCGGACGAGCTGACGCGCGCGTTGCGCCATGAGCTCGAGCACGTCCGTCGCGAGGACTGGCTGCTGCAGCTCGTCGCGCGTGTGGCGTGCGCGCTGTACTGGCCGCATCCGCTGGTGTGGAGCGCGTGGCGCCGCTTCTGCCTCGAAGCCGAGCGTGCGTGCGACGATGCCGTGATCCGCTTCAGCGAGCCGGCCGCGTACGCCGGCCAACTCGTGTCGCTCGCGCGCAACGTTCGCTTCACCACGGTGCCCGCGCTGGGAATGGCCTCGCGAAGCAAGCTCGCGCAACGCGTCGACGCGATCCTCGATCCGAAGCAGCGGCGCGGACCGCACGGCGATCTCGCGGCGGCCGCCGTGTTCGCGTTGCTGCTCGCGTTGCTGGTCGGCGTCGCACCGGCGCGTCTCATCGCCGCGGCCGCGGAGGTGGCGTTCGATCCGAATCCGGACGTCGACTTCGATTTCGACATCGATCGCGCCGCGAGCAGATCGGTCGGCGAGCGGTTGGTGCGCCTCGCGGAAAGCGGCAACATCGAAGAGCTGCAGCGTCTCTTCGACAAAGGCGTCGACATCAACATGGTCATGCCGGGCGACGGCACGGCACTCATCGGCGCCGCGCGCGCGGGTGAGATCGAGACTGTCGACTTTCTGCTCGATAACAACGCCGATCCGAACCTCGCGTCGCGCGGCGATGGCAATCCGCTCATCGCTGCGGCGGCAGGTGGCTACGGTGAGGTCGTAGCGCGGCTGCTCGACGCGGGTGCCGATCGCGACGCAATCGTGCCGGGCGACGAGAACCCGCTGATGCAGGCGGCGCGCTACGGTCACGACGGCGTCGTGCATCTGCTGCTCGAGCGCGGCGCTGACGCCAACGCGCAGGCCTACGAAGACGGCGTGTTGCGCACGCCGTTGCGGCTCGCGCGAAACGCGGGTCACGTCGAGATCGTGCGCATGCTCATCGCTGCCGGCGCAAAAGAATAGGGAGATTCGATGATTGCAACGTTCCTGCTCGCGGCCACGCTGGCCGCTCCGGTGGAAGTGCGTCCTGCTGATTCACCGATCCGCATCGACGCGCGTCTCGATGAAGCGGCGTGGACTTCGGCGACGCCGATCCCGGTCGCGTACGAATGGTACCCGGCCGACAACACCGCCGCGCCGGTGACAACTGAGGCGCTGGTTACGTATGACGATCGCAACTTGTATGTTGCGTTCCGCGCGAAAGACCCGCAGCCGACGCGCATCCGCGCGCGCTTTCACGAACGCGACGCGGCCACCGCGGACGATCTGGTCGGCTTCTACATCGATCCGTTCAACGACGATCGCCGTGCCTATCAGTTCCGCATCAACCCTCTGGGCGTGCAGATCGACGCGATCAACTCGGACGTCGAGGCCACCGAGGACTTTTCGTGGGATGGCATCTGGGATTCGGCGGGGATGATCACCAGCGACGGCTATGTCGTCGAAGTGGCCGTACCGCTGCAGCAGTTGCGCATCCCGTCGCGCGGAGGCGCGCAGACGTGGGGCTTCCTGGCCATTCGCGAATGGCCGCGCGACGTGCAGCATCGCCT
>DASPNA010000143.1:0-2657 GCA_035626775.1 Thermoanaerobaculia bacterium
CACTCGTGCTACCGCCAGCACATCAAGATGCAGCTCCAATATGGCGTGGAGACGCAGCACTACTTCGGGCTCCTCGCGATGGCGCTCGACATCCCGTTCGAAGAGCCGCTCAAGCGCCTGCGGCTGCTCGACGACGTCGATGCCGTGATGGCCGCGCTGCGGCCGAAGATCGACGCGCTGGGCTACACCGAAGACGGCGTGAGGCCGTTCGTCGAGCGCGCGGTGTTTTGCTAGAGAGACCGACGATGGAAAAGAACTGGGTAAGAGTCGCGGCCGAGTCGGAGATCGGCGAGAAGATCAGGCCGTTCCAGGTCGGCCGCAAGAAGATCGCGCTCGCGCGTCTGGAGGGCGAGCTCTATGCGTTCGACGGTTTGTGCCCGCACGTCGCGGGCCCGATGCACCGCGGCGAAGTCCAGGGCACGATCGTCACCTGTCCGTTGCACGCGTGGCGCTTCGATCTGAAACAGAACGGCCGGGAAATCCACGATTACCGGCCGCTGGAAACGTACGCGCTGCGCGTGCAGCAGGGCGACATCTACGTGGAGCTCGACCAGTCGGGGCCGGTCACGGCCCTGCCGCACCGCCCGTGCGGAAACTAGAGAGCTTGTGACCCCCGCGCAGGCGGGGGTCCAGGTAAACACGTTCTGGATTCCCGCCTGCGCGGGAATGACGAATGTGCGGACTTCGGACCCTAGCGTTGTTACCCGTTACGCGGTCAGCGCGAACTTCTGGAACGTGTGGCAATCGTCGGGCGCGCGGCCGCGGCTCACGGCGAAGGTCCACGTCACCTCGCTCACGTAGAGATCGTTGTTCGAATCGAGCGCGAGGCCGTGCGGCGCTGCGAAGCTGCCCGGGTCGGTGCATTGCGGCGTGCCCCAGCGCGCGAGCACTTTGCCGTCCTTGTCATAAACGCTCATGCGGGCATGGCGATACTTCTTGACGACCGCGTTCTCGCGATAGTTCTTGTCGCCTTCGTACCACGCGAGCTCGGTCACGTAGACGCGGCCCTGTGAGTCGAAGCAGAGGTGCGTCGGACGCTGCGTGTCGGTCCATTCGCTCAGGTATTCGCCCTCGGGACTGAAGATCTGGATGCGGTCGGCTTCGCGATCGCAGACGAAGACCCGGCCGTCCGCGGCCACCGCGATGCCGTGCGGCAGGTGGAACTGCCCGGGACCGTTGCCGGGCTCGCCCCACGAGCGCACCAGCTCGCCCTTCGGCGAAAAGATGTGCACGCGCGCGTTGCCATAGCCGTCGGTGATGTAGATCTCGCCCTTGAGCCCGATCGCGACATTCGTCGGCCGGTTGAACGGCGGCCCGCCGCGCGTGATCGTATCGAGGTTCTTGCCGTCGTAGCCGGTGTCCGAAGGCGTGTTCTTCGTGCCCATCGTCATGAGCAGCTTTCCGTCCGGCGTGAACTGGCGCACCGTGTGCTGGCCGTCGTCGGTGCAGAAGATGGTGCCGTTCGGCGCGACATAGATGCCGTGCGTGCGATAGGAAAACTCGCCTTCGCCCCACGAGCGTTTGAAATTGCCGTCGCGGTCGTAAATGATGACCGGGTGATCGCCGCGGCAGATGAGATATACCCGGTCTTCCTGGTCCACCGCGACGCCCGCGACGTCTCGGTGCACGAACCCCTTCGGCAACTGTTCCCAGCCCTCGACGACCGAATACTTGATCTTGTCCGTCATGTTTGCTCCCTTTCGATTTATGGCCGGTATACCGCGAACACCTTGTCCGAATTCGTGACCCACGATTCGAGGAACACCGAGTAATCCGGCCGCTCGCGGCCGAGCTCGCTCATCGCGCCGAGGAGGCAGAACCAGTTCAGCACCTCGTGATGCCCGCGATCCTCGACCTGCTCGAGCGTCGTTTCCCGCCAGACCTTGATGTCACCGTTCTTCAGCGCCTCGTAGTAACGCTTGTCCGCGTCGACGTCGGGAAACACGAGCTCGTTCTTCGCGACGAGAAACGCGTGACTCCAGCTCGAAGAGGCGATGATCGCCGCACGGTAGTTGCTGCGCTTGATCGCGCGCGCGACCGCGGCGCCGACTTTCATGCAGCGCGACGGCGGCGGTGACGGCGGGTCGAGCTCGCTCTGCGACTGCGGCGCCTGTCCGGCGCCTTCGTACGGCCGCCGCACCGAGCCACGCGTGGAGACCAGCAGCCGGCCGTACGCGTTCAGCGCGAACGGCACCACCGGATACGGAAAGCCCTTACGGTCGTGGTCGAGGTACAGCAGCGAGTTCGAGAACGCGTGGCCCAGCGGATGGTGCAGCGGCTTGTATGCGTAAGCCACATCGATGCCGTCCTGGAGCAGCTCGGTCGCGAGATACTTGCCGGCGGCGCGATGGCCTTTGAAGCTGAAGGTCTTGTCCTCCGGCTCGTCCCAGATGTTGCGGCCGCGCTTGCTGCCTTTCCACGGCTGGAACTCGATGGAGTCGTATGCGAGCACCGAGAACGCCGGCACGCAGTCTTCGCGGAAGTTCTCGTACTGATCGTCGCCCCAGATCAGCACGAGATCCGGCTTGAATGCATCGAGCTCGCGCCGCACGCGACGGAAGTGGTCGATCATGTCCTGCCTGTGGCGGTCGGAGTGTGCCTGCCCCTGATCGGTGCCCCACTGTTCGCGCACGGCCGGGGGCCACCTGACCGGGCTG
>DASPNA010000144.1:0-63557 GCA_035626775.1 Thermoanaerobaculia bacterium
GTACGGACAGTTCGTGCTGCTGCGGCCGAAGTTCGAAGGGGTCAATCGCCTGGTGTGGCTGCTGCCACTCGGTGCACTCGTTCTCGGCGCCGGCATCGTGTTCTACAAACTGCGCAAGCTCGAGACTGCGCCCGCGCCGACCGCCACCGTTCCACCACCGACTGATGCCGATCTCGATCGAGTCCGCAAACTCGTGCGCTGGGGGAAATCATGAGCACCGACTGGGTCAGCGCCCTCGCTATCCTCGCCGCCGGGCTCGTGCTCGGCGCGCTGTTCGTCTACTTCAACAAACGCCGCAACGCACCGAAGCTCGGCAACGAGCGCGATCTCGAGCGCATCGATCTCGAAGCGAAACGCGATACGCTCGTACAGCAGTTGCGCGATTCCTCGCTCAGTGCTGAAGAACGCGCGCGACTCGAACTGGAAACCGCGGACACGCTGCGCAAACTAGACGCATACGCGCCATCTGGAGCGACGGGCTCTCAGCCCGTCGACCCTCCATCGCCGCTGGCAATGAACCCCACCATCAAAGGCTTCCTCTGGGGCGCCGGTTCCGTCGCCGCACTGGCGGCGCTCGCGTACTTCGTAATGCAGCAGGCCACGCCGCGGCAGGAAGGCGACGAGCTCACCGGCGGCTTCGCGCAATCGCAGCCGCCGCAGCAACAGACGCCCGCGCAGCAGCAGAACGATCCGATGATCCAGCAGTTGCGTTCCGCGATCCAGGCGCAGCCGAACAACCTCGAGCTGCGCAACGAGCTCGCGCAGGCGTACCTCGAGAACAATGACCTCATGGCCGTCTTTCAGGAGACGAAGTTCGTGCTCGCGCAGTCGCCCGAAGACAGCCGCGCGCTGACGTTGCAAGGGTTGGTGCGCATGGCCATGGGCGAGACCGGCGAGGCCACGCAGATGCTGCAGCGCGCCACGAGGAGCAATCCGAAGAATCTCGATAGCTGGGTCGCGCTGGCGTGGGTACATGCCCAGGCCGGCCGCAACGCCGACGCGCAGAAGATGATCGACGAAGCGGCACGGCAGGTGCCGCAGGAGAAGGTGCGCCTCGAAGGCGTATGGGCGCAGATGCAGCAGCAGCTCGCGCAGCGTGGCGCGCCGCAGCAGATGCCCGAGGGACATCCGCCGATCGCGCCGGACGAGACGCCGGTGCCGGCGGCAGCGGGGGGCGGCGTCCAGGTAACGCTCGACCTCGATCCCGCCGCGCGCACGCGCAGCGGCATCGTGTTCGTCATCGCCCGCAACGCCTCGGGCGGACCGCCGGTGGCCGTCAAGCGCGTCGTCGCCGGCGCGTTCCCGATCAACGTCGAGCTGACCTCCGCCGACTCGATGATGGGTCAGCAGCTCCCGGCGACGTTCCGCCTGGAGGCGCGCCTCGACGCGGATGGCGATCCGATGACCAAACCGCCGACCGATCCCGCGGCCATGCAGGACGGCGTCGCGCCCGGCGCAACGGTGCGGCTGTCGCTCAAGTAGCGATGGAGTGCGGCAGCGAAAGCTGCCGCTTTCGCAGTCAAAGCGGCAGCTTTGCTGCCGCACTCCATAGCGCACGAGCCCTTCTGCTACACTCCGCGCAGCCTCGGGGTGGCCATCACGGCCTGAGATCACACCCGCGGAACCTGATCCGGTTTGCACCGGCGTAGGGAAGGCGAAATGAAGACAACAGTCCTGGCGGTGTTTTTCCTCGTAACCACCTCTCTTTCAGCGCAGACCTTCACCGAAACGATGGAAGTCGCGGCCATTCGTGCCGATGACGACGTGCCTGTCACCAAAACCGACATTCCGCGCGAGGAAATCGAAAAGCGCTATCACGGGCAGGACGTGCCGCTGCTGATGCGCGACGCGCCGTCGATCAACGCGTATACGGAGTCCGGCGCGGGCGGGGCCGGCTATTCGTACATTTCACTGCGCGGCATCGGTGCGACGCGCATCAACTTCACGCTTGATGGAGTGCCGCTGGCCGACTCCGAGGACATGGGCACGTTCTTCGTCGATTTCCCCGATCTGGCGCGTTCGCTGGAGAGCATTCAGATTCAGCGCGGCGTGGGCACTTCGACGTTCGGCTCAGCATCATTCGGCGGCTCGGTGAATCTCGAAAGCGTCAATCTCACACAAGCCGCGAAAATCGACGTCACACTGGGGATGGGCTCATTCGGCAATGAGCAGGTTTCGGCCGCGTATCAGTCCGGCGCACTGCCCGGCGATTTCTCGTTCTATACGCGTCTGTCGTATCTCGAAAACGACGGATTCCGCGATAACGCCGCGACGCGCCAGCGCAATCTTTTCTTCAGCGGCGCAAAACAGTTCGGCGACGCACAACTGAAGCTCACCGGTTTCGCCGGCCATGAGAATCAGCAGCTTTCGTTCTATGCAACGGACGAGGACACCTTGCGCAATGACGTGCGCGCGAATCCGCTGCGTGAAGAGGAGCGGGATAGTTTCGGATATGACCTCGCGCAATTGCAGTACATCCGTGCGCTCGGCAGCAATTCGGACATGACTGCGTCCGTCTATTACCAGCGCGGCTACGGCTGGTACCGGCTGTTCGACCTCGGTACCAATGATCTCCGCCAATACGGCCTCGACGGCATGCTCCTCGGCACGATCCTCACGTATTCGCATCGCACCGGCGCGTTCACATGGAATTACGGCGCGCACGTGAATCGCTTCGAGCGCGATCACACGCGTGACGAGGTCGCGGCCGGCACGCGTGACTACGCGAATTACGGCATCAAGGGCGAAGCCAACGCGTTCGCAAAGGTGCAATACGACACCGGCCGCTGGAACCTGTACGGCGACGCGCAATTGCGGCATTCGACGTTCGATTATCACGGCGACGTCGACATCGACGGCGTGGATTGGACGTTCTTCAACCCGAAGGTCGGCGCGCGCTACGCATTGAGCGGCCGCTCCAGCGTCTACGCATCGGCCGGAGTGACCACGCGCGAACCGACGCGGAATGACCTGTTTCAAGGTGAAGACAACCCGTCCGTCGCGCATGATCTGACTGCAGTGCGCCCGGAGCGGGTCATCGACTTCGAAGCGGGTTGGAATTACCGCATGGCAACATTGGAGTTGCAGGCGAACGTCTATGCGATGGAGTTCCGCAACGAGATCGCCTCGACTGGCGAACTGTCGGAAATCGGCCTGCTTCTGCGCCGCAATGTGGATCGCAGCCATCGGCGCGGGATCGAGCTCGACGCGGCGTGGCAGGTTACGTCGCAATGGCGGTCCAGGACGACGGCGAGCTTCAGCCACAACCGCATCGACGAGTGGACGCAATTCTTCGATGTCTACGACGGTGCCGGCAATTACATCGAAGCCCGCCCCGTGCATTACGAGAATGTACAGCCGCTACTCACTCCGGCGGTGCTGCTGACGCAGACCGTCGATTACTCACCGAGCGCGCGTCTCAGCACGACCGCAACCGCGCGTTATGTCGGCCGCTCGTATCTCGACAACACCAACGATTCCGCGTTCGACGCGCCGGCGTTTTTCCTCATGGACGGCAGCGTCTCATACGCCCTCAGTTCGCGAACCCGTGTTACGTTGCAGCTCAATAATCTCCTCGGCGCCGATCGCGTCTACCCGAGCGGCTACAGCTACCGCTTTTATGCGGATGATGTGCAGACCGGCACCGCGTATTACTATCCGCAGGCAACGCGCAACGCCGTCGTGCTGCTGGATTTCGAGTTGTGACCATCAACTGGTTCGAGCTCACCGCCGCGATCATCACGCTGCTCAGCATCTGGCTGGGGACGCGGCAGAACATCTGGTACTACCCGACCGGCATCGTCGCGCTGGTGATGTACACCTGGATCTATTACCAGGCCAGGCTCTATGCCGAGTCCGTCCTGCAGATCGTCTGCCTCGGCTTGATGATCTACGGCTGGTACGAGTGGCTGCACGGCGGCGAGCACAAAGAGGAATTGCCGGTGTCGAAGACGCCCGGCTGGGCGTGGGTTGCGGGCATCATTGTGGGAATGGCCGGTTCCGCGATCGTGATCTGGGTGCAATTGAATTACACCGACAATCCCTCGCCCTACGTCGACTCGTCGCTGTTCGTCTGGAGTCTCGTCGCGCAATGGATGACCGCGCGCAAATGGCTCGAGAACTGGATCCTCTGGATCCTCGTCAATACCGTCTCCGTGCCATTGTACGTTACGCGCGAGCTGGGGATCACGGCCGCGCTCTACGTCGGCCTGTGGCTCCTCGCGATTCTCGGATACGTCAAATGGCGCCGCTCCCTCGCCGCATCTGCCTCATAGGCCCCGAGTCCACCGGCAAGAGCGAGCTCGGAGCGCGACTGGCGCGAGAGCTCGGCGCCGCATATGTGGCGGAGTTCGCGCGCGCATACGCTGAAGAACACGGCGTATTGACAGAGGCCGACGTTGTACCGATCGCACGCGGCCAGATGGCCAATGACGACGCCGCTCGCGATGCCGAACGCGTCGTGCTCGACACCGATCTGATCTCCACCGTCGTGTACGCGCGTCACTATTACGGCTCGTGTCCACCCTGGATCGAAACAGAAGCGCGAAACCGCCGCGCCGATCTCTATCTCCTGATGGACACGGACGTCGCGTGGCAGCCGGACCCCGCACGCGACGCCGGCGGCGACACACGCGAAGACCTGTTCGACGCTTTCCGCGCCGCGCTCGATGAATTCGAGACGCGCTGGACGATCGTCAGCGGCGTGGGGGAAGAGCGGTTGCGCGCGCTGCTCGAAGCTTGTTAGCGGTCTGCATTCGCGCTGCGGCGTTCGCCGTATAGACCCGCATGACGACACGAATCGCGCGATTGATCCTCGGAATGTTGCTGGCGTGCAGTGCAGCGGCTGAGACGCAACAACCCTCGGCCGGCAAACTCGTCGTGGAGCCGTATTCGTTCCGCACGTTCGACGGAAAGGAAGTGCCGGCGGAGCTCGGGAAATTGTGGGTGCGGGAGAACCGAAGCAGTTCGTCGGATCGCGTCATTCAACTCACGTTCGTGCGGCTCCCAGGCACCGCGGAGCGGCCCGGTGCGCCGATCGTGTTTCTCGCGGGCGGCCCCGGTGTGCCAGGCATCGGCATGGGACGCGTTCCCGTTTACTTCCGGCTTTTCCAACAGCTGCGTTCTGTCGCCGACGTCATCCTGCTCGATCAGCGTGGCCTGGGGATGTCGTCGCCCGCGCTCGATTGTCCGGCGACGCCGATTCCAGCCGACGTTTTCGCCAACTCCGCGAACTGGCTGAGCGTCGTCACCGCCAAATCGCGTTCCTGCGCGGAGGAGTGGCGCGCCAAAGGAGTGGACGTCGCCGCGTATACCAATGACGCCAGTGCTGATGACCTGAACGACCTGCGCCAGGCGCTCGGCGCGGAGCGCATCAGCCTGATCGGGCATTCGTACGGAACGCTGCTCGCGCAGGCAGCAGTACGCCGGCATGGCAAACACCTCGATCGCGTGGTATTTGCGGCCACCGAAGGTCCCGACAATCTCGTCGCGCTGCCGAGTGTGTGGGATGCGCTCATCCGGAAGCTCTCGTATTTCGCGAGCGAAGATCCTTCCGTCAACCAGCTCGTTCCGGACATGGAAGCACTCTTCCGGCGTGTCCTGGAGAAGCTCGATCGCAAACCACTCACCCTCACGATCACCGACCCGAGAAGTAAGACTCCGGTCGACATCACGGCCGGTCCGATCGGTCTGCAGTGGCTGCTGCGGCATGGCATGACCGACGGCAGAAACTACGCGCGACTCCCGGCATTGCTCTACACGATCGATCAGGGCGATCCCACGCTGCTGACGCGACTGATTACGCCGCTCTATTACGACATGCAGGGCAGATCGCCGATGGCGAACGCCGTCGATTGCTCGATCGGCTGGTCTACCGCGCGAATGGCCGCGGCAAACAAAGAAGCGACAGGCGCGTTGTTCAGCATCGTGAATCTGCAACGCACCGCCGAAATCTGCAAGGCGGTTGGCGTGAACCTCCACGATCCGTCGTCAAAGCCGCGCCTGTTCAGCCGCGTCCCCGCGCTGTTCGTGAGCGGCACGCTCGACGCCAACACGCCTCCGTTTCAGGCCGAGGAAGTGCGCTATGGCTTTCCGGACAGCACGCATCTGATCGTGGAGAACGGTGGCCACGAAACGCTGCCGAGCGCGGACGTGCAAGCGGTCGTGGTCGATTTCTTCAAGGGCGTGAACGTGCGCGGGCGCGAGGTGTCGTTCGCGCGGCCGGACTACATCACGGTCGAAGAAGCGAAGGCGCCGCCGCCGCAACGCCGTTGACGGATCAGCGCTTCTTCGCAGGCCGCGCAGCAATCGCCTTGACCGCGGCTTCGATCCGCCGCGCGCGTGTCTCCGGCTTCTTCGCATCTGTCACTGAGTCCGCGTATTCGCGCTGGTGCGAGTAACTCAGCTCGCGCCAGCGATCCCACGCGGGCGGCGCGGCGCGCAATGCCTTGGCGAGATCGGCGGGCGGCTTGATCTCGCGCGTTTCGGTGTCAACGTCGAGCCGCACGTCGAGCGTTTCGTTGCCCTCGAGCCCTGCCGCTTCCCGATTGCTCCTGCGCAGCGGAAGGAGCGCTTTGCCGCCCATGATCGCGATGGTGCTGCGATACGTGTAGCCGTTCAGCGTCACCTTCACCGGCACGCGCGCGCGGCCGAACACTTCCTTCGGATCGAACGGCAGCGGAATCGCGCAGAGGTTGCCTTCGCGAATGAGCGTGGTCTTGAACGTCTTCGAGCTCATGCGGACCATTCTGCCACGGGCATTCATCGTGAACTGAGGCGTTCGACGGATGACGAAGACCCAGGCCTTCACCGGCTTCGTGCGCGTTCGCGGCGCGCGCGAGCATAACCTCAAGAATGTCGATCTCGAGATTCCGCGCGACGCGCTGGTCGTGTTCACCGGCGTCTCCGGCTCCGGCAAATCGTCGCTTGCGTTCGGGACGTTGTTCGCCGAGGCGCAGCGGAGATATCTCGAATCGGTGGCGCCTTATGCGCGGCGGCTGTTCGATCAAATGGGCGTGCCGCAGGTCGATGAGATCGACGGACTGCCGCCCGCCGTCGCATTGCAGCAGCAGCGCGGCGGGACGAGCTCTCGATCATCCGTCGGCAGCGTTACCACGCTCTCGAACCTGTTGCGCATGCTCTACTCGCGCGCGGGCACGTATCCGCCGCGCCAGTCGGAACTGCATGCTGAAGACTTTTCGTCGAACACGCCGCAGGGCGCCTGTCCGCGATGCCACGGCGTCGGACGCGTGTTTGAGGTGACCGAGCAGTCGATGGTGCCGGATCATTCGCTCACCATTCGCGAGCGCGCCATCGCCGCGTGGCCGCCGGCGTGGCACGGGCAGAATCTGCGCGACATCTCCGTCACGCTCGGCTTCGACGTCGACAAGCCGTGGCGCGAGTTGCCGAAGAAAGACCGCGAGTGGCTGCTCTTCACGGACGAACAGCCGACCGTCCCGGTCTACGCCGGATACACGCCGGAGGAGACGCGGCGCGCGCTCAAGCGCAAAGAAGAGCCGAGCTATCAGGGCACCTTCACGAGTGCGAAACGTTACGTGCTCCATGCGTTCGCGACCACGCAAAGCGCCTCGATCCGCAAACGCGTCGCGCGCTACATGGTCGCGAGCGAATGCCCGGTGTGCCACGGCAAACGCCTGCGTCCCGAGGCGTTGTCGGTGAAGTTCTGCGCCATGGATATTGCGGAGATGTCGCGATTGCCGCTCAAGCGCGTCGGCGAAGTGCTGCGGCCGACCGCGAACGGCAAAGCAGCGGGATGGAAGGAGCTGCAGGAGGAGCATCCCGAGAAAGCGGTCGTCGCGCAGCGTATCGCCGCCGACCTCGCGGGCCGCATCGACGTCCTCCTCGACCTCGGCCTCGGCTATCTGTCGCTCGATCGCAGCACACCGACGCTATCTCCCGGTGAGTTGCAACGATTGCGATTGGCCACCCAGGTGCGCTCGAACCTCTTCGGCGTCGTATACGTGCTCGACGAACCGTCGGCCGGACTGCATCCGGCGGATACCGAGGCATTGCTGGTGGCGCTGGAGAGATTGAAGGAGTCGGGCAACTCGCTGTTCGTCGTCGAGCACGATCTCGACGTCATCCGTCACGCCGACTGGATCGTCGACGTCGGCCCCGCGGCGGGCGAGCAAGGCGGCCGCATTCTGTACAGCGGACCGCCGGCGGGGCTCGAGCAAATCAAGGCATCGCAAACGCGGCGGCATCTCTTCGCGCGCGAGACAAAGGCGGAACGTACGCCGCGTGAGCCGCGCGGATGGTTGCGGCTGGAAGGCGTCACGCGCAACAACCTGCACGAGCTCGACGCCGCGTTTCCGCTCGGCGTCTTCACGACGGTGACCGGCGTCTCCGGCTCCGGCAAATCGAGTCTCGTCAGCCAGGCGCTCGTCGAGCTGGTCGCCGAACACCTTGGCCATGAGATCGATGGAGAAGAAGAGGAAGAAGAGCTGCCGGTGACGATTGGCGGACGCATCGTCGACGGGATGGAGGAGATCCGGCGGCTCGTTCGCGTCGACCAGAAACCGATCGGACGCACGCCGCGCTCGAATCTGGCCACGTACACGGGTCTCTTCGATCACGTGCGCCGGCTCTTCGCCGAAACCAAAGCGGCGCGCGCGCGGCGTTATGACGCGGGACGTTTTTCGTTCAACGTCGCGAAAGGCCGTTGCGAGACGTGTGAGGGCGAAGGCTTCGTCTTCGTCGAACTGCTCTTTCTGCCGAGCGTGTACGCGCCGTGTCCGACGTGCCACGGCGCTCGGTACAACGCGAAGACGCTGGAGATCGAATATCGCGGCAAAAACATCGCGCAAGTCCTCGGCATGACCGTCGATGGCGCGTGGGAGTTCTTCGCGGACGAGCCACACATCCATCGATCGCTGGATGTGTTGCGGCAGGTCGGCCTTGGCTACCTGCGTCTCGGCCAGCCGGCCACGGAGCTGTCGGGCGGCGAAGCGCAACGCATCAAGCTCGCGACCGAGCTGCAGCGCATGCAACGCGGGAAGACGCTCTACATCCTCGACGAGCCGACCACCGGTCTGCATCCGTCCGATGTCGAGAAGCTCGTCGTGCAACTCGATGGACTCGTCGACGCGGGCAACACGGTCATCGTCGTGGAGCACGACATGAGCGTCGTCGCCGCGAGCGACTGGGTGATCGACATCGGCCCGGGCGCGGGTGAGGAAGGCGGCAAACTGGTCGCGTGCGGACCACCAGCCGAGGTAGCGAAGTCGAAGAAGAGTAGAACGGCTCCGTACCTCTATGGAGTGCGGCAGCGCTAGCTGCCGCTTTCGAACGCGGCGGCTTTGCCGCCGCACTCCAAACTAGGCAGCGCGAGTGAGCGTGAGCAGCAACAAACACCCATCCGCCGACGCCACCACATCCCCATGATGCGCGGTCGCATCCGCGTGGTGAAAGTCGCCCGTATCGAGACCGAGCGCGCCGATGCGGCAACTGCCGCGGATCACGTATGAATCTTCGCCGCCTTCGTGATCGTGCGCGGGCACGGTGGCGTGCGGATCGAGCTCGAGCAGGAACGTCATCCGCGCGCCTTCCTTCGAGAGCACCTTCATGCGCGCGCCGGGCGCGACCGTCTTCCACGTTCCTTCCTCGGCGCGCACGGTGCGGCTCTCGTGAGCGCCGGGGACATTGCGAATGGCGTCCATCACCTTCGCGCGCACGGCTGCCGGCGGGGCGACCGGATCGATCGCCTGCGCCGCGACGCGGTCGAGAAGGTTCAGGTCGTCGGTGGTCAGCTCGGTCATCGTTTGAGTCTACGTACCACGTCACCTGCCGGATTTGTCAGAAAAGGTGCAGGGTGCGAATGCATTCGACGGGCTGAGAGCCCGTCGCTCCAGATTGTACGCGGTGGCTGCCCGATCGGACGGGTGGACCTACACTCAGCCCATGAACTGGCTGATCAAGAACTTCCTGCGCGGCCTCGTGATCGTCGTGCCGATCGCGCTCACGATCTACCTCATCTATCAGGCATTTCTCAAGCTCGATCAACTCCTGCATGTCGAGACGCCCGGCCTCGGCCTGGCCATTCTCGTTGCCGCCATCATCGCCATCGGCGCGCTGGCCGGAAACTTCGTTGGGCGCCGCGTCTTTGCGCTGATGGAGAAGTTGTTCACGAAAGCGCCGATCGTGCGCATCGTGTACGCCGCGATCAGGGACCTGCTCGAAGCGTTCGTCGGCAACAAGCGCCGCTTCGATCGGCCGGTCACCATCACTGTCAGCGATGGCGTGAAGACGTTCGGCTTCATCACGCGCGACGATCTCGAGTCGCTCGGCATGCCGGGCGACGTGGCCGTGTATGTCCCGTTCTCTTACACATGGGATGGATGCCTGCTCGTCGTCGCGCGCGATCGCGTCACTGCACTCACCGCGGACAGCGCCAGTGTCATGGCTCTGGTCGTGTCCGGTGGCGTGTCGCGCGTCTGAACGTGGAAGGGTTGCGTGACATGCGATTTTGAATATGATGCCGCCCGTCGCGCACCCGCGGTGCCCGCGCGCTTCCGCAGCAGCACTTCGCAAATCTTCGACACGGACGGTAGCAGCCTGGAATGGCGCAGATTTTCCACCGCAGTGCCAATACGCTCTCGCGCGTCACGATCTTCGGCGCGATCTTCATCGCCGGCTTCGTGCTCTGGGTGATCGGCGGGATCGTTCGTTCGCCGTACTTCACGAACCAGGGCATCACGCGCGAGCAGGTCGTCCCGTTCAGCCATCAGCATCACGTCGCCGGGCTGGGCATCGACTGCCGTTACTGCCACACCACCGTCGAGACCTCGGGCTTCGCCGGCATCCCGCCGACTTCGACGTGCATGAATTGCCACGCCCAGATCTGGACGAACGCGGAAATGCTCGAGCCGGTCCGTGCCAGCTTCAAGACCGGCAAGCCGCTCGTGTGGAACCGCGTGCATCGCCTGCCGGACTTCGTTCACTTCAAACATGACATCCACGTGAACAAAGGCATCGGCTGCTCCACCTGCCACGGTCCCGTCGACCGCATGAACCTGATGTACCAGGCCTCGCCGCTGACGATGGAGTGGTGCCTGAACTGTCATCGCAATCCGGAGAAGTACATCCGGCCGCGGGAAGAAGTCTTCAACATGAACTACGTGCCGAAGAACCAGGCTACGCTCGGACCGGAGCTCGTGCGGCGCTACAGCGTCAGCAGCAAGACGCATTGCTCGGCGTGCCACTACTGACATGACTGATCGTAAGAATCTGAGCTTCACCGAATTTCGCGCGCGCATCGGCGACCTGCGCGGCAAGGAGTTCTGGCGCAGTCTCGAAGACCTGTCGCGCAGCGACGCCTTCGACGAGTTCTTCGCGCAGGAGTTCCCACAGCAGGCCGTGCCGCTCGAGAAGGGCGTCCACCGCCGCGATTTCCTGAAGCTGATGTCCGCCTCGGTGGCCATGGCCGGCCTCACCGCCTGCCGCCAGCCCGCCGACGCGATCGTTCCGTACGTCAATCAGCCGGAGAGCCTCATCCCCGGCAAGCCGCTCTTCTTCGCCACCGCGATGGCCCTCAACGGCGTCGCCACCGGCGTCCTCGTCGAGAGCCACATGAATCGCCCGACGAAGATCGAAGGCAATCCCGAACATCCGTCCAGCCTCGGCGCCAGCGACGCGTTCATGCAGGCCTCCGTGCTCGGCCTCTACGATCCCGATCGCTCGCAGGTCATCCGCAAGCTTGGCAACACCGCGACGTGGGGCGACTTCATCGCCGCGCTGCAGCCGCTGCTCACCGCGGCGAAGACCAACGGCGCCGGAATGCGCATCCTCACGCAGACCACGACCTCGCCGACGTTCGGCGCGCAGATGCAGGCGCTGCTCGCGCAGTACCCCGGCATGCGCTGGCATCAATGGGACGCGGTCAATCGCGACGGCGTGCGCGAAGGTGGACGTCTCGCATTCGGCCGCTACGTCAACACGCACTACGACTTCACCAAAGCGAACGTGGTCGTCTCCCTCGGCTCCGATTTCCTCGGCGAAGGTCCCGGCCACCTGCGCTACGCGCGCGACTTCATGTCGCGCCGCAAAGTGCGCTCGGTCGGCGTGACGCCGACGCAGTCGATCAACCGTCTCTACGCGATCGAAGCGTCGATGTCGAACACCGGCTCGGTCGCCGATCACCGCGTGATCGTCAAGCCCTCGCAGATGGAAGCGATCGCGCGTTCGATCCTCTCTGGAGCGACGGGCTCTCAGCCCGTCATCAATACGTTGATCAAGGATCTCCAGGCCAACCGCGGCGCGAGCGTCGTCATCGCCGGCGAAGAACAGCCCGCCGTCGTCCACGCCATCGCGCACGCGATCAACACGCAGCTTGGCAACATCGGCACGACGGTGCTCGTCACCGATCCGATCGAGCCCGCGCCCGTGAATCAGCTCGCATCGCTGATGGAGCTCGTGCGCGACATGAACAGCGGCGCGGTGCAAGCGCTGATCATCCTCGGCGGGAACCCCGTGTTCGACGCGCCGGCCGATCTGCAGTTCGCCAAGGCGCTCGACAAGGTTCCGTTCCGCGCCCATCACTCGCTCTACTACGACGAAACGTCGCTGCGCTGCCATTGGCATATCCCCGAGGCGCATTTTCTGGAGACGTGGGGAGATGCGCGGGGACATGACGGCACCGTGTCGATCGTGCAGCCGCTCATCGCGCCGCTCTACAACGGACGCTCGGCGCACGAGATCATCGGCGCCCTGATCGGCGGCCTCGATCAAACGCCGTATCAAACGGTGCGCGCGTACTGGCAGACGCAGGGCGCGACGGATGCCACATGGCGCAAGTGGCTGCACGACGGCCTCATCGCCAATAGCGCATTGCCCGCGATCTCCGTGGCTGCAAACGCGCCTGCACCGACAACCGAAAACCGAACACCGACAACCGGCATCGAGATCGAGCTCCGCCACGACCCGACCATCTACGACGGCCGCTTCGCGAACAACGGCTGGCTCCAGGAGCTCCCGAAACCGCAGACGAAGATCACCTGGGACAACGTGCTGATCGTCGGGCCGAACACGTCGGAGAAGATCGGCTATCCGTCCGAAGAGCGCGATCCGCTCGTGAATGAGAAGAAGACGCGTTTCGCGGACGTCGCCTATCGCGGCGTCACCATGCGCCTGCCGATCTGGGTCGTGCCGGGCTATGCGGAAGATGTTGCGACGATCTACTTCGGCTACGGCCGCGAGCGTAGCGGCAAGATCGGCACCGGCATCGGCTTCAACACCTATCCGCTGCGCTTCTCGAACGCGTTGCACGGCGGAGCCGGAGCCCGCATCACGATGTCGAACGATGCGCCAACGACGTATCCGGTTGCCTGTACGCAGGAGCATCAGTCCATCGATCCGAAAGTGGTCGGCGAGCGCGGTCTCATTCGCGCCGCCACATTCGAGGGCTACAAGAAGAACCCGAAGTTCGCGCAGGACCCGCATCACGGCAGCGATGTCTCCGGCCACGGCGACGAGTCGATGTACCCGAACTGGGATTACAGCGACAAGCATGCGTGGGCGATGGTCATCGACACGAGCATTTGTACCGGCTGCAACGGCTGTGTCATCGCCTGTCAATCCGAGAACAACATCGCCATCGTGGGCAAAGCCGAAGTGCTGCGCGAGCGCGAGCTGCACTGGCTGCGCATCGACCGCTACTTCCGCGGCGACGTCAACAACCCCGAAGTCTTCCACGAGCCGGTGCCGTGCATGCAGTGCGAGAACGCACCGTGCGAGCCGGTGTGTCCGGTGGAGGCGACCTCGCACAGCGAGGACGGCCTCAACGACATGACGTACAACCGTTGCGTCGGCACGCGCTACTGCTCGAACAACTGCCCGTACAAAGTCCGCCGCTTCAACTTCTTCGGCTACGCCGATTACGACACGCCGTCGCTCAAGCCGATGCGCAATCCCGACGTCACGATCCGCACGCGCGGCGTGATGGAGAAGTGCACGTACTGCGTGCAGCGCCTCAACGCCGCAAAGATCGATGCCGAGAAAGAGGGACGCCGCGTCCGCGACGGCGAAGTGACGACCGCCTGCCAGCAGGCGTGCCCGACGCAGGCCATCGTCTTCGGCGACATGAACGACAAAAGCAGCGCGGTGGCGAAGCTCAAGGCCGAGCCGCATCACTACGCGCTGCTCGAAGAACTGCAGACCCGCCCGCGCACGACCTATCTCGGCACGATCCGCAATCCGCATCCGGAACTGGCGGGCGGACATGAGGCGGACGGTGGGCACGAATGATCGAAGACAAATTGAAAATTGAAAATTCAAAATTGAAAAATATGAAAGAGCGAACTGACGTGCCTGCCCCCTTCGTTTTTTCAATTTTCAATTTTCAATTTTCAATTCCGAATTAACGCCAATGGCCAGCAACAAAGAACAGCCGCCAGTCCACGAACTGCGTCCGATGACGCAGGAAGTCCGCATCCCGGAACGCTTCCTGCCCACTCCGACCATCGAGCCGGGCCACTCGTTCTCGACGATCACCGATCACATCTCCACGATCGTCCTGCGCAAGAAGACGCCGCTCGGCTGGCTGATCGGATTCATGATCGCCCTCGGCGGCGTCGGCCTGCTGACCGTGTCGATGTCCGTCCTGATCGGCAAAGGCGTCGGCATCTGGGGCATCAACCATCCGGTCGGATGGGGCATGGACATCATCAACTTCGTCTGGTGGATCGGCATCGGCCACGCCGGCACGTTGATCTCGGCGATCCTGCTGCTGCTCCGCCAGGAGTGGCGCACGTCCATCAACCGCTTCGCGGAAGCGATGACGCTCTTCGCGGTCGCGTCCGCCGGACTCTATCCGGCGTTGCACACCGGCCGCCCCTGGTATGACTACTGGCTGTTCCCGTATCCGAACACGATGGGACTGTGGCCGCAGTTCCGCAGTCCTCTGATGTGGGACGTCTTCGCGGTCTCGACGTACGCGACGGTCTCCGCGCTCTTCTGGTACGTCGGCCTGATTCCCGATCTCGCGACGCTGCGCGATCGGGCCACGAAGATCTGGGTGAAGCGCGCGTACGGCGCGTTCGCGCTCGGCTGGCGCGGTTCGGCGAAGCATTGGTATCGCTACGAGCACGCGTACCTGCTGCTGGCCGGACTCTCGACGCCGCTCGTGCTTTCGGTGCACACCATCGTGTCGTTCGACTTCGCCGTCGCGCAGTTGCCCGGATGGCACGCCACGTTTTTCCCGCCGTATTTCGTCGCGGGCGCCGTCTTCGCCGGCTTCGCGATGGTGCTCACGCTGGCCATCCCCGCGCGGAAGTTCTTCAGGCTCGAAGACTTCATCACCATGCGCCACCTCGAGAACATGGGCAAGATCCTCCTGGCCACCGGGATGATCGTCGTCTACGCGTACTCGATGGAGTGGTTCTACGGCATCTACTCGGGGAACGTCTTCGAGATCTACATGCTGAAAAATCGCGCCACCGGTCCTTACGCGGGCATGTACATCGCGCTCTGGGTCTGCAACGCGCTCGCGCCGCAGTTGATGTGGTTCAAGCGCTTCCGCACCTCGCCGTTCTGGTTGTTCGTCGTGGCGATGTTCGTCAACGTCGGCATGTGGCTGGAGCGCTTCGTGATCATCCCCGCCTCGCTGCACCGCGACTTTCTGCCGTCGTCGTGGGGCATGTACCACGGCACGTTCTGGGACTGGAGCTTCTTCGTGGGCTCCATCGGTCTCTTCTTCGCGCTTCTGTTCCTCTTCGTGAGGTTCCTCCCGATGATCTCGATCTTCGAGATGCGCACGCTGCTGCCGGAAGCGCAGGCGCATGCAGACGTCGAGGAGCACTGAGTCATGGCCATCGGAAAGATCAGAGAAGGTCTGTACGGCGTGATCGCGGAGTTCAACGATCCGCAGACGCTGCTCGACGCCGCGAATGCGGTTCGCGAAAAGGGTTACACGTCCGTCGACGCGTTCTCGCCGTTCCCGATTCACGGATTGGCCGAAGCGGTCGGATTTCACAAGACCCGTCTCTCCACGATCGTGCTCGGCATGGGCATCCTCGGCGGCATCGGCGGCTTCTTCATGCAGTGGTACGCGAACGTGATCAGCTACCCGCTCAACATCGGCGGCAAGCCGCTGAACTCGTGGCCGGCGTGGATCCCGATCACGTTCGAGTGCACGATCCTGCTGGCCGCGCTGGGCGCGGTGTTCGGCATGCTCGCGCTCAACGGACTGCCGATGCCGTATCACCCGGTTTTCAACGTGCGCCGTTTCGATTCCGCGTCGCGCGACAAGTTCTTCCTGGTCATCCAGGCCAGAGACCCGCAGTTCCGGCTCGAAGAAGCGCGGAGCTTCCTCGAGACCCTTGGCCCCCGTGAGGTCACCGATGTTCCCTGGTAAGCGGCATTTGGGTAGCCTTCTCCCCTCCGCAGAGGGGAGAAGGTGCCGAAGGCGGATGAGGGGTGTCTCATTCGCGATCGTGATCATGCTGCTGACGCTGGCGGCCTGCCGCCAGAAGATGGCCAACCAGCCGCGCTACGATCCGCTCGAGACGAGCGATTTTTTCGCCGACGGTATGTCGGCGCGTCCGCGTGTGGCGAACACTGTCGCGCGCGGTGAGCTGTCCAGTGATCCCTTCTTCGACACGGGCAAGATCAACGGCGTCGTCGCCGACGGTTTTCCGTTTGCGATGACGGCCGAGGTGATCGATCGGGGGCATGAGCGGTTCGATATTTACTGCTCTGAGTGCCACGGCCGCGTCGGCGACGGCAACGGCATGATCCCCGCGCGCGGCTATCGACGGCCGCCGTCGTTCCACACGGCGGCGATGCGCAGCGCCACGACAGGGCATCTCTTCGACGTGATGACCAATGGATTCGGCGCGATGCCGCCGTATGGATCGATGATTCCGCCGCGCGACCGGTGGGCGATCGCGGCGTACATCCGCGCGCTGCAACTCAGTCAGAACGCGACTGTCGCGGATGTGCCGCCAGCCGATCGCGCGAAGCTCGACGCGCCGCCGCCATCCGGAGCGGCTGGCTCTCAGCCCGCCGGCGCGCATGGAGGAGGCCACTGATGGCGCTTCCTCCGACCAATACGGGCCCGGCGCGCGCCACCGGCATCGCGCGCGCGCAGATGCCCGCGATCATCATCGGCGTGATCGGCATCATCGGCGCGGCGATCGGCCTCTTCACCGATGCGCAGGAGTTCTATCGCGCGTGGCTGCCCGCGTTCGTCTTCTGGTTCCTCATCGCATCCGGCGCCCTCGGCGTGCTGATGCTGCAGTACGTGACCGGTGGCGAATGGGGCGTGCTGATCCGCCGTCCGCTCGGTGCCGCCGCGCGCACCATTCCGCTGTTCATCCTCTTCGGATTGCCGATCGCGTTCGGCCTGAAGCACATCTACATCTGGGCCGATCCGGCCATCGTGCACGGCGATCACCTGCTCGAGCAGAAATCGCTGTGGCTGAATCCGATGGGTTGGATCATCCGCTCGCTGATCTACATCGGACTGCTCTCGCTGTGGGCTTGGCGCGTGCGCGTGCTCTCGCTGAAGTTCTACGAGGATCGCTCGCCCTTCACGGAGCTCAAGCGCCGCAAGTGGAGCGCGTTCGGGCTGGTGATCTTCGTGATGTCGCTGACGCTCTCGGGCGTCGACTGGGTCATGTCGCTCGAGCCGAAGTGGTACTCCTCGATGTTCGGCATCTCCTTCACGATCGGCGCGGGACTCTCTGCGTTCGCGTTCGTAACGTTCTTTCTGACGCTGCTGTCCGAGAACAACGCGATGAAAGGCATCCTCAAGGCCTCGCATTTCCGCGATCTCGGCAATCTGATGCTCGCCTTCACGATGTTGTGGGCGTACACGAACTTCTCGCAGTTCATGCTGATCTGGTACGGCAACATCAAGGAAGAGACGCCTTACTACCTGAAGCGCATGCACGGCGGCTGGGGAGTGATGGCGGCGGTGCTGATCGTGTTTCACTTCTTCCTGCCGTTCACGATGCTGCTGATGCGCGCGATCAAGGATCGGCCGCGCACGATCGCCATCGTCACCGTGATCATCCTGGTGATGCGCTTCGTCGACATCTACTGGCTGACGGTGCCCGCGCATCACCCCGATCACTTCTATCTGTCGTGGATCACCCTCTTCGCCTTCCTCGGCATCGGAGGTCTCTGGCTGGCCGCGTTCATCTGGCAGCTCAAGGGACAGACGATCATCCCCATTCACGAGACGTGGGTCGACGAGGCCATCCGCGAAGGAGCGCTGCAGAGGGAGGCGCACCATGCCTGAGCACATCCAGTACGAAGACGACGATCTCTTCAATCCCGAGACCCATCACGAAGAGTCGGACGTTCCGGTACGGCCGCTCTGGTGGGCGCTGGCGATCTTCGTCGTCTTCGGCGTGATCACGCACATCGTTCTCTACTTCATGTACCACGGCATGATGAAGGCGGAGACGAAACGCTTCGATCCGCCGCAGACCGCGATTGCGCGCCCCGCGAATGCGGACGTGCCGCAGAACCAGCCGCTCCTGCAGCCGTTCCCCTCGGCGCGCGAGCCGTACCAGAACACACCCGTCACCGACATGCAGGAGATGCGCGCGGCCGAAGACCGCGTGCTGAAGAACTACGGGTGGGTGGACAAACAACACGGCGTCGTGCGCATCCCGATCGAGCAGGCGAAGGGCCTGCTGGCCGCCCGCATTGCCGTGGGGAACGCCGGCGTCCCGCCGGCTGAGCAGGCGCCGTCCCCCGCTCCGCCGACGACCACCGGAGGAGCGCACTGATGTTCGCGCGTACCAGAGACGGCGGCGGGATGCCGCCTGCTCAGCCGGCGAGGACGCCGGCGTTCCTCCTGGCGTTGCTGCTCGCGCTCCCGCTGTTCGCGCAACAACCCGCGCCGCAGATCTCGATCGCCCAGAAGCTGGACACGCAGATCCCGCTCGATCTCATCATGCGCGACGAAGCGGGCAAGGTCGTGCGCCTCAGTCAGTACTTTGGCAAAGGGCGGCCGGTCCTGCTCAACTTCGTTTACTACCGCTGCCCGATGCTCTGCCCGATGGTGCTCGAAGGCACGACCTCATCGCTCACGCATCTGAAGTTCGACATCGGCGAAGAGTTCGACGTCATCACCGTCAGCATCGATCCGCGCGACAAAGCCACCGACGCGGCGCGGCTCAAGGAAAAGTACATCCGCCACTACGGCCGTCTCGATTCCGCGAAGGGCTGGCACTTCCTCACCGCGCACGAGACCGCGATCAAGAGGCTCACCGCGGCAACGGGCTTTCAGTACTCGTACGACAGCCGCACCGACCAATACGCGCACGGCGCCGCGCTGCTCGTGCTCACGCCGGAAGGGCGGGTCTCCCGTTATTTCTATGGTTTCGAATACAAGCCGCGCGATCTGCGCCTGGCCATCGTCGAAGCCTCGGCGGGGAAGATCGGCACTCTCACCGACCAGTTCCTGCTCCTCTGTTTCCACTACGACGCAACGACCGGCAAGTACAGCCGCAACGCGATGATGTTCGCGCGCGCCGGAGGCGTGACCACGATGTTCGCGCTCGGCGGGTTCATCTTCGTGCTGTTCCGTAAAGAGCGTAAAAGGCAATGACCGATTTCCCACTGTTTCCCGAGCAGGCTTCGAGCGTCGCTCCGCTCGTGGACGGCCTCTACCTGTTCCTCGTCGCCGTCACCGGCGCCGTGTCGATCCTGATCTGGCTGGTCATCTTCTACTTCGCGATCAAGTATCGCCGCCGTCCGGATAACGAGCTGGCGCAGGAACAGGAGCCGCCGGCCATTCTCGAGATGACCTGGACCGTCATCCCGCTGCTCGTCTTCATCGGCATCTTCATCGCCGGCGCATGGGTGTTCATGCGCATGAACGTCGTGCCCGCGAACGCGCTCGAGATCTACGCGACCGGCCGCCAGTGGATGTGGAAGTTCCAGCACCCGACCGGACAACGCGAGATCAACGAGCTGCACGTGCCCGTCGGGCGCACCGTGAAGCTCACCGTCGCGTCTGAAGACGTCATTCACAGCCTTTGGTTCCCGAGCTTCCGCGTGAAGCAGGACGTCCTTCCGAATCGTTATCGCGCGTTCTGGTTCCAGGCCACCAAGACCGGCCGCTTCCACATCTTCTGCGCCGAATACTGCGGCACCCAGCACTCCGGCATGATCGGATCCGTCGTGGTCATGGAGCCGACCGACTACCAGCGCTGGCTGGCCGGCGGCACCGAAGGCTCACTCGCGTCGCAGGGCGAAAAGCTGTTCCAGAAATACGCGTGCAACACGTGTCACATGGACACGGCCGGTGCGCGCGGTCCGGTGCTTGCGGGTCTCTATGGCAAGACGCGTCCCCTGATGGACGGCGCGAACGTGCTGGTCGATGACAACTACATCCGCGAGTCGATCCTCAATCCGCAGGCGAAGATCGCCGCCGGTTTCCAGCCGATCATGCCGACGTTCCAGGGGCAGGTGAACGAGGAAGACCTCATCCGCCTGCTGTCGTACGTCAAGTCGCTGCCGGCGCCGCAGTCGCAGCAGGTGCAGCCGGTCGAGTCCGCGCAGTCGCAGGCGACAGCATCTGGAGCGACGGGCTCTCAGCCCGTCGTCATCCCGCCCGCGACGAGCACCACCACGAATCAATAGGGAACCGAGATGACCAGCACCACCATCGACGACGCACCGTACATCGAGCCCTCGACGAAGGAGCGGCGGAACTATCTCAACGACGAGTACGGCGTGCTCTCGTGGCTCCTCACCAAGGACCACAAGCGCATCGCCATCCTCTACCTGATCTCCGTCAGCATCTTCTTCGTGGTCGGCGGCGTGATCGCCTTCCTGATGCGCCTCGAGCTCCTGACGCCGGAAGGCGATCTGTTCACGTCCGACACGTACAACAAGCTCTTCACGCTGCACGGCGTGGTGATGATCTTTTTTTTCCTCATCCCCGCCATTCCCGCGGTGATCGGAAACTTCATCCTGCCGATCATGCTCGGCGCGAAAGACCTCGCCTTCCCGAAGCTCAACCTCGCGAGCTGGTACATCTACATCATCGGCGGCACGTTCGGCGTCATCGTGATCATCACCGGCGGCGTCGACACCGGCTGGACGTTCTACACGCCGTACTCGACGCAGTTCTCGAACACGAAAGTGTTTCTGACCACGATGGGCGCCTTCATCACCGGCTTCTCGTCGATCCTCACCGGCCTCAATTTCCTGGTGACCATCCATCGCATGCGCGCGCCGGGACTGACCTGGTTCCGGCTGCCGCTGTTCGTCTGGTCGATGTACGCGACCAGCGTCGTGATCATGCTGGCCACTCCGGTGCTCGCAATCACGCTCGTCCTGCTGATGGTCGAGCGAGTGTTGCGCGTCGGCATCTTCGATCCCGCGCTGGGCGGCGATCCCGTGCTCTATCAGCACCTGTTCTGGTTCTACTCGCACCCGGCCGTGTACATCATGATTCTGCCGGGCATGGCCGTGATCTCGGAGTGCGTGGCCGCGTTCACGCGCAAGAAGGTCTTCGGCTACAAGTTCGTCGCGTTCTCTTCGCTCGCGATCGCGTTTCTCGGTTTCCTGGTGTGGGCGCATCACCTGTTCGTGGCCGGCATCTCCGTCTACGCGGCGCTGGTGTTCTCGTTCCTGACCATGCTGGTGGCGGTGCCGTCGGCGATCAAGGTCTTCAACTGGACCGCGACGATGTACAAGGCGTCCGTCTCGTGGAACACGCCGATGCTGTACGTCCTCGGCTTCATCGGTCTCTTCACCATCGGCGGCGTCACCGGTCTCTTCCTCGGCGCGCTCGGCGTCGACGTGCACGTCCACGACAGCTACTTCGTCGTGGCGCACTTCCACTACATCATGGTCGGCGGCACGATCATGGCCTACCTCGCGGGGATTCATTACTGGTGGCCGAAGATCACCGGCCGCATGTATCCCGAATGGTGGGCGCGCCTCTCCGCGCTGCTCGTGTTCGTCGGCTTCAACCTGACCTTCTTCCCGCAGTTCCTGGTCGGCTACGTCGGGATGCCGCGCCGCTATCACGCGTACGCGCCGGAGTTCCAGGTGCTGAACGTGCTCTCCACCGCGGGCGCGACCGTGCTGGCGATGGGATACCTGCTGCCGATGATCTATCTCGGCTGGTCGCTCAAGTTCGGACGCAAGGCCGGCGCGAACCCGTGGGGCGCGGCGGGACTGGAATGGGCGACGACCTCGCCTCCGCCGAAAGAAAATTTCCACGAGACGCCCGTCGTCACGTGGGATGCGTACGATTACCCGGCCTTCCTGAAGGCGATGCGGGAGACACAGAATGTCTGACGTGACCCTGCATCACGGCGCCGAGCATGCGGCCGAGCCGCACAAGCACGCCCACCATCATCCGTTCCTCCAGCATCACTTCGAGGACCTTGGGCAGCAGCACGAGGCATCCACGCTGGGCATGTGGTTCTTCGTTGCGCAGGAGATCCTCTTCTTCGGCGGCGCGTTCTGCGCGTACTTCATCTATCGCGGGATGTATCACGACGCGTGGAAGCTCGGCTCGCATCATCAGGACTGGAAGATCGGCGCCGCGAACACAGTCGTGCTGATCCTGAGCTCGTTGACGATGGCGCTGGCGGTGTGGGGCGCGCAGGGCGCAAAGCGCAAATTCACCGCGCTCATGCTCATCCTCACGCTGATCCTGGGCGGCATCTTCGTCGGCGTGAAGGGCTACGAGTATTCCGTCCACATCGACCACGGACTCTTCCCGGGCGCGCAGACGTACACGAACGTGGAAGCAACGCCGGAGCTCACGCAGCAAGTGCAGTTGTTCATGACGTTCTACTTCACGATGACCGGCCTGCACGCGCTGCACATGATCATTGGCGCGGGCCTGCTGCTCTGGTTCATCAAGCGGACGTGGCGGGGCGATTTCGGTCCGGAGTATTACGGTCCGGTCGAGATCATGGGTCTGTACTGGCACTTCGTCGACATCGTCTGGATCTTCCTCTTCCCATTGCTCTATCTGGTGTGAGGACTACGGGACACGCAATGGCAAACGCTGATCACTCGGATCACATCGGCCACGCGCCGGCGCATCACCGCTCGTCGCTGGCGTCGTACTTTGCTGTTTTCATGACGTTGATGATCCTCACCGTCGTCACCGTCTGGGTCTCCCGCATCGACCTCGGCGCGTTTAACACGATCGTGGCCATGGCCATCGCCATCCTCAAGGCCACGGTGGTCATCCTGTGGTTCATGCACGTGATTCATTCGCCGCGGCTGACTTGGATCGTGGTGATCTCGTCCTTCATCTGGCTGGCGATGATGTTCGTGCTGTTCTACGCCGATTACCTGACGCGCGGCTGGCCGCTGTCCTGAGCTCCAGCTACAACGGAACGATCGGCTGCCGCGACAACCTCTCGAAGCGCAGAAACAGCAACACCGCCACGACGGTCAGTCCCGCGCACAAGCCCCACCACAACCCGACGATGCCGAGGTGCATGGTGAATCCGAGCACGAGCGCGGTGGGGAGTCCGATGCACCAGTGGCCGACGAGATTCGCGTAGAACGCCCACTTCGTATCACCCGCGCCGCGCAGCACACCCGCGCCGACGGCCTGCGCTCCGTCCGATAGCTGGAACACGGCCGCGACGAGCATCAGCGGCAGCGCTGCGGCGATGATGTCCTCGTGGTTCGTCACCAGTCGCGCGATCGCACGCGGGAACACCGCGAACATGAATCCGCTCAGGCCCATCACCGCCATGCCGAGTGCGAACGCCACGTGGCCGGCGGTGCGCGTCGCGTGCGCATCGCGCGCGCCGATCGCGCGTCCGACGCGCACTGAGCCCGCGGCCGCGACGCCGAGTGCGACGGTGAACGTGAACGACGCGATCGTGATCGCCAGCTGATGCGCGGCGAGGTGCAACGTGCCGAGACGCGCCGCGAGCACACCGACCAGCGCGAAGATCCCCACCTCGGCGCCCATCTGCAATCCGAGCGGCAAGCCCACCCGAAACGCGCGGGCGATCTCCGGCGGCGTCCAGCGGCGATCGACATGCCCGTCCACTTTGATGCGCAGCACCGCGGAGCCGACCCATACGAGCTGCAGGATCGAACATGCCACCGTTGCCCACGCTGCACCCGCCACTCCGAACGGCGGGATCGGGCCATAGCCGAACACGAGCACCACGTCGAGGACGAAGTTCGCGACGTTTGCGATGATCATCGAAGTGAGCAGTGGCCGCGTCGTTCCCTGCGACTGCAGATACGCGCGCAACGCGAAGTAGGTCAGGAACGGCACCAGGCTGAGGATGCGGATGAGAAGAAACGTGCGCGCGGGCTGCACCAGCTCCGCGGCGACGCCGAAGTGCGACAGTCCCGCCGCGGCCGCGAGCAGGATGACCGTCAGCACGCCCGCGGTCAGGAGCGCGAGCCATACGCCCTGCCACAACACGTGACGCGCGCGCGTGCGGTCGCGCGCGCCGATCGCCTGGGAGATCAGCGGATCGACCCCCATGACCATGCCCATGCCGGTGACGGAGCAGGCGAAGAAGATCGCGTTCGCGAGTCCGGAGCCGGCCAGCTCGCGCGCACCGAGGCGGCCGAGGACGGCGACGTCGACGAGGCCCATGAGATTCGTGCCTGCCTGCGCGGCCGCCAGCGGTGTCGCCAGGCGCACCAGCTTCCGCAGTTCGTTTTTGAAGTCGGCCGCGCGCATCGGAGGCGGGATTCTAGTAGGATTGCGCGCTTTTACCTGCTCCCCCCTAACCCAACCCTCTCCCCCTCGGGGGAGAGGGCAGGTTGCGGGGGGATCTCTCAGGAGCCAGTCATGCGTTACCTCGTCACCGGCGGCGCCGGTTTCATCGGATCGAACTTCATCCGATTCCTCTTCGACAAATACGGCGCGGAAGCGTCGGTCGTGAATCTCGACAAGCTCACCTACGCCGGCATCCGCGAAAACCTCGCGGAGTACGAAGGCCGTCCGAACTACAAGTTCCTCGAGGGCGACATCGCCAATCCCGAGGATGTGGCGGAGGCGTACAAAGGCGTCGACGGCAGTGGCGTGGATGTCGTCGTGAACTTCGCTGCCGAAACGCACGTCGATCGCTCGCTGATGGAAGCGGCCACGTTCATCCAGACCGACGTCCAGGGCGTGCTGGTGCTGCTCGAAGAGGCGAAGAAGCTCGCGCCGAATCTGAAACGCTTCATCCAGATCTCGACCGACGAGGTGTACGGCTCGATCGACAGCGGCTCCTTCAGCGAGCGCGATCCGCTCAATCCGCGCAACCCGTATTCGGCCTCGAAAGCGGGCGGCGACCGCATGGCATACGCGTACGCGCAGACGTACGGGATGCCGGTAATCATCACGCGCGCGTCGAACAACTATGGCCGGTTTCAGTATCCGGAGAAACTGATCCCGCTGTTCGTGACCAACGCGATCGATGACCTGCCGCTGCCGCTCTACGGCGACGGAAAGAACGTGCGCGACTGGCTCTTCGTCGAGGACCACTGCGCCGCGGTCGATTTCCTCATCGAGCACGGCACCAACTCCGAGACGTACAACATCGGCGGCGGCAACGAGCGCGAGAACCGCGAGATCACGCACCGCATCCTGCAGCTCCTCGGAAAGCCGGAATCGCTGATCAAGCGCGTTGCCGACCGCGTCGGCCACGATCGGCGCTACTCCGTCGATAGGTCCAAGCTCGAATCGCTGGGCTTCAAGATGACCACGGACTTCGACGCGGCACTGGAGCGTACGGTGCAGTGGTACGTGCAGAACGAGCCGTGGTGGCGCGCGATCAAGGAACGCAGCGCGGAGTACAAGGCGTATTACGAGAAGCAGTACGCGGGGCGGTGAACGGGCCGGCTTCTAACGCCGCGTACGCTCTTCCTTGCCTTTGACCAGAACTCACGCTCCCCGTCGTCATCCTTGAATTTCGGTATCTTCTTCAAGCGTTTCATACGATCTCCGCTCACGAGCGTTCATCTCGCGAGCTGATATGGGACGAACCAGTCGGCCACGAACGGTAAAGGCAACGAATAGCCGACGCTCTCGCGTCGTTCGGCATGCTTCGGCGGTGGTCAAGGGGGCAAACATCCGTGGTTTGCCGCGCGAGCGTGACGGCCTGTGACGCGCAGCCGCTACGCGCGCGTGCACTCGCGGATATCGTCCAGCAGCCGTCCCATGTCGAACGGCTTCGCATGGATGCGGTAGACCGGCACCTTGAAGTTCTTCAGGATCTCGCTCTCCGGAACCGCGGACGCGATGATCGTGCAGCCGAGCTTCTCCGGATGGTTGGCCTGCATGTGTTTGAGGACGCCGTAGCCGTCGACGCGCGGCATCATCATGTCCAGCACGATCACCGAGTAGCCGTCTTCGTCAATGCGCTCGATCGCTTCGACGCCATCGCGCGCGGTGTCAACGTCCAGATTCTGCCGTTCGACGACCTTGGCCAACATGGTGCGGATCGGGTCGTCGTCGTCGACCACCAATGCCCTCTTACGCCCGTTCTCATTCACAGCTCGCCTCGGCAGCAAGAAACAAGCCGCAGGCTTACGTGAGCGCCCCGACGATCAGCACGGGTACGCCGATGACTACAGCGGCGACGACGAGCGGCACGACAATCGCGATGACGATGCCGAAAACAATCGCACCGGCCGCGAGGATCACCACGAGCTTCACGATGGCCATGATGGCGACGAGCGGAAAGAAGAGGATCTTGAGCGGCAGCAGCGCCACCTGCAGCGCGAGCTTCACGATCACGATCGCGCCCGCGATGACCATGAATCCGATGAACGCGATGGCCGCCAACACGAGCAACTCGAACATGACGAGCCTCCCCGTCGTGAAGATACGCAGGCGGGGCGGGAGGGTTTACGCGGACACGCGTGACCCCTCATCCGCCTTCGGCACCTTCTCCCCTCAAGCGGGGCGAAGGCTACATAAGGCAGGTCATTGAGTAGCCTTCTCCCCTCCGTGAGGGGAGAAGGTGCCGAAGGCGGGTGAGAGGTCACGCCGGCAACGCCCCGACGTAAACGCTCTGCGGCCGGATCAGCCGCCCCACCCGCCGCTGCTCCAGGCAATGTGCCGTCCAGCCCGCCACGCGACTGATGGCGAACGTCGGCGTGAACAGCGGCACGTCCAATCCGAGACCATGCAGCAGCAGCGCGGTATAAAACTCGACATTCGTCTGCAGCTTGCGGCCGGGCTTGTGCTCCTCGAGCAGACGGAGCGCCGTGGCCTCGACCGCGCGTGCGAGCTCGTACAGCCGCATGTCGCCGGCGCGCGTGAACATCCGCTCCGCGGCTGCCGCAAGCACGTCCGCGCGCGGATCGCGGACCTTGTACACGCGATGGCCGAATCCCATCAGCCGCTCTCCCGCGCCGATCTTCCGCCGCAACACATCCTCGGCATGCGACGCCTCGGCGATCTCGAACACCATGTCCAGCGCCGGTCCCGGCGCGCCACCGTGCAGCGCTCCTTTGAGCGCGCCGACCGCGCCAACGATTGCGGAGACGAAGTCGGAGCCGGTCGACGCGATCACGCGTGCCGTGAATGTCGACGCGTTCAGCCCGTGATCGACGACCGTGTTCAGGTACGTCTCCATGCCGCGTACGAGCTCCGCGTTCGGCTCGGTCCCGCTCAGCATGTAGAGATAGTTCGCGGCGATTCCGAGGTCCGCACGCGGGGCGATCGGTTCCTCTTCGTGCAACATCCGCCAGTAGGCGGCGACGATGGTGGGGAACGTGCCGACGAGCATCCGCGCCGCGGCCGCATCGTCGTCTTCGCGCAGTGTTCCCGCGGCCATGCGCAACGCGTCCATCACCGGCACGCGTTCGCGAGCGATCTCGCGCAGCAATGTTTCCGCGTGCGACGGCAGCGGCGCTGCGGTGGGACGGCCATCGAATCCGACCGCGGCCCACAGTAACTCCACGGTGTCTTCGAACGTCCACGACGCGAGCTCTTCCACGCGAAACCCGCCGATGACCAGTTCGCCCCGTTCCCCATCCACCATGCTCAGCCGCGTTTCCGCGGCCACGATGCCTTCCAGGCCGCTGTTCAGTGACGTCCTCATGACGCAGAATTTACGTTCAGTTGACCGGAGCCGTCAACATTGATCGTAGAATCAACACAATGGCCCGGAGAACGGAATGGCTCGATGCCAAAGCGGCCACGCGGCTTCTCGATGTGAACCGCGCCACGCTGTACGCGTACGTCAGCCGTGGCTTCGTCCGCTCGGAGCCGGTTCCCGGCCGTCCGCGTGAGCGCCGGTACGCGCGCGAGGATGTCGAGCGCCTGCGCGTGCGTGCCGAGGAGCGGAGGAATCCGGAGAAGGCGGCGGCGCATGCGTTGCGATGGGGCGTCCCGATCCTGGAGTCCGCGATCACGCTCATCGCGGATGGGAAGCTGTACTACCGTGGACAGGACGCGTGCGAGCTCGCGCAGACCCGATCGCTCGAGGACGTCGCGTCGCTGATCTGGACCGGCGCGTTCGACGCGGACCTGTTCGACACGCCCTTGCACGTGGTTTCGGGCCTGGCCGTTGCGCCGGACTTGCCGTTCGTCAATCGCGCGCAGTCGGTGCTGCCGCTCGTGGCCGCGCGCGATCCGCTTGCGTTCGACCTGCGCGCGCGCAACGTCGCGCAGACCGGCTGGCGCATCGTGAATCTGCTCACCAGCGTGGCGGCGGCGACGCAGGAGCTCGCGCCGACGGTCGAGGAGACGCTTGCGCGCGAGTGGGCGCCGAAGAAGAGGGACGCGGCGAAGCTCATCCGCGCGGCGCTGATCCTTTGCGCGGACCACGAGCTGAACGTCTCCGCGTTCACGGCGCGCTGCGTGGCATCGGCTTCATCGAATCCATACGCGGTCGCGGTTGCCGGACTGGCCGCGCTCGAAGGGACAAAGCATGGCGGCGCGACGGCACGCGTCGATGCGTTATGGCGCGAGTTGCGTCGCGCGCGCGACATGAAGGCCTCTCTCGCGGAGCGGCTCCGCCGCGGCGAATCAGTCGATGGCTTCGGCCATCCGCTCTATCCGAACGGCGATCCACGCGCGAAGTTGCTGCTCGACCTGTTGCCGAAATCGAAAGAGCTCGCCTTCGCCCGCGACCTCGCCGCCAACGTCGACAACGTCCTCGGCGAACCGCCAACGCTCGATTTCGCGCTCGTCGCGGTCGAGCGCGTCCTCGACCTGCCTCGGGGGTCCGCGCTGATGCTGTTCGCCATCGGCCGCACGATCGGCTGGATCGCGCACGCCATCGAGCAATACGCGCAGGACGCGATGATCCGCCCGCGCGCAAAGTACGTGGGACCAAAGCCGACGTAACCATCTCCAGATGGCTAGCGAAACATGAAGAACACCGCGCCCAACAGGCAGAGCGACGCCCACAGGAAGTTCAGGTTCAGTGGCTGGCGCATGTAGAACAGCGCGAACGGGATGAACACGAAGAGCGTGATCACTTCCTGAAGGATCTTCAGTTGCCCGAGGGAGAGGCGCTCGAAACCGATGCGGTTCGCGGGCACCTGCAGCAGGTACTCGAACAGCGCCACGCCCCAGCTCACCAGCGCCGCGATGTACCACGGTTTCGTCGATAGGTTCTTCAGGTGCGCGTACCAGGCGAACGTCATGAAGACGTTCGAGAGCACGAGCATCGAGACCGTGATGACGACCGTTCGCACGGCGAGTCTCTACCGCACCATGCGCGCCACGTTGTCGAAGTACTTCACGAAGGCCGCGATCCCGCCGCTGGCCTGCTGCCAGTCGAAGTTCTCGTTCGGCGCGTGGTAGCCGTGCTCCGGCAGCGAGAGGCCGAGGAACATGACCGGTGCGGAGAGGACCTTCTCCATCGAGATCACGGCGCCGATCGAGCCGCCTTCGCGTACGAACACCGGCTCGCGGCCGAACGCGAATTTCATCGCATCCTTCACCGCTTCCGCGAACGGTCCCGTGGTCGGCGCCTTGTACGGCCACATCTGATTCTCGATCTCGATCTTCACGTCCGGATTGCGCTGCTTGACGAACTCGCGCACCAGCTTCTGAATCTTCTTCGGGTCCTGGTTCGGCACGAGCCTGCAGGAGATCTTCACTTCCGCGCGCGGCGGGATGACGGTCTTGATGCCGGGACCGGTGTAGCCGCCGACGAGGCCGTGCACTTCGAACGTCGGCATGGCCCAGATGCGCTTCATCACATCGATCGCATCGTCCGTGCGGATGCTCTTGAAGAGGTGATCCTTCTTGAAGCCTTTGATGGTGAACCCGGAGTTGCGGAAGTCTTCGAGCTCGCGCTTCGTCGGAGGTTCGACGTCGTCGTAGAAGCCTTTGATCTTCACCTTGCCGCTGCGCGCGTCGTACATCTCCGAGACGAGCTGCATCAATTCGCCGATCGGATTGCGTGCCGCGCCGCCGGTGACACCGGAGTGCTGATCGGTCGTGCCCGTTTCGAGCGACAGCGTGAATCCCTGCAGTCCGCGCAGTCCTGCCGGACACGCGGGGCGCTGGCGGGAGACCCAGATCGTGTCGCTGACGAGCACCGACTCCGTGGCCAGTTCTTTTTTGTACTTTTTGATCGCGTCTTCGAAGCTCGGCGAGCCGACTTCCTCCTCGAGCTCCCACAGCACGTTCAGGTTCAGCGGCACGCCCGCTTCACGCGCGGCGCGGATTCCCCATAACGCGCTCAGCGCAGGACCTTTGTCATCGGTGGTACCGCGGCCGAAGTAACGATCGCCCTTTTTCGTGAACGTGAATGGTTCCGTGTCCCACGGTTCGGTGTCGCGCGACGCGGGTTGCACGTCGAGATGGTTGTAGATGGTGAGCGTCGGCGCGTTGGTGTCACTGCGGAACATGCCGTGCACGATCGGATAGCCGTCGGTCTCGAGCAGCTTGGCCTCGCCGCCGAAAGAGCGGATCAATGTCGCCGCTTCGCCGGCGCAGCGGCGTACATCAACCGCGCGCGCGGGCTCGGCGGAAACGGACGGGATCTCGACGATCTTCTGCAGCGCAGATTCAAAACGATCGCGTTCGTTCTTGGCCCACGCGGCCAGGGACTTCTTCTCGATTTTCATGGGCGCGCATTATGCCGTTGTCAGTTGTCGGTTGTCAGTTGTCCGGATCTCAATAGCCAACTGCAACGCCGCCCAATCGCGGATCGCTTGCGCCCATGCGCATGCCGGTGGCGGGATCGATCATCACGCCGTGCGCGTCGCCGATCTCCGAGGGCGAGCGGCTCGCGCCCGGCACGCTGCGGAATGCGTGGCCCATACGCTCGAGACGCTCGCGCGCGTCGGGATTGAGGCCGAACTCTTCCCAGTAAATGTGATCGGGCATCCATTGATGATGCACGCGCGGCGCGTCGATGGCCTGCTGGATGTCCATGCCGAAGTCGATCACGTTCACCACGACCTGCAGGACGGTGTTGATGATGGTCGGTCCGCCGGGGCTGCCGATCGCAAAATACGGTTTGCCGTCCTTGAGCACGATGCTCGGCGTCATCGATGACAGCGGCCGTTTCTTCGGCGCGATCGCATTCGCCTCGCCCTGCATCAGTCCGTAGTCGTTCGGGACGCCGACCTTCGACGTGAAGTCGTCCATCTCGTTGTTGAGCAGGACGCCGGTCCCTTTCACGACCGCGCCGGCGCCGTAGCTGTCGTTGAGCGTGTAGGTGTTGCTGACGACGTTGCCGTCGGCATCAACAATGGTGAAGTGGGTGGTCTCCGGCGATTCGTATGGCGCGGGATTGCCGGCGCCCACTTCGCGGCTCGAGGAGGCGCGGTTCGGATCGATGGAGCGGCGCCGCTCCGTTGCGAAGGGCACGCTCGTCAGCGCCGACACTGGCACCTTCACGAAATCGGCGTCGCCGAGAAACTGCGCGCGATCCGCGAACGCGCGGCGCATCACCTCGACCAGCGTGTGCGTGTATTGCGCCGAGCCCCATCGCATCGAGCGGAGGTCGTACGCCTCGAGCATGTTCAGCATTTCCATGAGCGCGATGCCGCCCGAGGACGGAGGCGGCATGGTCAAGATCTCATGTCCGCGGTACGTGGTGCGCAACGGCTTGCGCAGCGTCGGCTCGTATGTGCGCAGGTCTTCGAGCGTAATGATGCCGCCGTTCGCTTTCATGTCCGCCGCGATGAGCTTCGCAGTCTCGCCTTCATAGAAGTCGCGCGGATTCGTACGGATGCGCCCGAGCACCGACGCGAGCTCCGGCTGCACGAAGGTCTCGCCGACTTCGTAAAAACGACCGTCGCGCTGATAGATGCGGCGGCTCTCCGCGAACGGTTTGAGCTTCTCGACGGTGCTGTTGTACCGAAGGCTGCGCGCGAGATGAAAGCCGACCGGGAATCCTTCCGCCGCGAGTTTGCGCGACGGTTCCACGAGCTCTTCCCACTGCAACTTGCCGTGACGTTTGTGTGCGAGCGCGAGTCCGGCCACGGTGCCCGGCACACCGGCCGCGAGATAGCCCTGCGTCGACAATCCCTTTACGACGTTGCCCTGCGCGTCGAGGTACATGTCGCGGTGCGCCGCCAGCGGCCCGCGCTCGCGATAGTCGATCGCTTCGGCCGTGCCGTCCGCTTTTCGAATGAGCATGAAGCCGCCGCCGCCGAGGTTGCCGGCGGAGGGCCAAGTGACGGCGAGAGCGAGCCCGACCGCCACGGCCGCATCCACGGCATTGCCGCCTTTTTTCATCACCTCCACGCCGACGCGCGAGGCGATCTCGGAGGTCGTGGCGACCATGCCATTGCGCGCACGCACCGGTTCGCGCGACGCGGCCAGCAGGGGAGTGGTGACGAGCAAAAGAAGCGCAAGCGTCCGTCTCATGGCGCGCGGATGTTACCAACTCGGGCAGGGCATTGCGTCCGCGCCGCGACCGGCGTAGATTTGGGGCGGGTCTAATTCGGAACATGTCTGAAAAGCTGGCCATGAACGCCGTCAGGCGTAGCAACCGCTTCCGGGTGATCATGAATCTCCCGCTGAAGATCGGTTGGAAACCGGGAACGCTCGTCGACATCAGCGAGACCGGCATCCTTGCGACACACACCGGCGTACTCAAGACCGGCAGCACGGTCGAGATTTCGTTCACGCACGAAGGTCAGCGTTTCGTCGCCAACTCGCGCGTCGAAACGTGCACGGTGGTCGGACTCGGCGCCGGCCCCGGCGGCGCAACGCTGTACGCGTCGCGCATGTTCTTCATCGACCTCACCGACGAGGCGAAGCAGATCCTCGCGTCGCTCGTGGGCAGCGGCGGCTGAGGATGACCTCCGGTCGATCTCAGCTCCGGTAGTCCGCGTTGAGGCTCACGTAGTCGTGACCTAGATCACTCGACAACACGACCGCGCTCGCACTCCCCATCCCCAGATCGACGCGGAGCGGGACGCGTTCGCGCGCGAACACTTTCGCGGCGTCCTTCTCGCGGTATGCGGCGGGCGCGCCGTTTTGGACGAGCGTGATGTTCGCGGCGTGCAGTGAGATCTTCTTGAGCGAAAAGCGCGCGCCGCTGCGGCCGACGGCGGCGAGGATGCGGCCCCAGTTCGGATCGCCGCCGTGCAGCGCGGTTTTCACGAGCGGCGAGGTGGCGATGGCATGCGCGGCGAGCTTCGCATCGCGCTCGGTTTTCGCGCCGGTGACCTCGAGCTCCATCACGCGGATCGCGCCTTCGCCGTCGCGCACGATCATCCAGGCGAGCTCGCGGCAGAGCATGTTCAGCGCGCGTTGAAAGTCGGAGAGGTCGGCATTCGTGGTGTTGCCGAGTTTTCCGGAGGCGAGCACGAGCACCGTGTCGTTCGTCGATGTGTCGCCATCGACGGAGATCGAGTTGAAGCTGATGTCGACGGCGCTCTTGAGCATCTTCTGCAGCGCGGCGGCGGTGATGTTGGCGTCGGTCATGATGAAGCCGAGCATCGTGGCCATGTTTGGATGGATCATGCCCGCGCCTTTGGCGACGCCGACGAGGCGGCCGCGCTTCTCGCCGATCGTGAACGTGACCTGCGCGACTTTCGGGCCGACGTCAGTGGTCAGGATCGCGTGCGAAAGCGCGTCGATGCCGCCGGTCGAGAGACGGCTTACCGCGTCCGGCAGAAAGTCGCGCACTTTCTTGTCGGGCAGCACGACGCCGATCACGCCGGTCGATGCGAGAAACACTTCGTCTTCCGCGCAACGCAGCAGCTCGGCGGTCCGCGTGCGCACGCGCTTCGCGGCGTCGAGACCTTCCTTGCCGGTGACGGCGTTCGCGCAGCCGGCGTTGACGACGACGGCCTTCACGCGTCCGCCGCTTTTCCTGAGCGCGGCTTTCGACAAGACGACTGGCGCCGCCTGAAACTTGTTCTGCGTGAACACGGCAGCCGCCGTAGCGCCGTCTTCGGCCACGATGAGGCCGAGGTCGGGGCGCTTCTTGCGAATGCCGGCGCGGACGCCGGAGGCGGTGAATCCCCTGGGCAGTTTCAACTCAGGCTCTCCAACGCCGCTTTCGCCGCGGCGAGCACGCGCTCCGGCGCGGTTCCTCCAAACACGTTTTTCTTCGCGAGGACGTCCTGAACACTGGAGGGACGGGCTCTCAGCCCGTCCTCGGCGGGCTGAGAGCCCGCCGTTCCAGATAGCTGGCGCCCGACGATCTCGTGCGCTTCGCGAAACGGAATCCCGGTCGCGGCGAGCGTATCGGCGGCGTCGGTCGCAAGCAGCGACGCGCTCGACGCGGCTTCACTCATCTTCGGCGTCAACTTCAAGCCGCTGACGAGCGCAGTGAGCGCAGGCAGGAGCAACGCGAGCGTCATGCGTGCGCGGAACAGCGGCTCCTTGTCGAGTTGCAGGTCTTTGTTGTACGCGAGCGGCAGTCCCTTCAGCAGCGCGAGGAATCCGGTCAGCTCGCCGAGCATCCGCGCCGCGTTGCCGCGCGCGAGCTCGAGCACGTCCGGATTTTTCTTGTGCGGCATGCGCGACGATCCGGTCGCCAATGCGTCCGGCAGCTCCGCGTACCCCGCCTCGTCGCTCGTGAAGAAAATCAGATCTTCGGCCATCCGTGAGATGTGCGTCAGCAGCAGCGAGGCGCAGAAGAGATATTCGGCCGCGAAGTCGCGATCCGAAACCGCGTCGAGCGAGTTCGCCGTCGCGTGCGCGAAGCCGAGCGAATGAGCGAGCTTCTCCCGGTCGATGTTCAGCGGCGTTCCCGCGAGCGCGCCGGAGCCGAGCGGACATTCATCGCCGCGCTCGCGTGCGTCGCGGATGCGCGACAGATCGCGCCGCAGCATTTCGACGTAGGCGAGACACCAGTGGCCGAACGTGACCGGCTCGGCCTGTTTGAGATGCGTGTAGCCGGGCATCGGCGTGGCCGCTTCGTCGATGGCGCGCTGAGCGAGCGCACGCGCGAGTGCCGTCACGAGCGCGTCGAAATCACCGCACGTTTTTTTCAGCCAGAGTTTGAGATCGGTCGCGACCTGATCGTTGCGCGAGCGCCCGGTGTGCAGCTTCCCTGCGAGCGCGCCAACGCGTTCGCGCAGCGTGCTTTCGACGAACGAATGCACGTCTTCCGCGTCGCTGTCCGTTAGAGAAAGCGAACGGAGCGCGTCGACGATCGCCGTGATCTCATCAGACGTCAGCACGCCGGCATCGCCGAGCGCGTGCGCCCACGCGATCGATCCTTCCACGTCCTCCGCGAACAGCTCGCGGTCGAACGCGAACGAATCGTTCAGCGCGCGCAGCAGCGCCGACGGTCCTTCCGTGAAACGTCCGCCCCACATCGTCACTGTGCTTTCTCCAGAGCCATGGGCGCGAGGCGCTTCCGTCCGCGCAACTGCAATCCGAAGAGCTTGATGAAGCCGGCGGAGTCGGTGACGTCGTAGCCGGTCATGTCGAACGACGCGAGGTTCTGCTGATACAGCGAGTACGGCGACTGCCGCGCGATCACCGTCGCATTGCCTTTGTACAGCTTGAGCGTGACCGTGCCGGTGACGTTCTCCGCCAGCGTCTGCACGAATGAATCGAACGCTTCGCGCAGCGGCGCGAACCACTGGCCGTTGTACACGAGCTCCGCGTAACGCGTGGCGATGCGCTCCTTCTCGTGCGCGGAGTCGCGGTCGAGCGTGATCGACTCCAGTGCCTTGAGCGCGCTGACGAGCAGCGTGCCGCCGGGCGTTTCATACACGCCGCGCGACTTGATGCCGATCAGGCGGTTCTCGACGATGTCGGCGCGGCCGACGCCGTGCTTGCCGCCGATCGCGTTGAGCGTCTGCACGACCGCGGCAGGGGAAAGATGGGCGCCGTTCACGGCGACGGGGATCCCTTCTTCGAACGTGATCGTGACTTTCTCCGGCGTCTCCGGCGCGTCCTGTGGGTCGACAGTCAGCTTGAACATCGACGCTTCCGGCTCGAACATCGGGTCTTCGAGCGGCCCGCCTTCGTGCGAGAGATGCCACAGGTTGCGATCGCGCGAGTACGGATCCTTCTTCGTGACCGGCACCGGAATGCCGCGCTCGGACGCGTAGTCGATGGCATCTTCGCGCGAAACGATGTCCCACTCGCGCCACGGCGCGACGATCTGCAGTTCCGGCGCGAGCGCCTGATAGGCGAGCTCGAAGCGCACCTGATCGTTGCCCTTGCCGGTGCAGCCGTGCGCGAGCGCATCGCAGCCGGTGGCGAGCGCGATCTCGACCTGCTTGCGCGCGATCAGGGGCCGCGCGGTCGAAGTGCCGAGGAGGTAGTCGCGCTCGTAGATCGCGCCGGCGCGCAAGACCGGGAAGAGATAGTCGGACGCGAACTCTTCCTTCGCGTCGACGAGATGGAAGTCGCACGCGCCGGTCGAATACGCCTTCTGCGCGAGGCCGGCCGTCTCTTCCGCCTGGCCGACGTCGACCGCGACCGCGACGACGTCGCAGCCGTAGCTCTCTTTCAGCCAGCTGATGATGATGGAGGTGTCGAGGCCTCCCGAGTAGGCGAGTGCAACCTTCTTGATGTTTTTCACGCTGCTTTCTCCGTGGACGTGGTGAGGACGTTGCCCAGCACCTTGTCGAGGCATTGAATGAATTCGCTGAGTGCTTTCTTCGGGACGATGTAGGGCGGCAGGAGCCGCAGGACCTTTTCGCGAGCGGTGCCCACCACGAAGCCATGATCGAGCAGTTCGCGCGCGACCGGCGACGCGGGACGATCGAGCTCGATGCCCCACATCAGGCCCGAGCCACGCACGTCGACGACATTCAGTTTTTTGAGCTCGCTCCCGAACCATTCGCCGAGCGCGTTGATCTGCGGCAGCAGCTTTGTGGTCTCTTCGAGCACGACTGCGCCGAGCCGGCACGCGACAGGGTTGCCGCCGAAGGTGGTGCCGTGGTGTCCGGGCTTCACGCAGCCTTCGAGCGCTGCGCCGGTGAGCACCGCGCCGAGCGGCAGGCCACCGCCGAGCGGCTTCGCGAGCGTGACGATGTCGGGAACGATGCCGCTCTTCCGAAATGCGAAGAGATGGCCGGTGCGTCCGAGGCCGCACTGGATTTCGTCGAGCACGAGCAGCGTACCGGCGCGATCCGCGATCTGCCGCGCGGCGATCAGATACTCATCGGCGAGCGGGATGATCCCGCCTTCACCCATTACCGGCTCGAGGAAGATCGCCGCGGTCTCGCCATCGACGGCCGCTTGAAGCGCGGCGATGTCATTCGGCGCGACGAACGAGACGCCCGGGACGAGCGGCGCGAACGGCTCGCGATACGCGTCGTGTCCGGTCAGCGACAACGCGCCGAGGGTGCGGCCGTGAAAGCTTTCCTCGAGCGCGACCAGCTTCGTTTTTCTGGTCGCGAGCCGCGCGAACTTCAGCGCCGCTTCGTTCGCCTCCGTGCCACTGTTGCAGAAGAACGCGCGCATGAGGCCCGACGCGCGCACGAGCTGCTCGCCGAGGATGCCCTGTGCGGGGTGATAGTAGAGATTCGAGACGTGCAGCAGCTCGTCGGACGCGTTGCGCAGCGTCTTCACGAGACGCGGGTGCTTGTGCCCGAGGACGTTCACGGCGATGCCGCCGAGCAGGTCCCAGTACGCGCGCCCTTCCGCATCGAAGAGGCGCGCGCCCTTGCCATCGCGCGGATGGAACGGCGTGCGCGCGTACGTCTTCACGAGAAACGCGTTCTCGCGCAACTCGACGGCGGCGGGGGATTCGTCATGCAGCAACAAGGGTCGTACCTCCTTCTTCTCCGATGGAGATCGCGTGCACTCCGGAAGTGAGCGCGGTCAGGGCGGCCTGCAGCTTCGGCTTCATGCCGCCGCTGACATTGATGAGAAACTGCTGCGCGTCCGCCGCGTTGAGATGCGGAACGACGTTGCCGTCTTCATCGAGCAATCCCGGGACGTCCGTGAGAAAGAGCAGTTCTTTCGCGCCGTGCGCGACCGCGATGGCAGTGGCCGCGGCATCCGCGTTCACGTTGAAGAGCGCGCCGTCGGTACCGATCGCAATCGACGAGATCACCGGCATCGTGCCGGTCGTCAGCAACGCGTTCACGAGCGCGCGATTCGAGCCGCTCACTTTGCCAACGTGGCCGAGGTCGATGCCGTCGATGTCCGCATGCTTCTCCGCGATGAGCGTCGCGCCATCACAGCCGGAGATTCCCGCCGCGCGCACGCCCAGCTTCGTCAGCTCGGAGACGAGCATCTTGTTCACCGCGCCGCCGAGCACGGACACCACCACGTCGAGGGTGACGTCATCGGTCACGCGCAATCCGGCGTGCGTGCGCTTCGCGATGCCGCGCTTCGCCAGCGCGGCGTCGATGTGCTTTCCACCCCCGTGCACGAGCACGATGTCCTCGCCGGCGTTCCAGCGTGCGACGATTTTTTCGAGCGCGGCTTCGCGGCGCGACGCGTCGTCGAGGAGCGAGCCCCCGAGCTTGATCACTTTCACAGCAGTCCCTCCGTCTCCGCATATCCATGCATGCGGTTGAAGTTCTGCACGGCCTGCGAGGCTGCGCCCTTGAGCAGATTGTCGATGACCGAGACGATCACCGCGCGCCGTCCACCGTGCAGCAACTGGAAACCGATCTCCGCGTACGGCGTGTTGACGACGTCCTTCAGCTCCGGGATGCGGCCCGCGGGCAGCATCCGCACGAACGGCGCGTTCGCGTAGCTCTCCGCGTACAGCGCGGTCAGTTCTTCCGCGGTCACCGCGCTGGTGAAGGCGACGTGCATGGTCGAGTAGATGCCGCGCACGGTCGGCAGGAGATGCGGGACGAAGACGAGCGCGGCGCGCTCGCCGAGGTGCAGTCCCTGGCGAATCTCCGGCTCGTGCCGATGCTGGCCGACGCCGTAGGCCTTGAAGTTGCCGAATAGCTCGCTGAATGAATATGCAACGTCGGCTTTCTTCCCCGCACCCGAGACGCCGCTCTTCGAGTCGCAGATCACCGGCTGCGTGCGGTCGAGCAGGTACGTGAGCGGCCGCAGCGCGAGCAGGATCGAGGTCGGATAGCAGCCGGGATTGGCGACCAGCCGCGCTTTCTTCAGTTCGCCGTTGCACCACTCCGGCAGTCCGTACACCGCTTCGCCGAGGAGCTCGGGGCGCGCGTGGGTGAAGCCGTACCACGACGGATACAGCGCCGGCTCGCCGAGGCGAAACGCGCCGGAGAGATCGATGACGCGGATGCCCGCATCGAGGATGGACGGCACCAGCTCGGCCGAGACTTCGTTCGGCGTCGCCAGGAAGACCACGTCCGGCTGAGCGTCGAAAAGAGCTTCGAGCGAAAACGAGCCGCTCGAAAACGCGGCCACGATCCTCGCGCGCGGATGGCGCGCGAGGATCTTCTCCAGCTCCGCTCCGGCGTAGCCGGTGGCGCCGGCGATGGCGACACGAATCTCCTGTGGATCGTTGTTCATGGGCGTTCTCTCCGGAAAAAGACGCCGCGCTTACGCGCGTGTACGTCGGGTGGCCGGGCGAATGCCGGCCACGTCGTGGACTCGCCGCGTAAACGCGATCGCGGCGGCGGGAGTGCTGAAAGCGATGAAGATGGTGTCGTCGCCGCCGATGGTGCCGAGGGCGCCGTCGATCTGCGTGGCGTCGATGGCGCTGGCGAGTGGCTGTGCCGCCGCCACCGGCGTCTTCACCACCACCAGATTCCCCGCCGCCTCGGCCGACACGACCGTGTCGCGCACGAGCTGCTCGAAGCGGTGCTCGCGCGATTCGCGCGGCGCGAACGTGGCCACCGGCGCGAGCGCGCCCGGCTGGACGTAGCCGGCGGGCGTCTTCACCAGGCCGAGCTCGCGCAGGTCGCGCGAGAGCGTCGGCTGCGTGATCCGGAAGCCGCGCTTGCGCAGCTCCGCCAGCAGCTCGTCCTGAGAATGGACGGGCGTGCGGCCGACGATGAGGAGGATTTCCTCGCGTCTGCGCATGGCGTCACCGGTCGAATAAATATTCATCATCTAGAATCTTTATGCACGAACCGGCTGGTGTCAACATCTATTTCGGTCCCCGGAGAAATCGTCTGAGGGACTTTCCTGCCGCGTTGCGCGATCAGTGAATGGAGGTCCAACCCATGATTCGCATCCCGGTTGCCGCGCGGCTGCTTGCCGTCTGCTTCCTCGTCATTGCTGTTTCCGCCGATGCGCGCGTGCGCGCGGTGCGGAAGACGCCGGCGCTCCTGCCGACCACGCCGCAATGTCACACGTTCGCGCTGGTGAAGGCGGGAACGAAGGCCACGTACCTGTCGACGACGCCGACCGGCAGTGCGAACTACACCATCACCTGGCTCTCCGACACGCCGACGCGGACGCAGACCACGCAGGTCGTGAGCACGCCGCAGGGGAACGCAAACGCGGTGACGACGATCGACGGCGAGGTGGTCGGTCTATTGCGCGGCATGAAGCACATCGACGTGAAGACGACCATCACCGTCCCGATCGTCGGTACGCTCACCACCGAAGTCGACATCGACTTCGTCCCTTCGCTGATCCTCGGCCCCGCGGCCGGCTGGTGCGCCGGCAACAAATGGAGCGTCGCGCCGGTGACGGAGACGATCACGACGAAGGCGCCGCTGGTGCAGCCGGTGACGGCGATCGTGACCACGATCGGAGGCGACGGCGAGGTGCTCGCGGTCGGCGAGAGCGTGACGGTTCCGGCGGGCACGTTCCGCACGGTGAAGTATCGCGGCGTGACCGTCGCGAACAACACCGTGCAGCACTCGATCACCTGGACATCGATGGATCACAGCATCGTGGTGAAGCAGGAGGCGACCGATCCCGCGACCGGTGCGATCCTCACCGCTACGGTGCTCACGAACCTCGTCTCTCCGGCGTCCATTTTGCAACGCCCGGCGACGGAGGATTCATCGAATGTCGAGAGTGGAGCGCACTGAGAACCCGAGCGATCGCCGCGGCTCCGAGCAGTTGCGTCAGGCCGAGCGCGGCCGTAACGCCAGCATGCCGAAACCGACGCCCACGCCGACCAAGGCGGAAGGGGAAGTTCGCGATGTGGAGCAGGCCCTGAGGAACGAGCAGGAAAAGTAAAGATCTGGAACCGACGGGCTCTCAGCCCGTCGACCACCGGAGCTCGACGGGCTGAGCCCGTCGCTCCAGTCACACCTCAATCCCCACACTCCTCATGAGCGCCAGTGCGTTCGACTTCGTCACCACGCCCGGCCGCATGCGGTAGTCGAACACGACGCGGCCGTCTTCGATGTGGTCCTCGAAGTGAACGTTCGCGGCGCGCGGCGCGAGGCTTTCCGCGATCTGCGCCAGCGCCAGGTCGTGCGTCGAGACCAGCCCGATCGCGCCGCGCTCCACCAGTCCGCGCACGATCGCTTCCGCGCCGATGCGCCGGTCGTGCGAGTTCGTGCCCGCCAGCACTTCGTCGAGCAGATAGAGCAGCGGCCCTTCCTTCGACATCTCCAGCACCTGCCGGATGCGCAGGATCTCGGCGTAGAAACGCGAGGCGTTTTCCTGCAGCGAGTCGGCGATGCGGATCGACGCACCCACCGCCGTCGGCGCGATGCGCAAGGACCGCGCGCATACCGGCGCTCCCGCCATCGACAGCACGGCCGCGATCCCGGCGCTGCGCATCATCGTGCTCTTCCCGGACATGTTCGAGCCGCTGACCACGAGCAGCCGCTGCGTCTCGTCGAGGCGGATGTCGTTCGTGACGCGCCGATCGTTCGGGATGAGCGGATGCCCGAGCGCCTGCGCATCGAACAGCGGCGATCCTTCGACGACCTGCGGCATCGCGAACGATGGATGCTCGAACGCGAACGACGCCAGCGACGCGAGCGCTTCGATCTCTCCGACCGCTTCGATCCAGTCGCCGATGCGCGATCCCGAACGCACGCGCCAGCGCTCGATGGCGATGGCCACGTGCGTCGTCCACAACAGCAGCACCGCGAAGGGCGCGAAGAACTGGTTGCGCCGCGCGTCGAGCAAAGCCACGAGCCTGCGCAATCGTTCGATTTCCTGCGAAGCCGCGCCTTCCGCGCCGCGCAGACGATCGTGCAACGCGACGAGGCGCGGCGAGGTGAACGACTCGCGTTCTACCCGCGCGAGCACGCCGCCGAGGAGCGCGAGCGCGGGCTCGGCGCGCTCGACGGCGATGACGATCGGCTCGACGCGCGGATGGAGCCGCCGCGCCAGCAGCAGCGTCGCCACGATCGAGATCAATGTCGGCCACGAAGGAAAATCCGCGATCGCCCCGAACCGCCCCACCGCCTCCGGATGCGTCAGGCCGATCAGCCGACCGATGAGCGACGGCAGCGAGAGCAGCACCAGCATGATCGTGATTGCGGGGAACAGCAGCGCCGCGATGCGTTCGGCCGGCGAGAGCGTGACCGGCGGAAGCGCCGACCACTCATCGAGCTTCGCGCTTTCGATCTCGCGCGTGACTTCGCTCGAGGCGATGGACATGTCTTCGCGCAGCGCGACGTTCTCGCGGAGCTCGAGCACCGCAGTTTGCCGCGATCCGATCTCATTCGCGTCGCGTGATGGTTCCTTCAGCCACGTCGCCAGGCGGCGCCGTCCCGCCGCGGTCACCGCGATCGAGATGAGCTCGAAGAGCGAGCCCTTGCCGAAGACGTCGAAGTCACCTGCGTACGGATGATGGTCGTCGGTAAAGTCATTGCCCGGATCGCCCTTGCCCTGCCAGGTGCCGTCGATGCGGCCGAGGCCGCGTTCGTAGAAGGCGGCGCCGTTGTCGGCGCGTTTGCGCGCGCGGATGATCCGCTCGTGCAGCACCACCAGCGCGACGAACAGCACGACCGGCACCAGCGCCGCGGCGAGGTTCCAGAACGCGAGCGCCACCGCCGCCGCGATCAGCAGCAATCGGACGATGGACGTGCGCCGTTCGCGGTTGCGCAGCGCCGCCGCGTCCGCACGGCGCGCATCGAGATGTTGAGCGTACAGTTCGCGCACGGCGCGCATTCTTATACTTTCCGCGCACGCATGCACTTTCCGCCCGGCCCGCGCACGCTCATCCCCGGCAGATATCTGCGCGAGCTGCAGTATCGTCCGCTGGCGTTCCTCACGCGGCTCGCGCGCGAATATGGCGACGCCGCGCATTTCCGCGTCGGCGGCCGGCATCTGTACTTCTTCGCGCATCCGGACCTCGTGCGCGAAGTGCTCATCACGCGCAATCCATCCTTCATCAAAGGCCTGGCCCTGCAGCGCACCAAAGTCGTCCTCGGCGAAGGTCTGCTCACCAGCGAAGGCGAGCTGCACAAGCGCCAGCGGCGTCTCGCGCAGCCGGCGTTTCATCATCAGCGCATCCATCAATACGGCGAGCAGATGGTGGAGAAGGCGCTGCAGGCGCGCGATCGCTGGCGCGAGGGCGAGGAGGTCGACGTCGCACACGAGATGATGCGGCTCACGCTCGCGGTCGTGGCCAAAACGCTGTTCGACGCCGACGTCGATGATGAAGCTGATGAGATCGGCGCGGCGCTCACGGAGCTGATGTCGATGTTCCCGCTGCTGCTGCACCCGCTGGCAATGGTGGTCCTGCGAATGCCGTTCATGCCGCAGACGCGGCGCTTCCGTGCGGCGATGGCGCGCCTCGATCGCACCATCTACGCGATCATTGAAGAGCATCGCCGCGGCGGCGTCGATCGCGGCGATCTGCTGTCGATGCTGCTCCTCGCCACGGATGTCGAAGGCGACGGCGGTCGGATGTCGGATCGCCAGTTGCGCGACGAGTCGATGACCATCTTTCTCGCGGGGCACGAGACCACGGCGAACGCGCTGGCGTGGACGTGGTACCTGCTCGCGCGCAATCCGGACGTCGAGCGCGAGCTGCATCGCGAGCTCGACACCGTCCTGGGCGGCCGCACGCCGACGCCCGATGACTACGTGCGTCTGCCATACACCGAGATGGTGCTCGCCGAATCGATGCGGGTGTTTCCGCCTGCGTGGGGCATCGGACGTTTCGCCGCGGAAGACGTGACCATCGGGGAGTGGCCTGTGCCGAAAGACGCGCTCGTGCTCGTGTCGCAATGGGTGACGCATCGCGATGCGCGTTTCTGGCCGGCGCCGGAGCGCTTCGATCCGTTGCGATTCACACCGGAGGCAAAGGCCTCGCGTCCGAAGACTGCCTACTTTCCCTTCGGCGGCGGAGGACGCGTTTGCATCGGCGAAGGCTTCGCGTGGATGGAAGGCGTGCTGCTGCTTGCGGCCATCGCCCAACGCTGGCGCTTCGAGCGCGGCCCCGACGTCGAGCCGGCCGCGTTCATTACGCTGCGGCCGGGAGGGGCGATGCGGATGCGGGTGCGGGCGCGAGCTTCTGGAGCGACGGGCTCTTAGCCCGTCGTCAAAGTTCGACGGGCTGAGAGCCCGTCACTTCAGACTTATACTGCCCCACACGGAGGACTCTCCCCATGGCCACAGTCGAAACCCTCTTCGCGGACTATGCCTCCTACCACCAGACCAAGGGCAACAAGTTCTTTCACCGCCTCGGCATCCCGATGATCATGCTCAGCCTCATCGGCATGCTCACGCAGGTGACGCTGTTCGACATTGGCACGGTGCGGCTCGATGCGGCGATGCTGCTGATCGCGCTGTCGTGCGCGTACTACTTCGTCATCGAGTGGCGGCTCGGCATCGCCATGATCGCCGTGTCGATCGTGATGTACTTCGTCGGCGCCGCGCTCCCGTTCTTTCTGAACGTCGTCCTCTTCGTCCTCGGATGGATCTTTCAGTTCATCGGCCACAAGGTGTACGAGCACAAGAACCCGGCCTTCTTCCGCAACTTCGTGCACCTTCTGATCGGTCCGCTTTGGATCCTCAACGACATCATTCCGGTCGTGAAACAGAAACGTGTCGCGTAACGCCCAAGGCTCGGTTTTTGCTGGCGGTGCGGAACCGGGTACGAGCGTGCAGGAACGACAAGATCATGGTGTCCTGGTCGTCGAGGACGATCCTGCGATCCGCCGTCTGGTGACGATGGTCCTGCAGCGCCACGGCTATCGCATCGAGGCTGCCGCGGATGGGCTGGAGGCGGTGCTCAAGCTCGGCGTCTCCGAATACGACGTCATCGTGCTCGACCTGATGATGCCCAACCTCGACGGCTTCACCTTCCTCAACACACTTGCCGAGAATCAACCGGAGCGTCTCAGCAAAGTGATCGTGACCAGCGCCGCGTCGCCCGCCGTCATTCGCGAGCGGATGAAAGACGGCGCCTTCCGCCTCCTGCCGAAACCGTTCGATATCAACGAACTGGTCGCGGCCGTGCACGCGTGCATCGCTCATCAGAAGGAACTTGACATCAAAACCGCCCCGACGGGCTGAGAGCCCGTCGCTCCAGTAAACTTCCTCCATGCTTACTCATGGCGGAGATCGCGCGCGCCGCGCCGGCGAGAGGGTGATCCTGCAGTCGGCCATCCCCAAGGGATGGACGGCGCGCGAGCCGAAGACGAACACGTCGCCCGAGCATCCCGGTACCGCGGTGTTGTGGGATGAGGAGTATTTCGAAGTCGTCGAAGCGTCCGCCTCACCATCCGGCGGTGTTCGCTACGTGCTGATGGCGTGGCGCGACGAGCACGCGATCCGCACGCTGTCGCATTACGACGCGGAGTCGGAAGCGCTGCGCCTCGAGGATCACCAGCGCGTGATGCGCCAGCGCAAGGCGAGCTTCGCGGCCAGTCTCTCCGGCATCGTCCTCGGCCATCTTCCCGCGGACGTGCAGAACCATCTCGAGAACGAGCTCGGCGTCCGCGCCACGCGCCTCACGTTGATCTCGTGCATTCCGCCGGTCGTGATCCTCGGCTTCTGTCTCCTCGGGCACGTTGAAGCGGTGAAACAGCAGCAGCTCTCGCCGATCCCGATCATCGTCTGGCCCATCATCGCTCTGCTCGCGTTCGAATCATTCATCCGCTTCTTCGTCGTGATGTCGCAGGGCCGGCCGATGGGCACCTCGCTCGGTTTTCTCGGCTACGCGATCTATCGCCTGGTCAGCGGCAAGGGTATGCCTGCGCCTGCGCGCGGCGCATCGGTCGCGTTCATCGAGCCCACCGAAGACGTCGCGCTGCGCGGCTCGTTCGAGATCAAGGAGCCGCTTCTCACGTTGCTGTCGCCGGCGGAGCAAAGCAAGCTCGCGGAACGATTCGGTTTCAACTATCGCCGTACCGCGTCCGTCGTCGCATCGGTGATCCTCGCCGCCGCTGCGATCGGCGCGATCACATCAGAGTCGCCGCTCGCGATGCTCATCGCGGCCGCGGTTGCCGTCGAGCAGGCGGTGCGGCTGGTCGCATTGCGACGCGGTCCGGTGGCGAGCATCTTCGCGCCGCTCGTGCGCCCGTTCGCGCGCAATCTCTTGCGCTGACGGCGGCACGCACTTCGCACCTTGGCCCGCCGCAGTGGTTCGAGAGAAGCCGAACGGCAGAAGCCGAGTCATCATTGAAGCCGCGTCTCCTGAGGTCGACGGAGGGGCGTTTCCCGCGAAGCGAGTGATCGGCGATGTCGTGACGGCCGAGGCCGACATCTTCACCGATGGCCACGACCTGATTTCCGCGGTGCTGCTGCACGCCCCATCTGGAGCGACACCATCTGGAGCGACGGGCTCTCAGCCCGTCGACTGGTCCGAAGTCCGAATGCAGCCGTTGGTGAACGACCGCTTCCGCGCCGAATTCAAAGTCGAAGCGCCCGGCTTTCACCGCTTCACCATCGAGGCCTGGATCGATCACTTCCTCACGTGGCATCGCGATCTGAAGAAACGCGTCGATGCCGGCGCATCCGAGGATGAGTTGCGAGTGCAGTTGCAGATCGGGTTGGCGTATGTGAAGGACGCCGCGGCGCGCGCCGGCGATCGCGACAAGCGCAAGCTCGATGCGTTCATCGCGACGCTCGAGAGCGACGACGCCATCGACGACAAGATCGAGGACGTCTGGAGCGAAGACCTTCTCGCGCTCATGTGGCGGAACGCGGAGCGCAAGTTCGCGACCCGTTATCCGGTCGAGCTGCTGATCGAAGTCGACCGGCCGCGCGCCGCATTCAGCTCGTGGTACGAGATGTTTCCCCGCTCGGCGGCGAGCAAGGAGGGGAGACACGGCACGTTTCGCGACGTCGAGGCGCATCTGCCGCGCATCGCGCGCATGGGCTTCGACATCCTCTACCTGCCGCCCATTCATCCGATCGGCGTGACGTATCGCAAAGGGAAGAACAACAAGGTGACCGCCGAGCCGGGCGACGTCGGCAGTCCGTGGGCGATCGGCGGCGCCGAGGGCGGCCACAAGGCCGTGCACCCGCAACTCGGCACGATCGAGGACTTCGAGCGGCTCCTCGGCAAAGCGGCCGATGCCGGGATCGAAGTGGCGATGGACATCGCGTTCCAGGCGTCGCCCGATCATCCGTATGTGAAGGAACATCCGCAGTGGTTCCTGATGCGGCCGGACGGCACCATTCAATACGCGGAAAATCCGCCCAAGAAATACCAGGATATCTATCCGTTTCACTTCGAGAGCGAAGGCTGGCAGGAGCTCTGGGACGAGCTGCGCGACGTCTTCGCGTTCTGGGCGCGCAAGGGCGTGCGCGTGTTCCGCGTCGATAATCCGCACACGAAGCCGCTGCCGTTCTGGGAGTGGTGTATACGCGACCTCAAGCGCGAGTGGCCGGATCTGATCTTTCTGGCGGAAGCGTTTACGCGGCCGAAGATCATGTACCGGCTGGCGAAGGCGGGATTCACGCAGTCGTATACCTATTTCGCGTGGCGCAATACGAGCCACGAGCTGCGCGAATATTTCGAGGAGATCACCAAGCCGCCGGTGAGCGACTTCTTCCGGCCGAACGTCTGGCCGAATACGCCCGATATCCTGCCCGATTTTCTCCAGTACGGTGGGCGGAGCGCATTCACGCTGCGATTGATTCTCGCGGCGACGATGGCGGCGAATTACGGCATCTACGGTCCGGCGTTCGAGCGCTTCGTCCATCAGGCGCGCGAACACGGCAGCGAGGAATACCTCGATTCCGAAAAATACGAGGTCAAGTATTGGCCGCCAGCGGAGGACGACCTCAGCGCATTGATCGGTCTCGTCAATCGCATCCGCCGCGAGAACCCCGCGCTGCAGCAGAACGCCACACTGACGTTTCACGAGTGCGACAACGAGAACATCCTCTGTTTCAGCAAGACCGCCGGCGAAAACGCGATCATCGTGGTGGTCAACGTCGACCCGCACAATACGCACGCCGGCTGGATCGACCTCGATCTGAAGGCGCTCGGCATCGACATCGTGGGTGACCGCTCGTTCCAGGTCCATGACCTGCTGAGCGGCGCACGCCATCGCTGGCATGGCTCGCGGAATTACGTGCAACTGAATCCGCAAATCGTGTCCGCGCACATTTTCCGGATTCGCAAGCGGATCCGGACCGAAAAGGATTTCGAGTACTTCCTGTGATGACTGACGACGCCTTTTGGTACAAAGACGGGATCATCTACCAGACCCACGTTCGCGCGTTCTTCGACAGCAACGGCGACGGCATCGGTGATTTTCAGGGCCTGGCCCGCAAGCTCGACTATCTGCAGGACCTCGGCATCAACATCCTGTGGCTGCTCCCGTTCTACCCGTCGCCTTTGCGCGATGACGGCTACGACATCGCCGACTACACGGCCGTCAATCCGAGCTACGGCACGCTCTCGGATTTCAAAGCGTTCCTCAAAGAAGCACACCGCCGCGGCATTCGCGTCATCACCGAACTGGTCATCAATCACACCAGCGATCAGCATGTGTGGTTTCAGAAATCACGGCGGGCGAAACCAGGCTCGCCCTGGCGTGACTTCTATGTCTGGAGCGACACGCCGGATCAATACAAAGACGCACGGATCATCTTCAAAGACTTCGAAACGTCGAACTGGACGTGGGATCCGGTGGCCAAGGCGTATTACTGGCACCGCTTCTTCTCGCACCAGCCCGACCTGAATTTCGAGAATCCGGCCGTGCATGATGCGCTGTTCAAGGCGCTCGATTTCTGGATGGGGATGGGCGTCGACGCGTTCCGTCTCGACGCGATCCCGTACCTCTACGAACGTGAAGGGACGACGTGCGAGAACCTGCCGGAAACACATGCGTTCCTCAAGAAGATCCGCAAGCACATGGACGAGAAATATCCCGGCCGGGTGGTTCTGGCCGAAGCGAACCAGTGGCCGGAGGATTCGCTGCCGTATTTCGGCGACGGTGATGAATGCCACATGGCTTTTCACTTCCCGGTCATGCCGCGCATGTACATGTCGCTGGCCATGGAAGACCGCTTCCCGATCATCGACATCATGAGCCAGACGCCGCCCATCCCGGAGAATTGCCAGTGGGCGATGTTCCTGCGCAATCACGACGAGCTCACGCTGGAAATGGTCACGGATGAAGACCGCGACTACATGTGGCGCACCTACGCGAAAGACATCCAGGCACGCATCAACCTCGGCATCCGCCGCCGTCTCGCGCCGTTGCTCGAGAACCATCGCGGCCGCATTCACCTCATGAACGGCCTGCTGTTCTCATTCCCCGGGACGCCGATCGTCTATTACGGCGACGAGATCGGCATGGGCGACAACATCTGGCTGGGCGACCGCAACGGCGTGCGCACGCCGATGCAATGGAGCTCGGACCGTAACGCCGGATTCTCGCGGGCCAATCCGCAGCAGCTCTTCTTTCCCGTCATCATCGATCCGCAATATCACTATGAGCAGGTGAACGTCGAGGCGCAGCAGTCGAATCAATATTCGCTGCTGTGGTGGATGAAACGGCTCATCGCGATGCGCCGGCGCTACCACGCGCTCGGCCGCGGCACGATGGAGTTCCTGCATACGGAGAATCGCAAGATCCTGGCGTTCGTGCGCCGTTATGAGGACGAGACCATTCTGGTCGTCGCGAACCTCTCGCGGCTCGTACAGTGTTTCGAGCTCGACCTCTCGCAATATCGGGGCATGGTGCCGGTAGAGCTGTCAGGCGGCACGAAGTTCCCCGTGGTCGGCGAGCGTCCCTATTTCCTCAATCTCAGTCCGTTTGCGTTCTACTGGTTCAAGCTCGAGCGCGAAGTGGCGCCGGAATTGACCACGCAGGACGCGCCGCTGATCGGCGCGCGGACATGGGACGAAATCTTCGACACACGCAATCGCGACGCGGTCGATCGCGCGCTGAGCGCGTACCTGCCGACGCGGCGCTGGTTCGGAAGCAAGGCGCGGCAGATTTCATCGATTCGCGTGCAGGATGCCGTGGAATTGCCGAACGACACGCGCCTGGCGATCCTGGACCTCGAGTTCAATGAAGGCGAGCCGCAGACGTACTTGCTGCCGCTCGGTATCGCAAACGTACGACGCGAACAGGATCAGGCGCGCAACGTTCCGGTCATCGCGCGGCTGCAGCAAGGCGCCGTGCTGTACGAACCGGTGCAGGACGAATCGTTTGCGAACGCGCTGCTCGAATCGATCGCGCGCAAGAAACAATTGCGCGGCGGGCGCGGCGCGATGGCCGGCACTCCGACGCGCGCGTTCAAGGAACTGCGTGGCACCGAGAAGCTCGAAACGCACCTCCTCGGCGTCGAGCAATCCAACACCGCGATCATTTACGGCCAGCGCCTGTTCCTGAAACTCTTCCGCCGCCTCGAACATGGCATCAACACCGACGCGGAGATCACCCGTTTCCTCAATGAGGAGACCTCGTTCAAGAACGTGCCGCGGCTGGCCGGGCTCCTCGAATACCGCCAGGAAGGCAATGGCCTGCCGGTCACCACCGGCATTCTGCAGGGTTACACTCCGAATTCGGGCGACGCGTGGGCGTACACGCTCGACGCCATCGGCCGCTATTACGACACCTTGTTGAGCGACGCTGACGCGAACGCCAAGATCAGCAAGGCCATCCCCACGGGCCACGTCTTTACGCTTGCGCAACGGCCTTTGCCCGACATCGCGCGCGAAACCATCGGCAGCTATCTCGCCGACGCCGAGCTCCTCGGCGTGCGCACCGCGCAAATGCATCTTGCGCTGGCGTCGCGCGCGGACGTTCCTGCCTTTGCGCCGGAGCCGTTTACGCCGCACTATCAGCGCTCGATCTATCAATCGATGCGCACGCAGATCGTGCAGACGCTGCAGACTGCCCGTAAGCACGCGAAAGACAACCCGGACCTCGAGAAACTGCTGGCGAAAGAAGAAGTGCTGCATCAGCAGGTGCGCACGGTGCTGAATGGCAAGATCGACGCATCGCGTATCCGCGTTCACGGCGACTATCACCTCGGCCAGGTGCTCTATACCGGCAACGATTTCGTGATCATCGACTTCGAAGGCGAGCCCGCACGGCCGCTCAGCGAGCGGCGCCTGAAGCGGAGCGCACTACGCGACGTCGCCGGAATGCTGCGTTCGTTCCATTACGCGCCGTACGCGGTGGTCTTCGGCACGGCGCCGGGATCCTATGTGCGTACCGAGGATTTGTCGCGGCTGGAGGCGGGTGCGCGGTTCTGGCATCAGTGGGTCGGCGCCGCGTTCCTGCGCGCGTATCTGACGGAGAGCGCGAAGGGACAGCATCTGCCGTCCACGCCGGAAGGCGTACAGACGCTGCTGACGGCGTTCCTCATTGAAAAGGCGCTCTACGAGATCGTCTATGAGCTGAACAACCGGCCGGACTGGGTGCGCATCCCCCTGCGGGGGATCATGGATCTGGTCGGTTGACGTGCACGATCGGAGCGCCGGCGTCCCGCGCCGGCTGATGCGGCAGCGTTCCACTGGCAGGTTGCGTGCTCTCACCTCCAACGTGCCCGCGAAGAACCCCGACCTCCACGGCAACGTCCCCGAGAAATGTTCGGTCGCGCTGCTGCTGATCGACGTCATCAACGACCTCGAATTCGAAGGTTCCGAGGCGCTCGTCGAGCAGGCTGTGCCGATGGCGCATCGCATCGCGGCATTGAAGCGCCGCGCGAAGACGGCGGGCATCCCGGTGGTCTACGTCAACGACAACTTCGGGCGCTGGAAGTCGGACTTTCACGCGGTCGTCGAACATTGCCTCAACGACGGAGTCAAAGGCGAAGAGCTCGCGCGCATCCTGCAGCCGGACGAGGACGATTACTTCGTCCTCAAGCCCAAACACTCCGCGTTCTACGAGACCACGCTCGACGTCCTGCTCACCTACCTCGACACGCGCACCGTGATCCTCACCGGCATCGCCGGCAACATCTGCATCCTCTTCAGTGCGAACGACGCGTACATGCGCGACTTCCATCTCATCGTCCCGCGCGACTGCACGATCTCCAACACGAAAGAAGAGAACGAGCACGCCCTCGAGCAGATCGCGCGCGTGCTCAAGGCCGACATCACCGAGTCCGACCAGCTCGACGTGCGCCGGCTGCTGCAAGCGGTCTCGGTATCATGAATGAGAGTTGCTCACGCCATTCGAAGAGGAGCGCCGCCGCGGGCCGCTGGAGCCGTTCGAGAAACTCGCGCTGGCCGGTTTCATCGCCGCCGCGCTGAGCCAGGCGATCCTCAGCCCGCGCCTCATCGGTCTCGCAATTCTCGCGTGCGGCGCATTGTGGCTATTGCGTGCGCGTCGCGGACCTGCACACCCGATCGTGGTTCCCGCCGGCCTTCTCATCGCCACGGCCGGTCTTTACTCCGCATACACGGCATTGAACGCGCCCTTCGTTGGATTTCTCTCCCGATTCGCAGTGCCGCTCCTGCTGCTGCTCACCGGTGCGTTGCTGTTGTTCGCGGATCAGGACTGGCAATTCCAACGCGTGTTGTTCGTACTGACAGCGATCGCGTTCGTCGTTGTCCATGTCGTGCTGCGAACGGAAGACGCGTGGCCGGTTCCATCGTCTGCGCCGAAGAGTGGCATCATCGGCGAGATGGAAATGGTGCAGATTGCGCGCTCGTTCGTCGACGCGATCAACGCGCATGATGTCGCCGCGATCGTCGCACTCACCACTCCCGATCACCGCTTCATCGACTCCCTCGGCAACACGCTCCCGGCCGGCAAGCTGCGCGAAGGGTGGGAAGGCTACTTCGGCATGGTGCCGGATTACCGCATCACCGTGAGGCGCTATGTGCCGGACGGTCCGAGCGTGCTCGCATACGGAACTTCCGCAGGCACATATGCGCAGACCGCGTGGTCGACTCCGGCCGCGTGGCGCGCCGTGATCCGCGACGGCAAGATCGCGGAGTGGCAGGTTTACGCGGACAATGAACCGATTCGCGAAATCATGCGCCGCGGAGGTGCCCGATGAATCCTCGCAAAGGTTGGTCGTCGCGCTTTGCAACGTGGGTCTCGATCAAAGTCGGCTCGACACCGGCGTTCATGCTGGCGTTGCTGGTGATCGTCGCGTGGGCCTGTACGGGACCGATCTTCCACTTCTCGGACACCTGGCAACTGATCATCAACACGGGCACTACCATCGTCACATTCCTGATGGTCTTCCTGATCCAGCACGCGCAGAACCGTGAATCGCTGGCCGTGCAGCTCAAGCTCAACGAGATCGTGGCTGCGATCGACGGCGCGAGCAATCGCCTCGTCTCCGTCGAAGACCTCGACGACGATGAGCTGGAAGTGCTGCACAAGCACTATCGCGAGCTGGCGAAGATGGCCGGGAGGGAGCGCGAGATCGTCGAGTCGCATTCCGTCGATGAAGCAAAGGAGCGGCACGCGCGCAAAGCCGGCAAGCGGAAGAAATAGATGCACATCGTCATCCCCGACGACTATCAGGACGCCGTACGCCACCTCGACTGTTTCGCGAAACTGCGCGGCCACGACGTCACGATCTTCAACGACACCGTCAAGGACGTCGACACGCTCTCCGAACGGTTACGCGACGCCGACGCGCTGGTGCTGATTCGCGAGCGCACGTCCATCGACGACGCGCTGCTCGTGCGTCTTCCGCGGCTGAAGCTGATCAGCCAGACGGGGCGCGGGACCGCACACATCGACATGGACGCGTGCGCGCGACGCGGAATCGAAGTCGCCGTCGGTACGGGCTCACCTTACGCGCCCGCAGAGCTGACGTGGGCGCTCGTGCTCGCGGCCATGCGCCGCATCCCGCACGAAGTCGCGCACCTTCGCGCCGGCCGCTGGCAGCACCTCCTCGGCACCACCGTCCGCAACCGCAACCTCGGCATCTTCGGCTACGGCAAGATCGGCAGCCTGGTCGCCGGCTTCGGCCGCGCGTTCGGCATGCGCGTACTCGTGTGGGGGCGCGAAGGATCGCAAACGCGCGCGCGTAACGACGGCTACGACGTCGCCGCCAGTCAGCAGGAGCTGTTCGAGTCGAGCGACGTACTGTCGCTGCATTTGCGACTGACCGGCGAAACGAGCGCGATCGTCACTGCCGCGGATCTCGCGCGCATGAAGCGCGACGCGCTGCTCGTCAATACCGGTCGCGCTGAGCTCATCGAAAGCGGCGCGCTGGTTGCGGCATTGCGCGCCGGCCGCCCCGGCCGCGCGGCCATCGATGTATACGAGGACGAACCCGCGACGAATGATCCGCTCCTCTCGCTCGACAACGTCATCTGCACGCCGCACCTCGGCTACGTCGAGAAGGACAGCTACGAGTTGTACTTCGGCCAGGCGTTCGACAACGTGATCGCGTTTGAAAAGGGAGCGCCGGCGCTCCCTATCTACCTGTAAGTGCGATGGCAACGCCGATCAACAACAACACCACCGCCTCAGCGATCACGCACCCCGGCAGGATCGACCCGCCGAGCACTGCCGCTTGCGCGTGCGCGAGCTCGCGCCGTCGCAGGTAGACCACGACGGCGACGATCGCGATGAAGACTCCCGCGAACAATGAAAGCACGTCAGCGCATTATCGCCGGACCGTGACCACCGTCGTCGCACTCGTGGCGGTGCCGGTGTCGTCGACCGCTTCCACCTTCAGCTCAGCGGACACGCCGCTGAACAAACGATCGTCCGGCACTTCCTTGCGGGGCTTGAACTGATAGCGCGTTTCGCTGTGGGCGCCGACGCTCGTGTTGTAGCCCAGTGCCCGGATCTGCGCGGCGTCCCACGATTCCTGCGCGAGCGTCAGACCGCCGGTGAGGAACACCGTGGCGCTGACGCGTTGCACGTTTGCCGGACGTCCGCCGGTCTCGCGGACCACGACTTCGAACGGGAAGTCGTACATGTTGCCGCTGACCTTGGTGGCCATGATCGGATTCGGCACGACCTGAATCGCGATCGCGCCGTGTCCGGGCACCGACGTCACGCCGGACTGCGGGCCCTGACACGCCGCGAGCGCGAGCAGCAACGTGAATGAGATTGCGAGTGTTTTCATGTCTCGCAAAAGTGCAAGGATGGTTCCTCGGGTTCCTCGGGGTTCCTCGGGTTCCTCGGAGGAGACTGTGCGTCATGCCCGCCGAGGAACCCGAGGAACCCGAGGAACCCGGACTCAGTTCATCTGTACCACCCCGCACGCGATACGCCCGCCGGCGTTGCCGGTCGGCTGCGTGACGAGGTCATCCGGATTCGCATGCAGGATGATCGCGTGGCCCACCGCGGTCGTCGGTCCGGCCTCGACCGTGACCGAGCGCGTCGTGAACTCCATACGCACGCGTCCGTTGTCATCCGCAGTCACGTTGCCGAAGTCTCCCGCGTGGTGCGGATCGGCGGACGGAGCGCCGTGACTCGTACCGGTTGGGTTGTAGTGACCGCCGGCGGCGTTGCCGTTGTCGCCGCAATCGCCTTTGTCGTGAATGTGAAATCCGTGCACGCCGGGCGGCACACCGTTGAGATCGACGTTGACGCGCACACTGCCGTCGCCCAGTTGCGCGAGCCGCACGGTGCCGGTAGCGGTCGAGCCGCTCGTGGGATTGAGCGTCGCAGACGCGGACGGCCCTGTCGCCATCGATGCGCACGAGGCGAGCAGCAGCATGGTGACCGAGAACAGAACCAACTTCTTCATCAGGAACCTCCGACTTTCAAAATGATCGTGACCTTCGTGCCCGCGCGCGGCAGGCGCTCCGGACGCGATGCATAGATGACGCCGTCGCGCACGTAGTCGCGAATCGTGTGTGAGTGATTGCCGATCGCGCCGCCGGGACACGAATAGAGGCAGACGATGCAGCCTGACCGAAACTCTTTCTGCCACGCCTCGTGTCCGCCGTAGCGGAAGTCGACGCGCGGCGCCGCGCTTCCCTCTTCGGACAGCACGTGCGCCAGCGGCACGCGCTCGCGGTTCCATTCGACGAACACCTCGATCTTCGTGCCGTCGACGCGTTTGTCGGGCTCGGCGTTCTCCGGATCTTCGCGCGCGTTCCAGGTGTCGGGTCTAAGGTTCTCGCCGCGCTTCGCGCCGAGGGAGTCGAGGGCGAGGCGGACGTCGTGATCGCTGACGGGGGTCACGAACAGCGCCCACGACTTCGATCGGCCGCCCTTCCAGACAATGGCGTGATGGCCTTTGACGCCGAATGGGCGGTCCATCGCGTGGGGTTGGACGACGGCGGGGATGCGGACTTCGCGGCGCGCGCGATCGATGATGGGTTTCGCAGAACTTTGGAGTGCGGTGGCCGCAGCCACCGCTATCACTAAGACAAAGCGGCGGCTGCGGCCGCCGCACTCCATAGTCATTGCGACCATGACGCTACCTTTTTTCCGAGTGCGCCGAGCCAGCCGCCGGCCACGTCCTGGTAATACTGCGACGCTGCTTTCTGCACGCCGTCCGCGAGCGACGGATACGCCGAGATGCGCTGCGCGAGCTCGCCGATCTTCATCCCTTTGCGCCGCGCGAGCACGATCTCCTCGATCACCGTCGACGCGTTTGCGCACAGCGCGTGTGCGCCGAGGATCGTGCCTTTCGCGTCGCAGACGATCTTGAGGAGGCCGGCTGGAGTGCGATCGACGACCGCGCGATCGACGTCCGCCATCGGCGTCTGATACGTCCGTACCGCGTCGCCGTGTTTCTCGCGCGCTTCCGCTTCGGTCATGCCGATGTGCGCGACTTCCGGATCGGTGAAGAGCGCCCACGGAATGTCGGTGTAGTCGACGGCGGACTTGCCGGGGAAGAGCATGTTGCGCACGACCTTCACGGCCTCGTACGCGGCGACGTGCGTGAACTGCAATCCGCCGTGCACGTCGCCGCAAGCCCAGATGCGTGGCGCGGTCGTCTGCAGGAAGCGATCGGTGACGATCCACGAGCGCTCGACCTGCACACCCGCGGTCTCGAGCCCCATGTTTTCCGTGTTGCCCCGGCGTCCGGAGGCGACGAAGACTTCGTCGACCTTCACTTCGCGCGCTGTGCCGTTCTTCTGTTCGATGCGCGCGATTTTCTTCGCACCGTCACGCCGTACCGATTTGACCGCCCAGCCGGTGAGCAGCTCGATCCCTTCGTGCGTGAGGATCTCGCGCAGCCGCGCGATGACATCTCCGTCTTCCTTGTTGACGATCTCGTCGAGCATCTCCACGACCGTCACGCGCGAGCCGAAGCGCGCGAAGATCTGCGCGAACTCGATGCCGATGTAGCCGCCGCCGAGCATCAGGATTGTGGCCGGGAACTCATCCTGCTCGAGGAACGAGACGTGATCGAGGAAGCCATTTTCCTTCAGACCTTCGACCGGCGGCACGGACGTGCGAGCGCCAGTGGCGATGACGATGTCTTTGGCGTGCAGCGAACGTCCTGCGACTTCGACGACTCCCGGACCATTCAGTCGCGCGTCTCCCGTAATCACGTCAATGCCGAGCTTGCGGAACTTCTCCGGATCGTCGTGATGGCTGATGATGCGCCGCTGTTCGCGCATCGAATCCATCACCGATTTCGGCGTCACGCGCGGCGTCACCGATTCGAGACCGAACGCCCGCGCGTTGCGCATCTGGTGTGCGAGCTTCGCCGTCGCAACCAGCGCTTTGGTCGGGACGCAGCCGGTCCAGAGACAGTCGCCGCCGAGGGCTTCGCGATTTTCGCGTTCGATGAGGGCGACGCGCCGGCCGAGGCGCGCGCAGCCGGACGCGGTGACCAGCCCGGCGGTGCCGCCGCCGATGACGACCACGTCGAACGTATCAAGCATACGCACCTCGAGTTCCTCGGAGTTCCTCGGAGTACCTCGGAGTTCCTCGGGTGGAGCTGACCACTCCGAGGTACTCCGAGGACCCCGAGTTACTCCGAGGTACTCGTCTATACATACACGTTCACCTTACGCTCGCGCGGCCCATCGAGCTCGATGAAGTACACGCCCTGCCAGGTGCCGAGGACCAGTCGGCCATCGCGATAAGGCCACGACAGCGAGCAGCCGATCATCATCGACAGCAAATGCGCGTCCGAATTTCCTTCGCCATGCTCGAACTTCACGTTCGGAATCATCGCCCGCAATGCCTTCGTCAGGTCCCTGGGGACGTCGGGATCGGCGTTTTCGTTGACGCTGATCGCGCAGGTCGTGTGCGGCACGACGATGGTGCAGATCCCGTCGCCGCTGGTGAGGCTGGACAGGGCCCGATCGACTTCTTTCGTGACGATCACGATCTGCTCGCGCTCGCTTGAGCGGACGCGGAACGACGTCTCTTTCACCATCCGATCATATAATTACGGTCACACGCTCGGTCCCGGACCTCCCAAATGGCCTTTTTCTGCATTCATTGCAAGTCGGAAATCGATCCAAAGTTCAAGGCCTGCCCCTATTGCGGCGAGGCCATCACCGATTTCCTGCGCAAACATCTCGAGACACCGATCGATGGCAAGTACCGCATCCTCTCCCGCCTCGGCGTCGGCGGCATGGGCGAGGTCTACAAGGTCCTGCATGTCCACCTCAATTCGATCCGCGTCATCAAACTGATGCGCGCGAACATCGCCACCGATCCCGGCGCGCACGAGCGCTTCCTGCGTGAGGCGCGGCTGGCCACGAAGATCCATCACGGCAACGTGGCCACGCTCTTCGACTTCTCCACGCTCGATGACGGCTCGTTCTACATGGTCTGGGAGTACATCGAGGGCATCAACCTGCACGAGATGATCAACCAGCGCGGGCCGCTCTCGCCGGCGTACGCGGCGCGCCTCGCGTCCGAAGCGCTCCTGGGACTCGACGCGATCCATCGCGCCGGCATCGTGCATCGCGACGTGAGCCCCGAGAACCTGATGATCGCGCGCGACGACGAAGGCACCGAGCGCGTCAAGATCATCGACCTCGGCATCGCCAAGAACTCCGCCGCGGAAGACAACAACACCAAGACCGGCATGTTCGTCGGCAAGTGGAAGTACTGCTCGCCCGAACACCTGGGCATGCTGCCCGCGGGCGAGCGCATCGACGGCCGCGCGGATCTCTATTCGTTCGGCATCGTCCTCTACGAGATGCTCACCGGCGTGCCGCCGTTCCAGGCCGACACGCCGCACGCGTATCTGATGATGCATTCGCAGACGCGCCCGCGCGCGTTGCGCGAGACGAACCCGCAGACGTCGGTGTCGCCGGAGCTCGAGACGATCGTGTTCCGTGCGCTGGAGAAGGACCGCGCGCATCGTTATGCCACGGCGCGCGAATTCAGCCAGGCGCTCGATGCGATCGCGCCGCTGCTGTCGGACGCGGGCGGTGTTCCGCCGCCCTTGCCGCCGAGGTCCGAAGTGACCAATGAAGCGACGCGCGTGGCCGACCGCGGCCGCGTGCACGAAGCGGCGACGGTCGTGTCGATCGCGCAGGACGCGCCGACGATCGCGACGAAAGTTCCGGCTACGAAGAAGATCCTGGACCGACCTGGAGCGACGGGCTCTCAGCCCGTCGGCCGTTCTTCAAACGACGGGCTGAGACCCCGTCGCTCCAGATTCGGTCCGTTCTCGATTGCGGCGGTGATCGCGATCGCCCTCGGACTCGGCGGCTGGATGATGCTGCGCAAACCCGCGGTCGTTCAACCGATCGCCGCGCCGGCGCCGATTCAGGCCTCGACTGTCAGCCTGCCGACGCAGGAGCCGGTTGCGATCGCGCAGCCCGGCCGCCTCGGCATCAACGCATTTCCGTGGGCGAACGTGAAGAGCATTCGCGATCTCGACAGCGGCAAAGACGTCGCCATCGCGGCGGATCTCATCACACCGGCGCCGGTCGAGCTGCCGCCGGGACGTTACGAAGTGATGCTCACCAATCCGCAATTCGCGCAGCCGATCACGCGCACGGTTGCCATCGATGCAGGCGCGGACGAAACGCTGAACGTCACGTTCCGCGATCCCGCCTCGGCCGCGCTTCCCGATTTCGGGGTGGCACGATGACGCGCGCGCTGCTCGCGCTCGCGTTACTCCTCGCAACCACCGCTTCGGCGGCGCCGGAGAAATGGTGGGATGCATACGCGCGCGGCGTCGCCGCCGTGAAATCGAGCAACTACAAAGTCGCGTCGGAAGCGTTGCAGAAAGCGATCGGGGAGATGCCGAACGAAGCGACGAATCTGCGCGCGGGCAAGCAGCTCATCACGTACGTTCCGCACTTCTGGCTCGGCATCGCGAAGTTCAATCTGCGCGATGTCGATGGCGCGCTGCGCGAATGGAAGACGTCCGCCGATCAGGGCGTGGTCGCACGCACCGAGTACTACGCGACCATGCAGGACTGGGTCGCGCGCGCGCAGACCGAGAAGCAGCGTAACGCGCAGAACACCGCCTCGGCGCCGAAGAAGGCGGCCGACACTGCGATCAGCAAAGCGCTGGAGCGACAGCTCGACGCGCTCTCCGCCGGCGGCGATCGCGCGGAGAGTTACCTCGCCGCGCAACGCAAGCTGATGGAGGCGCGCGGGCAGTTCCAGAAAGCGGGCACCGACATCAATGCGTACAAGACCGCCGAGCAGATCGCGCAGCAGGCCGCGACGCTGTTCGAGAAGGCCGCCGCGGACGGCAGGAAGTTGAAAGCCGCGCGCGCCGCCACGCCGCCACCCGCACCGAAGAAAGTCGTCGTCGCGCAGGTGATGCCAGTGGTGCAGCCGGTGAAAGTCGAGCCGCCACCTCCGCCAGTGCCGCAGCCGAAGACCGAGACCGCGCCGCTGCCGCTGCCCATCATCACGGAGGCAGAAGTCGCACGCCGCATCGCGGAACAGGAAGAGAAGAAAAAGAAGAGCGAGGAAGCGAAGCAGCCCGTGGTCGTAACGGCAACGGCGCTGCCGGCTCCCGATCTTCGTCCGGCGTTCCGCGCGTTCGCGTCCGGCGATTTCTCCGCGTCCGAACAGCTTCTCACGCGCATCGTCAACGCGCAGCCGGCGGCGGCTGAGGCGTATTTGCTGCGTGGGTGTGCGCGCTATACGCGGGCGATGCTTTCGCGCACGCCGGATTCATTGCTCGTCGCTGCCACGAATGACTTCCGCGCGGCATTGCAGCGCAATCGCGGCCTGCGCCTCGATCGCGACGCCTTCTCACCGAAGCTGGTGACGTTCTTCGAGAACGTGCGCAACGCGCCGTAAACCGTCAAGTCCAGCGCACGGCCGCGTGAAAAATTTGCGGGTGGATTGACCACCGGCCTCCGCGCTTACAAAATGCCCGCGGTCCAAAGTCGAACGTTCGTTCACTCTCCGATGGCGCAGGTGCGTTCGTCGTGTGCGCAGGGAGGGGTGTGCATCGGGACTCGAGGACCTGAGGACAACGCATGAATCGTGTGGTTTCGCGCCTGGCAGTCTGCTTCGTTTTCGCACTTCTGGTTCCGATCACGGCTCACGCCACGCTGACGATAGCTCCGTCCCCGCTGACGTGGAACATCGTCGGCCTCGATAGCAACGACCCTTTGAACGGACCGAACAAGTTCCCGGTCGGCGCGCGCGTCTGCAGCGACGTGGCCACGACGAACGTGTCGGTGAGCTTCGTCTGGGACTCGGTGAACGCGAACATCAACCTGCGGGGGGGCTCGCTGAGTACCGTCATCCTCCCTTCGATCTCCGCGGGCGGTTGTGCCGATGCCTATTTCGAAGCGGAGGTCACGCAGACGCCGGCGGCCTTCGACACTACGCGCCGGTATCACATCACCGCCACCGATTTCTCGGGCACGGTCTCGACGGCGACGCCGCGCGAGCTCTACGTCGAGCACCTCATCTCGCAGAGCCGCAACTCCATCACGACCGTTGAATATGGACCGACGCTCCTCAGCCTCACGTCGGTGCCGGCGGGCGGCGGGATGAGTCTCGTGGTCGGCAACACCTACGTCGTGCGGCTCACCGGCGGCACGGCCACGCAGGGATACAACCAGTTCGAGGAGTTCATCAACTTCTCGAATGCCGTCTTCCAGATCCTCTCCGTCTCCACGACGTATTCGGCCGACAACTCGCCGTACGTTGCCAATCCGAACGACAAGCTCTACGCCGATGCCTGTCTGTGGGAAAACGATCCCAATAGTCCCAACTACCGCTCCTGCGTGGGCGGCGACTTCAAGGCCGGCGGCAACACCGTCGTCACCACCTACACGATCACGATCGTCGGCGGCGGCGGAACGAATCAGACTCTCAGCACGCTGCTCTACGACTTCTCCGGCAGCAGCTTCCACTACAACGCCGACTTCTCGACGGGCGCGCGCATCGCCAGCATCATCGACCCCGGCACCGCGACGATCTCCAAGAGCTTCAGCCCGAACCCCGCGCCGATCAACGGGGTCTCGGCCCTGACCTTCACGCTGACGAATCCGAACGGCGGCACGCTCGGCGGCTACAACTTCGTCGACAACCTGCCGGCGAACCTCGTCGTCGCCACACCGCCCGCGGCCACGACCACCGGTTGCGGAACTCCGACGCTCACCGCGGTGGCCGGCTCGAGCACGATCAGTTTCTCGGACGGAACGCTGGCCGCAAACAGCAACTGCGTCATCAAGGTCAATGTCACGCCGACCGCGACCGGCGTACTCACCAACACCACCAATCATCTTTTCATCGACACGGTGGACACGGGCGACGACGCCACCGCCCCGCTGACAGTGAACAACGATCCTCCGCCGGGCACAGGGCTGTGCAATCTGTCGTTTGCGACATGGACATTCCCCACCGGATTCACGCTCGCCACTCCGGCCGCCTCCTCGGGGAGCCGTTCGGGAACGGCCACGGCCACCGGAGGCGCGGGCATGTCCGATCCGATGGTTGCGTCGACGAACAGCACGATTCCGCCGAACAACGCCGACGGCACGACGTCATGGGGCACGAACGGCGCGGTCACCACCGGCGCGACGCTCGTCACCGGGAATGACGACTATTACGAGTTCAGCGTCGACACGACCGGCGTCACGAGCATCACCCTCGATTTCGACGCCCGCTTCCGAGGGGGTCAGGGTCCGATCGGCCTTGCCGTCTTTTACAGCACGTCGGCCAAAACTCCC
>DASPNA010000145.1:0-47475 GCA_035626775.1 Thermoanaerobaculia bacterium
ATGGCCAGGCCGCATTACTGCCCGTTGCATGCTCTGACAAGACGCGAGGCATCATCGAAAATACCCCCGATCCAGCGCGCGGTACTGCACCGCCTCCGCGACGTGTGCCGTGTTCACACGCTCCTCGCCCGCCAGATCCGCGATCGTGCGGGCCACTTTTAGGATCCGATCGTGCGCGCGCGCGGAAAGGCCGACGCGTTCGATTGCGGCGAACAATAACCGTCGTGATGTTGGATCGAGCTCGCACGCGCGACGCATGTGGCGCGACGTCATCTCCGCGTTGCATTGAATGGCCGTGCGATGGAAACGCTCGCGCTGAATCTGTCGTGCAACCTCCACCCGTTCGCGAATCGACGCGCTTGATTCGGATGACGCATCGGACGTGATCTCCTCGGTCGTCAGCGCGGCTACTTCGACTTGCAGATCGATGCGATCGAGGAGCGGCCCGGAGATCTTCGCCAGATAGCGCGCGATCTCATTCGGCGAGCAGATGCACTCGCGCCGGCCATGATTGAAGAAGCCGCACGGGCAAGGATTCAAGGCAGCGGCGAGAGTGAAGCGCGCCGGATAGGTAACCGTCCGCGCGGCGCGCGCGATCGTGACGAGGCCGTCCTCGATCGGCTGCCGCATCACCTCCAGCGTCTCGCGGCGAAACTCCGGCAGCTCGTCGAGGAACAACACGCCGTGATGCGCGAGACTGAGCTCGCCCGGCCGCGGCGGCGTTCCACCGCCGGCCATGCCCGCGGTCGAGATCGTGTGATGCGGCGCGCGGAACGGCCGCCGCATCAGGACGCCGCTGCCCACCGGTAATACGCCGGCAACAGAATGGATCTTGGTGGTCACGATGGCTTCGTCCTGCGACATGCGCGGCAGGATGGTGCCGAGGCGCTTGGCGAGCATGGTCTTTCCGGAGCCGGGCGGCCCGATCATCATCACGTGGTGTCCGCCCGCGGCGGCGACCTCCAACGCGCGCTTCGCCTGCGCCTGTCCGCGCACTTCGGAGAAATCGGATCCATCGCGGGACCCGTCTCCGTTCGAAGTCGAGATCGCAGGCGCGAGCAACTCCGCCCCGCGGAGATGTTGCAGCAGCGCGGGCAGATGCGGTACGCCGACGACGCGCAATCGTTCGACGGCGGCCGCTTCGTTCGCATTCGGCAGCGGCACGATCAATTCGCGGATCGTGTCGTCGTTCGCGAGCGCCGCGGATACGGCCAGCGTCCCGCGGATCGCGGTCACTGTTCCATCGAGCGACAACTCGCCGATGAACACCCTTCCCGCGACGTGTTCCTCGCCGAGAAATTCGAGCGCGCGCAAGAGGCCGATCGCAATTGGCAGGTCGTATCCCGACCCTTCCTTGCGCACGTCAGCGGGCGACAGGTTGACGGTGATGTGGCGGACGGGAAACGAGAAGCCGCAGTTGACGATCGCCGAGCGCACGCGCGCGTATGACTCGCGCACGGCGGAGTCCGGCAGGCCGACCAGCGCGAAGCCCGGTTGCTGCGCGTTCCGCGCGTCGACCTCGATGACGATGCGTACTGCTTCAATTCCGTGAGTGGCGGCGCTCCATACTTTCGAAAGCATGGCGGATGCGACCCGCGGAAGTCCCGGCCCGGAGTATCCCTCGGCGAATGGGTACGGTCAATGCGTTCGCCCCTCACCCCAACCCTCTCCCCCGAGGGGGAGAGGGCAGGTGAGGGGGGCATAATGAGGACGGAGGGCATGAATGCGCATTGCGATTCCACACAACACCATCAGGCAGGACGCGCGCGCGCGCGTGGAGATGAAAGTAGGAGGGATGCTCAGCCAGTTCGGCGGGCGTGCTGACGAGATCGAACACGAATGGACCGGCGATACGTTGCGCTTCAAGGGCAAAGCGCGCGGATTTTCGGTGAGCGGCACGCTGGAGGTGACGGACAGCGAGGTCGTGATCGACGGGAAACTGCCGCTGATCGCGATGGCGTTCGAGCCGCGCATCCGGGAGGCCGTGAAGCGCGAGGCGGAGACGATTTTCCGGACCGCCTGAAAGCATCAAGGCCGGGCTTTCGGCCCGGCCTTTCGTTTTCAATCCACGTGCAGGATCTTTTTTAGCGCGTCGACATTGGGATCGACAAACAGCCGGCCATCGACTTCGACTGCCGGGTCCGATCCGATGTGGTGCGTGTGTTTGTACTCCTCGGGGCGCACCATCTCGTGGGCCACGCGGAACTGCTTGAGAAAGCCTGCGATCAGGCTGGTCTTGTGTTTCTGACTACCGGGGAAGAACCTTACGGTCATTCGCCTCCCCTCCCTTCACGATCTCTACCTCATTTTTCGATGCTTGCGAACCTTAGGCCCACTTTCCACGGAAGTCAAATAACGTACGGTAATGGACGGAGTACCTCGGAGTACCTCGGAGTACCTCGGAGTACCTCGGAGGGGATTAGTAGGCCTCATCCCCTCCGAGGAACTCCGAGGAACCCCGAGGAACCCGAGGAACCCCGTTTACGTCCCCACCGCCTCCAGAGTTTCCCGGTACTGAATCTCGTAGAGCTTCCGATACAAGCCGCCGATGGTCATCAGCTCGTCGTGCGTGCCGCGCTCGCGAATCTCTCCGTGGTGGAACACGAGGATCGTGTCGGCCGAGCGGATCGTGGAGAGCCGGTGTGCGATGACGATCGACGTCCTTCCCTCGAGCAGCGTCTGGATCGCGTTCTGGATCAGCAGTTCGGTCTCGGTGTCGATCGAGGACGTGGCCTCGTCGAGGATGAGCACCGGCGGATCGAACGCCAGCGCACGCGCAAAGGAGAGGAGTTGCTTCTCCCCCACCGACAATCCCGCACCGCGTTCCCTCACCTGCGCCGCGTATCCCTCGGGGATCCGTGAGATGAAGCGATCGGCCTGCACGCGCACGGCGGCGGTGCGAATCTCGTCCGGCGTGATTTCCGGATCGCCGAGGGAGATGTTGTCGGCGATGTTGCCGGTGAAGAGGAAGATGTCCTGCTGCACGATCGCAAACAGGCGCCGCAGTGATTCGAGCGAGTAGCGGCGGATGTCGACGCCGTTGATGAGGATCTCGCCGCGTTGCGGTTCGTAGAAGCGCAGTAGCAGCGACGTGACAGTGGTCTTGCCGGCGCCGGTGTGTCCGACCAGCGCCACGCGCTCGCCGCGCACGACGCGGAACGACACGTTCTTCAGCACCCACTCCGGTTCGTTATACGCAAACCAGACATTGCGCAACTCGAGTGATTGAAACTCCGTGACCTCGAGCGTGCCCGTGTCTTCGATGCGCACTTTCGTATCGAGCAATTTGAAAATGCGCTCGCTCGCCGCCATCGCGGATTGCAGGATGTTGTACTTTTCCGAAAGGTCGGAGATCGGCTGATAAAAGCGCTGCGAGTATTGAAAGAACGCTACCAGCGCGCCAACCGACAACGTCCCCTGAATCACTTTCCCGCCGCCGTACCAGACAATCAGCGCGATGCCGATCGTCTCGATCAGCTCGATGAGCGGATAGAAGATCGAGTAGTAGTAGATCGAATCGATATTGGCGTCGCGATGCCTGCGATTCAAGCCGTCGAACTTCGCCGCCTCCCGCTCCTCGGCATTGAAGAGCTGCACGGTGGACATGCCGGAGAGATGCTCCTGCAGGAACGCGTTGATCGCGGCGATGCGCGCGCGCACCTGGCGGTACGTGATGCGGGCGCCGCGACGGAACCAGATGGAGACCAGGATGATGAACGGCGTGATCGAGAAGAGCACGAGCGCGAGCCGCCAGTCGAGCCAGAACAGCACGCCGACGATGCCCGCAAGCACGAAGATGTCGCCGAAGATCGCCACGAATCCGGCGGTGAAGAGCTCGTTGAGCGCATCGACGTCGGTGGTCACGCGCGTCATCAATCGTCCGACGGGGTTGCGATCGAAGAACTGGATGTTCAGCCGCTGCAGATGTCCGAAGATCTGCTTGCGCAGGTCGTACATGATGTACTGGCCCATCAGGTTCATCAGGACCATCTGCGTGTACAGCGCCGCAAAGCCGCCGACGAGCGCGAACAGATACAACGCCGCGGCGATGTTGATGCCGGTCATCGGATCGAGCGCGATGCCGTTCGCCGCCATCCACTCCGAGATGCGCGCGCTGACGCCGAGCGGTTGCGCACCGACCGGCTTCACGAAGAGATCGATGGCGACCGCGGTGATCGCGGGGCCGGCGATCTCGAACAGCGACGACAGGATCACCAGGAACACTGACGCCGCGGCGCGCCAGCGATACGGCCGGAGGTATCCGAGGAGGCGGCGCGTGAGGTGCGCGTCGAACGCTTTGGCGCCCTCGTCTTCGTGGCGCTCGATCTCCGCGCTCACGCGGTTTCCTCCAGCTCGGCCTCGATGGTCTGACGGCGATACAGGTCAGCGTAGTAGCCGCCGCGCTCGACCAGCGATTCGTGCGTACCGCGCTCGACGATCGCGCCGTCATCGAGCACGACGATGTGATCGGCGTCTTTCACCGACGACACGCGATGCGACACGATCAGCACCGTGCGTCCCTGTCGAATCGTGCGCAACGCATTGAGAATCCGCTCCTCGGTCTGCGTATCGACCGCGCTCAACGAGTCGTCGAGAATGAGGATCATCGGGTTGCGTACAAGCGCGCGTGCGATCGCGGTGCGCTGCTTCTGTCCTCCCGACAACGTGATGCCGCGCTCGCCGATGACCGTGCGCAGTCCTTCGGAAAACGTGGCCACGTCGCCGGTCAGGCCCGCTTCGCTGGCGGCGCGCTCGACCTCCTCGTCGTTCGCGTCGGCACGGCCGAAGCGGATGTTCTCCGCGAGCGATTCGGAAAAAAGAAACGTCTCCTGCGGCACCATGCCGATCCATTCGCGCAGTTCGCGCATTGAAACCGTTTCGATGGCACGTCCGCCGATGAAGATCGCATTTGGCGGCGGCTCGAACGCGCGCGTGATCAGATTGAGCAACGTCGATTTGCCGCTGCCGGTGCGTCCAACGATGCCGATGGTCTGGCCATGCTCGACGTCGAGATTGATGTTGCGCAGCACGTCGCGATCGCCGTACGAGAACGTGAGGTTGCGGACCTGGACGAGTACCTCGGAGTTCCTCGGAGTACCTCGGAGTACCTCGGGGAGCGGTTCCTCGGGGTTCCTCGGGGTCCCTCGGGCAGTGAGCCCCTCCGAGGAGCTCCGAGGTACTCCGAGGTACTCCGAGGTACTGTCTTCAACGGACCACACCTCGTGCAACCGTTTCATCGAGGCCATGCCGCGTTGAAAGAGGTTGATCACCCATCCGAGCGCGATCAGCGGCCAGATCAGGCGGCCGAGGTAGAACTGAAAGGCGACGAAGTCGCCGATGGTCATCGTGCCGGCGATCAGCTTGCGGCTGCCTGCCCAGAGCACGAACACGAACAGCACGCCGACGAGCGCATGCAGCGCCGGATGAAACGTCGCGTTGAGGCGGATGAGGGAGCGGTTGCGCTCGACGAACTCGTGGTTCATCGCCTTGAAGGAGTCGATCTCGCTCTCTTCGCGCGTGAACGCACGCACGACCCGCACGCCGGCGAGATTCTCCTGCACGCGCGCGGAGATGTCGCCGAAGTAATCCTGCACCGCCTTCGAGCGAACGTGGATCCGCTGGCCGAAAAAGCTGACCAGTCCGGCGACGATCGGCACCGCGATCAGCGCGATGAGGGCCATGCTCGCCGAAATGCGCACCATCATGAAAAACGCGCCGCCGACGACCAGCAGCGACGAGATCGCGTGCATCACGGCCGGCCCGATGAGCATGCGCACGGACGCGAGATCGTTCGTCGCGCGCGACATGAGATCGCCCGTCCGCTGCCCGTGATAGAAGCGCAGCGGCAGCTTCTGCAGATGCCCGTAGAAGTCGTTGCGCATGTCGTATTCGATGTGCCGCGACGCGCCGATCAGCACGCGCCGCTGCAGGAAGAGGAACAGTCCTTCCACCGCGGCGGCGCCGACGAGCATGAGGCTGTAGCGAATGAGCACGTCGCGCGTGAACGAGCCGCGCAGCGTGTCGACCGCGCTGCCGATGATCATCGGCTTGAGCAGCGAGAAGACGGCTGAGCCGATGACGAACAGCGCGCCAATCGCGAGCGTTTTCTTGTAGCGCGCGAAGTAATGCAACAGGCGGCCGAGCGGAGTCATGACAGCGGTTCCCTCAACGGCAACTTCTTCATCTCCTGCAGCGTGATGCGCAACACCGAGCCGAGCGTGAAGCCGGTCGGAAAGCAATGCGGGATGCGCACGCCCGCGCCGGAGAGCTCGAGAAAATCGAGCGGTGGCCGGCGGCGTGCGAGCACGTGCGCGAGCTTGCGCGGGAGATCTTCGCGGTCATCGACATTGAGATGCAGCGGCTGCAGGTAGTAGCCGAAGTGCATCTCACGCAACGCAGGCACGCCGCCCGCGAATTCGGGCAGCGTCACGCTGAGCGCCAGCGCTCCGAAGATCCAGTTCTCCTGCGCGAACTCACCGCGCCAGAAATCCTCTTCCTCTTCCGACAGGTGCTCCAGCCGCATCAGCGGATGCTCTCCATCACTCGGCGGAACTGCTCGCGCCCGCCGTAACCTTCCATCCGTCCGCGCTCGGTGCCGGCGGCGTCGGCGATGATGACCGTAGGGAAGCCGCGCACGCCGTAACGACGCTGCAACGCTTCGACCTCTTTGGAGTTGCGTCCGTCCTCGCGCTGCCGGTCCGTGATGCGCACGGCGATGAACCGCTGATTGATCGCTTTCGCGAGCAGCGGATCGCGGAACACCTCTTCGTCGAGGACGTGGCACGGCGCGCACCATTCGGCGGTGAAGTCCATGAGGACCGGTCGATTCGACGACGCTGCCAATCGCGTGGCGTCCTCGAGCTCCACCCAGTTCACGAGATCGCTCGGGCCCTCATCCGACTTCATGAAGTGCGTGGCGATCCGCGCGACGATCAGCAGCGCCGCGATCGCAATCAGCACGAGCGGCATCGATCCCTGGCTGCGTGCGTTAGTCCGCTCCATACGGCACCTCACGATTGCGGAAGACCCAGCACGCGAGCACGAGCGCGACCGCGGCGTTCGACAGCACCATCAGCAGCCACTGCGCGTGCAGCCCGGATGGCGCGGCCGGATACAGGTTCTGATCGACGAGCATGACACCGCGCGCGATCGACGGCGGCGCACCGGCGAAGCTCAACACCGCCGGCAACATGCTCAATCCGATCGACAACACGACGTAGAACGCGGCGTTGAGATACGCGCGCGTCATGCTGCCGAACAAGGTCAGCAGCGAAACCGTGAGCACGCTCGCGGCGGCCGCGTTGAGGAACATCCGCGCGAGCGCGCTCCACGGAACTTCGCCCGAGGCCATGCGGCCTGCTGCTTCGGCAATCATGGCGACGAGCGCGGCCATCCAGATCACGATCACCACGCCCGCGACGCGCGACAGCAAGTACGTCGCGCGATTGATCGGCTTGACCAGGATCAGTTGCAGCGTGCCCGAGGAGAACTCGGGACCGATGACGCCGCAGCCGATGATGATCGACAGCAACGCCACAAATGTCGGCCACCCCGCGCCTGTTGAACCGAAGCGCGACACGCCGACGCCAATGATCGCGAGCAGCGCCACATACGTGATGTACGCGATGTTCGTGACATGCCGGCGGATCGTCTCCTCGATCACCACTCGGCTCACGCATCACCTCGGAAGATGCCTTCCAGATCGGCGGTGTGCCGCCGGACATCGATGACGCCGGCTCCGGTGTCTGCGAGCGCCTTCACCAGCGCTGCAATTTCGGCTTCCACCGCAACCTCGGCGATCAGTACGTTGTCGCACGGCGCGATCCCCGCGATCTGTTCGACGACATTCGCATCGAACGATCCGGGCAACATCGTGATCGCGATCGCGATGTGATCGGTGTGACGCAGCGTCTCCGCCCGCGCGATCACACCGTCGCGCAGGAAGAGCACGCGATCGCAGACCTTCTCGATCTCCGCAAGCTGATGCGAGTTGAGCAGGACCGCGGCGCCGCGCTGTTTCTGTTCGCGAATCAGATCGCGCACGAGGATCACACCGTTCGGATCGAGGCCGGAGGTCGGCTCGTCGAGAAAGACATACGCCGGCTCGTGGATCAGCGCCTGGCACATGCCGATGCGCTGGAGCATGCCACGCGAGTACTGCGACAAGCGCTTCTGCGCGGCATCGCGAATACCCAGCCGATCGAGCATCGCATCGGTCCGCGCATCGACTTCGACGCGCGGCACACCAGCGAGCAACGCCATGTAGCGGAGAAACGCGCGTCCTGTTTCGCCGCGCGAGAAGTTCATCCGCTCAGGCACGAATCCGGTGCGGCGGCGCACGCCGAGATCGTCGTTCGCACGGCCATCGATCGTGATCTCCCCTTCCCTCGGATGAAGAAAGCCGAGGAGACAGGACATGAGAGTGGTCTTGCCGGCACCGTTGGGTCCGATGAGGCCGACCACTTCGCCCGGCGCGACTTCGAGGTCGATGCCTTTGAGCACTTCGTGCTCGCGGCGCCGCACGCGAAACGACTTGCGCAGCCCGCGCACATGAATGGTCATTGCGACTGCCGCGCGCGCAATCCGGCCGTGATCTCGTCGAGTTTGGCCTGATGAAACTCGTTGACGATGCGCTGCAGGTCCGCCTCGCGCGACTCGTCGATGTCTTCCGTGTAGACCTTCTTCAGCGCGCCGCCGAGATAGACCTTGGTCTCGACACGCCACACCGGCCGGGTGAAGAACTCGGTCTGAATGGTGAGCTTTTTGGCGGCCACGTCGATGGCGTCGAGACGACCCATGGGCGGCGATTCGGGTTCGCGCATCATGGGGAGTCTAGCGCGCTTCGCGTGCCGTTGTCGGTTGTGAATTCGCGCAGCGCTAACGACCGTTCCCTGCTATTTCTCGCTCGCCGTAATCAGACCCGCTTTCAGCGCGTAACGCACCAGTCCCGCTGTGTCGCGAACGTTGATGCGGCGCATGAGATTCATGCGGTGGGCTTCCACCGTGCGGTAGCTGACGCCGAGGCGGCTGGCGATCTCCTTGCTCGTGCCGCCGATGGCGACCAGGCGGAGGATTTCGCGCTGGCGCGGTGTGAGGGCTGCAACGGCGTCGGCGATGGCGCCGGCGCGCCTCAGGTAATCGTTGACGACGGTCCGTGAGACGGCGGGACTCAGATACGTCTCTCCGCGTGCGACAGCGTGAATGGCCAGCTCCAGTTCCGGGATCGCCGCGTCTTTCAAGAGATAGCCGTGCGCACCCGCGCGCAATGCCGCGAGCACGTACTCCTCACCTTTATGCATCGAAAGCATGACCACACAAACGGTCGGATCGATCTGCAGCAGGCGCGGCACCGCTTCCAGGCCGCTCATGCCCGGCATACCGATGTCGAGCAGCACGACCTGCGGGCGATGTCTCTCCACGAGCGACAGGACGGCATAACCGTCATCAGCCTCGCCGACGACTTCGACGCCACCGATTTCCTCGAGCAGGGTACGAATGCCGCCGCGCACGAGAATGTGATCGTCCGCCAACACCACACGAATCGTCGTCATCACCCTTTCATCGCGGCGCGCTCGGGAAACGCGCCAAGATCTCCGTACCTCGCCCCTGCGCGCTCTGCACTTCCAGCTCTCCGCCGAAAGAGGAGACGCGCTCTTCCATCCCCAGAAGCCCGAGAGAGACGCCCGCCGCGCGCTCGCGAGCCGCGGCCACGTCGAAACCGACGCCATCGTCGCGGATCTTCACCACCGCACCGCCGGCGCCCACTTTGAGACGGACCGATACCCGCCGCGCGTGTGCATGGCGCGCGACGTTGGTGAGCGCTTCCTGCACCACGCGGAAACACGCCGTTTCCAGCGGAGGATCGAGACGGTGTGCCGCGTCGGCGGAGAACCGCATCTGGATTCCGGCGTCGCGCGCGAAACGATCCGTGTACCAGCGCAAGGCCGCAGGTAGTCCGAGGTCGTCGAGGATGGAGGGATGGAGATCGAGCGCGATGCCGCGCACGCGTTCCAGCGCCTGATCGACCGAGGCGATGGCGTCGTCCAATCCTTCGCATCGCGACTCGCTCCGCCTTGCGGCCGATTGCAGATTGATCTTCACAGCGGTGAGCACCTGCCCCAGCTCGTCGTGCAGTTCGACGGCGAGCCTGCGCCGCTCTTCTTCCTGCGCGGTCAGCAGGCGTGCGGAGAGCGCCTTCAACCGCGAGCGTCCCACGCGCACGGTCTCGTTCAGCCGCGCGCGCTCGATCGCCGGGGCAACGCGATCAGCGACCAGCAGCAGCAGCTTCAGATCATCGTCGTCGAAGTGCCCGGACCGCGGCGAGCTCACTTCGACGGTGCCGACGATCCTGCTGCCCAGCCGCAGCGGAGCGCAGATCATGGAGCGGCTCGTCGCGAGGATCTGCTCTTTCGTGATTCCGCTGACGTGAGAAAAATCCAGCTCAGCGAGCTCGTGACAATTGCGCGGCTGGCCGTCGACGGCCACTTTTCCGGCCACACCCTTTCCGAGCGCAATGCGTACGGACCCGATGTTCGGCGGAACGGCAGGTCCGACCATGACCCGCGAATAGAGCTCGCGGCGGCGATCGTCGAGGAGCGTCACGCCGCCGTACGTCCCGTTCAGCGCAGCCATCACTCGCGCAAGCATCTCGCGCAACAGCTCATCGAGACCGAGGTTCTGCAGGGCGGTGTCGGTGATGCTTTCGATTGCGTGCAGCCGCTCCAGCGCCAGTTCGGCTTCGGCGCGCGCCACCTTTTCACTCTCCAGCAGCCGGTCGCGATCGGCCTCGGCGCGTTTGCGATCGGTGATGTCGACCTGCGCGGAGATCCACGCTTCCTCCTCGTGCGCGATGTCGACCGGGACGTTCGACACGATCAGATCGCGGAGCTCGCCCGACTTGGTTCTCACGCGCAATTCGAGATCGTGATGCAGGTCGCCGCGGACCTCGGCCGTCGTGTCGTCGCGCGTCGTCTCGGGGACGATGTTCAACTCGGCGTTGGTGCGGCCGATCACTTCCTCGCGCTGGTACCCGAAGATCGCCAGCCACCGGCCGTTCACGTCGAGGACGCGTCCGTCCTTCACGGTAAAGATGGCCAGCGCCACAGGACTGGCCTGAAACAGCTTGGCGAAGCGCGATTCCGAATCGGCCAGCGCGCGTTCCGCCTTCCTGCTGTCCGTCAGGTCGAGACCGAATCCGATCGTCGAGCCGTCCGAAAGGCGAAACCTCACCCACGAAGAGTCGACGGATCGCCCGCCGCGCGTGCGCATGCGGAAGTCGGCCCACTGCCGATCGCTGCGCTCCATGAACAGCCGCACTTCACTGCGCGCCGCCGGATCGGGATAGACCTCCGCGAGGAAATCGATCTGTCGTGCTTCCTGCACCGTCCAACCGAGCGTCTGTTCCCATGCGCGGTTCGCGTAAAGGAGCTGGCCGGCGGGATCGCGGAACGTGATCATCACCGGACTCTCGTTGAAGATGGTCTGCAGCAATTCGCTGCCGCGCGGGTGGGTGGCATTCGTGTTCGCATCCTGCCGATGCGTCGCCAGCGCGATGAGATTTGCAGCGGTACGGACGAAGTCGTTCTCCGTCGCGCCGAACACTCCGGGTCGCGCCGAATGCGCGACCAGCAGGCCCCATGGCAGACCGTCATCGCCGATGGTCACCTCCATCGCATCGCCCGGTCCTCGCTCGCCCGACCGGGTCACGCAACGATGGCCGGCCCTGCGCTCCCGGCAACCAACCCCCGCGCGCAGCCGGAGACCGTCGCCGTCCGGGAGGAACTCCAGGATCGTGCAGCAGTCGGCACCGGCCGTCTCCGTCACGGCAAGCACGGTTTCGTCGAGAAACGTTCCCAGGTTCCGCGCAAGCGCGGACCGGCTCAATGCGGCGATCGACTGAAGCCGCGCCGAGTCATCCGAGTCGCGAATGATTGCTCCTTGCCGCACCTCCGGCGATTGTGCCACGCGCTTTCGCGCGTAAGCCGGGCGTACGTACAAATATATCCTTCCTTACGTAGTTCTACGGATATCCGCGGAGCAGGGCGACTCTTAAGGTGGCTTGGAGATGTTCGCTGTATCGCTCATTCCGATCCTCGGCGCGCTGGTTCTGTCCCAGGATCCCGCCCCCGCTACGCTCAAGAACCTCACGCTCGCGGAGCTGATGGACGTGGAAATCACGTCCGTGGCCCGCACCGCCACCCCGCTCTCCGAGACCGCGGCCGCGGTGGAGGTGATCACGCGCGAAGACATCCGCCGCTCCGGTGCGACGACGCTGGCCGAGGCGCTGCGCCTCGCGCCGAACCTCCAGGTCGCGCAGGTCAACGCGCACGACTGGGCCATCACTGCGCGCGGATTCAACGGCGCCTCGGTCAACACCGGATCGCTCGCCGATAAGCTGCTGGTGATGATCGACGGCCGCTCGGTCTACACGCCGCTCTTCGCCGGCGTGTTCTGGGACGTGCAGCATGTCGCGCTCGAAGACATCGAGCGCATCGAGGTCGTGAGCGGGCCGGGCGGCACACTGTGGGGCGCCAATGCCGTGAACGGCGTGATCAACGTGATCACGAAACACGCGCAGCAGACGCAAGGCGGCATCGCGTCCGTTTCCGCGGGACCGCTGGCCGGGGAAAACGCGATGATCCGGTACGGCGGCGCGTTCGGACCACGCTCGTTCTACCGCGTCTACGGCCAGCGCATCGAGGGAGACAGCACACGACGCTTGAATGGTGCCGATGGCGCCGATGCGTGGGACTTCACGCAGGGCGGGTTCCGCACCGACTGGCAACCCGCGGAGCGGGACACGCTGACCGTGCAGGGGGACGCGTACGAGGCCCACGAAAACACGCCCGAGGCGGTTTACGCGAACGGACAGAACGCGCTGGCCCGCTGGACGCACACGATCTCGCCGAGCTCGGGATGGGTGGCGCAGTTTTACCTCGATCGCACCGTCCGCACGTTCCCGGCCGTGAGGTTCCGCGAAGAGCTGCAAACGGCGGACTTCGACTTCCAGCATCGCTTTCCGATCCGCGCTCACTCGATCGTGTGGGGCGCCGGCTACCGGCACATGCGCGACGACTTGCGCAACAGCGCCGCATTTACGTTTCTCCCCGCGCGCAAGACGATGAGACTGGTCACCGCGTTCGTGCAGGACGAGCTCTCGATCGGCAACGCGCTGAAGCTCACCGGCGGCGTGAAGCTCGAGCACAACGATTTTTCGGGACTGGAAGCGCAGCCGAGCGTGCGTCTGGCATGGACGCCGCCGGGACATACCATGGCGTGGGCGGCGATCTCACGCGCCGTGCGGTCGCCGTCGCGATTCGACGCCGATCTGTCCACGCGCACCACGGCGCCGAATCCGGACTTCGCATCCGAAACGGTGGTCGCGTACGAAGCGGGCTACCGCGTGCGCCCGCGCGAATCGCTGTCGCTTTCGCTTTCCGCTTTCTACAACCGGTACGACGACCTGCGCAGCATCAACGTGCGGGCGACGCGACCGGCTCTGATCTTCGCCAACGATCAGACTGCGAACAGCTACGGCATCGAGCTTTCCGGCCGGCTTCAGGCGGCGTCATGGTGGCGCCTGCGCGGCGGCTATACGCACACCGAGAAGACCCTTCGCGCGACCAATCCCGCGGTCTCGCCGATCAGCGCGCCGTTCGAGGCGCAGGACCCGCGCAATCAGATGACCGTTCAGTCCACGATGGACCTGCCGTACGACGTGCAGTTCGACCTCGTCGCGCGGTATGTCGGTGAGCTGGAGCAGACGGCGCTGAACCCGCGCATTCCGTCGTACGCGACTGCCGACATGCGCCTGGCGCGACGCATCTCCAGATGGGAGCTCGCGCTGCTCGCTCGCAACCTCGCCGGTCCTCAACCTCAGTTCTCGTCACCGGTTGCCTGGTACGAGATTCCACGCAGCTTCGTCGCACAGGTGACGTTCGCGTGGTAGTCCCGAGGCCATGGTTCGCCTTGGGCCTGTTCGTTCTCTCGCTCTCTGCCTCTGCGCAATCGCCGCCGTCCGTCGCGGAGTACCAGGTCAAGGCGGCGTTCCTGTTGAACTTCATCGCATTCACGGAATGGCCGGCCACGGCGTTTGCCGCACGCGATGCGCCGCTCGTGGTCTGCGTGATCGGCGTCGATCCATTCGGCGAAACCATCGACGAGATCGTCGAAGGCGAGACGGCCGACCAGCGCCAGATCGCGATTCGCCGCATCCCCGGCAGCCTGGACGTTCGCGGCTGTCATCTCGCGTTCATCGCCCGGTCGGAAACGAAACGGCTCACCACGATCCTCGAGATGACGGACGGCGCTCCGCTGCTCACCGTCAGCGACATCGACGAGTTCGTCCGCCGGGGAGGAACGATCGGACTGTTCCTCGATCGGAACCGCGTGCGTTTCGAGATCGGTCTCCGCGACGCGCGCCGCCGCAATTTGAAATTGAGCTCGCAACTGCTCACCCTCGGGAGGGTGATGCGATGACGAACATCCGCGATCTCCCGATCCGCCGCAAGCTGAGACTGGTGATCCTGATCGCGTGTGCGCTCGCGTTGTCGCTCGCGGCGGCTGTCGTCGGCGTACTCGACATCCTGTCCGTGCGCAAAACGATGGTGCACGACGCCAACGTGATGGCCGATGTGATCGCGCGCAACATCCAGGCTTCCCTGGCGTTCGGCGATCCCGATGCGGCGGCGAGCACGCTCCGGTCGCTCGAGTTGACGCCGGACGTGGCCATGGCCTGCATCTACGACGCGGGCGGCCGCGAGTTTGCACGATACGTCCGCGGCAATCGCGCGCCGGTCTTTGCGGCCTCTCCTGCCGCCGACGGTCATGTCTTCACCGGCGAGGTGCTCGCGCTGTTCCGGCCGGTGATGCTTGGTGAGAAGCGCATCGGAACGATCTACGTCGCTTCGTCTCTCACGCGCATCTACGATCGCCTCCGCCAGCTCGGCGCCGTCGGAGTGGCCATCATCGCCGGAGCGCTGCTCGTCGCTTACGTCGTTTCGCAGCAGCTGCAAACGGTGATCACCGAACCGCTGCTGGCACTGACCAATACCTCGCGCGTCATCGCCGAGCGCGGCGACTTCTCGGTCCGCGCCGCGCGGATGGGCAACGACGAAATCGGGCAACTCACCTCGGTCTTCAATCAGATGCTCGACGCGCTCGCGGAGCTGAACGAACAGCTGGAGTCGAAAGTGCGTGACCGGACGGCACAGCTGCAGCGCTCGAACCATGAGCTGGAGTCATTTTCATATTCGGTCTCCCACGACCTGCGCGCGCCGCTGCGCGCGATCGACGGATTCGCGCGAATGCTGGACGAGGACTACGGCGCGGTGCTCCGCGACGACGGACGGCGGCTGCTCGGCGTGGTGCGCGAGGAAGCACGGAGGATGGGCGTGCTGATCGACGACCTGCTCGACTTCTCGCGTCTCAGCCGGCAGGCACTGCGGCCCCTCCCTCTGAATCTGGCGTCGATGGCGGAGGACGTCGTGTCGACGCTGCGCAACGCGTCGCCCGGGCGCACCATCGAGCTGTCGTGTGCGCCGATGCCGCCTGCGCTGGCCGACCAGGCCACCGTGCGCCAGGTACTCGTCAACCTGCTCTCCAACGCCGTGAAGTACGCCAAGCGAGAGGGTGTGGTCCGCATCGAGATCGGCGGCGCGCGCGACGGCACGATGAATCACTACTCGGTGCGCGATCACGGCGTCGGTTTCGACATGCGTTACGTCGACAAGATCTTCGGAGTGTTCCAGCGGCTGCACGGCGACGAGTTCGAAGGCACGGGCGTAGGCCTGGCCATCGTCGAGCGGATCGTGGCTCGGCACGGCGGAACCGTGCGCGCCGAGGGAACGCTCGGAGAGGGTGCCTGCTTCCATTTCACACTGCCTGCGGCTGAAGAAGAAGGGAGATTCGAACCATGACCGGGGAAGTCGAGATCCTGATCGTCGAAGACAACGCGCGAGACCTTGAGCTGACCATGCGTGCGCTGCGCAAACACAATCTCGGCAATCGCGTCGTGTCGGTTCGCGACGGCGAAGAGGCGCTCGACTTCCTCTTCGGGCGTGGCGCATACGCGGAGCGAGAGACCGGCAACGGTCCCCAGGTGATCTTCCTCGACCTCAAGCTTCCGAAGGTCGATGGCATCGAAGTGTTGCGCCAGATCAAGTCGAATGAGAACACCCGTGCCATCCCGGTGGTGATGATCACGTCATCGGCGCAGGAGCGCGACATGGTGCAGAGCTACAGCCTCGGTGTGAACAGTTACGTCGTCAAGCCGATCGACTTCGACTCTTTCGTCAAGACCATCGCCGATCTCGGCTTTTACTGGCTGGCAGTCAACCGCGCGGTCGCACGCTCATGAACGGCCCCGCGATCGGCGGACAACACATCCGCCTGCTGATGCTCGAAGACAACCCGCTCGACGCCGAGCTCACCAGCCGCTATCTCGAACGCGAGCAACTGCGGTTCTCGCTCACGGTCGTGGATAACGAAGCCGATTTCCGAACGATGCTGGAGACGACCGATCCCGATGTGATCCTCTCGGACTTCAGCATGCCGGGGTTCGACGGGATGCGCGCGCTGCGGATCGCGAGGGTGGTCGCGCCCGAGATCCCTTTCGTATTTCTCTCGGGCTCCATCGGCGAAGAAAGAGCAGTAGAGGCGTTGCGCGAAGGCGCGATCGACTACGTGCTCAAGGATCGCATCTCGCGATTGGCGTCGGCGGTCGTGCGCGCGCTCACGGAACGGCGCGAGCGCACGCTGCGGCACAACATGGAGCGCGCGCTCCGCGCCAGTGAGCAGCGCTTCCAGACCGCGGCCGCGGCGACCCGCGAGATCATCGTCGACTGGGACCTGGCCACGTCACACATCTGGTTCAGCGACGCGTTCCGCGAGGACTGGGGTTATGAGACCGCGGAGATCGACGCGCCGGCGACGTGGTTTCTCGAGCGCATCCATCCGGAGGATCGCGCCGCTGCGCAGGCTTCGTTCGAGGAAGCCATCGCCAAGAGAGAACGATGGTACTGCGAGTACCGCCTCGCGCGCGCGGACGGAACCTATCGGTCCGTGATCGTTCGCGGAATGACGATGCGCGACGGCGAGGGGCGGGCCACGCGCGTCATCGGGGCCATGCTCGACGTCACCGAGCGGCTGCAGATGCGGGAACAGCTCGAACAGGCACGACGCATCGAAAGCCTGGGCCGCGTCGCGGCCACCGTGGCGCATGAGTTCAACAACGTGCTGATGACCATCCTCCCATTCACGGAGATCCTGCAACGCTCGTCCGACCCGAGGGTGCTCGAACAGTCAGCGAGACGAATCAGCGATGCAGTGGCGCGTGGACGCCGCCTGACCGACCAGATCCTGCGGTTCAGCAAACCGGCCGAGCCGGCGTTCGTGATGCTCGATCTCGGCCAATGGCTGGAGCGGCTCATTCCGGAGCTTCGCAGCGTGGTGAATGGGAAGGTCGCGGTCGAAGTGAATGCCGAAGACGTGCGGCTGCCCGTCCTGATCGACTCGGCCCAGATGCAGCAGGTGCTGCTCAACCTGATGGTGAACGCACGCGACGCGATGCCGCATGGAGGCACCATCCGCGTGAGCACCGCAGCAGCGGATCGAAGTGCCGTATTGGCCGTGGCAGACGACGGCACGGGCATCCCCGCGGACATCCTCGAGCAGATCTTCGAACCGCTCTACACGACCAAACGCTCCGGCACGGGACTGGGCCTCGCGGTCGCGCAACAGATCGTGGTCCGGCATCGCGGCTCCATCGATGCGACCAGCGTGGTCGGCGAAGGAACGTCGTTCCGCATCCTGCTCCCATTCGCGGAGCAATGACCTGCGGCACCGATCAACAGCACTAACGATCGACGAAGGAAATCCACCACCGAGGCCGCGCCGGTCCGCGCCTTACGATCCGACCGCTGCGCAGTTCCGCCACGAAGCGGTACGGTTCGTCGGCCGAGCTGTTGTCGAAGAGGTAGGCATCATCGACGATCCTCAACGCGCTGGCGAGATTCGCAAGCACGCGAGGGAAGCGCGACACGACCTTCTCATCCGGGACGTCGTGTCCTCCCTCTTCGACACGCTGCATCACACGCAATGTCGAGAGGTCGCTGCTCTCGAGGCCGATGAAAATCAGAATGACCGTATAGCCCTGCTTGCGCGCTTTCTCGAGGAATGCGACCTTCGCGCCGGCTGGATCTGAGAAGACGGTCTCCATGCAGAACGAGACGCCGCGCCGAAGCAGGTCGGTTCGGACGACGTCAGCCGCACGCGCCGCTTCATAACCCGCCTCTTCCGGTGCACCGGGGAAGAGAGCGAGCGCAATGGCGTCAGGGTTCACGACACGGAGGCCGAGCGGTTGGAGAAACTTCTCGACGAACGTAGTTTTCCCGGCGCCGTTCGGACCTGCCACCACGACCAGCACGGGCGACGCCTCGCGGCGACGCGAGCTCATCTCCGCCGCGTTGCGCGTTCCGGTTCATCGGCCGTGAAGCGGCGATTGGCCAATCGGCCGACGGTGCGTGTGCCGTTGCGGTCGATCCTCTCGATACGGCCTTCGCCAGCGTCCTGATAAACGGTCCGGCCTTGCCGCAGCGTTGCTCCCAATTCGCTGTGCGAGCCTTCGGAAGCGATCCGCCGCAGCGCCGACAGGATGGCGCGGCGCGTCGGCGAGGCATCGCCAGCGCGTTTGAGGGCGAGGACCTCCTCGTGCTGCAACACGCGCTCGACCTTGCGGCCGAGACGCGCCCAGTGCTCGATCTGTGATGTCAGCGAGCGATCGGTCGCCTCCGCCTCCTGGCGGGCGTCTTTGACGAGGTCATCGGATAGCTTCACCGGCATGCCCATGGTTGCATTCTACTACCTGCACGGGCGTTGCCGGGTTGGCGCAGTGCGCTACCGCTCTCGCCGCACCGACCGCCTACATTTCGCCTCCGCGCGGCTCTCGATCTGCCTGACGCGCTCTCTCGACAAGTTCAGAATCTCGCCGATGTCACGAAGGGTCAGTTCGTCGTCCTGCAGGATGCCGTAGCGGAGTTTCATGATCGTCTTTTCTTCGAGCGACAGCTCGTCGACCGCGACCTGCACCGAGGCGTGTTCGCGCAGATTCTGCAGGAACGGGAGGCGGTCCTTGGCGATGTCGGGGCTCACGCCTTCGCGACGGTCGGCCAGTTCATACCAGTAGCGGAACCACGCCTTCGGGTTCGGGTTGGTGTAGAGCAGCAGCACAGCCAGCTCGCCTTCCGTGATCGCGAGCTTCGTGCACACTTTCGTCTTCGCCTTCTCCAGCACCTCGGTCACGTTCTCCGCGGTCCGATTGAGGAACGACGCCAGCTCATTGATGCTGCGCGGCACGTTGTCGCTCACGCCGTGGCGCAGCGACAGCACCAGCCGCTCTTTTGGCGAGAGCTCGGACATGTGCGCGAGCAGTTCCTCGCGCCGCGACTGCACCTGCATCTCGTCTTCGGCCGACGGAATCATCGTCTGCTCGACGACGTCCGCGAGCTCGGTGTGCGAGTCGCCATCCAGTTCGGCGTTGAGCGAATAGTTGTCGGTATTGGCCTGCAGCAGCGTCTGCACTTCCTTGACGCTGACGCCGAGGTTCTGCGCCAGCTCGTCCGGCGTCGGAATGTGGCTCCCCTCGGTCATCGCCGTCCCGATCGCCTTCTCGAGCCGGTACATCAGATTCGCGCGTTTGGGCGGCAGACGGAACGCGCCGGCCTGCTCCGAGAGCGCGTGCAGAATCGCCTGGCGGATCCACCACACCGCGTACGTGATGAACTTGACGTTTTTCTCGGGGTCGTACTTTTTCGCGGCGTGGATGAGGCCGATGTTGCCCTCGTTGATCAGGTCGAGGAACAGCACGTGCGCGTTGCGATAACGCTTCGCGTACGACACGACGAAGCGGAGGTTCGACTTGACCAACTCCTCGAGCGCGGCCTTGTCGTTCTGCTGCACGCGGCGGCCGAGCTCCTTCTCGCGCTCAGGCGTGAGGCGTGGGATCCGGGCGATTTCCTGCAGGTATTGGTTGAGGAGATCGTACGACTCGTCGCGTTGTTCGAACCGGGCCATGATTGAGAGAGCGAGAATCATAACAGCGTGCGGGAGCACGCTGCTGTTCTCACCTTCTCGCCATGCGCGTCACCCCACGCGGCTGGTCTCCCGGCGCCGTCTCACGGACTCGGCGCGGCTGCCTTTCGTGCGTCTTCGGCCGCGGCGCGATACTCGGGAGTCCAGCGCAGCACGTAATAGTGAGGGTCCAGCACGACCGACGCGACGCGAAACTCTACGGGTACCGTAAGCTCGCTTCGTGCTCCACCGACCGTCATGGTTCGCAGCAGACGCTGGTCCTGATCTCCACGAAACTCGATGTCCAACGTCGCGCGGTAATACGGAGCGGGCTGCGTGACTGCGATCCGGACCACGCCGTCCGTCTGTTTCCACTCCAGAGCGAAGTCGGGTGCACCCGTTCGCTCGAACCACTGTTCATAGAACCAATCGAGTTTGCGCCCGGCTCCCGCTTCAATCTCACTCCAAAGCTCTGTCAGGGTGATTTTCTGGAAGACATGTCGCGCGGTGATCGCACTAAGGATTTGCTGAAACTTCTCTCTGCCGATTTCGCGTGAAAGCATGTCCCATACGAGAAAACCCTTGTTGTACGCGATATCACGCACCTTCTCGTCTGCAGGCAAGTCTCCCAACTTGCCATCGATCCCTTTTCCGACGACCTTGAAATAGCCGAGCGCGCTGTAGATTGGATCAGGCTCATACCCCTGGCGACGGAATCGTTCGGCGGCCTCGGCGCCGACCACCGTTTCCACCACACGCAGACCACCGTATTCGGCAAGCATCTCTTCGATGAAGCGGCCACCTGGCCGTTCCAGGGAAACGACGTGCGGCCACCACTCATGGCTGAATTCGTGCCCATACCATTCCGCCAAAACGTTCAGGTTCGACGCAGGAACGTTGAAAGCGTTGCTGTTGATCCAGGCAAAGCCCTGCATTGTGGCGGCATTGAAGCCGGCCGCCTGGGCGATGGGTCTTGGAATCTCTACCAGCGCGAACTCCTTGAACCGATACGCCCCAAACTCCTTCTCCAGAACTTTGAGAATACCGGCTGCGCCGTTCGCATACTGCTGCATGTTTTCACGGGCACGCAGAAGATAGACCGAGGTCGGGATGGCACCCTCGGAACGTACGATCGTGTACTTGCCCGACGCAAACGCGAAGAGCGTGGGGTTCTCGGTCTCGAAGCGGAATGAGCCCCGGGCCTCGTCTTCGGCGGAGCTCCGCTTGGCTCCCGACGCGATCGCCGCTTGACCTGCCGGAACGGAGATGGTCAGGGAGCCGACGCCCAGGGGCTGATCACGCTCCTGGGGATACCAGGTCGTGCCCCACGCGGTGGCGAAGGATACTTCGGGACCGACATAGAGGAGGAGACCGGTGAGGGCGTTTCCCGAATACGAAAATCGCAGATCCACGGCTTCGTCTGGCGGAAAAGGCTGCGCAGGCCGGATCCGGTAGACGACATCCTCGTTGGGTTTGCCATCTTGTCCGATCCAGCTGCCCTCGGTCTTCACCTTCTCCAGAACGGCGGCTTCCTTGTTCGCGTTCGGTCCCGCGACCTCGACCTGTAAATCCTGCATCAGGGTGCTCAAGGAAAATTCAACATACGGACGCGGCGCGCTGGCCGCCGGGATTCGCATGCTGCCGCTGACCGCGAGCCGCCGCTCATCAGCGAAGACCTCGACTTTGAGGTCGTAATCCACCGCCGTGGAGCGTGACGAAGCTGGATCTGCCGCCAGCGGACCGCTGCTCAGCAAGACGATCGCAGAGACGAAGCACAGTGAAGCTCGGAACAAATCCCTGCGCCTCATCTTCTCGCCATGCGCGTCACCCCACGCGGCTGGTCGCCCAACTCCCGCGCGAGCACATCCGCGTCGACGTCGACCCGCACCAGCACCGTCTCCTCATCGTCGTGCGCGAGCACCATCAGCTCGATGCGGTTCTTCTCCGCGCTCGGCTTCGCGTAGATGAAGCTCCAGTCGCCCGAGCGCCGCGACCACACGCGCACGAGCGGCGTAAATCCGGGACCCGCTTTCCGCTGCATGATCTCCTGCAGCTTGCGCGGATCGACGCCGTCCGTGTTCTTGAACGTGACCAGTTGAAAGTCGCGCACACCTTCCGGCTGCACGAAGCGCACGACCACGCGCGCGACGCCGAGGAACGGAATCCAGACGCGGCTGACGCCTTCCTGGCTGTCGATCGCGCGCGCGACCGCGGCGAAGTCGGCGTGCAGCGGCGTGGCCACGGCGGCGAGGAGCAGAGCGGCGAATGCGAGGCGCTTATTCACGGTCCTTCCTCTCTTTCTCTTTCGAGATCTCCGGAATCCCGAACTGTCCGGAGAGATCGGCGAGACGCTCGATGTCGATCGGACCGTTGATGTTCACGATGGTGAACTCGCGCGGCTCGGCGGCGATGATCACCAGGCCGGTGATTCTGTCGCCGCGCATGTCGGCCATGATGTTCACGTTCTCTTTGGTCTTGCTGCGCACGGTCACGAGCGGCTTCCACGTCGCGCCAAGCTGCGACTTCACCCGGTCGATGAGGTTGCGGTCGTACTCCCCTTCTTTCGCGAAGGAGTAGCTGCGCACGTAGATGCCTTCGAGCCCGACGATCATGTCGCGCACCGCGCGCTCGTCGGCATCGCGGCCGGAGAGGAACTTCGCCGCGAGGCGCAGCATGTGGCCGTCGAGGGTCACGTCCACGACTTCTTCCGCACGCTCGGCCAGTCCCGGGAAGTCGAGATTGATGCGCTGCGCCGACGCAGGGATCGCGACGGCGAGAGTCAGGATCAGGGTGACGATGTACTTTCGCATGGGGTCTCCTTCGTTCTAATCGGACGTGCCGATGGCGCGGACTTCCTGTTGCGCATACGCGACTTTCTCGCCCGCGATGCGCATCGCCATCAACACCTGTTCTTTCGCGTGCTCGCCGCGGCGGTGCTCCACCACCTTGTGCGTGGCGTAGCCACCGAGGATTGCGGCGAGGGTCACGGATGCGGCGGCGGCGCGCCACCACATCGGTCTGTGCGGCGGCGCCTGCTGCCGCGCGATCCGCTCCATCACGCGATTTGCGAAGCCGGGTGCCGGCGCTTCCCGTCGCAACGCGCGTTTGAGATCGTTCTCGAGGGTCATGAGTGCTTCTCCAGTTTTCTACGCAGCGCCTGCAGTGCGCGGTGCAGATGACTCTTCACGGTGTTCACGGGCATGCCGACGATACGGCAGATCTCCGACGGGTCGAGGTCTTCCTGATAGCGCAGCGTGACGACGGCGCGCTGCACATCGGGCAATTCCTGCAGCAGTTTCTTGAGGCGGCGATCGAGGAAGGGGTCTGCAGGACGGTCGAAGGCGCGCAATTCACCCGCGTCCTCGAGGCTCACCGCCTTCAATCGCGAGCGCCGCGCGACGTCGATGCAGCGGCGCGTCGTGACTTGGCGCAGCCAGAAGAGGAGGTGCGATTCGGTCTCGATCGTGCGCAGGTTGCGATAGAGCTGCAGGAAGACATCCTGCGCCACTTCCTCGGCGCGCGACCGGTCGTTGAAGAAGTGATACGCGAGGCCGTAAACCATTGATTCGTGACGCTCGACCAGCTCGGCGAACGCGTCATGATCGCCCGCCTGCGCTCTGGTCAACGCCGCGGGAAACTCGATCGCCTCGGGCACGATTGCCGTCATCCTGGAGCTATATACGCAGGTTTTCGGAATCGGGTGCACGGACGCGAGTAGCCTTCTCCCCGCCACAGCGGGGTGGGCGAAGGCCGGATGAGGGGCGCGTCGCTACTTTTTCGTCAGCGTCATCTCGAAGAACTTCATCCACTTCGTGCCGTCGCGCGAGAACTCGCCGATCTCGCTCCACTCGCCTTTCTCCGTGAGGCGGATGGTGTAGCGCACCTTCCCCTGTGGCGTGTCGAAGCCCCACACGGCTGTGTTCGGCGCGGTGAGATCGATGGTCGTGTCGACGCTGCCCTTGTCCGCGGTGTGCGCATCGAAGCGATAGGTCTTCTTCTGCTCGTCCCACCAGATCAGCGCGACGGTTTCGTGCACGACCTTGCCGAGCGCGCCGTCTGCGAGCTTCTCGCGGCCGAGGCCTTCGACGAGGAACGCCTTCCCGCCGACTTTCGCCGTGACTTTTTCGTTCTGCACGACCGTCTGCGGTTTGCCGGGCCCCATCTGGATCCATGCCTCGCCGGTCCAGTCGCCGAGGAGAAAATCGAGCTTGCGCATTTCATCGGCGCCATACGCGAACGTGGCGGTGAACAGGATGATCAGGATCAGGACTGCTCTCTTCATGAACTGCCTCCTTCAACGTGAGGCAATGTAGGTGCGCGAGGAAGCGCGGCAGTAGTGACGGGTGTCATCCCGGCGGGATGACGCGGGACATGGCGCGATCGGTCTGCAGGTCGGTGCCGACGAGGAAGGGATGGCTCCCGACATCGCGGAAGCCGCACTTTTCGTAGAAGGCAATCGCGCGCGGATTGCGCTCCCATACGCCGAGCCAGAGCGTGGTGCCGCCGAGCGCGCGCGCAGCATTCTGCGCGGCGTCCATCAGCGATTGCGCGACACCGCGTCCGTGATGCGTGCGATCGACATAGAAGCGCGCGATCTCGACATCGCCATGTTGCGACGGCGCACGGCGGATTTGCGTGTATGCGATCAGACGGCCGTCATCCTCGACGACGAGCGTGATGCCATCGAGGCTCGCGATCTCACGGCGCTGCTGCACTTCGCCGTAAGTGTTGGCGATGTGCAACTCGAGATCGTCGGGATTGTTATCGGCCGCGAACGCATCGCGAAACGTACGCTCGGCGATTTCCGCGAGCGCGGCGGCGTCATCGACGGTGGCGCGACGGATGTCTGGCATGCTTCGCAGAGCTTACAACCCTCGAATACCGATCAAGCCCTCGCAGGTAGTGCGTTTTGCGTACGGTGGCCTACACCCGTGTCCACACGAAGTCCTCCTCAAAGCCCTTCGGGAGATCGCACTTACCGTCGGTTGACTCCACTACCGCCTGAAAATGTTTGGAATCCAGAACTTTCAGATAACCGAAGAGTCTAGTCTCGCAAGCTGTCTCTACATTCCGTCGAACCGTCGACACGCGGAACAGCCCCGCTTCGTATTCGCCTCTCATAACGTGCGTATGCTGCGTACCTTCTGAAAAGAAGGTCACCGTGCATCGCGCCTGCTTTACATCGACAGTCGCACCATCGATATTTCGCTTCCAGACGCCATCGATCGACGGACAATCGGTTTCTGTCACGGATTCGTTCTTCGACGCCATGCCTTCGTCGGCGACGGACTCTTCTGAGCTTCGCCGCTGACGCTGCTCATCCGGTTTGGCTGTTTGTGCAGCGGCTGCTGGCACCAAGGCGCTCCTGCAGGCATCGAGGTCTTTCTCTCGTTGTGCTGCAATCGCTTCCCGCTGTGCAGCAACTGTTTCGCTGTTGCGTAATCGCTGAAGCACCTCGCGATCGACGGCCTCGCGGTTCGATACGCGCAGCAGGACGTCATAAGCACTGAAGCCGGTCGTAAACGCAACGACGACAGCTCCCAGGAGATAGTGAATAGGATTACTCTCGAGCCGCTCTTTGAAGGTCATGTCGAGACTCCTCTTACTATGGAGTGACTGGCAGGCACACTTCCCTACCGGGCGTTACGGCCCGCGAATTCCGATCAATCCATCTCCGAAACCAAGCTCGATGATCTCCGTCATATGCCGCGCGCGCATTCGGATGATGTGACGCTGTTCGTCGACGTCGGCGAACTCGCCTCGTATCGTTGCTGCAACGCGGTAGCGTTGACGGTACGCGAGGATCATTTCGCGCGCACGTCCGACGGGGAAATCGATGTCGTCGGGATTGAGGACCTGGGAAAGGCGCACCGCGTCGCCGGATGAAATCGCGCGCAGGTACGCGTTGATGAATCGCTCGGCGCGAAATCCGTAATCGAGCAGCGGGCTGTGCAGCCGCGTCAGCGTCTCCTGGTACACGTCGACGTGCGAGACGCGCTCGCCCGCCGTGCGCAACTCGAAGGTGAAACGGCGCGGATCGAATTGCGGCGACGGCACGAGCCCAACCGACGTCACGCGTCCAAGCACCGCGCGGTACTGCTCGAGCGCCACACGCAACGCTTCCGGACCATGCAGGATGTAGAGGTTCAACTCTTCTGAGCTTGCCGCCGGAGCGTTGATGGCGGCGGCGAGCAGCCGTACCAGACGTTCCGCTTCGGCAGCGGTGAGCGGTTGCGACTGATCGAGGCGGACGTCGACTCGCAAGCGCGGCGGGGCGGTCGTGAGCTCCGTACGCGCTGTTGCCACGCCGAATGCACCGCCGCTGCGTGCCTCGACAACGACACAACCGCTGTACGAAGGAGTTCGGCGACAGCCAGGTACTTGCCGCTTTCGTCACTCACGGCACCGACGCCTTCTTGGACCGGCTTGCACGCGGCGTCGGTCGCGCGGACGAAGACGGCCGCGTGCGAGACGATCTGCCCGCGCGCATCGAGCACGCGTCCCGAAACATTCGCTGATGCAATCGGACGTGCCGGAGGAATGGGTGGCGGTGTCGAGGCAACGGGAGGAGTGGCGGGCGGCAGCGGCTGACACGACGTCAACACGGCACGCCGATCGCAACGATCCTCAAGATTCCGTCACCTCGCCCAACCGAATACTGACGCTCCTCCGCTCGCGTCCGCGAATCACTTCCGCCGTGACCGCATCGCCCGGCTGGCGCGCGCGCAACACGCGCCGCAGATCGCCGCCCGAGGTGATGCGCTGCCCGGCGAGCGCGGTGATGATGTCGCCGCGCGCGAGTCCTGCTCGCGCCGCGGGCGACGAGCGATCCACGAACACGACCACCACTCCCTCGGCCACCGGCAGGCCGAACTGTTCCGCCATCTCCCGTGTAATGTCGCCGACCTGCACGCCCAGGTAGGTACGCCGCACACGGCCGGTGGCGAGGATCTGCGTCGCCACTTCATTGGCGAGGTTCATCGGAATGGCGAAGCCGAGTCCGGTCGCGCCGACGAGAATGGCCGTGTTGATGCCGATGACGCGTCCCGACGAATCGACGAGCGGGCCGCCGGAGTTGCCGGGGTTGATCGCGGCGTCGGTTTGAATCAGGCCGCCGGCGATCGGCACGCCGCGCGGATCGCGATTCACAGCCGAAACGATGCCGGTCGTGACGGTGCGCTCGAGGCCGAGCGGATTGCCGATGGCAATGGCGAGCTGTCCGACGCGCAACCGATCGGAGTCGCCGAGCGGTGCGGCAGGAAGTCCGGTGGCGTTGACGCGCACGACCGCGACGTCGACGCTGCGATCGCGGCCGAGGACGGTGCCGGTGAGGGTTCGTCCGTCGGCCAGGCTCACTTCGACGGTGCGCGCGTTTCCGACGACGTGGGCATTCGTGATGATGACTCCGTCGGCGCGGATGATCACGCCCGATCCGGAGCCGCCGCCGCGGCTGACACCGACCACCGCGGGCGTGACCTGCTCCGCGACGCGCACGATGGTTTCTTCATCGCTGCGTTGCGCGGAGAGAGGCGTGACGACGAACAGGAACGTGAGCGCCGTGATGAAGACAGGTTTCATGGGTTTGCATCAAGCGCAAACCGCGCCAACGTCTATCGTCGAACGTGGTCGCGCACTTCATCGACGAACGTCAGCTTCCACCCGTCTTTCGTTCTGCGCCACGTCTCTCGCTGTGTGACTTCCGTCTCGACCAGGCGCAACACGCCTTCGCGCGATGGCTGCTGCCGCGAGAAATGCTGGCGCACGGTGGCGATGGCTTCGTCGCCGCGCACGGTGAGCGTGAGAATGTCGTTGCGCGTGCGGATCGGCGGCTGGATGGTGGCGAGCAATCCCGCGGCGCGCTGGGCCATGAACTCCGCGTTGCGCGGCGAGCTGTCCGGCGGAATGGTGGCGAAGTCGTCGACGCGCAGCGCCTGGAACTTCGCGTGATCTTTCGTGTTCACGGCCTCCGCCAGTTGTTCGTATGCCGCGAAAATCTCCCGTCGTACACGCGCGGGTGCGGGCCGCTCGACAGCTTTGCGCACGAAGCGCTTGCCGCCGATCCGAATGATGCCTTTGCTTGCGGTGCCGCTCAGCGTCGCACGCGAATCGTCGTCGTAGTGCGCAGCGGCTGTGACCTTACTTCCGTCGATCGTGATCGGAGCCAGCGCGGCGATCCGCGGCCCTTCGATCAGCGCACCGCGCAGCGTGCCGTCGTGGCCGACGTGCAGTTCGAGTGTGGCGCCTGGAGCTTCATAACGGCCGGTGAGCGACGACGAGAGCAGAACTGCGAGCAGGAGCGGGATCATCCCGCCACGCTAGCGCCGGCGACGTGCGCGCGTCTTGAACGAATCTTGCGCGCGGAACTGCTTCGGCGTGACGCCGAAGCGGCGGCGGAACGCGTTCGTGAAATGCGCCTGATCCGAGAAGCCGGCGTCGAGCGCGACGTCGATCAGCGGACGTTCCGATCTCAGCGCGGCACACACGCGCGCGAAGCGTACCTCGCGCCGGTATTCGCCGAGCGTGCAACCGGCGTGACGGCGGAACTCGCGGGCCATGTGCGAGGGATGGCGGCCTACCGCACGTGCGAGCGCGGCAACACTGATGCGCTCTTCGTCGCGCAGGCGTTCTTCGACGGCATCGATCCAACACGGACGCCGCGTCTCGACTCGCACCCGCGTAACGTCGCCGAGGAGTGCGAACGCGAGCGATTCGGCGGCGAATTCGAAGCCGGGATCGCGGCGGAGCAGCTCGTAGCGCAGCCGGTATGCATCGACCTGAAACGACGGATGCCGGGCCACGTTCACAGCGGACGCTTCGACGTCATGAAACGCAAGCGTGAGGCAATGCACCGGCGCCGCGCCGTACGCATTGCTGTGATGCGCGCCCTGCGGCTTGAGCAGCGCGGTGCCGGGCGCGCACGCGATTGCTTCGCATCCGACGTGCTCTTCGAAACCGCCTTCGAGCACGATGGTGAGATTGACCGGCTCGTGATCGTGCGTCGGCAGACGCAATCCCGGCGCGTGCAACGTTTCCGTCGCGACGACGTTGCCGAACGCGGCGTCGTGCACGACGGAACCGAGCGTGATCGCAGCGGTCATTCGGAATCCATGCGGTGTAGCAGCTCGTCGATCTCGCGCAGGCGCTGCTGCATCGGCACGACCGCCATCTGGTAGGTGTTGTTCGTCTCGGTCACGCGGCTCATGCGGCGCATGCGGCGGATGAGGTAGACGATCGCGGCGATGGCGACGGCGGCGACGACACAGGCGATGCCGACGTTGCGCGAGAAGTTTTCGTATCCGGGCGGCGGCTTGGTCGTGTCCGGGTTGTTGGCGAAATCGGACATGGCGGAGAACACCAGCGCCATCACCGTCACGACCGCGGCCAGGCACCCTGCACCGATCGGAAAGAGGTAATCGCGGATGGTCCTCCTGCCGGCGTGCTGGACGCGCTCGCTCCAGTCGGCGATGCGCAACATCAGTTCGCTGCGTTCGGTCTCCAGGGCGGTGCGGCGTTCGGCATCGGTGAGGGTCATGTCAGGCTCGCAATCTCCGCTTCGATTTTCTCGAGCTGCTTCTGGCAATCAGGAATCACGGCGTTGCGCGCGTCGATCAGCCGCGCCACGCGATTGCGGTGGCGGATCTTGCGCACGATCCACGCCACGATCGTGCCGGCCAGCCATGCGCCAAAAAACCACAACGCCGCGGAGGGTGCGAGGTTTTCGGGGTTCGCATACATCCTGGTCATGACGAGACTCACGATGAGGAACGCCACGAACGCGGGGACGCACCCGACCAGGCCAGCAGCGAAGAGCTCGACCGCGCCACTGCTGTTGCGCACGTTGTCGACGTGCGTGAGCACCTTGTCGATGTACGCAGCGATCTCGCGGCGCTCCGCTTCGAGCGCGCGCAGACGCTGGCGGGGATCGGAGGACTCGCGTCCGGAGATGCGGTCGTCGAGCTTCCTGAGACGCATGCGCATCGGCCCCACCGCCATCTCGCGTTGCGCCGTCAGCTCTTCGGCGCGTTTGCGATTGCCCGACTTCGCGATGCGCGCGTTCCACTCGCCTTCCTGCTGCGCGAGACGCGCCGCCACTTCGTCGCGCTCATCCTGCAGCGGATGGCGATTGGAGCTCGTGGCTGTCGATGACGCGGATGGCGGAGTCGGAGCGCGCGGGATGCGCGCGACGGTCGAGCAATATGGACAGGTAACGGTCGATGCCCAGCCGTCGTGGCGTAGCGAAGCGCCGCAGCCCGGACATTTGATCGACTCGATGTCCGCCATCGCCTTCAGTGTACGTCGTCAGTGCGCGCCGACCGCCATGTCCAGCCGCCGGTAGCGCTTCGTGCCCGGCAGACACGTCTTGTGCGTGACGTGGTGCAGGTATTCGTCGCGGAACTTCTTCACCGACGAGATCACCGGACCGATGGCCGCGTCGCCGAGGGCGCAGAGCGATTTGCCGCCGATGTTGTCGGACATGTCGAGCAGCAGATCGGCATCCTGCTGCCGGCCTTCCCCGCGTTCGAGGCGGTCGAGAATCGACTCCATCCAGTTCGTCCCTTCGCGGCACGGCGTGCACTGGCCGCATGACTCGTGCGCGAAGAATTTCGAGAGGCGCCACACCGCATCGACGATGCACACCGTTTCGTCGAGGACGATGATGCCGGCGGATCCGAGCATCGAGCCCGCTTTCATCACCGCGTCGAAGTTGAGCGGCAGATCGATCTCGTCGGGCTTGAGCATCGGAGCCGAGGCGCCGCCGGGGATCACGGCCTTGAGCTGCTTGTCGCCGGTGATGCCGCCGCAATGGTCATAGATCAGTTCCTTGAGATTCACGCCCATCGGAAACTCGTACACGCCAGGCTTCTTCACTTTGCCGCTCACGCAGTAGAGCTTCGGTCCCGTGTTCTTCGGCGTGCCGAACGACTTGAACCAGTCCGCGCCGTTCTTCACGATGAGCGGCACGCACGCGAGCGTCTCGACGTTATTGACGACCGTCGGTCCGCCGAACACACCCACGACCGCGGGGAATGGCGGCTTCACGCGCGGCTGCCCGCGATGGCCTTCCACCGATTCGATGAGACCTGTTTCCTCGCCGCAGATGTACGCGCCGGCCCCGCGATGGACGGTGATGTCGAAGTCGAAGCCGCTGCCGAAGATGTTCTTGCCGAGGAAGCCTTTGGCGCGCGCCTCGCCGATCGCTTTGATCAGCACCATCGCGCCGTAATGGAACTCGCCGCGGATGTAGATGTACGCCATCGGATTCGAGCCGATCGCGTACGCGGAGATGATCATCCCCTCAAGGAGCAGGTGCGGGTCCTTCTCGATGATCACCCGGTCCTTGAACGTGCCCGGCTCCGCCTCGTCGGCATTGCAGAGCAGGTATGTCGGCCGCGGCGCATTGCGCGGCACGAACGACCACTTCATGCCGGTCGGAAAGCCGGCGCCGCCGCGTCCGCGCAGCTCGGAGTCCTTCACGAGCTGGATGACCTCTTCCCACTTCATCGCCAGCGCTTTTTTCGCGGACTCGTAGCCGCCGGCAGCGATGTAGGTGTCGATCGACGTGGAGTCGGGCTTGTCGATATTCGCGGTGAGTATTTTGATTGGGTCCATTCGGTATCTCTGGAGTCTCAGAGCCGCAGAGTCGCAGAGGTGTGGCAGGCATACCCTCTGAGACTCTGCGACTCTGAGACTCGCTACTTCAGCTTCTCCAACAACGCGTCCATGCGCTCGACGCTCATGTTCTCGTGATAGTCGTTGTTGACCTGTACGACCGGGGCGGTGCCGCAGGAGCCGAGGCATTCCACTTCGACGACGGTGTAGAGGCCGTCCTTCGTGGTCTCGAGCGGCTTGACGTGCAGGCGCTCGCAGAGGTGCTCGTAGATGTCATACGCGTTCGAGACCATGCAGCTCAGGTTCGTGCAGACGCGCAGGCGGTATTTGCCGACCGGTTTCTGGTCGTACATGTCGTAGAACGACACGACGCCGAAAACGGTCGCCGGCGACAAGTCCAGCAGCTCCCCCACGTAGTGCACCGCCTCGGGCGAAATCCAGCCCCACGTTTCCTGCACCAGGTGGAGCGTCGGCAGCAGCGCGGCTTCCTTGTTCGGGTAGCGCGTGAGGATGTTATCGAAGCGCTTTTTCGCGTCCGGCGGAAACTCGATCGTTTTCGCGGGATCGGGGAAATTCTCTTTTGCGTAGGGATTTGCGGGATGGAGATCGGCCATGGTTACTTCCAGTCGAAGGCGTTCTTCTTCCAGCAGTAGACGTAGCCCACGCCGAGGAGAAGGATGAAGACGAGCATCTCACCGAAGACGAACCAGTTCAGGCCGTTCGGCGAGCGGGTGGCGTCGCGATAGATCACGGCCCACGGATAGAGGAACGCGGCCTCGATGTCGAACAGGATGAACAACATCGCGATCTGGTAGAAGCGGACGTTCACGCGCTTGCGGTTGTCGTCGAGCAGCGGCACGCCGCTCTCGTACGGCGCGAGCTTGGACGGATTGCGCTGATGCTTGCCGACGATCCAGTTGAGCGAAAGGAACACCGCGCCGATGACGGCGGCGATGAACATCATGAGCAGGATGGGAACGTAACTGTTGGTCATGGCGAAGCGGCGCGAATCCTACACGAGGGCCGTGAGGAAGCAAATCGCGAACCGCGCGTCCTCCGTGTCCTCTGTGGTGAATCCAATACAACCACAGAGGACACAGAGCGCACAGAGGCAACGGCGGCGAAGCCGTTACTCGATCGTCGCCAACTGCAACGCCTTCATCCCGCTCCGCTCCACCACCTTGCCTGTCGCCTTCACTTTCTTGCCCGCCATGCCGGCGATCTTTTCTTTGACCGACGTCGGCTTCTCGTTCACGAGCAGGTAGAGCGTGCCGTCATCGGTGAGAAGCGCGGCCGGGACGTCGCGGCTGATGCACGCGTTCGAGCACCCCGCGTGTTCGGCCCCTTTCGCCCCTCGGCTCGTGTAGCAATGAAGGTCGACGACTTCGCCGCTCAGCGTGACCGATTTGTCGTCGTCCGCGATGGCCAGAGTGGCGAGCAGTGCGAGTGCAAGGAGAACCGCAGTCTTTTTCATGCACCCAACGTGGGTCCGGCGAGCCCGGCTGTCGAGCGCGGACGTTACACGGCGGTTACGCTGCCGTTTCAGTCAGATACGTCATCGCGCCCTCGCGCGAGTCGAAGATCTTGAAGACGGTGTCGAGTTTCGTGATCTTCAGCAGCGCCAGGATGCGATGCGACGGCTTCACCAGCGCCATCTTGCGCTGTTTGTCCTCGAACTTCTGCAGGTAGCCGATCAACTCGCCGAGCCCGGTCGAGTCCATGTAGTTGATCGCCTCGAAGTTGATCATCACCGGACCGGTCTCATCGTTCAGGACTTTCTCGAGGTAGCTCGAGAACTCGCGCGCGCTCTCGCCGAGCTTGATCACGCCCTGGATGTCGAGCACGGTGACGTCATTGACACGATTTTTAATGATGTTCATACGGACGCGGCGAAGTGTAGCAGAACGTGCCGGCTGCACCGAGAGACGACCGTTTTGGAGTGCGGCAGCGATCAGCTGCCGCAGCTGCCGCAGCAGCTTGGAAAGCGGCAGCTCGCGCTGCCGCACTCAAATGCGTCCTCACCGGCGCAACAGGCGCACGTCCGGTTGGCCAGGGCGTGAGAACACCAGCGCCACGACCTTCCCCTCTTTCATTTCGAATCGCACCGTCGCCGCCGATCCGAGCATCAGGAACTCCGTTTCGGATACGGGGCGGATCGTCGACGTCCCCTCGCCTTTCGGCGTCAGGTAAAGCACCGAGCCGGCCTTGTCGATCCGGATCTCGAACTCGTCGATGAAATAGCGGCCGGCGTAGCGTGCGAGGATGTCATCGGCACGTTGGCGATCTTCCGCGGCGCCTGAAACTCGACCGGCGGCAGCGTGAACACGCGCTCGCGAATCAGCTCGCCGCGCAGGAACATCTTCATCGTTTCGAGGAGCTTCGGCGTCGACAGAAACAGCGGATCGCTGTGTCCCGCGCCCTCGATCGTGAGCGCAATCGCGTTTGGCATCGTCCGCCGGAGTTCTTCCATCTGTCGCGGCCGCGTGCGGCCGTCGAGCGTGCCGCTGATCAGCAGCGCGGGAACGTCGCTCACGAGCGGCGCGCGGTAGGCGTCGCCGACGTCGGGGATGTCGAGACCTTGGCAGATTTCGGGGAACGGGACGTTGATCGCGTCGCCGAGGAGCGTCCACTTCGCTTCTTCGGCAATGCGTTGGCGGCGCGCGGCGGTGATGCCGGCCGCGCAGTCCATCGCGATCTGCATCATCGTCGGCGGAGTACCGAAGCGACCGGGCGCGGCGGCCAGCGCGAGCGACAGCCAGTCGCCCTGCTCGAGCCGCGCCACGAAATCGGGCATGACGGCGAAGGTGTCGGGCGCGAAGAGCATGCCCGCGAGCTCGCGTTGCAGATCGAGCTTGCCGACCACGAACGTCGTCTTTTGTCCGGTCTCCGGGTGCACGAGCTCGGCGCTCTTCGGCCGCGCTTCAAGCTCGTTGAGCAGCTTCGTGATTGATCCGAGGAGATCGACGCTTTTGCCATCCTTATGCGCGAGCCGGGCGATGTCTTCCATCAACGACTGCTGATCGGAGGGCAGCTTGTACGTGTCGTCCGGGCCTTCGATGCCGGCGAGAATCACGCGCTCGATCGCATCCGGGTGGTAGCGCAGCGTCGCGATGGCGACATGCGCGCCGTAGCTGATGCCCCAGAGGATGAGCTTCTTCGCGCCGAGGGCGTCGCGGAGGTCGTTGAGATCGGCGGCGTATTCGCGGACGTTGAGTGACCCCGGATCGTAGCCCTGTTTGCGGAGACGATCCGCGCAGAGGCGCATCGCGTCGGCGAGTGCGGCGCCATACTTTGTGCGATCGAGCGGCTCGGACGGATTGACCAGGAACTCCTCGGTGCAGCGCGCGTTCGGTTCGGACTCGTGCACGCCGCGCGCGTCGTATGCGATGACGTCGCCGAATTCGCGGAATGCCATGAACATCCCAAAGCGCGAGCCGGTCGCCGCGCCGGTGCCCGCGCCGCCCGGTCCGCCGGCGAGGTAGACGATCGGCGGGCCGGGATTCGTCGCGGTCGACTTGAAGCGGATGAAGCGGAGCGTGAGCATCCGCGAACCGGGTTTCGAGCGATTCTCGCGGACGCGAAACTCACCTCTCTCCGCGTCGACGATGGTGCCGTCATTCGCCTTGAACTTGAACGGTTCGAACTTCGCCGGGGCCGCGTACAACGCCGACGCGGTGAGAACCGCGGCCAGCGCAAGTCGTATCTGATTTCGCATGAGTGCTCCTCCGGCAGCACGTTACGCAGCGGGCGGCGAAAGGTCGCGCGAGGATCGGCGAACGACCCGGAGCGTCGGTGAACGGCGCGCACGGGCTGGTAAGGTGAAGTGATGGGGAACGTGTTGCTGCTGCTCGTCTTCGCGGCGACGCCGTATGTGTTCGTCGAGAACGTGCGCATGCACATCGGCGACGATCCCCGATGGGCCGCGCCGTCGTTCGATGACTCGACGTGGACGATGACGCGTCTCGACGAAGTTCCGGAGACGAACGACGTCGTCTGGCTGCGCGCGAAGATCGACCTCAGCAATCTCCAGCCATCTGGAGCGACAGGCTCTCAGCCCGTCGGCAACATTCGACTCCAGAAGCTGACCCCACTCGCGATCTACTTCGCCGGTCTCGCGTCGCACGAGCTGTTCTGGGATGGCGAGCGCATCGGCGGTGGCGGTGTCGTCGCGCGCACGAAACAGCGCGAGCAGCCCGGCCCGATCGAGGCGCACTATCAGATCCCCGATCGCCTCGCCTCACCCACCGTGCACACGATCGCGATTCGCGCGTCGGCGTTTCATCGCGGCTTCGTGCCGCGCAACGGGTACTGGTCGCTGATCGCCGGCGACTACGACCGCGTCGCGGCGATGCGCACGACCAGCGCGCATCGCGCCACGATCGCGCTGAGCGGCATCCTGCTGACGGCGGTGTTCGCATTCGCGATGTTCTGGCTCGCCCGCCGCGACTTCTCTTTTCTTCTTCTCGGCACTCTCTGCCTCTCCGCCGCCGCGCTCCTGATCGCCGAAGCGTGGCGCGAGCTGTTCGGCTACACGTACGACTGGCACCTCGTGCGACTGGTCTGCATCGTGGCGCTGTCGTGGCTGGTCGGCGTACAGCTCGTGGCCCTGCTCATCGCGCGTTTCCCGCACCGCTACGGCCGCGCAGTCCTCGCCGCGACCGCGATCTACGCGACGATCGTTCCATTCCTGAGTCAGGCGTGGGATCCGAAATCGCTGAACATCTTCCTCGGCTGCTGCAGCGTGGCCGCAGCATGGGCGGCGTTCGCGACGTACCGGCGCATGCACGGCAGCACGCTGGCACTGATCGGAACGGGCGCGCTCGTGCTGCCACTGTTCCTCCAACCATATTCGTGGGTCGACAACGTCCTCTACTTCGCGCTGAACTTTCTCTTCCTCTGCCTCCTCTGTTCGCACGCGCTGGAAGTGCGGCGCGAGCAGCAGGAGCGCGCGCGGTTGCAGCTGGAAGTGCTGCGGCGGCACATGCAGCCGCACTTTCTGATGAACACGCTGACGGCGCTGTCGGAGTGGATCGAGCAGGAGCCGCAGACCGCCGTACGCATGATCGAGTCACTCTCCGAAGAGCTGCGCATCCTGGGCGAGATGTCGACCAAGACGCTTGTGCCGGTGGACGAAGAGCTGCGCCTCTGCCGGAGTCATCTCGCGAACATGAGCCTGCGCAAGGACGTGGCATATTCACTCGAAGTCGATGGCATCGACGGCGCGCGACTGATACCTCCCGCGATCTTTCATACGCTGATCGAGAACGCGATCACGCATGGCAGTTCTGCGCCGCAGGTGACGATGCGCCTTTCCTACGTGAATAAGACGTACATCTTCGAAGCGCCGGTCGCCCCGCCGAGGAACTCCGAGGAACTGGTTGGGAGCGGCACGCGTTACATCGAGGCGCGGCTGCGCGAGGCATTCGGCGCTGCGTGGTCATTTCGGCAGGGTCGCGCGGGCGATGTGTGGCGGGTGGAGATCGCCACGTGAGAATCGCCATCGTCGAAGACGAGGCGATCGTCGCGCGAAGGCTGGAACGGATGGTCGCGGCGATCGTGTCTGATTGCACGATCCGCGTCGCGCCGACGCTCGCCGCGGCGCTCGAGCTCATTCGCGCCACGCCGATCGATCTGCTGTTCCTCGATCTCAACCTCGGCGGCCGCGATGGATTCACGCTGCTCGAAGAGGCGGCCGCGTCGCCGTTCCAGACCGTGGTCGTTTCCGCGCATTCCGATCAGGCGTTGCGCGCGTTCGAATACGGCGTCACCGATTTCGTGGCCAAGCCGTGGAGCGAAGAGCGGTTACGCACGGCCATCGAACGTGCGACGTCGCGCGAGCCGCGCAATCGCGCGTGTACGCTCGTGGTGCGTAAGGGACGCGAGCTGCGCACGATTGCGACGAACGATGTGCTGTACGCGCGCGGCGCGGACGATTACGCCGAGTTGCACCTCGGCGACGGGACAACGCACCTGCACGAGAAGACGCTCGCCGCGCTGGAGGCGCTGCTGCCGTCCGCGTTCGCGCGCGTGCATCGCTCCTACATCGTCAACTTCGAGCGCACGCGCGGCCTGCGCATGACGCCGCGGCTCGCGCTGGTGATGGAGGACGAGTCGCTGGTGCCGATCGGGCGCGTGTATCGCGAGGTCGTGCGCGAGCGTTTCGCTGCGCGTTAAAGGCGCGGCCCCTCACCCGGCCTTCGGCCACCCTCTCCCCGCAAGCGGGGCGAGGGTTACCACGCGCGCGCGGCGGGTAGCCTTCTCCCCTCCGCGAGGGGAGAAGGTGCCGAAGGCGGATGAGGGGCGCTGCGCGTTAAAGGCGCGGCCCCTCACCCGGCCTTCGGCCACCCTCTCCCCGCAAGCGGGCGAGGGTTACCACGCGCGCGCGGCGGGTAGCCTTCTCCCCTCCGCGAGGGGAGAAGGTGCCGAAGGCGGATGAGGGGCGCTGCGCGTTAACGCGCCTGGTGCGCTTCCCAGCGCATGCCCCACTTCTGTTCGAAGTGCGCCTGATTCTTCTTCCAGAGTGCGTCGTATGCGGCGCGATCGAGTTTCGAGAACGACGCCTGCCCGAAGTGATGCACGAATACGTCCTCGGTGCACACCACGCGGAACCCGGCCAGGCGCACGCGATGCGAGTAATCGTCGTCCTCGAACATGCCGACGCCGAACTCCTCATCGAGCAGGCCGACGCGCTCGTGGACATCGCGGCGCATGCCCACGCAATACATCGCGGCCACGCGGATGTCGAAACGCTCCCCTTCGTGTTCGCGCATGTATTGATCGGCGAACGGCGGCATATCGTCGATGTTCCGGTACGGCACGTCGATGCGAGACTCGTTGCCGGAGAAGTTCGTCACCGCTACCGTGAGGCCGATTTGCGGATCGTCGAGATGCTTCAACATGCGCGGCAGCCAGCCGCGCGGAACGACGGTGTCGTTGTTGAGCAGCACGAGATACTCGCCCGTCGCCTCGCGCAGTGCCTGATTGTTCGCTGCCGCGAAGCCGCGATTGTCGCGATTGAGGATCACGCGCACGCGCTCATCGCGCCACGCCGCGAGCATCTCCGCTGAGCCATCCGACGAGGCGTTGTCGACGACGAACACTTCGAGATTGGGATGCATCGAGTTGCGCAACACGCTCTCGAGGCACAGGCGCGTCAACTCCTGATTGTTGTACGAGACGATGACGATGCTGACTTTCGCGTGCGTTTCGCGGATCGCATTCAGCATCACCGCCGCACGCGCGGGCCACGTGTTCGCGCGCGCGGTCTCGACGCGTTTCATGCGCAACGCGGCATCATCTTCCGCGAGCGCCACGTCGAGCTTGCGCGCGAAATCCTCCGCGTCGTCGGCGAAGTAGAGCAGCTCGCGGAACGGCTCGAGCTCGGGCATGAACGTCGTCACGACCGGCTTGCCGAGGGAGATGTATTCGTAAAACTTCACAGGGTCCGTCGCGGCGGTGATCTCGTTGACGACGAACGGGATCATGCAGACGTCGAAGTCGCGCAGATACGCCGGCATGCGCGCATACGGCTGCTGGCCGAGCAGGTGCACATTCGGCAGCGCCTTCAGCGCGCTGATGTCGACGTCGAAGACGCCGCCGATGATCACGAACGAAACGTTCGGACGCCGCGTCGCCACTTCCGTCAGCAATGCGATGTCGAACCATTGCGCGATTGCGCCGAAGTAGCCCGCGATCGGATGCGGTACGTGTTCGAGGAAACGCTCCGCGGACGGCGCGGCGAACGTCGCAAAGTCCGCGGCGTTGCGTACCAGCTCGACGCGCGCGTTGCGGCCTTGCCACTTGTCGAGCAGCCGCTTCGCCGACACCGTCACCATATCGGCCTCGGCCACGAGTTTCTCTTCGGCCTCGAGCAATCGCGGCTGCATGCCCGGGAACGAATCCCATTCGTCCATGCAGTCGTAGACGAGCATCCAGCCCAATCGGCGCCGCGCCTCCTCCGCCACATCGCGCCACGTGGCCACCTGCACGACCGACACGGCGCTGACGATGTTCAGCTCGCGCCGCATCTCGTCGAGCAGGGTCGGAAACCATTGGCGGGTCGCCGGATCGATCGCGCCGGCGTACACGTCGATCACGACCGGCGGCGCAATCGTGATCTCCCACACGTTCTCGCGCATCTGCGCGATCTCGAACGTCGCACGCCCCGGAGCGAGGAACTCGGTGGTCTTGAACAGGAAGACGCGATGACCGGCGTCCGCGAACTGGCTGAGCAACTGTTGCGGACGTTGCCAGCGGAAGCTCCAGTCCACGATCGAGAAGCAGACGATGTCGAACCTGGCCGTCGTGGCGATGCGGTCCTTCGTCTTGGCCGGCTTCGCCGTCGCGAACAAACGGCGCGGCTGCGCCCATGGATCCCAGAATTTCTTGACGAAGCGTTTCGCGGGCGCAGGCAGCAGCTTGCCGCCGAGGAGGATCATGGCTTTGCGGGCACGCTGTGCGGGCGAGAGATACGGGAGTTGCGCCGCGACCGCCGGCAGCGGATCGCGCACATGCGCCTTGAACTGCGCGTACTCGCGCGTCACTGCATCGAGCTCGGCGTCTTTCGCCGCGAGCTTCCGCTCGAGCGACTTGATCTTCTCCGCCTGCGCGTCGATGGTGTGTCGGAGATTCTTCTCGTCAGTCATGAAAAGAACGCGATGATAATCGCGGCATGTCGGAACCCGACTATCAGTCGCTGCTCGCCGCGGAAAGCCGCAAGTGGGGCGATCACCTGCGCGTCGAAGCCTCGGGCGAGTGGCACGCGTGGCTCGATCACCCGCTCATCTCCATGCATTATCGCTCGCGCTCGCTCGTCGAAGGGTTGCCGTGGGAAGTATGGGCCGGCCGCCGCCTCGGGCAGCCCGCCACGCGCAGTCTGGACCTCGGATGTGGCGCCGGTCAGAAGAGCCTCACGGTCTTCGAGAGCGGCAGCACCGCCGAAACGCACGGCATCGACATCAGCGAAGAACGGATCGCCGAAGCCGAGCGGATGCGCATCGCGAACAAGATCCCCGGCGAGTTCCGCGTCGCCGACGTCAACACCGCGTCGCTGCCGCCCGAAACATATGACCTGATTTTCTCCAGCCACAGCCTGCATCATTTCGTCGCGCTCGAGCACGTGATGTCGCAGGTGCACGACGCGCTCACTCCCGACGGGCTGTTCATCCTCGAGGAGTTCGTCGGCCCGACGCAGTTTCAGTGGACCGACCGGCAGATCGACCTCGTGCGCACGCTGATGGAGATGCTGCCCGAGGATCTGCGCATGCTGCGATGGGGCGCGGTGAAGCCGTACGAAGGACGTCCCGAGGTGAAGGATGTGGTGGCGGCGTCGCCGTTCGAGTCGATCCGCTCGTCGGAGATCGTGCCGATCTTCCGCCGCGTGTTTCGCGTCGTCGAGCTGCGCCCTCTGGGCGGGACGCTGCAGCATCTGCTCTACAACGGGATCGTGCACAACTTCACGCTCGACCGCGCCGATGCGCGCGCATACGTACAGGCGATCATCGACGTCGAAGATGCGCTGATCGACTCAGGGATGCTGCCCAGCGATTTCATGTTGCTGATCGGCATGCGCCGCGACTCGCTGCGTTAGAAACCGACGGGAGGCGTCGGTTTCTTTGCGCAGGATCGCGGCGATGCGAGCGCACGCCTGGCCGTCGCCGAATGCGTTGCAGGGGCGGCTCATCGTCTGATGATGCGCGGGATCGCGCAGCAGCAGCTTCGCTTCAGTCACGATCGCATCGCGCTGCGTCCCCACCACGCGCATGTTTCCGGCGCGCACTCCCTCGGCGCGCTCGGTCGTATCGCGCATGACCAGCACCGGCTTGCCGAGCGTCGACGCTTCTTCCTGCACGCCGCCGGAGTCGGTGAGGATGAAATCGCTGCGGGTCATGAGATGCACGAACGACAGATAGTCGACCGGCTCGACGAGGTGCACGCGCGCATTGCCGCCGAGGATGCGGTGTACGGGCAGGCGGACATTCGGATTCAGATGCACTGGATACACGACGTCGACATCGCCGTGATCGGATGCGATCTCCGCAACCGCGTCGCAGATCGACTGCAGCCCGGCGCCGAAGCTCTCGCGGCGGTGGCCGGTGACGAGGATCATGCGCCGTTCGCGATCGAGAAACGCGAACTCCGAATCGAGCCGTCCGCGCAACGCGTCGTCGGCGGCGATGCGGGAGACGGTCTGCTGCAGCGCGTCGATGACAGTGTTGCCGGTCACGTGAATGCGCGCCGGATCGATCCCTTCGCTGACGAGATTCGCGCGCGCCTCGTCGGTCGGCGCGAAGTGGAATCGCGTCACCACGCTGAGCAACTTCCGGTTCACTTCCTCCGGCCAGGGCGAGAACGAATCGCCGCTGCGCAGCCCCGCTTCGACATGCGCGACGTCGATGCCGGCGTAGAACGCGGCCAGTCCCGCGGCGAAGGCGCTGGTGGTATCGCCCTGCACCACGACCACATCGGGCCGCGTCTCGCGAAGGACCGCGGGCAGCTTCGCGAGAATCGCAGCGGCGATTTCGGAGAGCTCCTGCCCAGGCTGCATAACGTCGAGATCGACGTCGGGCGTGATGTCGAACAGGCGCAGCACCTGCGCGAGCATCTCGCGATGCTGACCCGTGACGCAGATGCGCACGGCGAACGCCGGATCGCGACGCAACTCGGCGATGAGCGGCGCGAGCTTGATGGCTTCGGGCCGGGTTCCGAAAACGAACAGGACCTGGGGCATACGGGAACAGGCAAGGTAACACGCGGTCACGCGCGAGACATTGCATCCGCAGTCGCGTTCGCCAGGATCGCGAATCGGTGCTGCCACGTCTGCTCGCGCGCGAATGCGCGTCGCGCTTCGCGTGTGTCGTCGTCATCGGCCAGCGCGGCGATGATCTGTTGTTCGAACTCTTCCGCGGTGGATGCAACGCGCACCAGCGGCGCGAGCGCCGCAACTTCCGGGATCGGAGCCGCGACGACGGGCAGGCCGGCGGCGAGCATCTCGTACACCTTCACCGGATTGGTCGCTTCGGTGAGCGGGGTGCGCTTGAACGGAATGATCGCGATATCGAATCGCGAGAGTTGTTCGGGCAGCCACTCGTACGGCTCCTCCCCCGGCAGCGACACGTTCGGCAGTTTCACGAGGCGGGAGATCGCGGCGTTATACGTGGAGCCGATCAGTACAAAATCCCAATCGGGTCTGCGCGCGGCGAGGTCGGCGACGAGCGCGGAATCGAACCAGTCCGAGATTGCGCCGTAATAGCCGATCACCGGGCGCGCGTTGTCCGCTTTCGTGACGCGCGCGAAGTGATCGTAGTCGCACGCGTTGCGCACCATGACCGCGGACTCGCGATGTTGCAACGCGCGTCGTTCGAGCAACGCTGAGCTGACGACGACAACATCCGCGTTCGCAAGCAGCTCTTCTTCCTGCGCGACCATCGCGCGACGAACCGTCGAGAAGCCGGAGTGCAGATCCATGCAGTCGTAGATGACCGGCCAGCCGAATTGCTCGCGCGCGCGGCGCGCGAGCGGCCACCAGAACGGGAGCTGCACGATCATGGCTGCGGTGTCGATCGACGCGTTCGTGCGAAGCAAATTGAGCGCGTCGAAGAGCGCATCGGAACGCCGGCGTCTCGCCGGCTGAGCAGGCGGCGTCTCGCCGCGGTTCTCCGGACGGGAGCGAGACGCTCCCTGCTCAGCCGGCGAGACGCCGGCGTTCCGAGCATCGAGCGAATCGGCGTACACATTCAGCGGTTCGCCGGCAAACGTAACTTCGTAAAGGTTCGGACGCACGTGGCGTATGGACTGCGAATGACCGAAGTGAGGACTCACGTAGAACACGCGATGGCCGGCGTCGGCGAATTGCGACAGCAACTGTTGCGGGCGTTGAAAGCGCGCGTTCCATTCGCAGGTCGAGAGGCAGATGACGTCGTACTTGCCATTGCGCGCGGGCGCGATCGTGTCGCTGACGACATGCGCGGCGGATCTGCGGCGCGGCCAGCTAATGCCGAATACGCCGAGAACCGGATCGACGAGTTTGTACTTCAGCGAGCGTAGCGCGACGACGAATTGCCATGCGCGCGAGCGATGGATGTCATCGAGCTCGCGCTCTTTCGTTTCAAGCCGGCGCCTGGTGCGCGCGAGCTCCGCTTCGAGATCCGGCCCTGTCACGTGACCTGCACGTCGATCTTCCGCTTCGCCAGCTCGTCCATGAACAGTTGCGGCGGGATGCACCGCTCCTGCGGCAGCGCACCTTTCGACGTCGTCTGGTTGCGCGCCATCATCAGCGCCACCATCGATGCAGGAAACGCCGTCGTGCGCATCATCGCGGAGAGGCCGGTCTCGGGATCGGAGCGATCGATGATGTCGTAGCGGAGCATCTTGCCGCCGCCATGAAACTCCACGCGCACGAGCACCACGTCCGGCTCGTCGTGGGGGAGGTTCTTCACGAGCAGCTCGCCGAGGACGCGGCGCGGTTTGACTGCAGTGCCGTCGACGTCGATCGGCTCCGACTTGCAGAGGCCGAGATCGATCATGGTCCTGAACTTCGCGCAGTGGCCGGGATAGCGGATCGTTTTGTAATCGAGGTCCTGCACTTTGCCGAGGAATGTCTCGACGAGCGTCGAAGTGCCGCCCGATGTCTGGAACGCTTCCATCGGGGTGAAAGGCTCGGGGAAGTGCAGCGTCTCGATCTCGGTCATCGACTCGACGATCGTGACCTTGCCGTTGCGGATCACGCGCGCGGGCTCGATGTACTCGTTGATCAGACCTTCGACGGAGAACACGAGCTGATAGTCCAACGGCGGCTTCGGCGTCTGCGGCAGTCCGCCGACGCGGATGTGAATCGCGTCGAGCGTGTCGAACTGCAACGCCCCATGCGCCGCGAGCACCGCGACCATGCCGGGCGCGAGGCCGCAGTCGGGGATGATGTTGATGCCCGCCGCTTTCGCGTCTGCATCAAGTGCGAGCTCGGCGTCGACGACGTCGTTGTTGCCGCCGAGGTCGCAGAAGTGCGTTCCGGCTTCAACGGCGGCGCGCGCGAGGCGCTCATTGAGCCAGTAGTTCACGCAACTGATCGCCGACGCGTGGCCGCGCATGAGCGCGACGACGGCCGCATGATCGTTGCAGTCGATCTGCGCGGCCCGCGCCTTCTCGGGATAGCGCCGCGCGATCTCATCCGCCTTCGCGCGATCGAAATCGGCGACGGTGACTTCAGTGACATCGGTTTGTGACACGAGATCGTGGACTGCGCCGAGGCCCATGCGGCCGGCGCCCAGAACGAGCATTCGCATAGGGGGCGGATTGTACGGGGTTCCTCGGGTTCCTCGGGTTCCTCGGAGTTCCTCGGGAGATTTTTCGCTCCATCCCCTCCGAGGAACCCCGAGGAACCCGAGGAACCCCGAGGTACCCGTTACCCGAGGTACCGCTCGATCGACGCGATGAACGTCTTCACGTCGATTGGCTTCGAGATGTACCCGTCGCAGCCTGCCTCGAGAAAACGGTCCTTGTCGCCGCGCATGGCGTGCGCAGTGAGCGCGAGAATCGGGATGCGCGACGTCCGCTCGTCGGACTTGATGGCACGGACGACCGAGAGACCGTCCATGCCGGGCAGGTGGATGTCCATGAGGATCAGGTCGGGCGCGCCGTCACCGTTGCGCGTGATGGCCAGCGCTTCCTCGCCGCTCGTCGCCTTGACGATGTGATACCCGCCTTCCTCGAGGAGGAACTCGACGAGTTGCATGTTCATGTCGTTGTCTTCGACGACGAGGATGTTCCGTTCAGCCATGTGCAGAATGGGACCCGGGGCGTAAGTGTACGCCTTAACGATTCGCCGTCCCCGGAACTGGCGGCAGTCCCGGCGCCCCCGGTGCGGTTGGCGCGGGCGGGAAGAACTTCGGATCGAGGTCGATCTTCGCGCCGGTCTGCAGCCGTTTCACTTCCTCTTCCGCGACCTGCTGGCGCACGCGCTGTGCGAGCATCGGACGGAGATCTTCGAGCGAAGGCTGCTCGACCTTGAAGATGTGCACGCCGAACTGCGTCTTCACCGGATCGCTCATCTGTCCCGGCTTGAGTTTCGTGACGATCCCGGCGATGTCGGGCGGAAGCTGGTCGGGCTTCGTCGGTCCGAGCATGCCGCCGTTCGCGCCGCTCTGTTCGTCGTCCGACTCGGCACGCGCGGTCTGCGCGAAATCGGCGCCGCCGCGGAGGCGTCCGGCGATGGCCGTCGCCTTTTGCATCGCGACTTCCGCGGGTGGCGGCTGCTGTCCGCCGCGCGCCGGGACGGCGCCGCCCGCGTAGGCGATGAGGATGTGGCGGAGCGAGATCGAAGACGCCTTTTCCTTCTCGTACTCGGAGCGGATGCGCTCATCGCTCTTCTGATCGGCGAGCTTCTCGAGCGCGCGCGCGGCCTTGATCTGTGACTGCGCCATCTCGATCTGCGTCTTCACGTCGGGGTCGTCCGCGATGCCCATGCGCGCGGCTTCCTGTTCGAGGACCTTGAGCTTCACCAACTCGTCGGCGAGCGCGCGGCGTCCCGAGGGACTGGAGTAGAACTGCCGCCCTTCGGCGGGAGCGTTCTGCAGAAACATCGTGAACTGACGCTCGGTGATCGGTTCCCCGTTCACGCGCATGACCACGTTGTCGCTGCCGGCGGCCTTGGCGGCCGCGCCGTCCTTGCCGGCGGAGGTGGTGGACGCGGTGTTCGGACGAATCGCCGCGAGACCAAACGCGACGGCAACGACGATGACTACGGCTACTGCGGCGATGACGATGTCTTTCTTCAACTGTTTTCCTTCTTACGAACGATGAGACAAAGGATGAAGGATGAGGGATGAAGGATGATTCCCACGCGGCATCTCATCCTTCATCCTTCCGCCTTCATCCTTCTTGCTTCTCCGCGTTGACCACCCGTGGCGAAATCAATATCCTCTCGCCGTTTGTGAAAGTTTTCACGGACTGATCCGTGGGCGCCTTCACGATCCCCGCTGCCAACGCCCGCCCATCGGGCGCTACATCTGCATCAGACAAAGCACCTTATGGCTAAAGTTACCATCGACGGAATCGAAGTCGAAGTCCAGGACGGCATCAACGTCATCGAGGCCGCCAAGGCTGCCGACGTCCACGTTCCGCACTTCTGCTATCACCCTTCCCTCAGCATCGTGGGCCAGTGCCGCATGTGCCTCGTCGAAGTGGAAGGGATGCCGAAGTTGCAGGCGGGTTGCGCGACGCCGGTGAAGGACGGAATGAAGATCGCCGTCTGGAACGAGAAAGTCGACAAGGCGCGCAAGGGACAGATGGAGTTTCTGCTCATCAACCATCCGCTGGACTGCCCCATTTGCGACAAGGCCGGCGAGTGCCCGCTGCAGGACTACAGCTTCAACTACGGCTCGGTCACCTCGCGCTACGGCGAGTTCAAACGCACTTATCCCGGCATGGATCGCACGGCCATCGGCCCGCACGTGATCCAGAACATGAATCGCTGCATCCACTGCACGCGCTGCATCCGCTTCACCGCGGAGATCACGGGGACGAGCGAGCTGGCCTTTTTCCGCCGCGGCGCGTCGACCGAGGTGGGCGTCTTTCCGGGCACGCCGCTCGACAACTGGATGAGCGCCAACGTCACCGACATCTGCCCGACCGGCGCGCTCACGCCGCGCGAGTTCCGTTTCGAGTCGCGCGTCTGGAATCTCGACTCGACTGAGTCGGTCTGCAACGGCTGCGACGTCGGCTGCAACATGTTCATCGGCCATCGCAACGGCCAGGTGTACCGCTATCGCCCGCGCGTCAATCCCGAGGTCAACGACCACTGGC
>DASPNA010000146.1:0-4754 GCA_035626775.1 Thermoanaerobaculia bacterium
GCCGCAAACGGCAAAGTGGTCATCGACGTGACGAACGCGCTGAACCCCGACATGACGCTCGCAGTCGGCTTCACCACGAGTGGTGCCGAGGAGCTTCAGAAGCAGGCGACCGGCGCGAAAGTCGTGAAGGCGTTCAACACTAACTTCGCGCAGCACATGGACTCCGGCAAGATCGGCAGCGAGACGCTCACCGTTTTCGCCGCGTCGGATGACGAAGAGGCAAAGACCACCGCCCTCGAACTGGCGAAGGCGATCGGCTTCGACGCCGTGAATGCCGGGCCGCTCCAGAATGCCCGCTGGCTCGAAACGCTCGCGCTCCTGAACATCACCCTCGGCTACGTCGTGGGACACGGTATGAATGCCGGCTTCCGCTACATCCACTGATGAGACGCAACGGGCAGGACTGGAATCGGCGCGAGTTTCTCGGCGCGGCGATTGGGGGTGCGACCGCACTCCTCGCCGCGCCCTCGCTCGGAGGGAAGATGACACAGCCACAGAAAGCGACGAAGCTCCCGACGCTCTTCGTCGCGCATGGAGCACCACCGCTCCTGGACGATGCGAAGTGGGTGAAAGAGCTTCACACGTGGGCCGAGGGCCTTCCGCGCCCCAAATCGATCCTGATGATCTCGGCGCATTGGGAGAACCGGCCGCTCACGCTCGGTGCGACGCGCACCGTGCCGCTCGTCTACGACTTCTACGGCTTTCCGAAGCGATATTACGAGCAGCAGTACGCCGCGCCCGGCGCGCCTGCCCTTGCGTCGCGCATTCGCAAGGAGCTGGGCGACATCATGCCGATCGCGGATGAGCCGGAGCGTGGTCTCGATCACGGCGCTTACGTGCCGCTCGTTGCGATGTATCCCGAAGCCGACATCCCCGTTCTGCAGATGTCGCTGCCGACGCAGAACCCGAAGCATCTTTTCGAGCTCGGCCGCTCGCTGAGTACGCTGCGCGACGAGGGCGTTCTGATCATCGGCAGCGGCTTCATCACTCACAACCTGCGTGCGATCGACTTTTCTAATGAGCTGCCGCCGCCACAGTGGGCGAGCGAATTCGACAGTTGGACTGCCGACGCGTTGTCGCGTTCCGACATCGACGCACTGCTCGACTACGAGGCGAAAGGTCCGGGTGCGCGGCTGGCGCTTCCTACTCGTGAGCACTTCGTGCCGCTGCTCGTCGCGGCGGGTGCTGCCGAACGCGAGTCCGTGGAGTACCCGATCAACGGCTTCTGGATGGGTTCGATGACGCGCCGCTCGGTGCAGTTCGGCTGATCGGCTGCGCAGCGCGCGAGTAAATCTTTTCACTGAATCACGAACACCGACAAGGAATGATCATGAACGCCACCAATACTGCAGCGCCGCGCCGTCGCGGACTCAACATCGTGCTTGCTCTCGTCCAGATCGTGCTGGCCTTCGCCTTTGGCGCTGCCGGTCTGATGAAACTCACTCAGCCCATCGAAGCACTCGCAGCATCGATGCCGTGGGTCTCCGCGGTTCCCTCTGCGCTCGTCCGTTTCATTGGGGTTGCCGAACTGGCCGGAGCACTCGGGCTCATCCTGCCGTGGCTGACGCGAATCAAGCCGCAGCTCATCAGTCTCGCCGCAATCGGTCTCATTCTGGTGATGGTCCTCGCGTCCGCTTTCCATCTCTCTCGTGGAGAAGCTGGAGCAGTGCCGGTGAACGTTGTCCTCGCCGCGCTTGCCGCCTTCGTCGCATGGGGCCGCAGCAAAGCAGCGCCCATTCAGCCGCGCGCGTAACCACCACCGCCCACGTCAGGAGACTCCATGCGCGATGCAGTTCAGCAGGCGGAGGCGGGTGTCCGGTTCGCTATCGATCTGGTCAAGGGCCGATGGACGATTCCAATCCTGCTCAGGCTGTGCGTGCAACCGACGCATTTCGGCGAGCTGCAGCGCGAGGTGGGACTGTCAGCGAAGGTGCTCGCCAATGCGTTGGTCCGCATGTGCGACCACGGGCTGGTGATTCGCGAGGCCCCGGAGAGGGCCGGACTCAAAGGGCTGTACCGGCTGACGCCGGCGGGTGACGCGCTGCGCGCTCCACTTCAGGCTCTGGCGACGTGGAGCCTCGAATACGAGGTCGAGATCCGCGGCGTCGCCACAAGCCGGCCGTGAGACTAGGCTCATGGCGCCACCGCTTACCAGAAGGTAACCGGTTGACCCGACGTCGCGCGGGTCCTGATCATGCAACTGCCCTGGGATCCGGTAAAAGCCGTGAATTGGAGAACAGACGCATGAGCCTCAACAGCAAAAAGATCATCGGCCATGGACGACTACGCATCGGCGTCGCAACCTGCGCGCTCGCGCTGCTGCTGGGAGCCGTGGCCTGTGCGACATCGGGCGACAATCGGGGTGCTGACGCGACACCGAACGCGCGCGCGTCCGTTGCAGCAACGGGGCCGACGGATCAGGCGGTGACCAACGCAACGAACTTTCACATGCTCGATTTCGTCGCCTGGAACAATCGCGATATGGACATGTTCCGGCGGTTGCACACCGCGGACGTCAAGGTGGACTTTGCGGGCGCCGTAACCCATGGCATCGATGCGCACGTCGAAGCGCTGCGCGGGATGTGGCAGAGCCCTGGTTCGCTGACGAACCACGCGCCGATCGTCGCCGAAGGCGAGTGGACGTGCATGGTCGGCATCTCCGCACCACCGGCGAACATGAAGATGGTCACCGTGGCGAAGTGGCGGGACGGCGCGATCTCTGAGGAGTATCTGCTCGCGAACATGCTGCAACCCGGAACCCCGAAGCCAGCGGTGAGCGGCCCGCCGATGGTGAGCATCAGCAATCGGAACGCCGCGATGAAGGCGCTGGTCGGCGCGGAGCCCGGTTGGGACTGCCGCCTCGAGCGCACCCTCGACGGGAAGATGGTGATCTCGCTCCGTAAGGCCGGCGCCGCGGCGGACGAGATGGTTTTCACGCAGTAGTTCGCTCGCCGACCGCATCAATCGGCGAGGAGAACCTGCCATGGAATGCGCAGTCGCTGCAGCGAGAAGAACGATGCGAGCGGCGATGACGCGTCACGTTGTTTCCTTCATGCTGACCGTGACGGCGGCCGCTTGCGTCGATGCTGCGCCGCCGCCCTGCCGGGCTGACGTTTCGCGGCCGTCCGTCGCGTTGGTCTTGTCAGGAGGAGGCGCACGCGGCGCCGCTCATGTCGGCGTTTTGCGCGTCCTCGAGGATCTACAGGTGCCAATTGACTGTATCGCGGGGACCAGCATGGGCGCCGTCGTCGGCGCCTTCTATGCGGCCGGCTTCTCTCCCGATGAAATAGAGGCCGAGCTTCGCTCCATCAACTGGAACGAGGTCATTGTCGGCGGCCAGCCGCGTCGGTCGCGCAGCTTTCGGCGCAGACAGGAAGATACGCGTTACCTTCCCCTGGAAGCCGGCATCCGCGGGCGCCTTCTGATCACAGCGAATAGTGCTTTGAAGAGTACGAGGCTCGAATACTTGCTGCGGACGAAGCTCATCAATACCGTTGCGGTCTCCGATTTCGATCAGCTGTACGTGCCGTTGCGCGTGGTAGCCGCCGATCTCGTGAAGGGGGAGGAGGTTGTGCTTTCAGGCGGCGACCTGAGTGAGGCCGTTCGAGCGAGCATGAGCTTACCGGGCGTTTTCCCGCCTATGGAGATCGGCGGCCGCTTGCTCGTGGATGGCGGAGTTCTCAACAATCTGCCTGTCGATGCGGCGCTGCAGATGGGCGCGGACGTCGTAATCGCGGTCAACGTCGGGACTCCTTTGATGGATCGTGACAATTTGGGCTCCACGCTGGCGATCGCATACCAGGCGCTGTCGCTCGCTTCAGAGCAGCGCATCCGTGAGCAGCAAGCGAAGGCGACGGTGGTGATCACGCCGCAACTCTCCGGAATCGCGATGCTCGATTTCTCGAAGCTTCCCGAGGTGATTGCCAGCGGCGAGACCGCAGCCCACGAGGTGGCGGCTCAACTTCGCGCGTTCGCGATTCCCGGATTGGTGAGACGCCGCCGCGCCGCTCCCGAGCCGCTGCGTCTGAGACGCGTGACGGCATCGGGCACGGCACGCGTCGATGAACGACGCGTGCAGGCTGCGATTGAGAGCCGTGAAGGCGCATTACTCGATTTCGAGCAGCTCGAGCGCGATATCGCACGAATCTACGAATTCGGCGAGTTCGATCGGATCAAGCTGAACATCGTTCTGGACGGCGAAGACGTCGACCTGACGCTCGTCCCCAGCGACAACGCGATGGGCCCGGTGTACATCCGGACCGGTCTCCGACTTCGCGATGACATGCGGGGCAACAGCGACTTCGATCTGCTCGTCCGCGTCACGCGCACGAGCCTCAACGCGCGGGGAGCGGAGTGGCGCACCGAGATGCAGGCCGGGACCTCCAGAGGTATCGCGACCGAGTTCTATCAGCCGCTCACGTTCGAGGGACGATCGTTCGTCTCGGCGAGGCTGGCGGACCGGAAAGACCGTCTCGACGTCTTCGCGGATGGACGCAAGCAGACCGAATATCAGGTCGACACATCCAGCGCTGGACTCGATCTCGGCATGACATTTGGGCACGCCGCCGAAGTACGCGTCGGCTTGTCGTTCGCTGCGGTCGACGCAGAGTCGGACATCGGCCCTGTCGCGTTCCCGCCCCTTGAAGCGAACATCGGCGGAGTGCGCGGCTCTTTCGTCGTTGATGACCTGGACACGAGAGGCTTGCCGACTGACGGATTCGACTTGAACATCGAATGGTTTCACGCCGCGACCC
>DASPNA010000147.1:0-98174 GCA_035626775.1 Thermoanaerobaculia bacterium
GTGTCTCTAAACACGCGCATTCTTGAGTGGCGCACGATCAAGTTCGTGGCGATGGGCCGTTGAAACCGGGCCCAACGCTCATCGCATTACTCACACTGTTGGAAATCGCTCGCGTTAGCCGGTTGATCAGAGGTTCCCTAGTGTTCCGCGGACGGAACACTAGAACATAAACATTCGTTGCAGGCCGTCTACGGTGACGCTCGCCGTTCGCAGCGCTCCCTCGGCCGCAGGTGCCGGCACGCGCAGCAGCCACGCTCCGCGAGGAGACGACGGAGCATTCGGGTATCCTACGACTACCGATGTCCGACCAAACGACTCAGCCGCGGCGCCTGTGGGTGATTCTCTGCGCGATCGGATCTGCGCTCGTGACCATCGCCATGATCGTCGTCGGGCTGGTGCTCGTCGATAAGCCGCATTTCGGCTGGATGGTCGGAAGGTCGTTTCTGCTGGTCATCACCAGCGGTGTGATGGTCGGCTCGCTGCTCGTGCTCAGCGCCGCGTGGATGCTGCCGAACCGCAGGCATTGGCGCAACATCCTGCTGATGGTGTGGGCGCTGATCGGACTGACGTCGCCCTTCTTCGGATATCTGTTTCTATTGCCGTGGGCCATCCTCGCGGCGACGCTGCCATTCGTCATTGCGGCGCTGCTCTCGCTCTGGAGAGCTTGCTCAGCAGCAATTGATACAGCATCAGTCCCAGCGGCGGCGGACTGAATAGATGTTTCACGTGCGGGCGGCGCAATACGCCGTACCAGACGAACTCGCCCGCCAGCCGAGCCCATGCCGCCGGTCCGTTGTCGAGCATCTTGCGGATCGGATTGAGCGGCGTTCCGTGCCAGTACGACAGCGAGATCGACGCCTCCGTTGACGCCAGGTAATGCCACCAGCCCTTCGGGATGAACAGGATGTCACCGGGTGCCAGTGTCGCTTCCCATAACGTCGCGCGCGCCAGTTTGGGATGCCGTTCGAGGTCTGGTGATTCCGGCGCGATGCTGCTCTTCGTGTGATTGTCGGGAAAAAGATAAAGAAACCGCGAGTCGCCCGGTGACGCGAGAATGGCCTTCTTCCCGCCGTACACCTGCACGAAGAAATTATCGAGATAGTCGTAATGCAGGCCCGAGCGCGTACGCGACCCCATCCAGAACGCGACATAGCCTTCGCCCTTCGCATCGAGCACGCGGAAGTCGTAATCGGACTCCACTCCTTCGAAGATCGAAATGCTGGCCTGGTCGACATAGCAGCGGTTGCCGGTCGACATCCGCGCCACGAATTCGCCCATCGTCATCGCACGCCGGTAATCGACGTCGCGGAACCGGTACGGCACTTCCGTGTCCGGCAGGTCGACACTGGGCCGGAGTGCGAGGTCCGGGAACTTCATGGCGAAATGCCGTGGTGACCAGGACTGCAGTGCTGGCCACGATGCGATGGCGTCCGTAATGACGACGGGGAGGCCCGGTCCGCCGTGCTCACCGTCGAACCTGGCTCGATCGAATCCCTGCATTCGCGGGATCGGCTTGCGCGTCATCACTGCTGCGGCCCCAGGTTCGGATCGAGCGTGAGCGGCAGCACCGCGGACTTTTTCGTGTAGCCGAGGATCAGATCCTGGTAGACGCTCGGTTGCTGTGGAAAAAGGCGGTAGTTGAGCTCGAACAGCGTCGACGCCGTACTGGCTTGATCCAGCGTGACATTGCTCTCCATATACGTGCCGACGAAGCTATTGCCGATCGCGCTCAGCGTTGACGGCGTCGCCGGCGGATTCGCTTTGATCTGTGCCACGGCGGCCGCGAGTCCCGACTTGCAGATGGTTTGCTGGATGGCGGTGATCGAGCTCATTTGCGGCGTCACCAGTTTCGGCGGAGCGCCATAGAGAATCTGCGTAATTGCCAATGCAATGTACGAGCTGTACGCTTCCGCCTGGTTTGACAGCACCGCCACGAAAAAATCGGGCGTGCGGACGATGTAATTCACGTAGCCGTTGAGCGAGCCGAGCTTCGACCAGATCGGGACGCCATTGTTCGGAGCGGGCGGCACGGCCAGGAATTCGTGGTCCCAGCCGTAAGCGCTTCTCACTCCGTCCGGGAAGAGTCCGGGTGCGGGCTGACAGTTCATCTCACAGATGCGCGGCTTGAACATGATGGCCGTATACGTGGGATTGAGAACTGTGTGGTTGATGATGCCCACGTTCATCTTATTCAGGTCGCCGGTGGTGGAGTACAGCGCGCCCGCGGAGAACGGAACCGACATTTCGGCGAATGCCGCGACATTCTCATCGCAGCCCTGCTGCTCGTAGCCGTACGCGAATTGGGGAAGAACGGCTTGATTCCAGCCATAGCCGCTATCGCTCATGCCCAGCGGCTTGAAGACGTACTGCTCCATGTTGAGGTCGTACGTCTGGCCGGTAACGGCTTCGCTGATGGCGCCGAGGAGGAAATAGCCGGTGTTGCTGTACGAATAGGAGGTGCCGGGCGGGAACAGGAGGTCCGTTTGACAGTAACGGGTAATGAACTCCTGCGTCGGTAATTTGATACGGCTGATCAGGTGCGGAAAATCGGGGAGGTCGGTGTAATTCGGCAGGCCGCTGCTGTGATCGAGCAATTGCGCGACCGTGATGCGCGACCCTGTATCGCGACGATAGTCGGGGAGATAGTCGGTGACATGCTTCTCCAGATCGATCTTGCCGTTCTGCGCGAGCGTCAGGATCAACATCGACGTCAATACCTTGGTCAGCGAGCCAAGGCGGAATTTCGATTCGGGGACGTTCTTCTGCTGCCATTCGATGTTGGCGAGACCGTAGCTCTGATTGAACCGTACCGCGCCCTGATACGAGATGAGCACGTTTCCGCGGAACATGTTCTGCGCGGCCATGCTGTCCATCATTGAGTGGATGCTGGCCATCGTTGCCGGATCCGGCGGGCGAGCGGGCGCGATGGTCTGCGCGGCGAACGCGGGAACGGTCAGCAGCGCGATCAGCAGAACGTGCATGTATCTCATCGACTCACCTCGCTGGTGTTTATGGAAGGAATGCCGTCGAGTGTAGCCACGCGCAACCGGTGCGGCAGTCCTGTTCGGGACGACCCCGCTGCTACACTCACCCCCTCACCCGGCCCTCTGCCCCTCGAGGGGGAAAGGGCTGGTGAGGGGGTGAGTCGATGCACGAGCCGAATGCGGAACGGGTGCGGCTTTCCGGCGACGCCGATGCGCTGGCGCGCTGGCGGAACTGGGGCCCGTATCTCGCCGATCGCGCCTGGTCGACCGTGCGCGAGGATTACAGCGCTGATGGCAGGCCGTGGGAGTTCTTCCCGCACGATCACGCCCGCTCGCGCGCCTATCGCTGGGGCGAGGACGGCATCGGGGGTTTCTGCGACCGCTATCAGATCCTCTGCTGGTCGATGGCATTCTGGAACGAGCGCGATCCGATTCTGAAGGAGCGGTACTTCGGGCTCGTGCCGGCGCTCGAGGGCAATCATGGCGAGGACGTGAAGGAGTGTTACTTCTACGTCGACGCGCTCCCGTCGCATGCGTACCAGCGCATGCTCTACAAGTACCCGCAGCGCGAATATCCGTACCTCGCGCTCATTGAGGGGAATCGCGCGCGTGGCGCGCTCGATCCCGAGCTCGAGTTGATCGACACCGGCATCTTCGATGACGGCCGCTACTTCGACATCGAGATCGAGATCGCGAAAGAAGACGAGGAATCGTTCGTCTTTCGTGTCACCGCGCACAATCGCGGTCCCGAACGCGCGCCGATCCATTTGATCCCCAACCTCTGGTTCCGCAACACGTGGTCGTGGAGCGGACGGACAGAGACTCCGTCGATCACGATCGCCGATGGCGTCGGTCTCCTCGCAGACGACATGCACGCACCGCCCCTGGCCGGTCTCCTCACCGACACGCGCCTCGGTCCGCGCATCCTCGAAGTCCCACGCACAGCGCGTCTGCTCTTTACCGATAACGAGACGAACGCGGAGGGGGTCTTCGGCGGCTCCGCAACATCGCGCAGCGCATTCGTGAAAGACGCGTTTCATCGTTTCATCGTCAGTGGCGAGCGCAATGCCGTGAATCCTGCGCAACGCGGCACGAAGGCGTGCGCGTGGATGCGCCACGACGTCGAGCCCGGCGGCTCCGCGACGATGCTGATGCGGCTGCGCCCGCGCAATGAGCGCCGCGCGGCTTCCGATGAGGAACTTCAGGCCATTGTCGATCTGCGGCGCAAAGAGGCGGACGCGTTCTACGACGGCATTCATCCGCTCCACGCATCGCCCGAAGAGCGCAATGTGCAGCGTCAGGCGTTCGCGGGGATGTTATGGACGCGGCAGAGCTACCTGTTCGACGTCGACATGTGGCTGGACGGCGATCCCGGCGAACCGCCGCCACCCGAAAATCGACAACGCGGACGGAACAGCCGCTGGCGGCATCTCAACTCGATGCGCATCCTGTCGATGCCCGACAAGTGGGAGTATCCGTGGTTCGCGGCCTGGGATCTCGCCTTTCACGCCATCACGTTCGCGCTGATCGATCCGCGCTTTGCAAAAGAACAACTCTGGCTGATGCTTTTCGAGCAATTCCAGCATCCCAATGGACAGATCCCGGCGTACGAGTGGGAGTTCTCCGATCTCAATCCGCCGGTGCAGGCGTGGGCGGTGTGGCGCGTCTACAACATGGACCGCATCCGCGGCGGCGAGGCCGACGTCGAGTTTCTCGAAAAATGTTTTCACAAGCTGCTGCTGAATTTCACCTGGTGGGTCAATAAGGTCGACCGCGAGGGCAACAATGTCTTCGAAGGCGGTTTCCTCGGCCTCGATAACATCGCCGTGTTCGACCGCAGCGCTCTGCTGCCGGGCGGCGCGGTGCTCGAACAGAGCGATGCCACCGGCTGGATGGGTATGTTCTCGCTGGCCATGATGCGCATCGCATTGGAGCTTTCGAAGATCAATCCGACATATGAAGGCCTGGCCACGAAATTCTTCGAGCATTACGTCTACATCGGCGCGGCCATGAAAATGAAACATGGCAACCGCACTTTGTGGGACGACGAGGACGGTTTCTTCTACGACGTCCTGCGCTGGCCTGACGGCACGGTCGTCCCGTTCAAAGTGCGATCGCTGGTCGGGCTGATTCCGCTTTATGCGGTGGAGCGGCTGGAAAGCAAATGGATCGAGCCCTTCCTGCTCTTCCGGACGAACCTCGAATGGTTCCTGCGCTTCCGTAACGACATCGTCGAGCATTGTGTGACGACGGTGAAGCGCGGCGACGATTTCACGCACGTGCTCGCGGTCGTCGACCAGGAGCAGCTCGAGAAACTGCTGGCGCGCGTCGCCGATCCGGAGGAGTTCCTGTCGGAATTCGGCATGCGCAGCCTGAGCAAATTTCACGAGCAGCATCCGTTCGTCCATGACAGCGAGTCGGTCGGGTATGAGCCGGCCGAGGCGAAGGCGTGGTTGAAAGGGGGAAACAGTAATTGGCGCGGACCGATCTGGTTTCCTACGACGTTCCTGATGATCGAATCGCTGCGGAAGCTCGAGAAGGGATTCGGCGATGAAGTCGAGGTGACCGTGCACGACGAGGTCGATGACGTTGCGCCGCCGGCGCATGGCGCGACGCGTGCGACGGAGGGGATCGGCGCGGGTGCGGCGCCGGCGCCTGCATCGTCGACGGAGGAAGTGCCGCGTCAATCCGTCGGCATGAAGGGGCTCGCGGCCACGCTTGCCAGCCGCAGCATCGACATCTTTCTTCCGGACGCGGATGGATACCGGCCGGTGTATGGCCCGCGTGGAACGCGGAAAGCGGAGTTGTTCGCGCGCGATCCGCACTGGCGCGGCCTGGTCCTGTTCCACGAGTATTTCAACGGCGACACCGGCGAAGGCCTCGGCGCCTCGCATCAGACCGGCTGGACCGGGCTGGTGGCGAATCTCATCGACGAGTGGCGGAAATGAATGCCCCTCACCCGGCCTTCGGCCCACCCTCTCCCCACTCCAACGCGCGTGTTCTGCAAGTAGCCTTCTCCCCTCGGTGAGGGGAGAAGGTGCCGAAGGCGGATGAGGGGTTGTGAGAAATCTCACGGTCCCTTTTGCGTCCCCCATCCATACTCCGGCCCGATGTTGCGTTCTCTTTCTGCTCTCGTTCTCGTTCTCGTCTCTCTGACCGCAAACGCCGCCGCCGTTCAAGGTGGTTCGATCCCGGTGCATTTGCCGCTGTTCCCGTCGAACAACTGGTGGAACCTCGACATCAGCGGCGCGCCGCTGGATCCGAACTCCGCGGCTTACATCGCGTTCATCGGCGGCACGAGCGATCCTCGTCTCCATCCCGACTTCGGTGGCGATGTGGACGATGGGAGCGGGAACGTGTACGGGTTTCCGTTCATCGTCGTCGACGGTGCGCAGGAGAAGAAGGTCGTCGACTTCGTCTTGTACGGTCATCAGAGCGACGGCGAGGGCGTGCCGTTCTATCCCGTTCCCGATGAAGCGATCACGCAGAACGGCTGGGTCGAGGGGGGCCAGCCCGGCAACGTCGACGAGCGCGAAGATGGCGACCGCCACATCCTGATTGTCGACAAGACCAACAACCATCTGTACGAGCTGTACAACGTCTGGTTCAACGGCACGGTCTGGGAGGCGGGCTCCGGCGCGTTCTTCGACATGAGCACGAACAATCGCCGGCCGGAGGGTTGGACCTCGGCGGATGCCGCGGGGTTGGCGATTCTGCCGGGCCTCGTACGCTATGACGAAGTGTTCGGGCCGGACGAGATCCGTCACGCGCTGCGCTTCACGGTTTCACAGACGAACGGACATATCTATCCGGCATCGCACACCGCTGGATCGACCGTCGGTGCTTTGCCGATGGGCGCGCGTCTGCGCCTGAAGGCGAGCACCGATATTTCGGAGTATGCGCCGGAGGTTCAGAAGATCTTCCGCGCGTTCAAGAAGTACGGACTGATCCTGGCCGACAACGGCTCCAACATGTTCATCAGCGGCGTCTACGACACCCGCTGGGACAATGATGTGCTCAATGATGCGTTTCATTCGTTGCACGCGAGCGATTTCGACGTAGTGCAGCTCGGCTGGAAGCCGTCGCTCTCGCTCGCGCTGACGGTGCCCTATGCAGTGGGTGCGAACGATGCGGTGACGGCGACGCTGACGGTGCGCGACGTCAATGACAACGTCGCTACCGGCTATACGGGCACCGTCCACTTCACCTCGACGGATGGCGCTGCGACCCTGCCGGTCGATTACACATTCACGCCGGCCGATGCAGGCGTGCACACGTTCACGAATGGTGTCATTCTACGCACGCCCGGGACTCAGACCGTGGTCGTCAACGACACGACTACGACCACGCTCAATGCATCGCGCGGTGTGGCCGTCGGACCGGGCACGCCCGCGTCACTCGTGGCGACGGCATCCGGCGCGACCTCGATCCAGTCGTCGTGGGCGGGCAGTACCGGTGCGACGCAGTACGAGCTCGCACGTGCCTGCACATCCAGCACGTTTTCGACGGTGACCACCACCTCGGGTACGACGTTCAACGACACGACAGTGCCCGCGGGCAGCGTATGCGTATACAAAGTGCGGGCTCTGGATGCGTCGTCGTTGTCGTCTTCGTACAGCACACCCGACGTCGCGACGACGTTCGTCTATACCGATCCCACAGTCGTGGCAAACACAACCCCAGTGAAGGCGGCGCATTTCGACCAGCTCCGCGAAACCGTCGACACGCTCCGCACCATCGCCTCCCTCGGCACGATGTCCTTTACGGCACCGGCGCCCGCGGCAGCCGTGACCGTTCGCGCGGCGCACGTGCAGGACCTGCGCGCGGCACTCGATCAGGCGCGCGCGGCGCTCGGCATGCCTGCTTTGACGTACACGGATCCCATGCCCACGACCATCAAAGCAGTACACGTGCAGCAACTGCGCATCGGACTCCAATAGTCACTTATGTGACTTGACGGCGGAGTTCCGGCTGAGGATAATGCCGGAACAAAAGCTGAAAGAGGAGTCTTTATGCGCAAGGCCTTGCGGTTTGTACTGCTCGCCGTTGCTGTTTTTGCCATGCCGGCGACGAACGCGCTCGACATGCATTGCTTCTCCGGAAAATACGGCTATTCACTGAAGCACGGCTGGACCTGTGAGTTCTACCCGGGCGGGGGAGACTGCATCCTCTGCTACGCCGCAATCACTGTGGAAGGCTGACCGCTTGTCGGTCCCGTTGTTTCTGGGGCTGGTTCTTGCCACGGCCACCAGCGTTCTCACTCCGCGAATCGCGCATCCGGTACCGCCGGCCGTGGCCCGTTTCACGGCCGACGTCGCCTGGGAAACCGCCGAATCTGTCCTGATCGCGACGGATCGGGGCGTGCAACGATATTCATTTCGCACGCGCAACGCCGAACCGCTCGTATCGACCATGGCGTTGCCCGAGGGGTTGCCGAAACCCGAAGCTGTCGCGAGTGACGGGGCGTCGCTGATGACGACCAGCCACTTGACGGTGGGCGGCTATGCAATGCGTCTCGTCGATCGCAAGCGACTTGCCGCGATGCGTGTGGCGCTGCTTCCGCTCGACGTGACTGTGCGCGGATCGCGCGCCTGCATCCTGGCATTACGGATGACCGAAGAGACGGAAGAGGCGGTGTGGTGCGGTCCGATCGGCAAGTCGTGGTTGAAATACACGCTGGTCCATCGGTTGACGTCCGGAACCAAGGCTTATCAGCATTCCTTTTCGTTTTCCCGCGCGGGCGCAGTCGTATTGGCCGAGGATGGATCGCTCTATGTCGTCACGAGCTCCGAGCCCGGCGTCTTTCACTATTCGGCGGATGGAAAACTGATCGAACGACTGGGCGAACGTTCCAATGAATTGGTTGTCTCCTGGACACACGAAGTTCGCCGACGCTTCGCGAGTGATGTGGAAGGCCGATACCGTCTGCTGCTGAATCAGCAACCGCTCGTCGAAGACCTGGTCCTCACTCCGCGCGGACCGGCTCTCGTCGTGCGGGTCGCAGACAAAGAAAAGGTCCGATGGGAGCTCTGGTGGCCGCGGGCGGACGGTCGCAAAGTCCCACCGATGCGATTGGGCATCGATCGCATCGGTCCTTTCGGACATCTCCAATGCGACGCCCGCGGAACGATGCTCGCCTGCACCGGCTCGTTGCCCGATCAGAAGAAAGCCGCGGACTTTCGCGTGTCTGAATTCGTCCCGCATCTTTGGATTTTCGAGCTGCCGAAATGATCGCCATCCTGCTTGCGACCGCACTTGCGTTGCCGCCGGGCGCGGAGGCCGTGCGCATCGGCGAGGATCGTTGGCCCGAAAAGGCGGAGAAGCGGGACGCGCCGAAAACAGGCCAGCGTCTCTGGTGGTGGTCTCGTGATTGTGCGCCGCAACTCCTGACGCCCGAGGTGCCCGCCATCGAGTGCAAGGCGCCGGTTGTGCGTCGGGTGCATGTGGTCGACCGCGACTCCAACAAAAAGCTTCCGGGGGCGCGCGTGATCTGGGGAACCGAGGCGATGCTCGCCGACATTCCGGACGCGATGCTGCCATTCGCGATCGCGGATGCCGAGGGAAACGCGTTGGTGCATGTGCCGGCGGATGATGGGGTGCGCGTGCGCGTCGATGGTCCGCGCATCGCGTCGTGGTGGCAATCCGCGGAGACGAAGTTAGCCGCCGTTCCCGCGTCGCCGCAGTCGTTGAACATGAATGTCGAGGGCGAGCCGGCGACCTTCGTGCTCGTGCAGTTCGAGCTCCCCAATCTCGGCGGAAGCACCGGCCCGCGCAGTTGGGCGGTTGCGCGCGATGGCCGCGTCACACTTCCCGCGCTGCCGCCGGTGCCGATGATGATGATCGCGTGGAGCCGCACGTCGGCGCCGATGGCGATGAATGTCGAGGCCGCGGCGCTGCCGCGCACGCTCGAGTTGCCGCGCGGGATGGAGGTCAGCGGCCGTATCGTCGACTCGCGCCGTCGCCCGCTCGAAGGTGCGGCCATCGAAGCCGTCTTTGCAATCGCAAATCTGCCGCGCGGATTGCGCCGCCGCGTGCAATCGACGCGCGCGGGCACATTCGTGATCCGCGGGATTCCCGCAGCACCGGTGCAACTGACGTTCAGAAAAACGGAACGCGCCACGCTCGTGCGCGGCATCGACGCCGGCAGCGAGACGGATCTCGGCGATATCACACTTCATCCCGCGCGCAGCATCGTGGTGCGCGTGATCGATGCGGATGGGCAGCCGGTCGCCGGCGCGAGAGTGCGCGCAGCCGCGGGTGCATTGGGCACGACCGGAAAAGACGGGACGGCGCGTCTGGAGGCGATCGCGGCGGATGACGAGGTATCGATTCACGTCACCGCGTCGGGTTTTCGCGATGCGGAAACGAGTGCGGATCCCGATGCGAAGTCGCCGCTCGTCGTGGAGATGTCACGCGGCGTGCGCGTCATCGGCAGGGTTACGCGCTTATGGAGTGCGGCGACGCCAGTCGCCGCTTTCCAATGCCGCAGCGCAAGCTGCGGCGCTGCGCCGGAGGCCGGCGCCTCCGCTTGGAAAGCGCCAGCCGACGCTGCCGCACTCCACATGGATGTGCTCGTGATGAACAACGGCGGACAGCACATCGAGCGCTTCGACGAGAGCGGCGCGATCGATATTGGCGGCCTCGACGAAGGTACGCTCGCACTCGAGATCCGCGCGCCCGGCTTCCGTCCGCACGCAATCCCGCAGCGCACTGTACTCACCGGCGAAACGGTAGATCTGGGCGCTCTCGAGCTCAGCGAAGGGGCGATGCTCAGCGGCCGCGTCGTCGACCGCGAAAACGACGCGCCTTTGTCCGGCGTACACGTTCGCGTGTTGCGCCCGCGCGCAATGGGTGCCGGAGTCGCGGTTGCGATGAACGACTGGATCGAGACCACGTCGGACGAAGACGGTGCGTTCCGCGTCGCGGGTCTCGCGTCCGGACCGCATGTTTTATTGTTCGACGCGGCCGGCTTCGCGCCGCGCGTGATGAACGCGGAAGCGCGCGAGAAAGAATCGGAAGCGGTGGAAGTCGAGCTCGATCGCGCGCGCGTGCTCAGCATCGAGTGCGCGCCGATCGCTCGCTGCGGTTCGGATGTGCGCCTGTTGTATGCGGGCTCCGCACATCCGTGGGCGTCGATCCCGGCAGCGCTGCAGGAAGGGAAGGCGCGCATCGTGAGTGCCCCGCCGGGCCAGGCCGTGCTCCGTTTCGTGCGCAGCGGTGCAGTGGTCCACGAGCGCACCGTGCACATCGGAATGGCGGCGGAGACTGCAGTGCAGGTGTGGCTCGCGACAGCGACGTTGCGCGGCACCATCATGACCGCAGGTCGCGCGCGTCGCGATGGAGGCACGGTCGAGCTGCGTTCACGCGCCGCGAGTGGCGGCATTCCCGTTTACGTCGAGCACCGCACGCCCGATGGTCTGTCGACCGGGGGCGCGTGGCAAAGCGAGATCCCATCGTTCGCAACGGCCGTCGTCGACGACGCCGGCAACTTCGTCTTCGAGGAGCTGAATCTCGGCGAATACGACGCGACCTATCGAGGCGACGACGTTTCGTCGAAGACTCTGGCGATTGTCGTTCGGCCCGGTGCGTCGCACGTGATGCTGGAAGTGGAGCCCCTCACCCGGCCTTCGGCCACCCTCTCCCCGCAAGCGGGGCGAGGGCTACTCCACGAGAGCGAAGCGAAGAACTCGATCGCGCGTTGAACGTCGCGATCGTTGTTCGCGACGCCGAACGAGACCCGCACAGCGCCGACCGGCGCATCGACGCACGACGCGAATCGCTCGACGGTGAAATCCTCGCCGAGCGCGGAAAGGCATTGCGCGGCGCGCTGCGGATCGAGTTGCAGCGCCGCTTCGGCGCAGCCGGGATTGCAGAAGCAGCCGCCGCGGATGGCAATGTTCGCGAGCGTCGCACGCGACTCGACGACCTGGTAGGGCATGCCGCGGAGGTTGAACGCGATCGTGCCGCCGCGATCGATCATCGATCGTGGCCCGTAGATGCGCACGTGTGGCAGCGACGCCAGCTCGCGCGTGAACTGCGACGTGAGCCGCGCGACGTGCGCGGAGATCGTGCGCATGCCCACGCGTTCGAGAAACGAAAAGCCCGCGGCCAGCGCGGCGATGCCGAGGAAGTTCTGTGTGCCGTCTTCGAACGCTTCGTGGCGCGGGCGTAGTTGGTGAATTTCGCTGCTGACGGATGCGTAGAGCACGGTGCCGCCCGAGAACCATGGTCGCCGCAGCCGCGCCAGCGCATCGCGCCGCGCGATCAGCGCGCCGAGGCCGGTCGGATAGCCGAAGAGTTTGTAGAACGAGAGCGCGGCGAAGTCTGCCTCGCATTCGCGGAGACTGATCGCGCAACTCGGCGCGAGCGCTGCGATGTCGAGCAGCACGTCGTAGCCGAGCGATTTCGCACGCGCGACGAGCGACAGCGGATGGCGCACGCCGGAAAAATTCGACTGCGCGGGAAACGCGAGCAGGCCGGGCCCAACGTGTTCGAGGATCGATTCCGGATTTCGCAAGCGCAACTCGTCGTCGAGCGGCAACGTGCGCACCGGCGTGCCCGCGCGGCGCGCATACTCACGAATGCCGTTGATCGAGTTGTGATTGTCCGCCGCGAGCACGCACGTCTTCCCCGGCGCGAATGGATAGCTCTCCGCGACCAGCTTGATCGCCGCGGTCGTGTTCGCGGTGAAGATCACGTCGTGTGTGGCGCTGTCGACGTCGAGGAAACGCAGCACGAGCTCGCGCGCCGCGTCGATGATCTTGGTGCTCGCGCGCGACGGGCGATGCTCCGAATGCGGATTACCGAACACGCCGTCACGCAGCAGCGCGTGATGGGCACGCAATTGCGAATCGGCATAGAGCGCGCTGCCGGTGTAGTCGAGGTAGACGTGTTGCTGCGCGTCGAGCCGTGCGAACTCTCGCGCGCGCAACTCGCTCAGCATCCATCACCTCTGCGCTCGCCGAAGTAGCGGCCGAGCGGCGTCTTCGGGTCGAGCACGTCGTGGCGCCATTCGCCCATGCCTCCTCGGAGAAAGTACACGCGCTGGTGGCCGAGGGAGCGGACGAAGACCCACGCCTGCGCGGCGTGTGCGCCGCCATCCGAGATCAGTACGAGCGTGTCGTCTTTTGCGAAGCGCGTCTTCGTGACCAGTGCTTCGAGCGATACCAGCTCCGAGCCGGGCACGTGGTCATCATCGAACTCTTGCTTCGTGCGCAGGTCGAGCACGCGCAGGCCGCGTTTGCGCTCTTTGATCCAGTTCGCGAGCTGGATCGCCGTAACGTGATCTTCTTCGCGCGCCACTTCTTTCGCGAGGCGCCGCACGTCGATCGTGCTCGGCGGATACGGGCTGCCCGCGAACGGCGCGAGGCCGCCCAGGACGAGCGCGATCGCCGCGAGCGCGCGATGTGCGGTGATCACGCGCGGCTCTCCCACCAATGCGCGACGCGAAACGCGAGCAGCGCGAAGATGACGATCGCGCAGACCACGACGCCGTACGGAACGTGCAGCACGTCGGGTAGCGTCAACGCGCCGCGGCTCGTGCTGTCGTACAGGCGCTGCAGCGGCGCGAACGCGAGCCCGGTGACGAGCACGCCCGCGAACATGCCGGCCACGACGAGCACGCCATCGATGCGCCCCGTCGCCGCGGCGACGCATGAAGTGCCGGGACAAAGTCCCGCGAGCGCGAATCCCGCACCGAACACGAGGCCGCCGATGAGCTGCGGCACGAGCCACGTTTCGGGGACGTAGACGCCGCGCAGGTCGAGGATGCCGAGGCGCGCCAGCCAGAACGCGCCGAGCATGGCCACGAGGATGGCGCTGAACATCACTTTGAAGACGGTGAGATCGGTGAGGTAGAACTGGCCGGCGAGCTTGCGCGCATTGCCCAGTCCCGCGCGCTCGAGCGTCCATCCGAACGCGATGCCGATCAGCAGCGCGCCCATCATCGCCACGCCTTTCGCAGCAGCGGCGCAGTCGCGTATCCCGCCGCGAATGCGGCGCCGATGAAGATCCAACTGCCCGCGCTCAGCAACGCGCCGCCGGTGAGTCCGAGGCCGCTCGTGCAACCGCGCGCGAGCACGGCGCCGAGCCCCATCGCGGCGCCGCCCGTGAATGCGAATGCGAGTCGCGCGTTGCTGCTGATGCGCGGCCCGCGCTCGATCGTGCGCCGCAGGCGGCCCGCGAAGAGCGCGGAGAGGAAGCCGCCGATGACGACGCCGATGATCTCGAACAGCAGCCAGTCGCGCCACGGTCCGTCCGCGTCGAGGTAGCGCGTAAACAACGGACTGCTCACCGCGCGCTCGTGCGCAATCGCGTCGGTCAAGCCCGCGGCGGTCGTCGTGAACGCGCCCGACGCGCCGAGTCCGCGGCCGGCGAACGCGAACGCGGCGAGCAGCACCACGCCGAGCGCGGCGCCGGCGAGGTAGGGGTCGGCGTACTGGAGCGGCGGGCTGTCAGCCCGTCGAACGGGGCCGGCGGGCTGAGAGCCCGCAGCTCCAGAGTGGGGCGCATCGGCGCTCATTTCGCCGCCGGATTCTCGACCGGATACCCCTCGCGCCTGGACCAGTCCTGCATCGAGCCGTCGTACAACAGCACTTTGTGGCCGAGGGTGCGGGCGGCGAAAAGCGCGGCCGTGGTCTGCTGGCCGATGTGGCAATAGCCGAGGACCGTATCGCCGGGTTTCACACCCGCTTTGGTGAGCAGCGCGCGCCATTCATCCGCGGAGCGCAGCATCAGGTTTTCATCCGCGAGCTCGACGTACGGGAAGTTGCCCGCGCCGGCGATGTGGCCGGTCTTATGCGACTGGCCGTGCGCGCCGCCGGTATCGAGACCGTCGTAAAACGCGGCGGTGCGTCCGTCGACGACGGCGATGCCTTTCTTGCCGAGGTTCGCGCGGACGAAGTCCGCGTCGACGATGATCTTGCGCGTCTTGAGCGGCGACAACGTGCCGGCGCGTGCCGCGGGTACGACGTCCGTTACGGCGTGGCCGTCGCGCACCCACGCGCCCATGCCACCGTCAAGGAGCAGCGCGCGATCGCCGAGGCCGGCGTAGTCGAGCGTGAAGATCACGCGCGTCGCGGGCGAGACCCAGTCCTTGCCGTAGTAAACGACGACGCGCGAGTGGTCGGAGATGCCGAGCTTCGCGAGCCGCTCGCGCAGGTCTTCCGGGGTCGGCGGCATCTCCAGAATCAAGCCGGTAGGGGTGTGATCGGTGACCGCGATGTCGGAGAGCGACACATGACGAGCGCCCGGGATGTGTTTGGCCGCGTACTCGTCCTTGTCGCCGACGTGCAGCAGGACGAGGCCGGGATCGTGGAGATGCGCCGCGAGCCACGCGGTATTCACGACGAACGATCCTCGCGGCGACTTCGCTGCGAGGATTGCCGGGGTCAGGAGGAGGGCCAGCAGAAGCTTCTTCATGCCTCGAAGCTACGCCCGCCGCGCGAAGTCCTCCACGACATCGATCCGACGATTCGGGACACCATCGATTCTGTTGCTCGCGCGTGACGGAAATGCCACGATTGCCCATGGCCGCGAGCGACATCAAACGCATCAAAGTCGGCATTCTCGGATACGAAGGCGTGACCGCGCTCGACCTCGTCGGACCGAGCGAGGCCTTCGCGTCGGCGCGCGTCGACGACGGCGGCGAGGCGCGGTCCGCGTACGAGGTGGTGATCGTCGGCATCTCGAAGCGGCCCTTCACCGCGGAGTCGGGCATCGTCTTCAAGCCGCATCGCGGACTCGATGCGAAGGTGGATCTCGATACGTTGATCATCCCCGGCGGCTGCGGTCTGCGGAATCCGCGCATCAACGTAAAGCTGGTCGGGTGGGTGCGAGCGCACGCCCCGCGCATTCGCCGCATCGCATCGGTCTGTACGGGGATTTACGGACTGGCGGCGACGGGACTGCTCGACGGACGGCGCGCGACGACGCATTGGCGTTTCGTACGGGACGTCGCGCAGAAGTTTCCCGCGATTGCGTTCGACGCGAACGCGCTCTTTCTGAAGGACGGTCCGTTCTACACGTCGGCGGGTGTGACCGCCGGCATCGACCTCGCCCTGGCCCTGATCGAAGAAGACCTCGGCGCACTGGCCGCGCTCGCGGTGGCGCGCGAACTGGTCGTGTATCTCAAGCGGCCCGGCGGACAGGAGCAATTCTCCGAGCCGCTGCAGTTTCAGATCGAGTCGACGGACAAGCTCGCCGAGGTGGCGGCGTGGATGCGCGGCCATTTACGCAATGACTTGTCGGTCGAAGCGCTCGCCGAGCGCGCGTGTCTCTGTCCGCGACAGTTCACGCGCCGCTTCACGCGCTTGTTTCAACGCACGCCGGCGGCGTTCGTGGAAGACTTGCGGCTGGCGGAAGCGCAGAAGCGATTGTCGACTCGCTCCGTGACGATCGAAGGGGTGGCGGCGTCGGTCGGATTTCGGAGCGCCGACGCGTTTCGTCGCGCGTTCGAGCGAAGGTTCGGGATCTCGCCAACCACGTACAGGCGCCAATTCGTGGGAACTGGAGCGGCGGGCTCGTAGCCCGCCCAGGGCCGACGGGCTGAGAGCCCGTCGCTCCAGACTTTAAAGCCCGCGGTGATGGCGCTCACCGGCATCGCGCGCACTCGGGCGTTCAATGGCGTGATGTCGGACAAACGGAACGCCGGCGTCTCGCCGGCTGAACCGGCGGCGTCCCGCCGCGGTGCTCGGGGGACGGGAGCGAGACGCTCCCTGTTCAGCCGGCGAGACGCCGGCGTTCCACTCCTGCTCGTTTTGCTGGCTCTGCCATTGTTTGCCGACGAGTGGCCGCTGCATTTCGCGGAGTATTCGATCGAAGTGCTCAAGGCGGAAGGCCTGGAGCCGGAAGACCCACATTGGATGCATCTGCACGATGGTCATCATTCCGCGACCGAATCGCATCGTGTGAACCTGCGCGTGAACATTTTCCGCGGCAGCAGATCGTCCGCGGAAACAGTCGCGCCGGCGCAAAGCGGGATCGACATTCGTTACACGGTGCACGGCGTACCGGTGTCGGACTGGTTGTCGCCGGCGACGAATTTCAATTTCACGTTGAGCATCGAAAATCCCGCGCTCAACGCGGTCACGGATGGTTTTCACGACATCAGCGTGGAAGTCCGCGGTGCGGATCGCATGCGCTTCAAACCACATCGCGCGTTTCTGCATATGACGCGCGGCCACGCGGTGAGCACGCTCGTGCCGGTCATCAACAGTGTCACCGGCTATAACGGCCAGGGTGATTTCGGCCCGGCCGTGGTGTATGTCGATTCAAAGCGGCGGCGCCTCAACGGACATCCCGCCAATCCTGACGTGACCGCGTGGAACGTGCCGCCGTATCAGGGCGATCTGTATCTCGAGCAACTCGCGCCGAACGGCGATTACGCGGCAGGCGCGCAATTGTGGTGGGAGGACCCGCCGCATCCAGGCGTGCCGTTCGCGCGCGCTCTCGATCCGAACAACAGCCAGGACCATCGTTTCCTGCGCGAAGGCGCGGCGCATCAGAAGTTCCCATTCCGCGACGGTCCGCGCGGCGTCGGTTGGATGAGTCCTTATGTGTCGGGACAGATCGACTCGCGCGGCGGCTTCGCATTCGTCGAGACGGGCGGGCCGGCGCGCTATATGAAGGCGGATGGCGAGATCATTACGGTGGCCGGTTGGCGTGTGAAACCGGACCGCGATCCGGTGTGGAGCTCGAAGCCGCTGGCGACGATCCGCAGCGTCATGGAGAAACGCGGACAGTGGACGGAAGGGCGCGGCGAGTTCTTCACGCCGCTCGACGTGGCGATCGATCCGCTCGATGAAGACGTCTGGTACGTCGTCGGTTACGAAGATCATTGCGTCTGGAAAATCGAGATCGACGATCTCGCTGCAAATCGAGTGCGCGTCAGTGTGTTCGCGGGTGATCCGGGACATACGCCGGGATTCGCCGATGGCAGCCGCCACGCCGCGCGCTTCAATGGACCGGCCTCGATCGTATTCGACCCGGTCAGCGATGCGTTGTATGTGGCCGATCAGGACAATGACGCGATCCGCAAGATCACGCGCAGTGGAATCGTCACGACGCTCTTCGGTACCCCAGGGATGGCAGACCGTCTGCGCGCGCGCGGCTCACAGGATGTGTTCATCCAGGCCTCCAATCGCGCATTGAGCGCGTTTACGGTCGCCGCGCAGGAAGCAACGGCCGGTAAACGGCCGGATATTTACAAGCCGCAATGCATCCGCGTCGACAGCAACGGCAATCTCGTGCTGCTCGAGCTTGGATACGGCTCCATCCGCCGCATCGTCCCGGCCACCGGCGTCACCACTCTCCTCGGCGACGTGAACCAGATCTTCGGCGAAGGGGGACAGGACACGTACCGCGGCTGGGCGTGGCTCGACGTCGATCGCTGGGGCAACAGCGGGCCACGTAACGGGATCTATTGGTGCAAATCGGTGGGCGAGGAGATTCCGGGCGAGGATGGATCGCACTTCAATGAGGTCTACGCGTGGCTGCCGCCCGAGGGCGGTCAGAGCCGATTCATTTTCGGCGACGACTGGAATCCGTATCCGGAAGGATGGGGCGCGCGGGACTCGGCGAACCCGCCTCATTATCCGTGGCTGGTGGCGGTCGATCCGCGCGGCGCGCTGTTGATCGGCGGATTCGGTACGCATGGTGTATCGCGATTGCGCCTGCGCCGCACGAACGATCCTGTGCCTACGCCTTACCATCCAGCCGGCCACGAAGATGGCCGCTGGATCTGGAGCTCCGGTGCGCCGTGGCTTTATCCGGCACCGGTAGGAACGTTCACGAGCCGTCCCGCATCGCTGAAATTCGGCTGGAACGCCCACAATTACCTCGGCTTTCCCGACGCGTGGGAATTGCGCGGCGACGAAACGGACGAGCAATTGCTCAACTACTTCGAGGCGCCGTCGCCTGTACGCGGCAACGCACAAGCGCGGTCATTGTGGGTGTCGTTTGTGCGCTCGAACATCAGCGCGCCCGATCCCAATTGCCCGAAGCCGGGATTGCCGGGCGCGCCGGTGTCGACGTCGGAGTGGTTCGAGGGCGAGAGTGGCGTCACCAGCGCTCCCGTTGTTGGAACGCCGACGCGGCCGGGGAGGTATTGGGTGCGCATGACGAATCGGTGTGGGTCGTCATTAGTGGCGGCGACGACGATGAGTGGGAATGGCAAGCGGCGCGCCGTCCGCCATTGAACCAGATGGGCTGGTCATAGCGTGTAGGCGATCAGCCAGCAGTAGATCAGTACCAGTGGCGCGTGAAACAGCAGTTGCAGGATCGAATATCCCGCCAGGTCGCGCGCACGTACGTTCAGGATCCCCATCAACGGCAGCATGAAGAATGGGTTGAGCAGGTTCGGAAGCGTCTCGGCCGCGTTGTAGGTCTGAATCGTCCAGCCGAGGTGCATCTTCAATGCATTTGCGGCCTGCATCACGTAAGGCGCTTCGACCACCCACAATCCGCCTCCGGACGGGATGAAGATGCCGAGCACGAACGAATAGATGGTCAGGATCGGATTGAATGTGTCCGGCGTCGCGACGTTGATGAATAGATTCGACAGCGTCTCCTGGATATGGGTCTTCGAGATCAATCCGAAGATGCCCGCGTAGAACGGGAACTGCACGAGCACGCCCGCCGTCGCCGGAACCGCGCCTGCCACCGCGCGCAGAAATGCGCGCGGCCGCCAGTGCAGCAGCATGGCGAGGGCGAGGAAGAAGAGGTTGAAGTTGTTGAGGTCGAGCGTGGCCGCGAAACCATTCGCTGCGATGCGGAATCCGAGAAACGCGAACATCAACGCCGCCACCGCGATCGTCAGCAGCGGACTGTGCTCCATCCGTTCGGCGGGAGTCCGCGGGACTTCGTCGACGACCGTGAGCTCCTCGAACTCGACGCCCATCGAGCGCGCCGTGCGCACGCGCGAGCCGGTTGGCGCGGAGTAATACGCAACCGCGAGCGATACGACGATCAGCAGCACCGCGAGCAGCACGCTCTGCCAGAGGAAGATGGTTTGCGTCAGCGGAATGACGCCGCTGATCGGCAGCAGATCGGACGGGATCGACGACTTCGTGGCCATCATCATCGCGGGCGAGGACGACAGGCCCAGCGACCACACGCTGCCGAGGCCGAGGTAGGCGGCGCCGCCGATGGCGCGGATGTCGACGTCTTCGACGCGCCGCACGATCGCGCGCACGAGCAGGCCGGTGAAGATCAGCGAGAAGCCCCACGACAGCAGCGATGAAAGCATGGAGAACAGCGCCACGAACGCCACCGCGCCGCGCGCACTTTTGGGGATGCGCGCGAGCGCTTCGATGAGCCGGCTGCACGGGCGCGAGCTCGCCACGACGAAGCCGGTCACGATGATCAGCGCCATCTGCATGGTGAACGGCACCAACACCCAGAAACCTTCGCCGAACGCGGTGACGAGCGTGCGCGGACGTTCGCCGAGTCCGAGGCCGAAGAGGAAGACGACGACGACGGCGGCGAGCGCGAAGACGAAGGCGTCCGGAAAATATTTGTCGGAAAGGTCGGCGATGCGTCCGCCGAGGCGGGCCAGCGGGATTTCGTCGCGGTGCGAGTCCTTCGCCACGGCGCGTTACTTTACGCCATTGCGGAGCTCGGTGACGTGGATCGCTTTGATGAGCGTGGGGACAGGATCGGTGTAAGTCAGAGTGTTGAGTCCGATCGCGGCGCGCGCGGCGCTCAGTGCGGTGCGGAGATCGGTGATGTGCGTGGTGCGAACGAGTGCCGAGGCCGCAACGGTGGGATCGGTGCCGAGCGCGGACAGCTCCGCGCTGGCGCGCATTGCATTGACGGCGGCGCGCAGTTGCGTGAGGTGCACGGCTTTGACTGTCGTCGACTGCGCGACCAGCGGATCGTCGGTGAACACGATGGTGGTGGCCGCGTCGATGTTGCTGAAGCCGGACGGATCGTCGTCCACTTCTACGGCGCGCACGCGATAGAGGTAGGTCGTATTCGCGCTGACGGTCGAGTCAGTGAACGGCGATGCAGTGTCGGTATTGATCAGCGCATATGCGCCGCCGTTGAAGCTGCGCCACACCTCGTAATGATCGGCGCCGCTGACGCCGGACCACGACACATTCACCTGCGACGCACCGGTCGCCGTGGCGATGAGGTTCGTCGGCGTCTGTAATGCGCTCACGGTGACGCTGCCGTTCACGAGCGACAGATGGCCGTTTGCGGCGGTTTCCTGCGTCGCGCCCGACTGATTGGATAGCGCAGCACTGACGGGATGCAGCGTGAGTGTTGCGATCGAGCCGGCCGGCGCATCGCCTCGCATCGTCACGGTTAACGTGCCGATGCGATCGCCGGGCGCGGTGGTGTTGAGGTTCAGCGGCAAAGGATTCGTCGCTTCGTGGAACGAAACGATGCACGAGCTCCAGCCCGTTCCCTGCAGCGCCGTGGAATGCATCGGCGTCACGGTCGCCGCGATGCCGGCACGGGTGAATGCAACCGACGTCACGAGCTCCGTTGGAAACAGGACTTTGAACGCGAACCCCTGGATGCGGTTCGGCGATCCGGTGTCGACGCCGAGCGCGGTGCCGCTGACATCCAGCAGCGAGACGGACACAGCGACGATGCCGCCGGCAGGGGCGCTCTCGTGACTGAGTGTGAGCACATCCTGCGCTCGAACCCGCACGTTCGCGAGGAGGAGGACGGTTGCCAGGAAAGTAATTCGACGACGCATGACGACGGCACGCAGTGGCAGCACGCTTGCTGCACGTTCATTGCCATGCGATACGCCGCCGCCGTCTTCACTCTCGTGATCGGTTTCCCATCCGCAAGCGCCGCGACGCTGCCGGCCGGGTTCACGGAGACGTCGATCACCGGCCTCACGAATCCGGCCGCGATGGCGGTCGCGCCCGACGGCCGCATCTTCGTATGCGAACAGGGGGGCGCGCTGCGGGTGATCAAGAATCACGTGCTGCTGCCGACACCCTTTGTCACCCTCACTGTCAATTCCACGGGCGAGCGCGGTCTCCTCGGCATCGCGTTCGACCCCGACTTTCTCAGCAATCGCTACGTCTACGTCTATTACACCGCCACGACGCCGGCCATTCACAATCGCATCAGCCGCTTCACGGCGAACGGCGACGTCGCCGCGGCTGGCAGCGAGGTGGTGCTGCTCGAGCTCGATCATCTCTCCGCGACGAATCACAACGGAGGCGCGATCCATTTCGGCCGCGACGGCAAGCTCTATGCGGCGGTCGGTGAGAATGCGGTCGGATCGAACTCACAGACGCTGAACAATCTCCACGGGAAGATGTTGCGCATCAGCAGCGATGGCAGCATTCCCACGGACAATCCTTTCTTCAACAGCGCGACGGGTAAGAATCGCGCGATCTGGGCAATGGGTTTGCGCAATCCGTTTACGTTCGGCATTCACCCGAACAGCGGCCGGATCTTCATCAACGACGTCGGCCAGTCGACCTGGGAAGAGATCAACGATGGCATTGCGGGCGGCAATTACGGCTGGCCCGAGACCGAAGGACCGACGACGAACCCCGCGTACATCACGCCCTTGTTCCATTACGCGAATTCCGCGAGCACGTGTGCGGTCGCCGGCGGCGCGTTCTATGCGCCGGAAGTCCGACAGTTTCCTTCGCTGTACGTGGAGTCGTATTTCTTCTCCGACTTGTGCGGCGGCTGGATTCACCGGCTCGACGAAGCCGCGGCCTCGCACGACTTCGCGACCGGAATCTCCAGTCCGGTCGACATCGCGGTCGCCGATGACGGGAGCCTGTATTACCTCGCGCGCGGCAGCGGCGCGGTGCGTCGCGTTCGCTGGACGCAGCATCTCGAAGGCGACGTGAATGGCGACAACACGACAACCATGGCCGACGCGTTCTACCTGATCAATTACCTGCAGGGCAGCGGCCCCGCGCCGGTGCAGGGCGGCGACGTCGATAACAACGGCGTGGTGAACGCGAACGACCTGACGTATCTGATTGCGTATCTGCTCGGGCGCGGGCCGACGCCCGTTTGAGGACGGGTTCCTCGGGTTCCTGGGTTCCTCGGGTTCCTCGGAGGGGATGGCTGACGATCTGGAGCGACGGGCTCTTAGCCCGCCGGCCCTCCGAGGAACCGAGGCCCTCCGAGGAACCCGAGGAACCCGAGGAACCCGAGGAACCCGAGGAACGTCTTACCCCCCGCATGCGCTGGCTCGCACTTTTTCTGTTCGCACTTCCTCTGTCCGGTGATGAGCTCTGCCGCTTTCGCGCGGGCGACCGCGATGATCCATTCCGCCGCTGGCTCGTATCGCAGGAAGTGACGTGCGGTGATGCGACGGTGCCGGCAGGGCAGTGGAACGTGTTCGAGCGCGCGGAGCATGCGGTGTCGTTGCCTGTATTCGTCGACGATGGCAGCGCAGTCGATGTTCAGACGTTGCCCGCCGCGACGCTCACCGTGCACTTGCCCGACAACCATACCGGCGTCGTGTACACCCCGCGTCTCGCGGCCGCGTTTCCCGTGAGCGGCGAGCGCATGCTCGTGCCCGCGGACGAACCGCTATGGCTGCTCGTGCTGGAGCGCTCGAAGGTCGTGTCGATCGTTCCGATCGCGGCGACCGAAGCGAGAACGGAGCGCGCGATCGACGCACGCACCGGCGCCATGCCGCCATCCCTCCTCGGCTGGCTGAGCGTCGCGGAGAGCGACCGCGACGCGTTGCGCAAAGCGAGCGATGTGTCGCCGCCGCAGGTGCGCGTAGGCGCGCTCGAATCGGATCCGCTGCCGCGTCTTTCGGCGCTCCATGGTGCGTTCGCGCTCGTGCGCGGCGTTACGGCCGGTGAAGCGGAGCTCTCGATCGGAGGCCCTGGCTGGCTGCCGCATCGCACGCGCGCGAAGATCGATTCGCGCGTCGTCACATCGGTGAAGGAGCCTCTGCTCGTGCAACCCGCGGCATCGTTGCTCGTCAACTGGAGCACCAGTGCCGACGTCGCGGCGCTCGATCACCAGCTCGGTTCATGCGATCGGTCGAAGGATCCGCCGGCGCAGTTCCAGATCACGATCTCCGCGTGCGCAAGGCAGCGCAACGCGATGACACCGGTCGATCCCGATTCGTGCCGCGTGGTCAGTCGACAAACGTTCGGTCCGGAGGTGCCGCGAGGATCGTTCGTCATCGACGACCTCGCGCCCGGCACCTATCGCGCGGAGCTGCGCTTCGGAAAGCTGCCGCCGTTCAGCCGAAGCACGCACGTGGCAGCGCTGCAGCAGCGGCAGCTTTCCGTCCACGCGATGTACGACACGCTTTACGGCGGCGTGAACCTCGGCGCCGAGCCGCTCGCGCAGGACGCAATGCTGAAGTTCCCTGGCGGAGCCGTTGGATTCTGGTCGCACGACGACGGCGAGTATCTGGCCGTTTCGCCCGTACCGAACGAGATCGACCGCGATGAGCGCATTGACATCACCGCATGCAAAGGCGGCTTGAACGCGTATGTGATCACGGACGAACGCGTGCGGTGGCGGACGCGATACGACATCGAGATCCCGGACAATTCGTTCACGCTCGATGTCACGGACACGTTCACGCACATGCGCCTGCGCGCGCCGACCATCCGCTACACCGTGATGTCGAAGCTGATGCCGCGGCGGCCGCTCCTCACGGAACACGTCAAGGCAGACGACGAAGGGCGCTTCATCATCAGACACGTGCCCGATCGCGAGATCCGCATCAACGTCGCGCACACCGGATATCAGAAACGCGACCTCGAGCCGTTCACGCTGGCGAAGAGCGAGCAGAAAACGCTCGACGTGCAGCTCGTGCCTTTGCGCGGCAGCATGGGGCGCATCGTCTCTCCGATTCCGTTCGAAGGAGGCGTGATCGTGTGGATGTCGCCGGAAGGAACCGAGAGCGAGCGCGTCGACCTCGCGCCCGACGGGACGTTCCTGTACGAGAACCGCCACGAAGCAGGGGAGACGATGGCGGTGGTGTCGGCGTCGCATCCGCTGTGGGTGACGCGCACGCCGGCGCTCGCGCTGCGTCAGACGATGGAGATCCCGTTCCCGAACGCGCCGGCGCGCGCGTTCAACGTTTCGATCAAAGGCGACGGCCACCGTGCGAACACGTACATCGGCATCGTGATCGGCGGCCTGCTCGTTCCGCAGAGTGCGTTGCGCACCCATCAAACGGCACGCGATCTCAACTCGATGGTGAACGGCAGAAACGCCGTCGAGTACCGCGACATCGCCGAGACCGGACCGATCGAGATCATCCTCGGTCCCACCGTCAATGACGTCGCCAGTCGCGGGCGTACGTTCGATCCGTTGACGTTGCCGCTGTCTGCCGGCGCGCCGCGCCAGAAGCTCATGCCGGGAGTGACGGAGATCGCGTTCGAGGTGCCGTAACGAGCCGCAGCGTGAGTGCGATCGCTACGATCACGATTGCTGCCTGCGAGAAAAGCGCGCCCGGAGTCGCGAGCGCGTCGTATGCGAATCCTGCGACCGGAGGGCCGATCACGCGCGCGAGCGCGATGAGCGAGCTCGAAATGCCGAGCATCCCGCCGCGATCGGTCGCCGGTGCAACGCGGCTGATGTATGCGGACAGGGTCGGGATGCAGATGCCCTGACCGGCGCCGATCAACGCCGTCGCGACGACGAGCACGCGCGTGTCGCGCGTCAGCGGAATGAGCACGACGCCGAGGAACAACGCGGCGGCGCCGAGCATCGCGGCGGGGATGTCGCCGAGGCGTCGCGCGATGCGATCGACCACGGCGAGCTGCAGGAACACGACCACGACGCCGATCACACCGAAGAGATAACCAACCTCGCGCGCAGTCAGTCCGTAACGATCGCGTCCGACCATCACCAGCAACGGCGTGATTGCTGCGAACGTGCACATCAGCACCGCCATCGCCAGTCCCGCCAGTCGCAGTCCGCGCAGACGAAAAAACGCGCGCCATGATTGGATATCGACCGGCAACCATCGACCACGATTCGCGATGCGCCGCGGGTTCGACTCGGGCAACGCAAATGTCGCGAGCAGCAACGCGATCGCCGAAAGCAGCGCCGCTGCCGCGCCCGGGAAGAGCGTAGCGGGAAATCCGAAGTCGATGCCCGCATTCGACAGCACACCGCCGAACGGCGGTCCGATCACGAGGCCGAGCCCGAACGCGAGCGTGATGTTGGCCATCCCTTTCGCGCGGCCCGCTTCATCGCTCGTGTCGGCGACGTAGGCCTGCGCCGTCGCGATGCTCGCTGCGGCGATGCCGCACAAGATGCGCGATGCGAAGAGCATGGCCACGTTCATCGCGAATGCGAAGGTGAGAAATCCGAGGACGTTGCCGAAGAGGCTGGCCATCAGCACGGGTCTGCGGCCGATGCGGTCGGAGAGGCTGCCCCACACGGGTGAGAAGAGAAACTGCATGACGGAGAAACTGCCGAGAATGAGACCGAGGGTCATGCCGCCGGCGCCGTAGACGTTCGCGCTGAAGGCGAGCACCGGCACGACGATGCCGAAGCCCATCAGGTCGATGAACACGGTCAGGAAGAGGACGCAGTGGGGCGTACGCAAGGAGTCGTCATTATGTAGCCCTCGCCCCGCGTGAGCGGGGAGAGGGTGGCCGAAGGCCGGGTGAGGGGACCCCTCATCCGCCTTCGGCACCTTCTCCCCTCGTGGAGGGGAGAAGGTTACCCAGGGGCGTTAAGATCGCGGGCCGTGGATCTCGCCTCGCAATACGCAACCAGCGCGAATCTCTCCGCGCGCATCGCGCTGCATCAACGTTTCAGCACCAACCCTTACGGCCTGCAGCGATGGGTCTTCGATCGCCTCGACCTGCGCGACGGCATGCGCTTGCTCGAGATCGCATGCGGCGCAGGCAGTCTGTGGCGCGAGAATCTCGATCGCATTCCGCGCGACGTCGACCTCGTGCTCTCCGATTTTTCGATCGGCATGGTGAACGCGACACGCGCGATCGTGCCGCGCGCGCGATTCGTCACGTTCGCTCTGCCCACCTTGCCGTTCGCGGACGCGAGCTTCGATCTCGTGATCGCCAATCACATGCTGTATCACGTCGAGGAGCGGCAACGCGGTCTCATGGAGATTCGCCGCGTGCTCACGAAAGGCGGCGCGTTGTTCGCGGCGACGAACGGCGTCGATCACCTGCGCGAGATCAAGCAGCTCATGCGCGCGTTCGACATCGACGCGCACGATGTCTCCGCGTCGTTCACGCTCGAGAATGCCGAGGAGCAACTGCGCGGCGCGTTCTCGACGATCGAACGCCACGATTACGTCGACTCGTTGCAGATCACGGAGCCTGATGCCGTAATGCGCTACATCGCGTCGATGAGCCCACGCGCGGCAGCCGTCGTGAACGAGCGCGGCGAAGAAATGCGCGCGGTTGCGCCGGTTCAGGTCAGCAAGTCGACCGGCTCATTTGTCGCGCGGAACGACTGAGGCGGCGGCATGCGTACGGCGCGCGCCGACCGCGAACGCGGCCGCGACGTGCGCGTGGTGGTCGTGGTGCTCTTCGCGCGGCGCCGGCTTTCCACGCGCGGCAGTTGATTGCGCACCAGCGTCGCGAACGTCGGCTCGGCGCGTGCGATCTCTGCCAGCACACCATCGCGTTTCGTGGGCGGCATCTGCACTAGCAGCGCCTCGAGACGCAGCGCGCTCGTTTCATCGCCGCCCTGCTCGCCCGCGAGCGCAAACGCGGCGTGATGATCGGCGTCGCGGCGGCCTTCGCGATCGGCCTGCGTGAAGATCGCGGAGAGGCCGCCGTGGCCGAGGCGATCGATCACGCCGCCGATCTCGGGGAGCCAGTCGCGGAACGCACCCAGCTCATGCAGCATCTCCAACTCGACGCCGACGCGGTCGTCGTGGAAGAGCTTCACCAGGCTGCGCACGCGGATGAACCGATCGCCGCGCTGGTGGCCCTGGAGGATCGCGGCGCGCAACGGATCGGCGAGCTCGGCGTGCAGATGCGACAGATGCAGCTTGTGCGCGCACGCGCGCACGATGCGGATGGCGCACTCGAGGGGCGAGGCAAGGATCGCGTTCCACGCGACGATCGCGGGCGCTCGATGGACCCAGCTCGCGTATCCGCCGCAAGGATCCTTCACCAACCCCGACGCCACCGCCTCCTCTGGCGACCCGATCGTGAGCATCGCCGCGGCGATGTCGTTGAGCGATGCGTGCGTGCCGAACGGGATCTGGATGCGATCGACGTTCATCAGTCCGTTGAGGTCGAGCGCTTCTTCATCGTGGAAGATTGAAAGGTCGACTTCGACGCCGCGCACGTCCCAGATCAGACCCCAGCCCGCGGTCCACAACTCGCCGTTCTCACCGCCGCGCGAACGGCGTCGCGGATAGACGTAGCGCGGCAGGAAACGCATCTCCGGCGTATCGAGCGCCTCGCCGATCTCGCGCGCGAGGCTTTCCTCCACGGGGCGGTCGGCGATGAGCACGAGGTCGAAGTCGCGCATGCGCAGCGCGCTGCCCGAGAACAGATGATCGAGCAACGCCGGAGCGCTTCCGCCGCCGATGGCGAGTCGGGTGAGCCCGAAGCGATCGCGCAGTTCAGTCGCGACCTTCTCGAGGATGGCGGACAGTTGTCGGACAGACAACGACTTCATTTTGTGCATCAGCGGATTCCGGGGGCGGGAGCGGACTGGACTGAACTGCATGATACCCAAGTGCTGCCGTATGAGGAGCAGCACTTCGGGAGGTCAGCCCTTCCGGAGAATAAGTTGCCAGTCACTGCGCACGACCGTGGCGCTTTTGCCGAGGATGGTGACGAAGGCGTCGAGGGCGCGGCCGGGCGCGCGCGCAGACAAGCCCTCAGCCACGTCGTCGACCAGATCGTAGTCATCGAACATCGCCGTCCCACCGGGACGTAGCACCGTCCACGCCAGTACAGCGTCCTGCAAGACATCGCCGACGCGATGCGAGCCATCGACGTACACGAAGTCGAAATGCGCGGGCGGCAGCGTGCGCAGGACGACCTGCGAACTGCCGACGAGCTTGGTCACGCGCTCGCCGGCGCCGCTCGCCGCGACGTTGTGATCGAAGTAGCGCTCGAAGTAGCGCAGCAACGTGCTGTCCATCGGGATCGCGAACGGATCGACACATGTGAGACCGCTGGTTGGATGAGTGAGGATGTTTTCGAGCCACCAGCACGCGGACTGTCCTTCGAAACAGCCGATCTCGAGACCGCGCACGTTCGGCTTGCCTTTCAGATGTGCGAGATCGCTCTCCCATGCGGCCGCGTGCGGCGAGACCCAGTCGAACGTGAAGCGGTACTTCGGATGCGGCAGCGGGGGACTGTCGATGAAGAGATCGTGCATCTCGCGCGCGAAAAGTCGCGAGGCGCGCTCTTCGCCGCCACCGTCGATGAGACGGCGCATGGCCATCACCATCACGAAGCGCTGATCGTTGTGCTCCTCGGTTTCCAGCGTCCCGTCATCGAGTCGTTGGCGCAGCTCCGCGCTACGCGAGCGCACGTGGCTCAGTACGTGGTCCGCCCCTTCGGCGGTGACGCGGCCTTCGCCAAGCTCGCGGAGCCAATGCGCGTGAAGCTCGCGCGCCAGCCGCGCCATCTCCTGCTGTTTCGCGGTCGCCGCGAACATCGTACTCATTGCTGCGACCCCTCATCCGCCTTCGGCACCTTCTCCCCGCGTGGAGGGGAGAAGGTTACCCACCAGGCTCGCGCCTTGTAGCCCTCGCCCCACGCAGTGGAAAGAGGGTGGCCAAAGGCCGGGTGAGAGGTCGCGATCGCATCACTGAACGTCATCATCTACACCTTTCCTACTGCGTCTTCCTGCAGCGAATCGTCGCTCACCATCACCGGCCGCTGCGTGCGCGGGAAGACCACGATGAATGTGCTGCCTTTGCCAAGCTCGCTCTCGACGCGAATCGAGCCGCGATGCAACTCGACGAAACGTCGCACCAGTGCCAGTCCGAGCCCCGTTCCTTGCGGCCGTTCGCCGCGCGAGCCTTCCGCCTGCCGAAACTCCTGGAAGATGATCTGGTGGTCCTTCGGATCGATGCCCGCGCCGGGATCGCTGACGCGAATCGCGACCGCATCCGGACCGGCGGGACCGTCGGCGTCGGAGACGCGTTGCGCCGAGACCGTGATCGTCGAGCGATCGGGAGAGAACTTCACCGCGTTCGACATCAGGTTGTACACGATCTGCTTGATCATCGTCGGATCGGCTTCGACGGCGAGATCCTTCGGGATGTCGACTTCGATGGTGATCTTGCGCAGCGTGGTCACGCCCTTCATCACCGCGCAGATGCCGCCCACTTCCTGCCGCAGGAAGAACGACTCGGGATGGATGTCCATGCGGCCCGCTTCGATCTTCGAGAGATCGAGGATGTTGTTGATGATGCCGAGGAGATATTGGCCGGAGGAGTGGATGTTGTGAAGGAAGCGCTCCTGCCGCGGGTCCGACTGCTTCGACGTGTTCGAGAGCAGGATCTCGGAGAAGCCGATGATGGCGTTGAGCGGCGTGCGCAGCTCGTGGCTCGTGGCGGCGAGGAAGATGCTCTTCGCGCGATTCGCGTCCTCCGCTTGCGCGAGTGCGCGTTCGGTGAGACGTTCGTGGCGCTCGGCTTCGAGCGTGGCCGCTTCCGCTGCCTGCAGCGCGAGCTCGGTGCGCGCCTTCTCTTCGCTGATCTCGCGCGTGCGGTCCTCGACGACCTGCTCGAGATGTTTGGCGCGCTCGCGCGTCAGGTGCAGCCGGATCGAGTGCGTGATGAACAGCAGCGCCGCCACGGCCAGGATTGCCAGCGCGATGAACCATTTCGTTTCGTAAAAGTGCGGCCGCAGCTGCAGCGGCAGCGACGTCTCGCGCCACGTGATGCCATCGCGCGACGAGGCCAGGATGAAGCGATACTCGCCGGCCGGAAGGTTCGTGTACGAGACGAGCCGGCGATTCGTGTCGGTCTCCGACCAGTCCTGGTCGTACTCGTCGAGGCGATACCGGAAGCGCAGCCGCTCGGGCGTGATGAACGTGAGGCCGGAGAACTCGAATTCGATGCGCGTGGCGTCGGGCGGAATCGACCGCATGGCCGACGGCGCGACGTCGCGGCCATTGATCGACACGCGCTCGATCACCGGTTTGCGCGCAGGCATCGGCCGCGGGCGGACGTTTGTGACTGCAGAGACGCCGTTCGCGGTGGCGAACCAGATCCTGCCGTCGCGTGTACGGAGCGCGGCGGGATTCGCGACACCGTTGCATTGGCGGCTCCCCAGGCCGTCGTTTTCATCGAAGAGCGTGATGTTGAGGCGCGACTTCGCATCGGCCGCCGCGGAGAGCTCGCGCTTCGAAACGCGGAACGCGCCGCGCACGGTGCCGAACCAGAGATTGCCGTGCGTGTCATCGACGAGCGAGAGGATCTTGTCGGTCGGCAGTCCGTCGCGCGTCGTGATCACCTTCGAGCTGCCGTCGCGATAGCGCACGAGACCGTCGCCGTCGGTTGCGATCCACACCGTGCCGTCGTCGTCCGCGTGCAGTGCGAAGAGGCGATTCGACGGCAGCTCGCGCGGCGCGGAGTGCAGACGAAACGCGCTGCCGTCGAACTCGGCGAGGCCGCCGCCGGTCGCGACCCAGATACGGCCCTGGCGCGTTTCGGCGATGGCCATCGCGTAGTCGGTGCCAAGTCCACCGCGGCCGGCGAAGCTCTCGATGGCGCCGTTCGCGCGCAGACGATTGAGCCCGAAGTCGGTGGCGATCCAGACGTCGCCGCGCAGATCTTCGTGAATGTCGCGGATGGTGTTGTTCGACAAGCCTTCCGCCGTGGTGAGGTGCGTCATGACACCGCGCGACTGGCGATAAACGCCCTTTGACGTGCCGAACCAGTACGTGCCATCGCGGCTTTGCGCGATGGAGAGGATGCCGGTGAGACGCGCGTCGTCGATCTTCTCGAACGCCTTGCCGTTCCAGCGACTCAGACTGTTCGCGGTGCCGACCCACAACGCGCCGTCGCGATCCTCGAACAAAACGCGCGCGACCGCGTCGGACAGGCCGTCGCGCTCGCTCCAGTTCACGAAGGCGCCGGCGCGCAACTGTTCGGCGCCGCCGTTCGTGCCGATCCAGAGACTCCCTTCGTCATCTTCGAAAATCGAGCGCACGGTTGGATTGAGGAGGCCGTCGGCCATCGCATACGGCTCGACTCCCGAGGCGCTCGAGCGAAAGATGCCGTTGCTGTAGGTGCCGATCCAGAGATTGCGATCACTGTCGCGGCGCAGCGCGGTGATCTGATCGGCGGGAAGGCCGTCGATGTGCGTGATGGCGCCGTTCGCGGCGATGCGATCGAGCCCTGTGCTGGTGCCGACCAGCAGCGCGTCGTCGAGGTCCGCGGCGAGCGTGACGATCGTGTCGCTCGAGAGGCCGTTCGCGGTGGTCCAGGTATCGAGCTTGCCGTCGCGATAGCGTGAGAGTCCGCCCGATGTGCCGATCCAGATCGCGTTCGCCGTCGCCGCGAGCGCCGTGATCGGCGTGCGCGGCAGAGGCACGGCAACCGGAACCGCGCGCGCGCCGCCGCGCACGGCAGAGATGTTGAGCAATCGTCCGCGTGCGGTGCCCACCCAAACCGTTCCGTCTGGCGACGCGGCCAGGGCGTTGACGATGTCGGAGCCACCCTCCATCGAGATCGTTTCGAACGCGCCGTTCCGATAGCGCATCAGACCGGCGAGGGTGCCGAGCCACAGCGTGTCGTCGCGCATGCCGAGCAGCGTGACGATGCTGTTGCTGAGCACGGCGGGGCTGGCGGACTTGTCGAGGATGCGGAACTTCTCGCCGTTGAACCGGACCAGGCCTTCGTATGTTGCGAGCCAGAGGTAGCCGTCCGCGGTCTGTGCGAAACCGCGGACGGTGCCGTGAGGCAGACCCTGTTCGACCGTCCAGGAGCGACGGACGTATTGACGTACGGCACGATCCGCGGGCAACGCAGACAGATCGGCCGCGAGGAGCAGGCCAAGGATGAGGGGGACGATACGCACAGGAGAACTCGTGGCGGAACGGTAGAACGGGCGCCCGCCGAGGTCAAATTCTTGCCTTCCTTTTTCTCCAGGAAATCCCCTGAATCGGGTTCCTCGGAGTTCCTCGGAGTTCCTCGGGTTCCTCGGAGGGGTTGGTGCCATCTTTTCCCTCCGAGAACCACGAGGAACCCGAGGAACCCGAGGAACTGTTATCCGGCGTGCGCCGGCGCAGGACCGGCCGAGACCAGCATGACGATCAGTCCGACCGGGAAGACTTCGAGGAACGGGATCCCGATGTTGATCAGCGCGTAGAACTCCTTGAAGCGGGCCATGAAGTCGGGCATGAAGTTGAAGTAGACGATCTCCCACGCGATCACATAGACGGCGCACGCGATCAGCGCGATGAGGATGCCCACTTTGAAGGCGCGGCCGAAGGTGATCGCGCCGTTACCGCGCCTGTGGAACGCGCAGTCCTTGAAGCGACGGGAGACCGTCACTTAGCGTTGAACTCGAGCAGCGGCACGCCGGACGCATCGCGCAGTACCAGGCGATCGTCCGATCGTTCGTAAGAGGCTACGCGCGAGAGCGCATCAAAATACGCGGTCTCCTGTGCGTTCATCGATGACTCGACGCACGCGCGTTTGGTCGACATCGCGGGGCCGAACGTCAGCGCCGAACCGTTCGTGGTGAACGTGGCCCGGTATTGATTGCAGCCGCCGTTGCCGCTCGCCGCGTCGTTGCCGAATTGCAGCGTGACGTTCGCGCCTGCGACCGGCGCGTTGCCGCCGATCGATGCGAGCGTCCAGGTGGTGTTGTGGACTCCGGCGCTCGCGCATGCGAGCACCACCAGTGCGGGCAGTAAAGACGCCGTGCGCATCACGCCTCCTTCTCGACGAACTTCTTCAGGCCGTCGAGCATCATCGTCCAGTTCTGCTCCGAGTGCGCGCGCTCTTCTTCTGTCGCGTTGTGGTCCTGCGACAGCGCGACCTTCGTCTGCGAGCCCGCTGCGGTCAGCTCGATCGTGATCGTGTGATCGTTCTCCGGCACGTCCGGCTGTCCGGCCATCGGACTGAAGTGGGTGTATTGCAGGAGGCGCGATGGCGTGAGTCGCAGGATTGTGCCTCTGTCTTCGTACGGCTTCCCCTGCCACTCGCCCTTAAAGGTGATCGGACTTCCTTCGCGCCACTCCCACTCGACGTTCGTGCCGAATATGTACTGGTGAATCTTCTCCGGTTTCACGAGTGCGTCCCAGACATCCGCCGCCGGAGCATTGATCGTCGTCGAGGCCCTGGCCACAAGATCGTCCGCCATACGTACTCCTTGCCACGGACGGTATGCAATGTTGTCGCCGTTTCACGGAAATCTCAGCGAGATTTCAGCGCGCTGTCAGGACACCCGGCGCACCCGCACCTATCGTGATCGCAAACGAAAAGGAGAGTGGATGAGCAACAGGTTCTCGGGAGCCCTCGTTACGATTTTCATGATGGTCGCCGCATTGCCGGCGGCGGCTGGCGGTGTCGTCAGCATCAGCGGCGACGCGATCATCTTCGACGCCGGATCCGGCGATGTGAATACGATCGTCGTCAACGGCAACGGAGCGGCGTTCGATCAGAGCACCGGACAGTTCGTCACCGGGATTACGATCAGCGATACCACCTCGCTGCTCTCGGCGAATGGCCCGTGCTTCGTCGTCACCGGCACTGCGATCTGCCAGGTATCCACCGTCAGCAGAGCGATCATTCGCACAGGCAACCGCGATGACGTCGTCAGTCTGACGTTCAACGGCGACGGTCCGCTCCTGCAGATGATTGTCGACGGTGGACTGGGTGATGACACGATCACCGGTGGTCCAGCCGCCGACACGCTCGACGGCGGCGCGGGCAACGATCGCATCGATGGTGGCGACGGCGATGACGTCATCAACGGCGGCGCCGGCAACGACACGATCAACGGCGGGCGCAACGATGATCATCTCTTCGGCAACGCCGGGACGGACATCATCAACGGCAACGGCGAGGCCGATGAGATCGATGGCGGCATCGGCGACGACATCATCGACGGCGGACAAGGCGCAGACGTCATCCGCGGCGACCTCGGCGCCGACCGCATCTCCGGCCGCGACGGTTTCGTGGACAACATCAACTGCGGCGTCGGGCGCGACGAGACGAACGTCGACGCCAACGACATCGTGAAACGCTGCGAGTAATCGCGCGAGCATCCACGTGCGCACACTCTGGCGTCGCTCCAGATTTTTCACAAGACCCCGAGCGCGACAGCGAGCCTCCCGGACTCTTCGCCCAACCTGCGGTAGCTCTCGAACTGCGCTTCGTCGTACCAGAGGTCAAACGTCCCCTGCTGCGGGAAATCGGTGTTCTTGAAGCCGTACTGTTGTACGTCGACGGGAAGCGGCTTGCCGTCGGCGAGCGCGAGATTTGGCTTCACCACGATGATCGTGCCCTTCTCTTCGCCCGGCGGCAGGCCGAGCGCCGCCGCGTGATCGGGACCATAGAGAATTTCGCCCACGATCACATGAACGCCCGGCGGTTTCGTCCGCAATTGCGCGACGTCGAGGTTGATCTCGGTGCCGAAGTCGATGCGCACTTTGCGGATCATGTTGCCGAGGTCGTCGAGGGTGACGTCCGGGTCCATACCGCAGTCGCCGACCACGATCACATTGCATCCGCGCTGGATCAGCGAATAGACGCCCGTGTTTTCATAATGCCCGCCGTCGGTGAGGTTGCAATACGGGAGCAGGTCGGTGGTCTGTGAAACGAGCTCCTGCAGCGTATAGACGGGCCACAGTCGCGCGGAGCCGCTGCGCCAGTAACTCAGGCTCGGCGTCGGCGCCCAATAACCGAGGCGGACATTGAAGAGCGTCATGAGCGCGGACAATGCGGCGGACGGACTCTGTGCGCCCATGCTCGGACTGGCCGCGGCGCCGGAGACCGCCACCGCGGTGCCGAGCGAGATCGAGCCGCACGCGTATTCATTCGTTGGCCGGAATCCGGTGCGGACCGAGCCGCAATACAGCTTCGACATCGTGAACGAATCCGACGCGCGCGCCTGCGTCGAGAGGTCGTGGCCGCCGACCAGATTCAGCATCGTGTTGATGAGGTGATAGGGGGCACCCCGTTCGGTGTTCCGAAGCTGCGTGAGCAGCAGATCGTCGCCCGGCACGGCGTCCGTGATGTCTGCGTCCTTCGATTTGCCGCGGAGCACGTTCGACGCGCCCATGTACGCGCGGATGAGGCGCGCCTTGTAGAAGCCGTGCATAGTGAGCAGGTTCGGATCGGAGAGCCAGCCGAGCGCCAGCACCCAGCCGAGGATCGTGGCGATGAGGCCGACCAGCGTCAGTGCGGCAGATCCTTTCGCGCCTGCGCCCATGGCCGCACCGACGAGCACGAAAATCGTGGAGCCGATGACCGTCAGCGTGATCGAGCGCGTATTCGCTCCTCGTCCCTGGATCAGCTCGAACAGTAGCAGCACGAGCGTGGCCACCACTCCCGAAATCACGAACTGCGGGAGGTACGGATCGCTGAGCGTGTACACCGAAGGATCGACGCTGAAGCCGATCCACAGCGCGGTGATCGCAAGCAGAATCGCGTACCAGGAGATCCAGATCTGCCGCCGTACGACCGCGCGGATGATCAGTGCAACCGCGAGCAGGCCTAATGCGGCCGCCCCCATCGGCACGAGGTAGTCTTTGAGCGTTCCGGGCCGAATCGTCGATGCGGCCGCGACGACCACGACCCACGCCGCGACGACGACCACCCCTTTCCACTTCTGCGGCGGACGGAACTCGTACAACGCGAAGACGAGAAAGAGAAACGCGGAGACGAGCGCGCCGCGCGTGACGAACTGCACCAGGAACGTGCTCGGCATGACCAGCAGATAGAGCTGGCGTCCGATCCACGACAGCACGATCCCCAGCAGCAGCAGGAACAGCGTCGGCGCGACCGCGAACATGACCCGCTGCAACAGCGACGGTTTCTTCGGCGTCGGCGTATCACCGCCGCCCGTCGGCGCCGCTTTGAGCGCGGTGTAGATCGAGCTCACGATGGCCATGGCCGCTGCCGACCAGCCACCCGCTTTCGCCACGGTGACTTCTCCCGCGCGCACGAGGAAATCGAAGATCAGGTAGCCGAATCCCGCGAAGAGAAAAATGATCAATGCGAAGACCGAGTACGACAAGGTCTTCGTCTGCACGTTCACGATCCGGTTGCGCCAGAAATCGCGATGGCCCCATTTCGCCTGGTGCACGACCTTCCACCAGATCAACCGCGCCGTCACGTATACGATCCAGAAGCCGATCGCCGCGTAGACCGCCATCGGGATGTCGCTGACGCTGCGCACGCCGAGGATGATCAGCAGGAACACCGTCAACGCCAGAAAGGCGAGCGTGCTCAGGACCGCCACGAGTTTGTCGGCCAGCGTCTGCCAGCGCCTGCTGAAGAGCATCCAGAAGAAGATGCACACCAGGCTGCCGATGAAGAGCAGTCCCGGAATTGCCAGCGCGCGGCCGAGGCGATCGACGAGTGACGCTGGCTCGCCGCCGAGGGTGAACCACGCTTGTCCGATGAGGATCGCGGCGAGCAGGATCGGCAGGAGGATCATCCACGTCAGCGCGATGTTGCGCGAGATGACGGCGACTGCGCGCCAGGTGTCGGCGCTCAATAATCCTTTGCGCGGGGTCATGACGTTCGAGAAGAGGCGCAGGTGGTGGATCGGATCCTCGCCGGCGGTGAGCGCGCTGTCCTTGATCTGCGGGCGGTCGACGTTCGGGCGGCTGCTCGCGTTCCGCAACTGCGTGCGCCGTTCGTCGCGCTCGCTCTCGATGTCTTCGACCGGCGGGAAGACTTGGCCCGGTTCGTCATCGCGCTCCTTGCGCGACAGCCATGCGCTCCACCAGCCGCCGACATACCCGCCGCCGGAGACGGTGGAGAGGTAGTCGAACGCTTTCAGTTTTCCTGCCGCTGCCAGCGCCTGCAGGAGGCCGAGGTTGAACGTCGCGCTGCGGACGCCGCCGCCGGAGAGCGCGAGACCGCAGAGTTTCGAGGGCCTGCCCATCTCCGACTCCGCGGGCGGCTCGGCGGTCGTCTTCGCCGCGCGGCGCCGCTCCCGGATCTCGACGTATTCGCCCGCGATGACCTGCGGAAAGCGGATGCCGGGTGTGAAATCAAGCTCATCGCAGCGTTCGTCGCCGCGTGGATTGCTCTTGGACATGACTCACCTCTCAAACAGAGGAGGGTTGCCGCGCGGGATTTTCCTACCTGATGGGTCTACTTCGAGACGCACGCGACCTATAACGGCTCGAGATACGTCATACCCAGCGGATCGAAGCGGAACAACACGGTGGGATTTTCGGCGAATTTGCGGCCGCGCACGCGCCAGTCGTCGAACGCGGCCACCGCGAAGTAGATCGCACCGGCGGCGAAGAACAACGATGGATGGGTTGACCGTTTCGAACGCGCCGTGAAACATCACGCCGAGGAGCATTGCCAGCGTCAGCAGCGCGAACAACGCGAGCCCGGTGGTGATGCGATTCGAGATCAATGCGCGCGCGGCGATTTTCTCGACGCGCGGGCGCGCGGGCAGGTGCCAGAGGATCGCGCCGCGTTCCGCGAGCGACAGCAGCAGCGGGATGAAAACGACCATGCCGCGCGACCACGCCGCGCGCAGCACATCCATCGCTTCGCGCGAGAAGAGCGCCACTCCGATCACGATGACGGCGATGACCCAGATCGGCGGACGTTTCTTCAAACGCGTGGCGATGTCCACCAGCGTCCCCTGCATCATCAGAAACCCGCCCTCGGCGACCAGGCCGAACACCAGCTCCTCGCGCTGCGCGAACCACGGCACCCGGCACGCCGCGAGCGTGAAGATGAGCGCCATCGCTGCATCGGGAAGCGGAAACGCGAAGCGCGCGCCCTTCTGTAGCAGGTGAAGGTTACGGTGCAAGCATCACTTTCGTGATTCGGAGTGCGGTAGCCGTACAAAACAGGACCACTCCAGCGATTTTGCGCATGGCCGCAGTGTCGCACGAGGCCGCTATCGGGGTACCATCTTTCGGGACCTCCGGAAAATGAACAAATTGATCTTCGCAGCGATCACGCTGCTCGCCGCGCGCGTTCTTTGCGCGCAGACCACCGCGTCGCTCACCGGCACGGTCACCGCGAGCGGGCAACCGCTCGCCGGCGTCCTGGTCACCATCTCCTCGGACGCGCTGCAGGGGACGCGCAGCACGGTCACCGGTGACGCGGGTGCGTATCACTTCGCCGCGCTGCCGCCGGGCGAATATCGCGTCGTGTTCACGCGCGACAGCGTCGACGCGAGGAGCGACGTCACGCTGCGGCTCTCGCAGGTCGCGCGTGTCGACATCGCGCTCGATGCGATCACGGTGACTGCGCCCTCGCATTCGGTGCTCGAGTCTCCGACGGTCTCCACGAATCTGCCACTGGCGATGATCGAACGATTGCCGCTGCAGCGAAACCAGCTCGCCACGGCGCAATTCGCGCCGGGCGTGACCGCGAACGCGGTGTCGAACGGACAGCTCTCCATCTCCGGCGGCCCCGGCTACGACAACCTCGTGCTGGTGAACGGCGTGGTCGTCACGGAGAACACGCGCGGACAGATCCGGCCGATGTATGTCGAGGACGCGATCCAGGAGACGACTGTCCTGACCGGCGCGATCTCGGCGGAGTTCGGCCGCTTCAGCGGCGGCGTCGTGAACACGATCACGCGCTCCGGTGGCAACGACCTCGCGGCGTCGCTGCGCGATTCGCTGAGCAGCCCGCGCTGGTCCGCGCAGACCCCCGCGCGTGAGGAGCGCGAGAGCACGCTCAGTCATGTATGGGAAGGAACGCTCGGCGGCTTCGTGCTGCGCGATCGGCTGTGGTTCTTCACCGCCGGCCGCTGGGCGAAGAACGACACGGCGCGGCAGACGGTCGCACCTCCCGGCGGCGCGGCAATCAGCTACGCGGAGTCGAACGATCAGAAGCGCTACGAAGGAAAGCTCACTGCGCAGGCGGGACCGCGACACAGCATCGTCGCGTCGTACTTTGCCATCGACACGCAGGGCACGAACGTCCGCTTCAACAACAACGTGTACGACGAAGCGAGCCTCACCACACGCGACGATCCCGAATCGCTCGGCGCATTGCTGTATCAGGGGATGCTCGGCGGCAACGTGCTGGTCGAAGGGCATTACTCGCAACGCCGCTTCTCCGATCGCACCGGTGCGTTCGCGACCGACATCGTCGGCGGAACCGTGCTGCTGGATCGCTCGAACAACAACACGCGCTTCAACGCGCCGACGCTCTGCGGCGTGTGCGACGTCGAACGCCGCGACAACGAAAACTGGCTGCTGCGTGGTCGCGCCTTCTTCGATGCTGGCCGTACCGGCACGCATGACGTCGTGGCCGGCATCGATCGCTTCACCGAGTCGCGCTACGCGAACAATCATCAATCGGGCAGCGACTTCTCGCTCTTCGTATCGCGCGCGCAGTCGTCGAACGGCACGCTCTTTCCGGTGGTCACGCCGACCACCGCGAATGGCGGCGGCACGTTCATTCGCTGGAATCCGATCCTCGTGCCCGCGAGCGAAAACGAGCTGCGCACCGGCTCCGCATACCTCAATGACGCGTGGTCGCTCGGGCGCCGCTGGCAGTTCTCCGCGGGCATGCGCTGGGATCGCAATCACGCTGTCGACGCGGATGGCGTCGTCACCGCGAACGATCACAAACTGACGCCACGACTGGGCGTGCAGTTCGACGTTCGCGGAGACGGACGGCAACACATCAATGTTTCGTACGGCGAGTACGTGTCGCGCATCGCCGACAGCATCGCCTCGCTGAATCAAGCAGCCGGCAACGCGGCGTCGATCGACTTCGCGTACCGCGGTCCCGCGATCAATCAAAACGCGCTCACGACCTCGACCGCGGATGTCATCCGGGCCGTCTTCGATTACTTCAATACGACGCAGGGCGGCACCGACAACCGCGCCGCGAACAACCTGCGCGCGAACGGCACACGCGTCATCCCCGGCTATTCGACGTACTTTGACGGCACACTCGCGTCTCCATCAGTCACAGAAGTGACTGCCGGATACGGAGTGCGGATCGGGAAGGGCGGGTACGTACGCGCCGACGCGATCCTGCGCGACTGGCGCGACTTCTACGCCGCGAACGTCACCACCAGCACGCGGCGCACGAACACGCCGCTCGGCATCCCGGTCGATCTCACGCTGCTGCGCAACAGCAACGACATCGAGCGCGAATATCGCGCGCTGCAACTGCAGGCGCAGTGGACGTCGAACGGAATCGACTCCGGCGTGCACTATACGTACGCGACGCTGCGCGGAAACGATGAAGGGGAGAGCCCGACCAGCGGCGCGGTCGCGAACCTCGATCCGTCGTCGTACTACCCCGAGTTTTTCGATTACGACGGAGCATCGCCGGCCGGATACCTGCCGGGCGATCAACGCCATCGCGTGCGCGCGTGGATCGGCTACGCGTTCAATCTCGGCCGCGCGAATCTCTCCGCGTCGCTGCTGCACAACTACGACTCCGCGTTGCCGTACTCGATCGCCGGCCCGATCAATCTCACGCGCTATACCGGCGCGCCGGCGAATCCTGGTTACGCGGCGGTTCCGAATGGCCTGTACTACTTCAGCGGACGCGGCGCGTTGCGCGCCGACAACATCCACTCGACGGACTTCGCATTGCGCACGTCGATTCACACGGGTGCGCTGGAATGGTTCGCACAAGGCGATCTCCTCAACGCCTTCAACCGTGACGGCATCGCCGACCCCCAACGCCTCGGCACCACCGTCAGCACCGCGGCCACGTCCGCGACACTGCAGCCGTTCGACCCGCGATCCGAGACGCCGCTCGAAGGAACGCATTACCAACTGGCCCCGAACTTCGGACAACCACTGAATGACCTCGCGTACCAGCGTCCGCGCACCGTACGCCTTTCGCTTGGCCTTCGCTTTTAACGCGCTTCAGCAAGGAGAAAAACATGGCAGGAAATGCTTGGTCGATCCTCATCGTCCCCGGCTCGACGTACGCGAGCTTCGTTCCCGACGTCTACGTTTCGCCTGATGTGACGGCGCCAACCGCGTTGCAGGCGCAGGTGGGCGACATGGTCTCCTGGAACAACCAGACCGGCCAGGAGCACGAGATCTGGCAGACCGGCGGCGACCGCATCACCAATCAGATCGACGCCGGAAAGTCGTCCCAACCCGCCTACATCGTCGGTGGCACCGCGCCCACGACCGTCGAGTACTACTGCTCGATCCATCCGGATGAGACCGGGTCCATCAACGTAGTCTCGTGAAAGGAATGAACGTGCGAAGAGCAAACGCAATCTGTCTCGCCGCCCTGTCGATCATGCTGGTCCCTGTCGCATTGGCGCAGGCGCCCGCGAATTCGTTCCCATGTCCGGCCAACATCACCGGCGCGCCACTCGCGACGATCCCTGAAATCCAGGCCGTCGACAACATGCTGAGCGGCACGCTTTACACCGTTTCCGAGCAGCAGCGGTTCACGGTCGCGTCGGCCGGCCCGGGCAGTTCGCCGTATTGCGTCCCGCAATGGGTGCGTGCGTATCGCCGCTCCGCTCCGACGACCTGGAATCCGACGTCGCAGCAGCTCACCAGTCCGATGCCCGGTCCGACGCTGCGCGCGCGCGTCGGCGACATCGTCGCGCTGACGTTCCTCAACGTCATCGACGCGGCCAAGTTCCCCGGTACGGATGACAGCAAGTGCGACGAGTCGGGCACGGGCGGCAGCGTCTATCCCGGCACAGACAGCAGCACCACCATCGCGGACAAATATCCGGACTGCTTCGCCGGCTCCGTGTTCACGAACGTGCACTATCACGGTACGCACACGAATCCGAACAGCACCGGCGACAACGTGTTCCTGCAGATCCGCCCGTCGCCGCGCAAGACCGACGGCACGAACGCGCCGGTCGTCACCGCGCAGAGCATGAAGCCGGCCTTCGACGAGTTCTTCTCGCGCTGCCGGCAGGAGCTGTCGACCGCCACTGGTCCGAAGATGTGGCCGCGGCTGTGGTCCGACCTGCCTCAGTCGACGCAGCAGGCGCTCATGGATCCGCTGAAGCAGTACGCGCCGGAATGGTGGACGTGGGATCAAAAGCTGATCGCACAGGGCAATTTCCCGCAGTATTTCGTTTCCGCGTTCCCCTACTGCTTCAAGCTGCCGGAGAAGAAGGCGGCAGCCGAAGCCACGACCACCGATGAAGCGGTCGCGCGCACGCCGCATACGCACGGCGCGGGCGCGGCGGAAATCGATGAGGCGGCGGCGCCGAGCCGTCCGCTGCTGATGGGACAGGCGCCGGGCACGCACTGGTATCACGCGCACAAACACGGCTCGACCACCATCAATGTGATGAACGGCATGACCGGCGCGTTCGTCATCGAAGGTGAATACGACGACGCGATCAACGCCTATTACGGAGCGAACTGGACGCGCACGCAGCCGGTGATGGTGATCCAACAGCTCGGCAATGTGCCCGGTCTGCAGACCGGAACGGGGCAGGGTCCCGGTCCGGACTTCTCGGTGAATGGTCAATTGCGGCCGGTCGTCACGATGGCTGGCAACTCGGTGCAGATGTGGCGCATCGCCAATACCTCGGGTCGCGCGGGCGTGTACTTCCAGAAGCCGGCCGGCATCCAGTGGAAGCAGATCGCGCAGGACGGCGTGCAGTTCGAGAACTTCGGCCCGCTCAACGACGAGTTCCTGCTCGCCTCGGGCAATCGCGCGGACCTGCTCGTGCAGGCGCCCGCGTTCGACACCTCGACTGGTGCAACCAACACGTACAACGTGCTGGTCTTCAACAGTGTCGATCCCAGCGATCGCCCACCGATGAAGCCGAACGTCGCGCCGTTCACGTTGTTGACAGTGAAGGTGACCGCGAACGATGCGAGCACCAAGGGCTTCATGCCCACTCCGCCGCCGTTCCCCGATTTCCTCGACGACATCACCGATGCGGAGATCAGCGGCACGAAGGTCATCAAGTTCGCGTCGAGCGCGATCGCGCCGGTGGTCGGAACGAAGTTCCCGTCGCAGCACACCATCGATGGCAAGAAGTTCGACGGCGAGCTCGGAGTGGTCGTCGCGTTGAATCGTGCCGAGGAGTGGCAGGTCGTCAACGAGACCTTCCCGCCGGCGAACGCGAACCAGATCGCGCATCCGTTCCACATCCACATCAACCCGTTCCAGATCACGTCGGTCTTCGATCCGAACACGCCGCTGACGACGACCGCGGGCACGGGCACGATCAACGTCACCAAGATCGTTCCGAATCCGCCCGCCACGAAGCCGCCGGCGGGCGATCAATCGACCATCGCCAGAGCCACCGGCAGCGCGCTGTTCTCGAGCGAGTTCCGCGTCGGCGACTGGATCTGGGTCACGAGCAAGGTAGGCGACAAGAACATGGGACCGTCGATGATCGCCGCGATCGACGACGCGACGAACACCATGACCATCAACAATCAGCCGCCCGCGAATCTCACCGGCGCGACGTACACCGCAGTCGTGCCGCTGTACACGATCGACAAAACCAATGCGCGGCCCGGACAGTGCGTAATCGATCCGCTCGATTCGTCGACGTGGAAACCGTGCACGCCGACCGAGCCGGCCACGGGACGCATCTGGTGGGACGTCTTCCCCATTCCGTCCGGCAGCACGTTCACCGATGGCACCACCACGTATCAGGTGCCTGGCTATTTCAAGATGCGCAGCCGCTTCGTCGACTTCTCCGGCTACTACGTCATCCACTGCCACATCCTCGCGCACGAGGATCGCGGGATGATGACCGTAGTCGAAGTGGCGCCGCTGCAGACGCCGTATTCACATCACTGATACCACCATCTGGAGCGACGGGCAGATGGGGTGCCCGTCGCTCCGGATTGGACGCTTCGCGGGGGTCTTTGCATGATTCGCCTGCTGGTTCCGCTGGTTCTCGCCCTCGAGCTCTCCGCGCAGACGTATGCGCTGCGTGGCACGCTCGTCACTCCCGATGTGGTCATCGAGAACGGAGTGCTCCTCGTACGTGATGGCGTGATCGCCGACGCGGGCGCGAGCGTCGCCATTCCCGACGGCGCGGAAGTGATCGACACGAAAGGCTTCATCTATCCGGGCCTGATCGATCTGCACAATCACCTCACCTGGAACGTGCATCCGCGCTGGTCGGCGGGGACGCAGACGAAGACGCGTTACGAGTGGCAGGCCATGGCCGCGTATGCAGTCGGCCTGGCCGGTCCGCAGTCGAAGGTGCGCGGGCAAGCTCCGTGCGACATCGAGCGGTTCGCCGAGGTGAAGGCGCTGGTTTGGGGTGCGACGAGCACGGTGGGGAGTTTGTACGAGCCGTGTTCGCGAGGCCTCGCGCGCAATCTCGATTACTACTCCGGCCTCTTCGGCAATGAAGTGAACAAGGAACCGCTGCAGTACCGCATCTTTCCGCTGGAGCTGAGAGAGGAAGACGAGCAGAGTGTGCGCCAGGCGCTCGCCGCGGACCAGCCGGTGGTTGCGCATCTCTCCGAAGGAATCGATGCGAATGCGGCTCGCGAGTTTCGAATGGCGCGTGCGCATGGGTTCCTCACCAAGGGGTTCGTGATCATCCACGGCGTGCCGCTGCTGGAGAAAGACTTCGAAGAGCTCGGAAAGAGCGGCGTCGGCTTCGTCTGGTCGCCGCGCACGAACATCGAGTTGTACGGCAAGACCGCGGACATCGCGGCGGCGAAGAAACACGTGACCGCGGCCATCGCGCCGGACTGGTCGCCGTCGGGCAGCAACGGCATGATCGAGGAGATGCGCTACGCCGCGATCTGGGCCGATCAGCAGTTCCCGAAACCGCTCACGCCGAAAGAGCTCGTGCAGATGGCGACGACGAACCCGGCCAGGCTGGCGCGCATCGACTCGAAGGTCGGGCGGCTCGAGAAGGGACTGAAGGCGGATTATGTCGTAGTGCGACGCGGAACGCGCGACGCGTACTCGTCGCTGATCTACGCGCCGCACGAGGACGTGCTGCTCGTGGCGGTGAACGGACGCCCGCTGTACGGCGACCCCGCGATGATGAAGTCGGTGAATCCTTCCGCGCCGGTGGAAACGCTCACCCTGTGTGGCGCGACGAAAGCAGTGGACATGAGCGACAGCGACGATGGCAAAGGCATCTCGTTCGCCGACACGATGAAGAACTTGCGCGCGGCCTTCCATGCGTTCGACCTGCCGATGGCGGGGCTCGCCGAGTGTAAGTAGCCATCTGGAGCGACGGGCTCTCAGCCCGTCGACTTGATTCAATCGTCGACGGGCTAAAAGCCCGTCGCTCCAGAAACCCTCGGGAGCCGTCGTCGTATACGCCGATGTGAACGCTGGCGTCGCTGCTCTTCTCTTCACGATGCTCGTACACGATCCGCAGATGATCGCGGCGTGGCTGGGCGAGAACAAAGTGCCCGCGGTTGGCATCGCCATCATCCGCGACGGCAAGTTGCGCGAGGTGGCCGTACACGGTGAGCTCGCGAAGGGCACGCCGGCGCCGTACGACACGCTTTTCAACGTCGCATCGCTGACGAAGCCGGTGGTGGCCATGCTCACGTTGCGCCTCGTGAACGAAGGGAAGTGGCAGCTCGATGAGCCGCTCGCGAAGTACTACGTCGATCCCGATGTCGCCGCCGATCCCCGGCATCGCCTTCTCACCACGCGTCACGTGCTCAGTCATCAGACCGGGTTCCTGAACTGGCGCTGGGAGGAGGAGTCGAAGAAACTCGCGTTTCACTCCGATCCCGGCGCGAAGTTCGGCTACTCGGGCGAGGGCTTCGAGTACCTTCGCAAGGCGCTCGAGAAGAAGTTCGGCAAGCCGCTTTCCGAGTTGTCGCGCGCGTATGTGTTCGAGCCCGCGGGCATGCACGACACGCGGCACGCGTGGGATGCGCGGACCGATGAGTCGCGCTTCGCGCGCTGGCACGATGCGGAAGGACGCAACGCGTACACCGATCACAAGACGACCACGGCGAATGCAGCGGACGATCTGATCACGTCTGTTGAAGACTACGGCCGCTTCGGTGCATGGGTGATGAGCGGGGCCGGCCTTTCCGATGCGCTGTTCCGCGACATGGCCACTCCGCACGCAAAGATGCGTGAGAATGCGTTTCTCGGATTGGGATGGGAAGTCCATCCCGACCTTCCCGGCGGCGAGTACGCGCTGATCCACAGCGGCAGCGATCGCGGTGTCCATGCCGTGATCATCCTACTGCCGAAATCGAAGCAAGGATTGGTGGTGCTCACGAACAGCGACAACGGCTATCGCCTCTACGAACGCGCGGTCGTCGAAGGCCTCACCCTCGGCGATGCCTTGATGAAACGCGCGCGTTGATCTGGAGCGACGGGCTCTCAGCCCGTCGAATTGATTTTGATGGTCGACGGGCTGAGAGCCCGTCGCTCCAGGATGAAACCGCGGCATACTTCGCGGCATCTGAGGCATCGAAGGAGATCACCATGCGCGCAATCGTCCTCGTGTGCGTTCTCATGTCCGCGGTGTCGGCGACCTCCCAACACGCTCACCAGGCCCCACCGGCTCCTGTCGCGACCACACTGCATCCCGGACTCGGCAATCATCACCATCCCATCACCACGAAAAGTGCCGAGGCGCAGACGTATTTCGATCAGGGACTGACGCTGCTGTACGGGTTCAATCATGACGAGGCCGCGCGCTACTTCCGCCGCGTCGCCGAGCTCGATCCCGATGCCGCGATGGCGTACTGGGGACTCGCCCTGGCCATTGGTCCGAACTACAACGACGTCGCGGTTGGCGAAGAACGCGCGAAGTCGACATTCGCTGCGGTGAAGAAGGCCGTGGAGCTCGCGCCGAAAGCGAGCGCGCGCGAACAGGCGTACATCGCGGCGCTGACGAAGCGCTTCGCATCCGCCGACGCGAAGTCGGACTGGAAGCAGTTTCACCTCGACTACAGCGCGGCCATGCGTGAGCTGGTGAAGAAGTATCCGGACGATCTCGACGCGGCGGTGATGTTCGCGGAAAGTCTGATGATGCTGCGGCCGTGGCAACTCTGGACGCCCGACGGCAAGCCTGCCGAGGGGACGCTCGAGCTGGTGGCGGTGCTCGAGTCGGTGCTCAAGCACAATCCCGATCATCCCGCCGCAAATCACTTCTACATTCATGCGGTCGAGGCGTCACCGAATCTCGAGCGCGCCATTCCGAGCGCGATGCGGCTCATGTCGCTCGTCCCCGGCGCAGGCCATCTCGTCCACATGCCCGGTCACATCTTTCTGCAGACGGGCGATTACGACCTGGCGGCAAAGACGAATATCGAAGCGTCGGCCGCGGACAAAGTATTTGTCGATCGCACCGGTGCGTCCGGCGTGTATCCGCTGATGTACTGGACGCACAACATCCATTTCATTTCATTCGCGCGCGCGCAGCAGGGGCGGTATGCCGAGGCGAAGGAAGCGGCGAATGAGATGGCGCGGCAAATCGGCGACGCGGACAAGCAGATGCAGATGCTCGAGGCGTTCGTCGTGTATCCGCTGATCTCCGATCTGCGCTTCCATCGTTGGGATGACATCCTCGCCACGCCGGTGCCCGCGGAACACCGCAAGCTGCATCGCGGGCTGTGGCAATACGCGCAGGCGATGGCACTCGCGGAGAAGGGGAAAGTCGCGGAAGCGGCCGCGGCGCGCGAGAAATTCGAATCGCTCCGCAAGGTCATTCCCGCCGATTCGATGTTCCTCGGCAACAACAAATCATCCGACCTGCTCGCACTGGCCGCCGCAACGCTTGAGGCGACGATGATGTGGGCGCGCGGCGAAAAGGATCGTTCGATCGAGGCGTGGCGGAATGCGATCGAAGTGGAAAAAACGATCCAGTACGACGAGCCCCCCGCCTGGCATTACCCGATCCGCCAATCCCTCGGCGGCGCATTGCTGCGCGATGGCAAGGCGGCGGAGGCGGAAGGCGTGTTCCGCGAGGCGCTGGCGAAGAAACCGCGCGATGGGCGGCTGCTCTTCGGATTGTGGCAGAGCCTCGTCGCGCAGAAGCGCGAGAACGAAGCGGCGCTCGTCGAAGCACAGTTCCGCACGGCGTGGAAAGACGCGACGGAGACGTTGCGGATCGAGGATTTGTAACGGGGGCGGTCCCTCGGGTTCCTCGGGTTCCTCGGAGTTCCTCGGGGGGCCTGAACCGCTCCGAGGGACCCGAGGAACCCGAGGAACCCGAGGAACCCCGAGGAACCCGAGGAACCCGAGGTACTCCGAGGTACTCCGAGGTACTCCGAGGTACTCCGAGGTACTCCGAGGTACTAACATCCGCGCATGCTGCGCGTGCTGGCCGTCCTCCTTTGCGCTCTTCCTTTGTTCGCCGATCAGCGTGCGATTGTTCGCGAGCTGACCGAGTTGCTGGCGATCCCGAATCTCGCGGACGACACCGTCAACATCAACCGCAACGCGAAGGCGGTCGAGGCGATGATGGCGCGGCGCGGTATCACTACGCGCGTGCTCACACTCGATGGTGCGCCGCCGATCGTGGTCGGCGATCTGACAGCAACCGGCGCGACGCGCACGATCGCGTTCTATGCGCATTACGACGGCCAGCCGGTCGATCCCGCGCAGTGGAAGAGCGTGCCATGGACGCCGGTGATGCGCGACGCGAACGGCAACGACGTCGACTGGCTCAACGCAAAGACGCTCGATCCTGAATGGCGCCTTTACGCGCGCTCGGCCAGCGATGACAAGGCGCCGATCGTGGCCATGCTCGCCGCGCTCGACCGCTTGCGCGCGAAGAACATGAAGCCGCGCGTGAACCTTCGCTTCGTCTTCGAAGGGGAAGAAGAAGCCGGCTCACCGCATCTCGCTGCTTACATCGCGAAGTATCCCGAAGTCCTCCGTCCCGACGCCTGGATCATCTGCGACGGTCCGGTGCACCAGAGCCGGCGCGCGCAGCTCGCGTTCGGTGCGCGCGGCGTGCTCACACTCGATCTCGTCGTTTACGGCCCCGCGCGCGGACTGCACGATGGTCACTACGGCAACTGGGTGCCCAATCCGATCGTCGCGCTGACGCACCTCATCGATTCGATGCGCGATGAGAACGGCTACATTCTCATCGATGGCTTTTACGACGACGTCGTTCCTCCGACGGCCGCGGAGAAGGCGGCCATCGCCGCGATGCCGCCGGTCGAGGCGGAACTTCGCCGCGAGTTTCAGATCGCGCGCACGGAAGGTGAGTCGCTCAACGAGCGCATCCTGCTGCCCGCGCTCAACGTGAGCGGGATTCAATCGGGCGGCGTCGGCGAGAAAGCGTCGAACACGATTCAGCCGAGCGCTCGCGCGGCGATCGATTTTCGCCTGGTGCCGGCGCAGACGCCGGAGTCCGTGAAGGCGCGCGTCGAGCGGCATCTCGTCGCGAGCGGCTGGACCATCGTGCGCGACGATCCCGGCGCGGCCGTGCGTCTCGCCAGCACGAAGCTCGTGCGCGTGCGCTGGGGCTCCGGCTATCCACCTGCGCGTACGGCGCTCGATCTGCCGCTGTCGCAGGAGATCGCCGCGCTGATGACGCGCGCGGGACACGAGCCGGTGCGCCTGCCGACGATGGGCGGCAGCGTCCCGATCCATCTGTTTCAGCATCCCGGCAACACGCCCGCGATCGTGCTGCCGATCGTGAATCACGACAACAATCAGCACACTGCGAACGAGAACCTGCGCCTGCGGAATCTGTGGGACGGGATCGAGATCTTCGAGGCGCTGTTCGCCGGACTCAAGCCCTGACCTTGGCGCCGCGTTCGGTGAGCAGCTCACGCAACACCGAGCGATGGCAGCGCGTCTCATCTTCACAATAGCAGCCGATCGCAAAGTTCGTCTGATGCGACAGCGCGGCGAGCAGATCGAGCACGCGTGACGCATCGGGCCGGTTCATCTCGGCGTGGAAACGCCGCACGAACGTCTTCCACGTTTTCTCGTCCGGCGCGGCCAGTGCGAACGAGAGCAACTCCTGCGTCGGCGCGAGATTCGGCAGCCACACGTCATAAAAATCGCGCTTCGCGAATTCCGCTTTCGGCACGCCGCGCGGCGGCCTGCGCACCGTGCCGAGGCGGAGGCCTTCATCGGGCGTTCGGGGAGAGCCGAGCTTCACGATCGCGATCGTCATATGCACCTCCTTCTCATGACTCCGAGAAGAAGCCTCCAGATTTCGGCGAGCGCACGAACGCGAGTGAGAAGATCGAGCGCCGCGCCGATCAGACCGCTCAAAAGCTTCTCTCGTCAACGGACGTGAACCCCTTCGTATTCGTTGCGTTGCGTGCGCGATGACAGCGATCCAGAAGCCGCCACGTCGGCGCGTCCACTTCCAGAATGTGCGCCAGTGCCTGGAAGACGATGTAACGCTTGTCCGCCCGGTAGCCGTGAATACGGAGGGCGGCCAGTGCCAGCGCGTGCGCCGCGTTATAGGCGAGATCGAAGCGGCTCTCCGGCGCGTTCGTAGTCCTGCACGCATCTTCCAGCCGGACAGCGCCGGTATGCAGCAGCCCGGTGATCTGCTCACGTCGCGGCTCTTCATGTTTGAGAAGTCCGGTGCTGGCGAGTTTTTCCAGCGGCTCACTCTGCGTCATCACCGCTACCGATCACGAAGAGCCGAGGTTGAGCGGTGATCCTTTTGACGAATGAATCCGGACGTGCGCGCTTCTTTTTCCATTCTGCCCGCGTGAAGACCGTCGGATTGATCGTTCGTCCAAGCGTCTGCTCAGCGGCTGCGAGCGCGGAGTAGACGTCTGCGTACGCCAACGTATCGGTGACGAGCAGTAGATCGATGTCGCTTCCCGCCCGCTCGCTGCCTTTCGCCACCGAACCGAAGACGAACGCGAGGTCGATCTCATCCGCGATCGGCGCAAGCACCGCACGGAGAGGCTCGACGATCCCCACGGTCTTTACAACCAGTCCATGCAACTCCGGAAAGACCGGAGCGTCCTTCCGCGCTGCGTAATATTTCTGGTTGCCATCTCGAGCAACGGTGACGAGTCCCGCATCTGCAAGCCGCTGCAGCTGACGGTGAACCGCGCCCGTTCCGCTGCCAGCCAGCCGAATCAACTCGGCGCTTTGAAACCGTCGTTCCGGTTGTCCGAAGAGAAGCCCGAGCACTCGTTGCTGGACTGGCGTGAAGAGAGCGGATGCGACAGCACTCGGCGCCGCCTTGGGCATCGTCCTTCCCATTTCGGGAATGATCCTACCCGATTTGGGAACGATTGCGATAGGTCTTCAGATACTTCATCCCCGTGTCGCACATCACCGTTACGACCGTCGCACCACGCGGTAAAGCTTCCGCGACGCGCAGCGCGGCGACGACGTTTGCGCCGGTCGATGTCCCTGCGAACAAGCCTTCTTCACGCGCCAGCCGCATCGCCATCGCGATCGCATCCGCGGTCGACACGCGCTCGATGCGATCGGCGATGCCGGCCTCCCAGAGCGGGACGACGAAGCCGGCGCCGACGCCGTCGATCTTGTGCGAGCCAGGCTGGCCGCCCGACAGGACCGGCGACTCCGCCGGCTCGACGGCAGCGATGGTGACGCGTGGATCGTGTTGGCGGAGCGCTTCGCCCGTTCCGCGAATCGACGCCGCGGTGCCGACGCTCTGCACGAAAGCGTCAACCTGTCCCTCCGTCTGCGCCCAGATCTCGTCGGCCATCGCGTGATACGCCGCGAGCTGGTCTCGATTCTTCATCTGATCCGTCCAGTACGCGCCGGTCTCCTCGGCGATCACGCGCGCGGCTTCGATCATGTCGCGCGTGAGCTTCGCGGTCATGCCGCCGCCCTCGCTGCGTACGATCTGCAGCTCGGCGCCGAGGAGTTGCATGTGGTCGAGCTTCTCCTGGGCGAAGGCGTCGGAGGTGACGATGTGCAGCGGATGCCCCTTCACCGCGCAGACGAGCGACAGCGAGACGCCGGTGCTGCCGCCGGTGTATTCGACGACAGGGCCATGCGAGGGAAGACGTCCGGCCGCCTCGGCCGTCTCGATCATTGCCAGAGCCATCCGGTCCTTCATGCTGCCGGTCGGATTTTCGCTTTCGATTTTCACCAGGATGCGCGCGCCGCTCGTGGGCGCGATGTTGCGCAAGGCGACCAGGGACGTGTTGCCGATGCATTCGAGAATGTCCATGGCCGGTCAGCTTAGGTGGCCATTGCGGTTTTCGGGATAGGCAAGAACGCCATTTTCAGGAGCATCCTTGCCAGCGGAGCGCCGGCGTCCCGCGCCGGCTGATGTGGCGGGCGCTCCGCTCGCTATCATCGTTGCCATGCGCGTCGATGTCCTGGTTCTCGATGGTGTGTTCGATCTCGGCCTGTCCGCGGTCCTCGATGCGTTTCAGACGGCGAACGAGCTGAACGAAGTGGCCGGACTGGGCGTGTCGCGATTCGACGTGCGCATCGTTGGCGTACGAACGAAGGTGGCGACGTCGCACGGTCTGCGCGTGCCTGTTCGCGCCGCCGGCACACGCACGGATTGCGTCGTGGTGCCGGCGATCGGGTTCAAGATGCCGGAACCGTTGGAAGCGGCGCTGTCGCGACCCGATGTGCGAGATGCCGGCGCCATGCTGCGCCAATGGTCGCGTCGCGGCGCGATGATGACGGCGGCCTGCATCGGCACGTTCGTGATGGCGGAGTCGGGATTGCTCGACGGGCAGCAGGCCACGACGACCTGGTGGCTCTCCCCGCTGTTTCGCAGGCGCTATCCGAACGTGTCGCTCGACGAGTCGAACATGATCGTGAAATCGGGCCGGTTCGTCACCGCGGGCGCGGCGCTGAGTCACATGGATCTCGCGTTGTGGATCGTCCGCGGAGTCAGTCCGCAGCTCGCCGCCCTCACGGCGCGCTATCTCATCATCGACACGCGCCCGTCGCAGTCCGCGTACGCGTTGACCGATCATCTGATTCATTCCGATCCGATCGTGCAGCGTTTCGAGCGGTGGGCACGCGGACGGCTCAAGCGCGGCTTCTCGCTCGATGACGCTGCGAAGGCCGTCGGCGCGAGCAAGCGCACGCTCGCGCGCCGCATGGAGAGCGTCCTCGGCAAATCGCCGCTTTCGTATTTTCAGAGCCTGCGCATCGAGCGCGCCGTGCACCTTCTGAAAACCGGCCACGCGACCGTCGACGAAGTGGCTGCGCAGGTCGGCTATGCGGACGGCGCGACGTTGCGCGCGTTGTTGCGGCGCCGGCTCGACACGGGTGTGAAAGAGTTGCGGCGTGGGTGAAACGCTGCGCGCCGTTCCGCTCGTCGCGGGCACGGCGATCCTGTGGGGATACATTTTCACGCCCTATGGATACAAGGTCTGGTACGCCGGCGCGGCCGCGGTCGTGTTACTCGTGTTGTGCGTGGCGCTGAGCGGACGCATCGAAACGAACGGAGTGGTGCGAGCAACGCTTCCGATCGTCGTCTACTTTGCTGTGTTCGCGATCGGCGCGAGCTGGGCCGAGCATCCTGCGCACGCGCTGCGATGGCTGGCTGTCGACGCGATCGGCATCGGCATCTTCGCCGTCTTCTACCTCGCGGGCCGCAATTCGACCGACACCGCGATCGCCGGCGCGATCGTCACTGTCGTCATTCCGGCGGTGCTTCTGACCGCGCTCGAGTTGCGGCTCGATCCGCCCATCGCCCGGACCGGCGGGTACTCGCCGATGTTGCTGCCGCTCGTGATCGCGTTCGCCTCATGGAGTGCGGCGCTTTCGCGTAGAAAGGCTTTGTTTCTGCTGGCGATGTCCGCGACGATCGCGTTGTTGTTGATCGGCCGTGGCCGCGCGCCGCTCGCCGCCGCGTTGATTGCGCTGGGCTTGTCCGCGATCGCGTACGGCACGAGCGCTTCCGATCGCATCCGCAGAGGCGCCGCGGCACTCGCCGGCGTGATGGCGATTGCTTTGCTGCTTTCGGTCATCCCGGCCACGCGCCCGATGATGCTCACGACGTTGATCCGCATCACGCGCATGTTGCCGGGCAACGACGCTTCGGCCGCGATCGCGAAGCTCGAAAAAGAGCTGAGCGCGACCGCGTATTGGGTGCAGATCCGGCCGCGCGAACAGGTGTCGATCCGCACGCAAATCAGCGCACTGACCCCCCGCCTCGCCCGCGAAAGCTTTCCCCACGGCATCGGATACCGGAACTTTCAGATGTACTTCGAGCGCACGTACGGATTCCAGGCGTCGCTGCACAGCATGTACATGGCCTGGCTGATCGAAGGCGGCGTGCCGATCGTGGTGCTCGTGCTCATGTATGCCTACCGGTGGGTCGACGGGCTGAGAGCCCGTCGTTCCAGGTTTGCAGCCGCCGTCTTCATCGCGCTCGCCGCCACATCGTTCCTCGGCGCCTTTCATCAGGTCCATCAAGCGCCCGCGCTCTGGCTCCTGCTCGGACTCGGCGCGGCGGTTTCGACGCGATCGCGGCCGCGCGACTTCGCCCGATAGAGCGCGGCGTCGGCTGCGGCGACGAGAGCGTCCGGAGTGACTCCGCTCATACCGTCCGTGGACGAGACGCCGAGGCTGGCGGTGACGATGCCGGAGTCATTGGTGTGGTGGGGGATGGCGGCGTCGCGTACCAGCATGCGGAACGCCTCCGCTTCGGCGTTTGCCTCGTCGAGCGTAACGCCGGGAAGCAGCCACGCGAACTCCTCGCCGCCGAAGCGCGCCGCCAGGCCACCGCGCGTCTCCGTGCGCTGCGCGAGCAAAGCCGCAAGGGCTCGTAGAGCTTCGTCGCCGTGCTGGTGGCCCTGCGCGTCGTTGAGCCGCTTGAAGTGATCGAGATCGATCAGCACCAGCGAGAGCGGCTCGCCGTTTTCGGCGGCGGACGCGCACGCGTTCTCGAGCGCTTCGTCGAAACGGCGGCGATTGGCGACGCCGGTCAGTCCATCGACATAGGACAGCGCGCGCAGGCGCTCATTCGCGACTCCGAGCTGCCGGTTCGTGTCCTCCAGCTCGCGCGCGAGCTGCGCGAGCTCCTCGTTCTTGCGCGCGCGCAACGCGGCGAGGCGCAGTCGAAACGCGGCCCAGATCAGAGCCGCAATCAGCGCGAGCGTCAACAGGCGCGCCCACGAGGTTTCGAACCACCGCGGATCGACGGTGACGCCGAGCCGCGCCTCGCCTTTGCTCCACACACCGTCTTCGTTCGCGGCCATCACGCGCAGCGTGTAACTGCCGGGCGCGAGCTTCGTGTAATGGGCGACGCGACTGTTGCCCGCGTCGACCCAGTCGCGGTCATAGCCTTCGAGCCGATACCGAAATTTCACGCGCTCCGGCGCGCGCAGGCTGAGTGCGGTGAATCGCAGCTCGAGACGTCGCGTGCGCGGTGGAACGCGCAGTGGCCGCGCGGTCGCGGGATTGCCATCGATGAGCACTTCTTCGACGTGGACCGGCGGGGGCACCGTGTTGCGGGTGCTCGCGCGCGGATCCGCGACTGCGATGCCGCGCGCGGTTGCGACCCACAGCCGTCCGTCGCGCGCGCGGATCGCGGCGGGCGACGCGGCGTTGCACTCCGCGGACGGCATGCCATCGGTCGAACCATAGACAGTGCCTGTCAAATCGCTCTTCTGACCGCGCATCGCGGCGAGCACGCGGTCGCGCGCGACGCGATAGAGGCCGCGATTGCTCGTCAGCCACAGATCGGCGCCTTGATCGACGACCTGGAATACGACGTCGTCGTGCAAGCCATCGCGCCGCGTGAGCGATCGCACGGCGCCGCTTGCGAGATCGAGCCGCGCGAGACCTCCGCCCGAGGTGCCGATCCAGACCCCTCCGCCATCGGCGTCGAGTGCGAGGCTGAACACGCGATCGCTCTCGAGACCGTGCCCGGTCTTCGCGACGAGCGTGGTACGCACGCCGTTCGCATCGACGCGCCACAATCCCGCGCCGTCGGTGCCAACGAGCACGCTTCCATCAGGCAGCGCGAGGAGCGGCCGGAGTTGTCGATCTTCCAGCTCGCGCACGCGCGTCGCGCGTCCGTTGGCGACGCGCGCGAGTCCGGCGGTCGTGCTGATCCACAACGCGCCGTCCGCGGTCTCGACGACTGCGCGCACGCGGTCGTTCGGCAAGCCTGCGCTTCGCGCATCGACCGCGTCGACGAACTTTCCATCGCGCAGGCGCGCCACGCCACCGCCATCGGTGCCGACCCACAAACTGCCGTCGCGGCTCGTTGCCAGCGCGTAGACGGTGTCCATCGGCAGGCCGTCGCGCCTCGTGAGGCATCGCGCGGGCGAGGGGAGGATCGCGCAGAGACCGCCGCCTTCCGTGCCCGCCCAGATCCGTCCGTCGCGGTCTTCGACGATGGCGCGAACGCCGTCGACCGAGAGCCCTTCCTTGCGCGTGAACGGCAGGAATCGCGTGTCGGTCAGGCGCACCAGCCCTGCCGTGGTTCCGACCCACAACGAGCCTTCGCGATCTTCCATCACGGTGCGCACGATGGGACTGGGCAGACCTTCGTTGACGCTGAACGCTTCGGCGCGATCGCCGCGCCAGCGCGCCAGCCCGGCGTCGGTGCCGATCCAAAGGCTGCCGTCGCGATCGCGTTGCAGCGAGCGAATGAGATTGCTCGGCAGTCCATCGCTCGTCGTCAACACGCGCACGATCGCGCCGTTGCGCCACGCGGCGAGGCCGCCGCCGTCAGTGCCGATCCACAGCGTGCCATCGGGATCGCGCAGGATCGCGCGCGCGTAATCATTCGGCAGCCCTTCGCGCCTCGTCAGTCGTTGCTGCACGCGTGCGTCTTTCCAGCGCACTACGCCTCCGCCGTGCGTCGCGATCCATAAGCCGCCTTGGCCGTCTTCTTCGAATGCCCAGATGCGATCGGTCGGCAAACCATCGCGCGTCGTGAAGCGCGCCACCTGTTCGCCATCGATGCGCAGCACGCCGCCGCCCGCGGTCGCGACGAAGATCGCGCCGTCTTGCGCGTACATCTCGCGGATGCGATCGGATCCGAGGAGCTCGGGGTGAAAGGCTTCGATGCGTGCGTTGCGGAGTCGCAGCAGGCCGCCGCCGTACGTGCCGATCCACAGCGTGCCGTCTGGCCCTTCGAACAGCGACGAGATGAACGACGTGCGCATCGCCGGCGCGTTCTGCCGGTCGCTCACCACAAACCGCACGCCATCGAATCGCGCCAGCCCCTCCTCGGTACCAAGCCACAGGTACCCGTCGCGCGTCTGCACGATCGCGTTGACCGTGTTCTGCGGGAGGCCGTCGTCACTGATCCAGATGGAAAGGCGCGCTTGCGTCAGCGCGCGCGATGGATCGAGCGCCGACGCAGGCGTCGCGCACAGCGCGGCGAGGAGCAGTGCGACAGCGGCACGATTCACGGTTGTGATCGCATTTTAGTGTGGTGATCCGCGAATCCCTCACCCGGCTTTTGGCCACCCTACATAGGCACACGCTGTTATGTAGCCTTCTCCCCTCGGCGAGGGGAGAAGGTGCGCGAAGCGCGGATGAGGGGGGGCGCGCTCTGCTAAGGCGCGCTGAGGTTCACCGTCTGCAGGGAGGACATCTTCGAGGTCGAGTCGACCACGCCGAGGGCGATGCGGATCTTGCCTTTGGGCACGGTGATATTCGACGTGTAGCGATAGCGGATCCGCAACATCTCGCGGTACTGGTGGGGCGTGAGCTCGATCATCTGCTCCTGCCGGCCGTAGGAGACGAACTCCTTCTCGGCCGCCGCCGCGTAGTGCACGGTGACGCGCGCCTTGTACGTGCCGTCCGAGGCGAGGAGGAACGTCATCTTGTCGATCGGGATCACCACTTCGAGCGGCACGTTGTACTTCTTCCCGTCCTTCTGCGGCGTCTCGGCCTTGACGGCCATCTTCAGCTCGTCCTTCTGCAGCGGGTAGAGCAGGCCGGCGATGACGCGGCTGGCCATGTCGCCGCTGTCGCTGTCGCTCACTTCGCTGCGCGTGCGCACTTTCAGCTCGGGACGGTTCTTCACCTTCACCGCGACCTTGCGCGCCTTCTTCGCGTCGCCGTGGCCGCGATACGCGATCGAGTAGTACACCTGCAGGTCGTCGTTGAGAGTGCGGAACGTGTCATCGACCACGCCGGTGCCGCGGAACCAGCGTCCGCCGGTTTTCTCGGCGAACGATTGCAGCGTCTGTCCTTCGTACTCGAGGAGCTGATTGAGCATCTCCGCCGGCACGACGTCGCGCGCGATGAGATGGACGTTATCGCCCATCACTGTCGATTGCGTGGTCAGCGTGCGCGCGTCGGCACCGCGGCCGCTCTCGAGGAACATCGGAATCTCCGGAGTGAGCGCGTAGATGACGATGCGGTTCGCGGCGGCGGTGCGTCCGAGGTCGTCAATCTGCGTCTGCAGGTCGTTGATGCCGGGGCGATTCGTACCGTCCCATCCGTTCTTCTGGTTGAAGGCCTTCATGGTGATCTTGCCGACGGCGATCCCGCGCAGGCCGCCCATGTCGCTGGGATTGCTCGGATCGCGCATCTCCACGAGCCCGGTCGGCACATGCTCGTTCATGAGCTCCTCGTGGCCCTTCACCTTGTGCATCTCGGTCATCATGAGCTGCTCTTCGGTGCTGTAGACCTCCCGGCCGGGCTGCGCATTCAAACCGCTGGTGATGAGCACGAGTACTTTCTTTTCATCGGTGGCGGCGAGGCCGGCGATGAGCGCGCGGAGCTGGGCGACGCGCTGCTCGACGCGCGTGCGTTGCTGATCGGTGTACGTCTTCTTCGCGAGCGCGATCTCGCTCGGTGATTCCGCGGTCTCCATCGCCTGCCGGAAGCGGCGCAGCTCCGCGAAGGCAGGAGAGGTGAGCCGCACCTTGCACGAGTCGATGGCCTTGTTCAGCCACTTGGTCACTTCGGCTGGATCGCTCGTGAACAACTGTTCCATCTGCGCGGTGGAGGTTGGACGAACGACCGTGGCGAGATCGCCGGGACGCATCGCCGAGATCAGGGTCGCGGCCTGCTTTTTCAGGTTCTTGCGGCCCTGGCCCTGGATGGCCATCTCGTCGATGAAGAAGACGAAGCGGCGCGCGGGCGGTGCTTCCGCGATCGTGGTCTGCGTCGGCGTGCTGACCAGCTCATTGCCGGAGGAAAGCGCCATCGTCGACGAGCCGATGTCGTAGAACGAGAAGTTGGTGATCGGCTGCGGGACGTTGTTCTCGAGGACGATGAAGTCGTCTTTGGTCAGGCCGCGCACCGGCTTGCCGTCTTTCGTGGTGACGATCGCGTCGAGGTTGTAGAGCCGCACCTCGAGCGATTCCTCGAACTGGGCAGTTGGCGTCTCCGTCTCCTGGCTGATGAGCGGGAGAGCCGCGATTGCAAAAGTGAACACGAAAAGCGACGTTCTGCGCAGGATGTTCATGCCCGTCCTCCCTCGATCGATCGAGAGGCATGATACGCCCGGGGGCGAGGGAGGGCGGGGACACGGTTGCGTGACGGTTCAGGTTGTCGGCCGGCCGTTCGGGTCGACGGCGCCGGTGTAACCCGTTGCCATGGCACCCGTTCGGGTCGATGCCGCAACCGCCGTCTCCGGCGCTCAGCGCGAGCAACACGACGATGCGATCGCTGATACGCGTTCAACGTCCGCTGCCTCGTGAAGCGATTGCATCGGATCGACAAGGAAATGTCAGGCCGTGCGCGCGAAGCATTCGCGTCGTTCATCGATCGATCAGGACGATTTCGATACGATGCCGTTGTTACAGCGTCCGGGCGGTTCGGGAACGGCGAATCGGCCATTCGGCGGACAGCTTCAACCCCTCGTTGACATCAATGCGGCAGTCGCCGCATGACCGGGTGACCGTGGAGACCCAATGAGTGATACGCAACGATTCACCGCCATGATCTACCGCGGGAGCGGCAGCTACGTCGCACTTTGTCCGGAGCTCGACGTGGCAAGCCAGGGGGAGTCGGTCGAGGAAGCGTCCGCGAATCTGCGGGAAGCGGTCGAGCTCTTTCTTGAAACCGCTGATCCCTCCGAAGTGGCCGCTGATCACCACGTGGCTGCCGCGGCGGCGCCATCATCCGCCAGTCGCAACTTCCGCGCGCGCTGTTCGAGGTGGAGCCCGTGTGTGACATTGTCCAGAAGCTCTGGGGGTGCGTGCCGCGCAACCCCCGTTTGAAACGTTCCGCCCCCTCCCGCCACTACCTCCCCATGACAGGCAACGTTTCATCCGTGGGTAGGGAAATCGCCGCCCATCAACACTCCTGTCTTTGAAAGTTCTCGAAAGCCATGGCATTTTCCGGCTCGCCGCGAGTCCTCAAGGGTGGTCTCGTCCTGCTCGATCCTTCGCGCGGGAACGTGCTGCGGATCATCGTCCTGCAGTACAACCCCGACACGCTCACGCGATCGCTGCAGGTGCAGGGGATGGGAGGCGAAGGCGGCGATCGGTTGGAGGCTCTGCGGCTGAAAGGTCCTCCCGTCGAGACCATCAAGCTCGACGCGGAGATCGACGCGACCGATCAGCTCGAGCATCCCGATCGCAATCGCGCCGCCGTGGAGCTGGGCATTCAGCCGCAGCTCGCCGCGCTGGAAGTGATCGTCTATCCCACCTCCGCGCAACTGCGGCAGAACGACGCGCTCGCGCTTTCCGGCACCATCGAGATCGCACCGCTCGAAGCGCCGCTCACGGTCTTCGTCTGGAGCCGCAACCGCGTCGTGCCGGTGCGCCTCACCGACTTCTCCATCACTGAAGAAGCATTCGATCCGAATCTCAATCCGATCCGCGCAAAGGTCAGCCTCGGCATGCGCGTCCTCTCCTCGAACGACCTCGGCGCGCAGCACCGCGGCGCGAGTCTCTTCGCGGCCTATCACCAGCAGAAGGAGAAGCTCGCCGCGCGCGCGGCAGCGGGCGTGTTCGGATCGCTCGGGATCGAGGGTGTGTGATGGCGACCAGCCGCTTCGGACCGACCAGCCGCTATGCCTCCATCGAGACGGCGACGCTGACGCGCGCCGACGGTTCGATCGTCCCGTACGTGAAGCGAAGGTTCATCCCGCCGCCGGAAGCGTTCGAGACGGTGCAGGAGCATCGCGTGTTCGAAGGCGAGCGTCCCGACGTCATCGCCGCGGACGTCTTCGGCGACGCCGAGTTGTACTGGCGTCTCTGCGACGCGAACGTGGTCATGCGTCCCGACGATCTCACCGCGATTCCGGGAAAGCGCATCCGCGTCACCTTGCCGGCGGTACTGCCGGGAGGGCGGCGTGCTTAAAGGTGTGCAGCTCACGCTGCTCATGGGCGTCGTGCCGCAGCGCGTGCAGCGCGAGGTCATCGACGCACTGACGAGCGTGCAGGTCACGGTCGGCTCGGGCCAGCGCAGCGGTTTTCAGCTTTCGTTCACCTTCGGCAAGAACTCGATCATCAACACGCGCCTCCTGCCGATGGGGTTCTTCGACACGCTCACGCGCGTGATCATCGTGGTGACGATCAATGGCCAGCAGACGCCGATCATGGACGGCGTCATCACGCGCCAGGAAGTGTCGCCGAGCAACGAGCCGGGGCAGACGACGCTCAGCATCACCGGCGAGGACCTCAGCGTGCTGATGGACCTCATCGACTGGACAGGCATCATTCGCTATCCGGCCATGCCGCGCGAAGCGCGCGTGCTGCTGATGCTCGCGAAATACGCGGCGTTCGGCATCGTGCCGAAGGTGATCCCCTCGGTGCTCATCGACGTCCCGCTGCCGACCGAGACCATCCCCGGACACGAGGGAACCGACTACGCGTACATCAATCAGCTCGCGGACTTCGTCGGCTATGTCTTCTACATCGATCCCGGCCCGGTGGCGGGGATGAACGTCGGGTACTGGGGTCCCGAGATCAAATTCGGCGTCCCGCAGCCGGCGCTGACCGTGAACAGCGACGCGCATTCGAACGTCGAGTCGCTGTCCCTCGCATTCGACGGCATGTCCAGCACGCTCTTCATCTTTCACGTGCAGAACAACATCGCCGTTCCGAAGATCGCGTATCCGATACCGCTCCCCTCCATCACCCCGCTCAATCCGCCCCTCGGCGCGAAGATCCCGCCGCCGCTGAAACTGCAGATGCTGAACCGTCCCGACGAGCAGCAGGAAGAAGAGACCGGCGCGGCGGGAGGAAAGGATCGCGTGCGCGAGCGCGCTACCGCGCGGATGACGCCGACGCAGGCGATCCTCGCCGCACTCGGCCGCGTGTCGAAATCCGCGGACGTCGTCACCGGCACCGGCCAACTCGACGTCCTGCGCTACGGCCGCGTGCTCAAGCCGCGGCAGCTCGTCGGCGTGCGCGGCGCGGGCATCACCTACGACGGCCTTTACTACGTGAAGAGCGTGACGCACAGCATCAAGCGCGGCGAGTACAAGCAGAGCTTCCAGCTCACGCGCAATGCGCGCGTCGCGTTCTCGCAGAAGGTGGCGGTATGAACCGTTACTTCGGCAAGTATCGCGGCACGGTGGTGAACAACATCGACCCGATGCGCATCGGCCGCGTGCAGGTGCAGGTCGCCGATGTCACCGGCCTCGTGCCGTCGACGTGGGCCATGCCCTGCGTGCCGTTCGCCGGTATGCAGGAAGGTGTGTTCTACATCCCGCCGCTTGGATCGGGTGTGTGGGTGGAGTTCGAGCAGGGGAACATCGACTATCCGATCTGGGTGGGCGGGTTCTGGGGCACGCCCGCCGAAGTGCCCGCGCTAGCGAGCGCGACGCCGCCCGGCCTCGATCTCTTCGTCATCAACACGCTGCAGCAGAACACGCTGCTCGTCAGCGACATGCCGGGACCGACGGGCGGTTTTCTGCTCAAGCTCAAGACCGGCGCATTCATCTCCATCAGCGAAATCGGCATCACGCTCAACAACGGTCAGGGGGCCACGATCGTCATGGCCGGACCGACCGTCACCATCAACGCGGGAGCACTGGTCGTTACGTAGGAGGAGGTCGTCATGCCCGGTCCGATTTTCCACGTCGGCGCCACGGCCATCTGTCCCCATGGCGGGCAGGTGCAGACGATCTCCACGAACGTGCGCGTGATGGTGGGCGGGATGCCTGCCGCAACGATGAGCGACACGTATCTCGTCGCCGGTTGCGTCTTCACCGTGGGCACGAAGCCGCAGCCTTGCGTGCGCGTGCAATGGCTCGTGCCGGCCGTGCGCGTCACGGTGATGGGACAACCCGTCATCCTGCAGACGTCGACGGGTCTCTGTATCAGCGCCGATCAGATTCCGGCGGGACCGCCCACGGTCCTGGTCACGCAGCCGCGCGTGGTGGGGATGTGAGATGAACGTCGCCTGGCCGTATCACATCGACACGAGCAGCCGCACCGCGGAAGCGGATGACGAACGGCACGTGCGCGACCTGATCGATCAGGTGCTCTTCACCGCGCCGACCGAGCGCGTGATGCGGCCGACGTTCGGCAGCGGCGTACTGCAGCTCGTGTTCGCGCCGAACAGCCCTGAGCTTGCGGCGACCACACAGTTCCTGATCGAAGGCGCGTTGCAGCAATGGCTCAGCGATGTCATCGACGTCGAAGGCGTGGCCGTCGAAGCGAACGACGCGAAGCTGACCATCGTCGTGCGCTACGTCAACCGTCTCACGCGCGAGACGCGCGTCGACACGTTCACACGGGCGGTGACGTCGTGAGCGCGCGCTATTCCTGCCGCGACGAGCGGCGCCGCGCCGAAGTGCGCAAGCTCGCCGGCGGATCGAACCCGCCGCACCTCAACGGGATCGACTACGTCGAAGTCACCTCGCCCGTCACGCTCGAAGTGCACTTCATTCACGCGATCGACGCGGGCGCGCCGCTGTCCGAGCTCAACGTGCGCATCGACGGCGGCGTGCGCGTGAAGGCCATCAAAGCCGTCACCGCCATCACGAACAACGAGGTGCTCACCATCACGGTGAGCCAGTCGGGTGATTTCTCGATTTACACGTTGCGTCTCGTCACCTCCGCCACGGACGACGACGCGCCCGATGGCTACGATCCGCGCCTCGCCGCGGTCGAGCTCTCGTTCAAGGTCGATTGCCCGAGCCCGTTCGACTGCAAGCCGGACTGCACCGGCAAGAGCGCGTCGCTGCCGGAGCCGCGCATCGACTATCTCGCGAAGGACTACGCGACGTTCCGGCAACTGATGCTCGATCGCATGGCGCTGCTCGTGCCGCAGTGGCGCGAGCGCAATCCGGCCGACATCGGCATCACGCTGGTGGAGCTGCTCGCGTACGCCGCCGATCAGCTCAGCTATCAGCAGGACGTCATCGCCACCGAGGCGTACCTCGGCACCGCGAGGCGGCGCGTGTCGGTGCGGCGGCATGCGCGCCTGGTCGACTATCCGATGCACGACGGCTGCAACGCACGCGCGTGGGTGCAGCTCGAGGTGAAAGGCGACATCCTCGATCCGCTGCTCGACGCCACGACGCCGCTCTTCACGCGCACGCCGTCGTATGCGCCCGTCATCCAGCTCTCCGATCTCAACGCGGCCGCGGCGAAATCCCTCGGCGTCGAGTTCTTCGAGCCGGTCCAGCAGGACCTGCCGGACGAGCTGCGCGGCCTCTTCGAAAAGCACAACCGTATGCCGTTCTACACCTGGTCGTCGCGCGAATGCTGTCTGCCGGAAGGCGCGACCAGGGCCACGCTCGAAGGCCACTATCCCGATCTGAAGCCGGACATGGTGCTCGTGTTCCGCGAGCTCCTCGGCGCCGAGAGCGGCACCGCGCAGGAAGCCGATCCGGCGCGCGCGCACGCGGTGCGGTTGATCCATGTGAAAGCGAAGAAGGCCGACGCGACGCCGCTCGTCGATCCGCTGACCAACGATCAGATCACGGAGATCGAATGGCACGCCGGCGATGCGCTCCCGTTCCCCTTCTGCATCTCCGCGATGACGACGAGCGGATACCGCGATGACCTCAGCGTGGCTCTCGGCAACATCGTGCTCGTCGATCATGGCCGCACGATCGCGGAGTGGGAAAAGCTGCCGCTCGTGCCGACGCCGAATCCGCAGCTTGCGCCGGTGACCGCGGGCGGCGGCGGTTGCGCCGAAGAAGAAGAGCTTCTGCCATCGGTGCGCTTTCAGCCCGTGTTGCAGGAAGGACCGGTCACGCGCGCGGGCCGCGTGCGCAAGCGCGAGCGGCGGCAGGGAAGGGAAACGACGGAGCTCGTCGCGGTGGATCGCTCGAAGGGAGCTGGCGAGGCGTTGCACTGGGAACTGCGCGACGTGACGCCCGAGATCGAAGTCGAGGACGCCGCCGGCATCGTCTGGACGTCGCGTCGCGATCTGCTCGCGAGCGAGCGATTCAGCACCGACTTCGTGGTCGAGGCCGAAGAGGACGGCACGTCGCTCCTGCGCTTCGGCGATGATGAACATGGCAAGCGGCCCGACGCGGGCGTGCTGCTGGAGGCGAAATATCGCGTCGGCAACGGCCGCCGTGGGAACGTCGGCGCCGACTCCATCGCGCACATCGTGTTCACGCAGCCGCTCATCGGCGGAAAGATCGTGGCGGTCAACAATCCGCTGCCCGCGCGCGGCGGCGTTGATCCCGAGCCGCTCGAAGATGTGCGGCAGAAGGCGCCGGTCGCGTTTCGCACGCAACAACGCGCCGTCACCCCGCGCGACTACGAGGAAGTCGCGCAGCGCCATCCCGAAGTGCAGCGCGCCGCAGTGACCTTTCGCTGGACCGGAAGCTGGCACACCGTGTTCGTCACCGTCGATCGCGTCGGCGGCAAGAGCGTCGATGAGCCGTTCGAAGAGGAGCTGCGCGAATTCATCGAGACCTATCGCATGGCCGGATACGACCTCGAGATCGATGGCCCGCGTCCTGCCGCGCTCGAGCTCGAGCTGCACATCTGCGCGACGCGCGATGCGTTCCGCACCGACGTGCTCGCGGCCGTGCGCGATCGCTTCAGCAGCCGCAATGGCGGCTTCTTCGACCCCGACCGCTTCACGTTCGGCCAGCCGGTGTATCTCTCCGCGATCTATGCCGCGGCGCATGAAGTGCCGGGTGTGGAGTCGGTGACGATCGAGAAGTTTCAGCGGCTCGGCCTCGACAGCACCGAGGCGGAGACGAGCGGCCGCATCTCCGTCGGCCGCCTCGAGATCGCGCGTCTCGACAACGATCCGAACTTTCCCGAGAACGGCGTGATGACCATTCACGTGGATGGTGGACGATGAGCAGCGGACTGCACGCGGAAGGCTGCCGCTGCTGCGAAGGACTGGACGTCCTCACGCCCGCCGTGATCGATAATCCACCCGCGCTGCCGGCGATTCGCTATCGCACCGGCACGCACGGCTCGTTCCGCGAGACGATGCTGGCGCGCCTCACGCGGCGCATGCCGGAGCCGCGGCCGGACGTGCGCGCGGAAGAAGACTTCACCACCGCGCTCGTCGATGCGTTCGCGACGGTCGCGGACGTGTTGACGTTCTATCAGGAGCGCATCGCCAACGAGTCGTATCTGCGCACGGCGACCGAGCGCGTGTCGATCCTGCAGCTCGCCCGCACGATCGGCTACGAGCTCAAGCCGGGCGTGGCCGCGTCGGTGGCGCTCGCGTTCCGCATCGACGAACCGCCGCCGCTGCCGCCGAACCTCACACGCAACGCCGACATCGTCGTCCCCGTCCCGCGTGCGACGCCCATCGCAAAGGGCACGCGCGTGCAGAGCCTTCCGCGGCCCGGCGAGAACGCGCAGACGTTCGAGACCGTCGAAGACATCGTCGCGTTTCCCGACTGGAACGCGATCCTGCCTCGGCTGCACAAAGTGCGGCCGCAACCGGAGTCGCCGGTCGACGTCGCCGGCAAGCTCGAAGTCCGCGGCGGCGACCTGATCGTGATTGAGAGTGCGGGCAAACGCGCCATCTGTCATGTCACCGAGGCCGCGTACGACGAGGACGCGGATCTGACGACGATCAAGTTCACGCTCGAAGAAGACAACGAGATCGGCAACGGGGTGCGCGATCCGGGACCGCAGTTCACGCCGATCGACCTCACCACCGCGCCGCACGCGCTCGACGCCGCGACGATCCAGAAGATGATCGGCAACCGCTGGACCACTGCCGATCTCACGCTCATCGCCGCGTATCAATCGTGGGATCTCGATGCACTCGAATCGGCGCTGCGCGTGGCCGCGGTGGCGTGGTACGTCACGTCCGCGCGCGTGTTCGTGTTTCCGTTGCGCGCGTCGATCTTCGGCTACAACGCGCCCGCGCTCGAGATTCAGGAAGTCCGCGAACAGGACGGCGAGATCACCGCGAAGGCGAAGAAGTCGAAGTTCGACACGGCATCGTTCGACCATCTCGACGAGCAGCCGGGCGCGGACATCCCGGCGATCGATCTCGACACGACGTATCCGAAGATCGCGAAGGAAAGCCTGGTGATCCTCCGCCGCCCGGAGACGAGGGCGAACGATCCCACCGGCGCGAACGCGTCGCTCGCGAAGCTGTATCAGGTCTCCAACGCCAACGAGACCACGCGCGTCGAGGCGTCGATGAGCGGAAAGTGCACGCGTCTCGCGCTCCGTCCCGATGCAGTAGACGAAGTCGTCTTCCATCCGAATGTGAAGTTCGATCCCTTCTCCCTCGGCTCGTCGAAGAAGTTCTCCGCCCGCTTCCTCGGCTTCTCGAAATTCAACACCTCGAACGCCGGCAGCGACATCGGCCTCGACCGGTTCTTCGTGCGCACGACCACCGTGCACGCACAGAGCACGCCGTATCTCATCGAGCCGCTGACGCTGACGGACGTCGTCGACGGCAAAGGCGAGCTCACGCTCGACGGCGTTTTCATCCGCCTCCGCAAAGGGCAGAGCGTAGCCATCAGCGGTGAGGAGACCGATTCGCGCGGCACATTCTCCGGCGAAGTGGCGGTGCTCAAGAGCGTCGAGATCGAAGGCGCGTTCACGATCGTCACGTTCGAGAACCAGTTGCTTCGCACCTACACGCGCTCGACCGTTCGCATCAACGCGAACGTCGCCGCCGCCACGCACGGCGAAGGCGTCGAAGAAGTGCTGGGCAGCGGCGATGCGGCCGCGATGTATCAGAGCTTCACGCTGCGCCAGCCGCCGCTCACGCACGTGAAGGCGAACACACCGTCGGGCCGCGCGTCGACGCTCGAGGTGTGGGTGGACGATGTGTTGTGGTCCGAGGTGCCGACGCTGTTCGGCCGCGGTGCGGAGGAGCGCGTGTACATCGCGCGCCTCAACGACGACGGCACGACCACGATCACGTTCGGCGACGGCATCTCCGGCGCGCGACTGCCCACCGGCCAGGAAAACGTGCGCGCGAAATATCGCAAGGGCATCGGTCTCCCGGGAAATCTCGAGGCGGAACAGGTCTCGCTGCTGATCTCGCGGCCGCAGGGCTTGAAGTCGGCGAAGAATCCGATGGCGTCGACGGGCGGCGACGATCCCGAATCGCGCGACGCCGCGCGGCAGAACGCGCCGCTGACCGTGCTCACGCTCGACCGCGTCGTCTCGTTGCAGGACTTCGAAGATTTCGCGCGCGGCTTCGCGGGCGTCGCCAAGTCGATCGCAACGTGGTCGACGGGCGGCGAGCGGCGCGGTGTGTTCGTCACCGTAGCCGGACCGAACGGCGTCGCCGTCGACGACACCACGACGCTCGCGACTGCGCTGCGAACGTACGGCGACCCATACGTTCCGATCCGCGTGGTCAGCTATCGCAGGACGTTCTTCCGGGTCGCCGCCGAAGTGGTTTGCGCGCGCGATCGCGATCCCGAGATCGTGAAGACGGCGATCGAGACGAAGCTGCGGTCGGCGTTCTCGTTCGACGCGCGCTCGTTCGGCCAGCCGGTGTTCCTCAGTGAAGTCACGGCCCTGCTGCACTCGGTCGAAGGCGTGGTCTCGGCGCGCGTGACGTCGCTCGAGACCGATGCACAAACCGAGGCGCCGCTGCTCGCCGAAGTTCCGGCGGGACAGGCGGCGGCGACGAGCGAAGGAGCGCAACTGCTCCTGCTCGACCCGCGGCCGATCACACTCACGGTGACGAAGGAGGCGTGACGATGGCACTCGACCGCGACGCGCTGTTCCGCCTCCTTCCCGCGATTCACAAGGCACGCGATGCCGAAGCGGGCGGCGTGCTGAAGATTCTCCTGTCCGTGCTCGGCGAGCAGGTCGAAGTGCTGCAGGAAAACCTCGACCAGCTCTACGACGATCAGTTCATCGAGACCGCCGCGCCGTGGGTCGTGCCGTACATCGGCGATCTCGTCGGCGTGCGCGGCGTGAAATCGGTGAGCGGCACCGCGTTCCGCACGCGTGCGTTCGTCGCGAACACCATCGCCTATCGTCGCCGCAAGGGAACGGCGGCGATGCTCGAGCAGCTCGCGCGCGACGTCACGCGTTATCCGGCCGCGGTCGCGGAGATGTTCGAGCGGCTGGTCACGACGCAGTCGATGAATCACGTGCGCAAGCACAGCCTGGCCACAGTCCACCTCCGCAACGGGCGGATCGCCGAAGAAATCGACACCGCGTTCGATCGTCACGCACACACGGTCGACGTGCGCCGCGTCAGCAGCGCGCGCGGACGGCACAACATCCCGAACATCGCCATCTTCCTCTGGCGCATCGGCGCGTATCCGCTCACGAATTCGCCCGCGATCTCCGTCGATGCGCAACGCTTCATGTTCAGTCCCCTCGGCAACGACATGGAGCTCTACACGCAGCCGGAGACGGAAGAGGAGATCGCGCATCTCGCGGCGCCGATCAACGTGCCGATTCCGATCACCATCCGCGCGATGGCCGAAGACCTCGAGGCGTATTACGGACCCGACAAGAGCGTGCACGTCATCGTCGACGACGTGGCCGTGCCGATCGAGGACATCGACGTCTGCAACCTCTCGGACGATGGCGGCGGCTGGGCAAACACGCCGCCGCCCGCCGGCATGGTGTCGATCGATCCGGAACGCGGACGCATCGCGCTTTCCGCCGCCGCGGCGAAGGTCGAGGTCTTGTTCCGCTACGGCTTCGGCGCGGACATCGGCGGCGGCGAGTACGAGCGCGGCGAGTCGCTGACATCGAGCCCGTTCACGATTGCGCTCACGCGCTCCGGCACGATCGCCAATGCGCTCACGCAACTCGGCGCGCAATCGGGCGTCATCGAGATCAGGGACAACGGCCACTACACCGAAGCCGTCGACGTGAAGCTCGCACCGGGCCAAAAGATCGAGATCCGCGGACGCAACGGTTCGCGGCCGCTGCTCAACCTCGGCGCGACGCTGGCCGTGCAGGGCGGCGCGGATTCCGAGCTCACGCTCAACGGATTGCTCATCGAAGGCGCGTTGTCCGTTCCGCAATTCGCGGACGGCGGCGATCCGAATCACCTCACGCATCTTCGTCTGCGCCACTGCACGATCGTGCCGGGTGTCCATCTCGATCGCGCGGGCAACGCGGCGTTTCCCACGAATCCGTCGATCGTCGTCGACGCCGATCAGGGCGAGCTGCATCTGCTGCTCGACCGCAGCATCAGCGGTCCGGTGCAGATGCCGGCGGCCGCGGGCGAGCTCACGATCCGTGATTCGATCGTCGATTCGCCCGATCGCACGAAGGACGCGATCGGCGGCGGCGGACCGAACGCAGGATGTCCCGCGACGATCGAGCGCGCGACGATCTTCGGCCGTGTGCATGTGCAGGAGCTGACGCTCGGTTCCGAATCGATCTTCACCGAGCGCATCGTGGCGGACCGGCGGCAGACCGGCTGCGTGCGATTCAGCTTTGTGCGCCGTGAACCTCCCAACGTATCGCTGACTCCGCGCCGGCATCATTGCGAGCCCGAGACCGAGACCGCCGCCGCCACCGCGCTGGCCGCCGCGCAGGGGCAACCGACCGCCGGAATCGCCAACGCGGTGATGGCGTGGCTGCGGCCGGCGTTCGTGTCGGCGCGTTACGGCGATCCCGGTTACGCGCTCCTCGACGTCCGCGCGCCGCTGCAGATCCGCACGGGTGCCGAGGATGGTTCGGAGATGGGCGCATTCCACATCGTGCAGGCCGCGAGGCGCGAAGCGAACCTTCGTGCCTCGCTCGACGAATACCTCCGGTTCGGTCTGGAGGCGGGGATTTTTTATGCGAGTTGAGGTGAGCCGATGAAGGGCGATTTCAGTCGCTCCACGTTCCGGCGGAACAAACATTACGACGGGGTCCGCCTGCAGCAGGGACGCGTGCTGCTCGACGCCGAGATGAACGAGCTGGTCGACGTGCAGAATCATCTGCGCACGACGACGGCACGCGACATCATCGGTCCGGCAGGCGCGCCGCGATACGACGCTGGATTCGCGGTGCACTGGGCCGACGCGAGCGTCGCGTTTACGAGCGGCAGGTTTTACGTCGACGGCATCCTTTGCGAAAGCGAAGGGGAGACCATCCGCATCACGCCGCCCGGCACGCCCGCGGCGGACATCATCCTCGATCAGTGGGCCGCCGATGCGACGTTGCTGGCGCGAGACCGCTTCATCGAGGTGATCGGGCGCGACGCCGCGAATCTGCGCAAGACCGCGATCCTGAAAATCAACGCCGTCGATGCGACGACGCGCAGGCTCACGATGGGCAACGTGTTCGCGGGCTTTTCGAGACTCGATGCGATCCGCACGACGAACACCTACCTCACGCAGCCCGACTATCCGAAGCCCGCGCACACGCAGGTGGTGGCGCCGAAGACGCAGGTGATCGCCGGCGCGTACCTGGTCTGGCTCGATGTGTGGCAGCGCCACATCACACACCTCGAGGATCCGCTCATCCGCGAAGTCGCCCTCGGCGGCCCCGACACCACCACGCGCACGAAGACGTTGTGGCAGGTGCGGCTCGAGCCGAACGTCACCGACTGCAAGACCTTCGTCCCGCCCTCGAGCACGGGACGCATGGCCGCGCGCGACAACAAGCCGGCAGGTCCGCCCAAGCAGTGCGAGATCTCGCCGCAGGCAGGATATCGACGCCTCGAGAACCAGCTCTATCGCGTCGAGATCCACACGCCCGGCACGCGCGCCACGGCGCGATTCAAGTGGTCGCGCGAGAACGGCTCGGTCGTGTTCGCGATCGAGAGCGCGGTGGCCGGACATCCCGATCAGCTCAAGCTCCGCACCATCGGTCGTGACGACGCGCTGCGTCTGCAGCAGAACGACGTGGTCGAGCTGATCGATGACGTGAAGGAACTCGACGGCACGCCGGGTGCGCTGTTCACCGTCACGACGCCGCCCGCGGAATCGGACCGCATCGTCACGCTCAGCGCAGACGCCACTGCAGTCGATTTGACGAAGAACCCGCGTCTGCGTTTGTGGCAGAGCGGCGAGACGCAACTCGGCGCCGGCGGATTCGTGGCGCTCGAGGATGGCGTCGAGGTGCGGTTCGAGCCCGGCAACTATCGCACCGGCGATTACTGGACCATCCCCGCGCGCACCGCGATCAGCGACGAGACAGGACACATCGAGTGGCCGGGCGACGGCGCGGGCAACGCCATCGCGTTGCCGGCCGAAGGAATCGTGCACCACTTCGCACCGCTGGCGACGATTGATGCCACCGGCAACGTGACGCATGACTGCCGTCCGCTGTTCGCGCCGATCACCGCGCCCGATCTCTTCTACCTCGCAGGCGACGGACAGGAAGTCTCGCTCGCGAATCCGCGGCTGCCGCAGAACCTCGAAGTGCTCGTGTCGAACGGCGCGCCGGTCGCGGGAGCGAAAGTCGAGTTCCGCGTCACGAACGGCACGGGCAATGTCAGCACCGCTGCCGATACGAGTCCCGGCACCACGCTCGTCGTCACGACCGGCGTCGACGGAAAAGCCGCGTGTATCTGGCGCGCCGATCTGACCACGATTCGACAGACCGTGACGGCGCGCCTCATCGAGCTCGAAGCGAAAAACTACGTTCCCGAGCTGCCGCCGATCGCGTTCAACGCGTGGATCCAGTACGCGAAGGACGTGGTGTACGAGCCGGGCGCGTGCAATTTCCTGAACGGCACCAGGACCGTGCAGGAGGCACTCGACAAACTGTGCAACCGCCCCAGCGGAGCAGGCATCTGCACGCTCGTGCTGACGCCGGAGATGGATTGGCCGCAAGCAATCCTCGATCTGCCGCAGAACCGAGATGCGGAGATCTGTTTCGGCGTTGGTGACTTCGAGCTCCGACAAACGTTGACCATCGGAGGGCGGCGCAGACTCACGTTGACCGGGACAGGTAAAGGAAGCCGCATCATCGGACGCGGCATCGATCGGCTGCTGGTGTTCGAGGGGAACACCGACATCGCCGTGCGCGATTTATCGTTCCAGAGCACCGAGATCCCTGATCCGTCGGCGACCACGACGGACGTCAACATGCTCGGCGCGATCTCGGTGCTGAAGTGTACGAGTTGCCTCTTCGAAGACGTTGCGTTTGCGTGCGCCGGCGGCGAAGCGAAAACGTTCACGTGCCTCTCCATCCAGTCGGTGACGACGGACGCGCGCGTCAGCCGATGCGACTTCGACGTCGGCTCCGAGCAGGTGGGCATCGTCATCAACAACGCGCCGGTCGTCCAGATCGAGTCCTGCGAGCTGGAAGGTCCGACGCGGCGGTCGCGCGGTGATCTGCCCATTGCCGCCGCGAGCGAGATCTTTCCGGACTTTACGACGCTCCCTCCCAGGAGCGTGCACAACGTCCGGCTGTCGTTTGGCGGAAGCGGCCCGTTTTCGTTCCGTGCGCCGACAGAAGCCGAGGCGGCGGAGTGGAGAAACCTGCCGGCGAACGTGCTGGCACCGCCGGATTTTCTCGGAGACGTAGTCGAGCAGATGATGCGATTCGTCTCCGACCTCCCTTCGGCTCCGTTCCGCACCGCCCTCAGCACGTTCCTGCGCCGCGTCGAGCCCATCGTGGCGCGCTTCCTCACCACGCGGGCCGCCGAGGGGATCGTGGTGCTGAACGCGCGGACGGTGGTGCACATCCGCGAGAACGTCATCTTGCGGTTCGCGCGCGGCATCCTGGCTGGAGTGCACTACGAAAATGACCGCCGGGCGGAGGAGCCGAACGAGCGGACATTCATCGTGGACAACACGGTGCTCATCCAAAGGAGCGACAAGGACCAGAGCATCGAGCATGGCATCGACATCGGCAGTACCGACCTCGCCGTGCGTGGCAATCAAGTTACGGCGGATCGCCGCACCAATCGCGGTCTCCACGGGATGAACATCCAGGGTCGTTTCGGAGTCTTTGCCATCGTCCGCGATAACCAGATCACGCGTTTCGACAACGGCTTCAACGCCCTGGGCTCCCCCGACCCGGGCTCAGAAAAACGTAAGTGGCTCCTCGCAGACAACGTGACACACGACGTCGGCCGGAAGGTGACCGAGCCTACGAATTTCGATCACTCGACCACGCTTCAGACTTCATAAAAGGAGCACGCAAATGCCCATCACACCCACGTACCCAGGCGTCTACATCGAGGAGCTCAAGAGCGGCGTCCGAACGATCACCGGCGTGGCGACGTCGGTGACCGCGTTCGTCGGCACCACCAGGCGCGGCCCGATCAACCGCGCCGTCCGCGTCCTCGGCTTCGCCGACTTCGAGCGCAGTTTCGGAGGACTCTCCACTGACTCGGAGCTCAGCTACGCCGTCCGCCAGTTCTTCGAGAACGGCGGCGGCGAGGCGTGGATCACGCGCATCGCCGGTTCGCCGGGACGGGCGACGAAGACGCTCCTGACAGGCGCGGCGAACGTGCTCAAGGTCGACGCGCGCGACGAGGGGAGCGCCGGCAACGCCATCCGCCTCACCGTCGCGCACAACGGCGGGAGCAACTTCACGCTGACCGCGCGATACACCTCGCCCGACGATCCGAACGACACCATCACCGAGACGTTCCCGAACCTCTCGATGAACAGCGGCGATGCGCGCTGGGTCGAGTCGATGATCAACGGCAAGTCGGAGTTGATCACGGTGAAGCGCGTCGCGGCCGCGATCCCGAACACCACCAAGGGCGCGATCCGCAGCGCGCCGCTCGTCGCGGCCGACGGCGTCACGGCGCTCACGTTCGAGCAGGTCATCGACGACACGCACAGCCAATTCCGCATCGCCGGCAACGGCGGAGCACCGGTGACGATCATCTTCCCTCCCGGTCTCACCGGCACGCTCGACGACCTGAAGAACAAGATCGTCGAGCTCGTGAACAACGCCGTGAACGCGGGCTATCCCGCGCTCGATGCGCTCACCGGCTCTGTCGCCGCGAATCGCATCACGCTCACTTCCGGCGCGGGCGGCGAAGGCTCGACGCTGCGCGTCCTGCCGGGACTCGCGAATGACGCGTCGGCGCGCCTGCAGTTCACCGAACAGATCGATGCCGCCGCGTCCGTCCGTCCCGATGAAGGTCCGGCCGCCGGTACGTTCGCGAGCGGCAACATCGCCGACGCTGACGTGGCCGCGATCCCCACTGCGGCAGTCCACACGATGCGCATCTCCATCGACGGCGGCACGCCCGAGACCATCACCTTCAGCACTCCCGCGTTTGGCACCGTCGCGAACACGGTGACGCGGTTGCAGACCGCGGTGCGCGACAAACGTCCCGATCTCGAGGCGTTCCGCAACTTCGTCGCGCGCGTCGACGGCACGAAGATGGTCCTCGTGTCCGGATCGCGCGGCGGCGGCTCGTCGGTGACCGTGCTTCCGGGTCTCGCGAATGACATCGCGGCGGGCCTGAAGCTCACTGCCGGCACCACGTCCACTCCCGGCGTCGACATCTCGCTGGAGAACGGGACCGAGTCGCCGATCGACGACGCCAACCGCTATTCGTCATTCATCGGCAGCCGCGCGGATCGCAAGGGCATCTACGCGCTCGAAGACGTCGACCTGTTCAACATCATGTGCCTGCCCGGCATCACCGACCGCGGTGTGCTCTCCGATACCGTCAACTACTGCGTCGAACGGCGCGCGTTCATGATCGTCGACGCTCCGCCCGCGTCGAAGACGCCGGCGCAGATGGAGACTACGGCCAAGTCGACGGACCTGCCGAAGAGCAACTACGCGGCCGTGTATTACCCGTGGATCTCGATCTCCGATCCGCTGCGCGGCGGCGCGCTGCGCACCTCCGCGCCGTCGGGCACGCTAGCCGGCGTATTCGCGCGCACCGATGCGACGCGTGGCGTGTGGAAAGCGCCCGCCGGTACCGAGGCGTCGTTGCGCGGCGTGCAGGCGGTGGAGCACTTGTTGACGGATCCGGAGAACGGCATCCTCAACCCGCGCGGCGTGAACTGCCTGCGCATCATGCCGCCGTTCGGCGCTCTTTCGTGGGGCGCGCGCACGCTCGAAGGCGACGACGACATCGGCTCGGAGTGGAAGTACATCCCGGTCCGCCGCCTGGCGCTCTTCATCGAGGAGAGCCTCTTCCGCGGCACGAAGTGGGTGGTCTTCGAGCCGAACGACGAGCCGCTGTGGGCGCAGATCCGTTTGAACGTCGGCTCGTTCATGCACGACCTCTTCCGGCAGGGCGCGTTCCAGGGACGCTCGCCGCGCGAGGCGTACCTCGTCAAGTGCGATCGCGAGACCACCACGCAGAGCGACATCAACAACGGGCGCGTGAACATCCTGGTTGGGTTCGCGCCGCTCAAGCCCGCCGAATTCGTTTTCATCCGCATCCAGCAACTCGCCGGTCAACTGCAGACCTAGGAGGAATGACTCATGCCCCCATTCACGACCAACGCGCAACGGTTCGATCCGTACAAGAACTTCAAGTTCCGGGTGAAGTGGGAAGGACGCTACGTGGCCGGCATCAGCAAGGTCGGCGCGCTCAAGCGCACCACGGAAGTGGTCAAGCATCGCGACGGCGGCGATCCGAGCACCAGCCGCAAATCGCCGGGCCGCACCGAATACGAAGCGGTGACGCTCGAGCGCGGCATCACGCACGACGTCGACTTCGAGCAGTGGGCCAACAAGGTCTGGAACTACGCCAACGGCCTCGGGCAGGAAACCTCGCTGAAGGACTTTCGCAAGGACGTCATCATCGAGATGTACAACGAGGCGGGACAGCTCGTGATCTCGTACAAGCTCTACCGCTGCTGGCCTTCGGAGTATCAGGCGCAGCCCGAGCTCGACGCGAACGCGAACGCGGTAGCCATCCAGACGCTCAAGCTCGAGAACGAGGGATGGGAGCGCGATTACGAGGTGAAGGAACCGGCCGAGCCAAGCTTCGTCGAGCCGATCGTCTGAGACCATGACCGCACTTTCGGCCGAAGGGATGCTGCGGCTCTTCGAACAGGGCCAGCGGTCCGATCCGCTCGCGCGGACGGCGATGGCCCTGGCCATCGCGGAGGGCGAGCGTGCACCTCTCGCGCTCACTGCGGGCGCGCTGGAGGCGCGTCTGCTCGCGATTCGCGAGGAGATGTTCGGCGCGCGCATGGAAGGCGTCGCCACATGTCCTGTCTGTGGCGAGCGTTGCGAGACCAGCGTGCTCACGACCGACATCCTCGGCCTGCCCGAAGGACAAGAGCCGGTGCTCGTCGCGCGCGACGGCATCGAGGTCGAGGCGCGTCTTCCGCGCGGTGAAGACATCGCCGCGGTTGTCCACCTGCGCGAGCCGGATGTGATCCGGCAGGCGATGCTCGAGCGCTGTCTCGTGCGCGCGAACGTGTCGCCGATCCCGGCGGCGATGTTCGATGAGCTCGAGAACGCGCTCACCGCGGCTGATCCGCGCGCGGATGTGCAACTGGCGCTCACTTGTCCGTCGTGCGCACACGAATGGCTGGTGCGTTTCGACGCCGCCGCGTTTTTCTGGAGCGAGCTCGCCGCCGCCGCGGAGCGCGTGCTCGACGAGGTGGACGTGCTCGCGCGCGCCTACGGCTGGAGCGAGCGCGAGATTCTGGCGATGAGCGCGCGACGACGCGCGCTGTACGTGGAGCGCCTGCAATCGTGAGCGGGTATCTCGTTTCGCTGGTCCAACGCGCGCGAGGCGAAGGCGCCGCGCTGCAGCCGCGCGTCCGCGCACGATTCGAGCCGCGCGGGTTCGACGAGGTCTCAGCGGAGCGCGAAATTGCAGCCCCGGTCTCTGTCCACGACGAGCCGCGGATGCCCGTTGCGCCTCTTCGAGCTCGAGCGGAGTACGCGGCGCCTGCAATTGATGAAAACCTCGAGACCCGTCACGTAGTGCACACGACGCGAACGACGACGACACGCGCCGAAACGCCAGCATCCGAACCTGTGGTCAACGCGCCACCAATCGTCGTCGCACCGCCCGTGCCGTCAGTCGCGGAGAGCGTGCCATCTGGAGCGACGGGCTCTCAGCCCGTCGACCCCCACGTCGACCCCCGCGCCGAACCCGACGGGCTGAGAGCCCGTCGCTCCAGTGAACGCATGCGCGAGATCGAGATCGAGATCGAGCGCGAGCGCGAACGCCTCGTCCCGCATCCGCCATTACGCGTGCAGACCACGCGCAGCGTGGACCGCCACACACATCGCGACACCACGCGCGTCGTCACTCCGCCGCACGAAGAAGACGCGGAGCCGCAACCGATCCGCATCACCATCGGCCGCATCGACGTCCGTGCGATCGCGCCGCCCGCGCAATCGCGTCCGTCGACCGGCGCGCCGAAACGAAACGCCCCGCTCACGCTCGACGATTACCTGCGCCGCCGCGACGGAGAGAAGCGATGAGCAATGCCTTCGCCATCGGCGCCGTGACGGCGGTGCTCAAGAACCTGCTCGACAACGCGACGGTGCACGAGCCGCTGGTGACGTCCGTCGGCAGCGTGAAAGTCACGGCCATCTCGCCCGATCAGATCAAGGTGGACGCGAACGACTACGTACGCCTCAATCTTTTTCTGTATCACGTCGAGCCGAACGGCGCATGGGCCAACGCCGCGATGCCCGCGCGCGATGTCCGCGGCGATCGCCTGGTGAACGCACCGCTGGCGCTCAATCTCCATTATCTCGTCTCCGCCTACGGCAAGCAGGACTTCGAAGCGGAAGTGCTCCTCGGCTACGCCGCGCAGCTCCTGCACGAAGTCCCGGTGCTGACTCGCGATTCCATCCGCAAGACTTTCGAGGCGGCCGCGCAACTGCCGCCGCTGCTCGAGAAGATCGCCACCGCGAAGCTCGCCGATCAGATCGAGCTCGTGAAGATCACGCCGGTGAACATGAATGCGGAGGAAACGTCGAAGTTGTGGGCGGCGCTGCAGACCCCGTATCGGCCGTCGATCGCGTACGTGGCGTCGGTGGTGCTCATCGAAGCGGGACGGCCGTCGCGTACGCCGATGCCGGTGCTCATGCGCGGCGATGCCGATCGCGGCGTCGTGACGCAGCCGTCGCTCGTGCCGCCGTTTCCGACGCTGACGAGCGCCGTTCCGCCGAACCAACAGCCGGCGATTCTCCTCGCGCAGACGTTGACGCTCGAAGGACACGATCTCTCCGGCTCGAGCGTGCAGGCGCGTTTCGAGCCGCCGATGCTCGGCACGCCGATCGTCGTTGCGGCGGCGGGCGGTTCGAACGCCACGAAGATCCTGGTCTCGGTTCCAAACGCGCCCGCCGACTGGCCCGCGGGCGTGTGGAAAGCTGCCGCCGTCGTCACGCGCACCGGCGAGGCCGCGCGTACGAGCAACACCATTGCATTCGCGCTGGCGCCGGCGATCGTCACGAAGATGGTCGGTCCCGACGAAGTGCTCGACACCGACATCACCCGGCCCGCCGGCGTGCTCACGATCAAGCTCAAAGTGCGGCCGCAGGTGCTGCCGCAGCAGAAGGTCTCGCTGATCGTCGGCGAGCGCGAGCTCGTCGCGGAACCGCGCGCGGCGAAAACCGCCGATCTCACGTTTCTCGCCAGCGGCGCGAATGCGCCGCCGGCGGGCGAATACGTCGTGCGCCTGCGCGTCGACGGCATCGAGAGTCAGCTCATCGACCGCACGAAGACGCCGCCGCGGTTCGATCCGATCCAGAAGGTGACGTTGCCATGAGCGAAGACGAACAGGACTGGCTCGCCGGCAATCAGCAGCATCTGATGGCCGCGGTCGCGCGCGTGCGCCGCGCGATCGAAACTGGAACGACGGGCTCTCAGCCCCTCGAAGAGCGGCGGGCTCAGAGCCCGCCGCTCCAGGAGATGTCCCCTCCTTCCGCACTCGATCGTTTGTGCGAGACCTTCGGCCTCAGCCCCTTCGAGCGCGACATCGTGGTGCTCTGCGCTGGTGTCGATCTCGACGCCTCATTCGCGCGCGTTCTGGCGGGCCCGCCGACGTTCGCGCTCGCGCTCGCGGCGTTGCCCGGCGCGCACTGGAGCGCGCTCACTCCCGTCGCACCGCTGCGGCGCTGGCGTCTGATCGAGATGGCGCCCGGCGAGTCCATCACGCAATCGCCGATGCGCATCGACGAGCGGATCCTGCACTTCCTCACCGGCGTCTCTTATCCCGACGAGCGTTGCCTCGCACTCGTGAATCGCGTCGATGGCGGCGACGTGCCGGTCGGCGAGACGCACGCGGCCACGGCGATGCGCATCGCGACGCTCATCGCCGGCCTGCGCGGCGATGCACCGATCATCGAGCTTTCCGGCAACGATCCGACCGCGAAACGAAGCGTGGCCGCCGCGGTTTGCGGCGGACTCGGATTGCAACTCTTCGCGATGGCGCAGGCCGACGTGCCGTCGTCCGCCGCCGATCGCGAGCTCTTCGCGCGACTCTGGGAACGGGAGTGGCACCTCGGCGGCGCGGCGCTGCTGCTCGACGCGGAAACAGCGAACGCCGAAGCGCGCAGGACGATGATGGCGTTCGCTACGCACCTCCGCTCGGTGGCCTTCATCGCTACGCGCGAGCCGATTCAATCGCACGCGCAACAGGCGATCCGTTTCGACGTCAGCAAGCTGCCGTTCGCCGAACAGCGGCGCGTGTGGGACGCGGCTCTCGGACCGCGTCGTGATGAAGTGAACGGCACGGTCGATCTCCTCGCGTCGCATTTCGATCTGAGCGCGGGCACGATCCATCTGATCTCGGCCGCCGCGTCGGCCGACGATGATCGGCCGCTCGGTGAGGCTTTATGGGATGCGTGCCGCAGCGCGACGCGGCCTCGCCTCGATGACCTTGCGCAACGCATTCGCCCTGCGGCCACATGGGACGATCTCGTGCTCCCTCCGCTGCAGACGAAAATCCTGCGCGAGATCGCCGTACACGTGCGCCATCGCGCGCGCGTGTACGAGGAATGGGGCTTCGCCGCCGGCGGCGCGCGCGGACTGGGCATCGCCGCGCTGTTCTCGGGTCCGTCCGGTACCGGCAAGACGATGGCCGCGGAAGTGCTCGCGAACGAGCTCGCGCTCGATCTCTATCGCATCGATCTTTCTTCCGTCGTCAGCAAGTACATCGGCGAGACCGAGGAGAATCTGAGGAAGGTCTTCGACGCGGCGGAGGAGGGCGGCGCGATCCTGCTCTTCGACGAAGCGGATGCGTTGTTCGGCAAACGCACGGACGTGAAGGACAGCCACGATCGCTACGCGAACATCGAAGTGAGCTACCTGCTGCAACGGATGGAGGCGTATCGCGGTCTGGCGTTGCTCACGACGAACATGAAGGCGGCCATCGACAGCGCGTTTCTGCGGCGGCTGCGTTTCGTGGTGACGTTCCCGTTTCCCGATCCCACGCAACGCGTGGAGATCTGGCGGCGGGTGTTTCCGAAGAGCACACCGGTCGCGGAGCTCGATCTCGGACGGTTGGCGCGGCTCAACGTCGCCGGCGGCAACATCCGCAACATCGCGGTCGGCGCCGCGTTCCTCGCCGCGCAAAGCGGAGCGCCGGTGCACATGGATCACCTCCTCAGCGCCGCGCGGAGCGAATACGCGAAGCTCGAGCGGCAACTGACGGAGACGGAGGCGGGAGGGTGGGTGTGAAGAGACCGATCGAGCTGCACATCGGCGAGCTCGTGCTGCACGGCTTCGATCCGCATCAACGCCACGACGTCGGCGATGCAGTGCACGCCGAGCTGGCGCGCCTCCTCGGCGAACGCGGAATCGAGGTCACGCACGGCATCGAGATCTCGCATCTCGACGGCGGCTCGTTCGCATTGCGGCCCGGTGCACGTGCGGCAGGCGAGGGCATCGCGCGCAGCGTCCATACGGCGCTCGGAGGAAAGCGCGGATGAGAACGCGCGCGTACGAAACGCAGGCCGATCACGCCGCGGATGATTTCGTCCGCAGCGGACCGGCCGCGGGCGCGCGCACGGCGAAGCCGCTGCCATCGAGAGAGATCCCATCGAAGATTCCGGCGCCCGCACGCGATGCGATTTCTTCCTCGCCGGGCAAGCCGCTCGATGCATCGACACGCGCAGCGATGGAGCCGCACTTCGGCCACGACTTCGGCCGCGTGCGCGTTCATGACGACGGCAAGGCCGCCGAGTCCGCGCGCAAGCTCGACGCGCTCGCGTACACCGTCGGGCCCAACATCGTCCTGGGCCCGCAATCGCCCGCACTCGACACCCGCGGCGGCCAGCATCTGCTCGCGCACGAGCTTTCGCATGTGGTGCAACAGGCGAGCGGCGCGCCGGTGCATATCCAGCGCAAGCCACCGAGTCATCGCACCGACTTCCGCTTCGATTCCGGATCCATCGACGCCGAGAGTCTGAGCGACGAATACGTGATCGACCGGCTGCACTCGATGTCGCGAGCCGAGTTGCGCGCGTATCGCATGCGCGTTGCCGATCCCGGTGTCCAGCAGTACATCGATCGCCTCCTCTCGCCGGACGCCGTCGAGCAGGTCGAGACGGACTGGGTGGAGATCAGCAAGCAGAACGTCGACACGGTTGCCGGCTTGAGCTACTGGGAACAGCGAACGCTCAAGGTGTACAGCGTCACCACGTCGACGGACCGCATCTCCAAAAACGCGGAGGAACGCGACGCGGTCTTCGCCGCGGTCTGGCGTCTTCGTCCGACGCCGAATCCATCGACGTCCTTCACGGAAGTGGTCGATATCCCGCCGAACCGCGAGAGGCGAAATGGATTGCTCTACCGCTTCGAGTTTCGCCAGCCGACGGGCGCGGGCGCAAAGCCGCGGCTCAGCATTCATTTCCTGCTCGAGAATCCGGCCGGCACCGTGGACTATGCGGTCCCGGCGCCCAAGGTCTACGTTCCGCCGGTGCTGTCGCTTTCCAACGACGTCGAAGCGTACTTCGAGACCCATCGCGAGGAAAAGAACCAGATTGCCTGGTGGCTCAAGAAGCAGACCGGCGAGTTCGAACAGGCAGTGGTCACCAAGTCGCAACCGCGCGGTACCGCGCAGCCGGTGGAGACGACGTTCATCGTCAAAGGGAAGAAGAAGCCGAAAGGCGGATTCGAATCGCTGACCATCGAACTGCTCGACCAGCCGAAGCCGACGACCGTCACTCCGCCGGCCGGCTATCGCGGAAAGGACTTCGCCGACCTGAGGATCGAAGAGGCGCAGAGCACGCCGCACGCGACGAAGGGCGACACATTGGGCCACGTCGACCTGACCGGCGTGCCGCAGGACGAAGCGTTGTCCGTGAAGTACTTCGTGGCTTCGTACTGGACGACGCGTCAGACTCGCAATGCCGAAGTGGACGCGATCGTGCCGATCGCGAACACGAATCGGAAAGTGTTTTACACATTGCGGTTCCGGCCCGACAACGAAGTCGACGTCGAGCGGGTCGGCGAACAGGGATCGAGTCCGAAGCTCGATCCCAGCGCGCTCGACGTCGCGCGCGTTCGCGGCTACGAAGACAACGACGATGATCCGCCGAAGCTGAAGAAATGGCTCGGCAAGCGCTATCCAGCGGTGAAACCGGCCGGTGCGACCGTAGAGGAGCTCCGCCAGTCCGCCAACACGGAAATGGCCGCGAAGGCGTCCACCGCCGACTGGTTCAACGCCAATTACAAAATGCCGGTCCTCGGCGCCGACGCGACCTTCACGCGGCTCAAGAACGTGCACAAGCTCAAACCGCCGCAGATCCCGGACACCGACAAGAAAGACTTCGTCCCCGCGGAGTTGAAGCTCACGGAGCTCTCGCTGCAGACGCTGACGGACGCGATCGTGACGAAGCTGCAGCAGGTGCGTCTTGGCCGTAAAACCGTGCCGCGCAAGGCTGACGGCGCCGTCGAGCCTTATGCCGCGCAGGCCTTTGGAACGGGTGCGTCTCGGACTGTCGTGATGTACGACACGGCGTTCAACAGCGCCGGCGAGTCGGTGTTCCGCGGCGGAGTGGAAGGGGTGAACGCGCCGGAGACGATGACCATTACCCACGAGTTCGGACACAGCGTCGAGTTCCAGATGTCGGGACTGAAGGACGCGTTCAACAGGTTCGTCAAGCGCGAGAACATCAAGCCGTTCACGAAGTACGCGGGCGAGAAACCGGATCAAGAATTCTTCGCCGAGGCGTTTGCGATCTCGCAGACGGATCCGGGGTGGCTGAAGAACCATAGTCCCCGGGTCTATTTCTGGTTCGAGTCGTTCAATCGCACGGGAAAGGTACCGAAGTGAAAGCGCAGGCGCGTGTCGCGAAGGCCGATCCGCCGGTCGCGGCCAGAGTGCCGGAGACGCCGAAGCCGCGCATCGAACAGCGTCCGTTCGTCATTCAGCGCAAGTGCGGGTGCGGCGGCGGTGCCGGTGCGTCGTGCGAATGCGATGAGGAGAAGAAGGTGCAGCGCAAAGCGCGCGGGCTCGCGCGATCGACGACCGTGCCGCCGGAAGTGGAGCGCACGCTTTCCTCGCCCGGATCGCCGCTGCGCGCCGACATGCGCGAGCAGATGGAGGCGCGCTTCGGCCACGACTTCGGTGCCGTGCGCGTGCACATCGACAGCGCATCGGCTCGTTCGGTAAACGCGCGTGCATACACGGTCGGATCGCACATCGTGTTCGACGGCCCGTCCAGCGCGCGCGAGCCGCGCTTGCTCGCGCACGAGCTGACGCATGTCGCGCAGCAACGCTCCGGCACGTTCGCGGCCGAACGGACCATCAGCGACCCGGGCGATGCGCACGAGCGCGAAGCCGATGCGGTCGCCGAACGAGTCATCGCTGGAGCGACGGGCTCTCAGCCCGTCGTGGGTTCGTTCGGCGGCCATTCCAGTCTCATTCAGCGCGAAGCCGCGCCGACCGGCGAAGAGATCTCGGTCCGCCCGCTCATCCTCGAGGACACCGTCGTCGAGTTGCAGCAGGGGCAGATGACCAAGACGGAGTTTCTGGCGCAGCTCGAGTACACCGTTTGCGCCGCCGCCGACGAGTCGCTCCGGCGTGCGGGACGCACGGTCGACGGTTGTCCGTACGTGACGTTCTGGTTCAACTATTACCGCAACCGCAGCGCCGAACAGCTCGAGCGCGCCATCCGCAAGTTCGCACCGGAGAGTACGCTCGCAACGGATGCGTTCGAATACATCCCCATCGTCACCGATCGCGTGCGCGTCGCCGTCGACGTGTGGGCCACGACGGGAGAAGTGACCGGCGTTCCCGATGCCGCGGAGATCGCGGAGAGCAGCCTGCCGGCCGCCGGCGTCGGCGCGCTCAGTTGTCCCGCCGAAGAGGCGTCGTCGAGCCCCGATGGCGTGATGCCGAAGGCGAGGCCCGGCGGGATCACGCCGAATGCCGATCCGCGTGCGATTCGCGCACAGCTCGGAGCGGGACGCTCGCTCGATGGCAGCGCGCGATCGCGCATGGAGCGCGCGTTCGGCCACGACTTTTCGAACGTTCGCATTCACGCCGGCGCGCGTGCCGCGGCAGTGTCGAGCAGTCTCAATGCGCGCGCGTTCACCATCGGTTCCGACATCGCATTCGGCCCCGGCGAATACAAGCCGGGAACGCTCGTCGGCGACGCGATCCTCGCGCACGAGCTCGCGCACGTCGTGCAGCAGAGCGCGTCGAGTCCCACCACCTCACACAAGAAGCGGGGCGCGAACGAGTACGGATCGCTGGAAGAGGATGCGGACCGGTCGGCCGTCGGCGCTGTCGTTTCGTTGTGGTCGGGCGCGAAGGGATATCTCGCCGATCTCGCCCGCGACGCCATGCCCCGCCTCCGCTCCGGCCTCGGCCTGCAGCGCTGCTTCGGTTGCAGCAGCGGCGATGGAAAGAAAGCCGAGGAGGTGAAAGAGCAGGTGGCGGGTGACGCCGGGACTACCACCGGCGACGCCGCAACAGAAGACGCGGCACCGGCCGCCACTCCCATTCCTGCACCGGCGGCGACCAAGTGCACCAAGGCCACCGACGCCGACAAAGTGGTCACCGATTTCAGGGTGGAACCGAAAGTGATCGAGAAGCCGGGCGACACCGTCACGTTTACGGCGTCGTTTTCGTGCAAGCCGGTGGGGGACGGCTTCTCGCAATTCGAGGGACCGGGCGGCAAGACGTTCAGCAAGGAAGTCTTCAAAGCAGGCCTCGGGCAGTTCACGCGCAAGTGGGACGGCACGAAGTTGTACGACCCCACCGGCGTGTTCATGGTCGATGACGGCAGCTACAAGCTCGAGCTCCTTCCCTTCAAGTACGCATACGGCACGGGCGGCGTGGATCTGAAGACGTCCGGATCGAAGCTCAAGTCGGAACCGGTGAAGGTCAACGTCGGCGCGTACAAGGGAGCCGGGACCAGTCATCCGCACTACACGACCGCGAACGTCGCCGAACTGGCGAAAGTCATCCGCACCGAAATGGGCATTGCGAACGACGCCGAGAAACGCGCCGTCGCATGGTCGGTGCGCAATGAGATGCTCCGGATGAATACCGGCGACGTCAAGACGGCCGTAACCAAGTTCGCGGTACGCGACGGCGAGACCGCGCAAGCCGCCGACACGGCCATGGCCGAAGAGATCCTCAAGAAGCCGATGTCGGATGCCGACAACAAGACTCAGGGCACCATCAAATGGTTCTCGCCGAGGAGTCAGCCGGTGCCGGACAAGTGCAAGAAGGGGGATGTCGGTTGCGACGAGATCGTCACCTTCCAGGACGATTCGAAAGCCGACCAGAGGCGCTGGGCTCCGGCGTTCCACCGCCAGATGACCTATGTCCCGATCGCAGGAGTGCGCGCATGGTGGGTGCGCTTTTACAAACTGTGACCATGGTGCCCCGCTCCCGCTTCCTCGCGCCATACCTGCACTTCGGAACGCGGAAGCTGTCGTCGTTCACCTTCTGCGGCATCGTCGGCGTGATTGCAGCGGTGGTCTTGGCGATGACGCTCACCGCGCATCGCGCGCTTTCGCTTTGGATGATGGCGGCGATCGTGGTCGCGGCCATCGCGACGTTCTTCGCGGTCATCCTGGTCACGAAGGTGATCACGGGCGTCGAGCAGATCATCTATTACCACCACGAGATCGCGGTCCTGGTCGCCGCCGCCTTCGTCGCAAAACTCTTCGGCGCACCGGTGCTCGCCTACCTCGACTTCACGATCCTCGGCATCGGCGCATTTCTTTTCTGCGGACGCATCGGCTGCCTGCTCGTCGGATGCTGTCACGGGCGCCCTTCGCGCTTCGGCGTGCGCTATGGCGACGAGCATGTCGCGTGCGGTTTCACTTGGTATTACGCGGGCGTCCGGATCTTCCCGCTGCAACTGGTCGAAGCCGTGTGGGTGCTCGGCGTGGTCATCGTCGCCTCGATGGATGTGTGGCGCGGCGCGCCGCCTGGCGCGGCGCTGGCCGCGTATGTCATCGCGTACGACTTCGCGAGATTCGTCCTCGAATACTTCCGCGGCGATCCGGCGCGCCCGTACACATTCGGCCTGTCGCAAGCGCAATGGATCTCGTTCTGGCTCACCGCGACCGTCGTGATCGGCGAGTTGCGCGGCGTGCTGCCGTGGCGCGTTTGGCATCTCGCGACACTGCTCGTGCTCATCGCGGCAATGATCGTGACGATTCTCTTGCGCCGCCGCTCCATCGCGCACGTTCATCACGTCCGTGAGGTCGCGAACATCGTCGCGCGCGATCCGCAAGTGCATCAGACCGACGCACCGGTGACGGTCGCGCGTACATCGGGTGGGCTTTGCCTGTCGGCATCACGCGTCATCGAGGCAACCGGTCCCGTATCGGTCTTCGCGTTCTCGTCTCCATCCGCACCGATGTCGGAACGCGAAGCCGCCGCGATGGTGCGGCTGATTCTCCTGCTGCGCCGGGTGACCGCACCGGCGCGTGTGCTTCGGAGGGAGAGAGGAGTGTTCGAGCTGGTCGTGCGGGAGTGATCCGCGTTCGATGCCATGGGACGCGCGAAATCATGAGCGGGTGACAGTCGATCGAGGCTGCCGCTTGACGGCTTCGCAACGCGCGTGCATGCTCGCGATCGTTTCCTGCCGGCGGTGCCCCCTGGAGCTGTTTCAACGAACGACGAGGAGGACGTATGCGTCTACGGGTCGGTCTCGGGGTCGTGCTGTTTGTGTTGGTCGTGCAGACATCCACGTTCGCGCAGTGCGGCGTGGAGCGCTGGTCCATCAAGACCGGCACCGATTCCGGCGCGTGGTCCGTGAATCTCGCGTCCTACGTTTCGTCGACCATCTACAACATGCACCAGTCGACGCAGCCGGCTTCACTGCCGTGTTGCAGCCGTCTCTCGCCGCGCGAGACCACCCAGTACCGGCTCAGCGGAACACTCATCAAATACAACAAGCAAACCGACAAGGACTATCACCTGGTCATTCGTGACAGCGCCGGCCGGACCATGATCGTGGAGATCGCCGATCCCAATTGCGTATCCGGTGGCGCGTTCGTCACCGGCATCCGACGCGCGCGCTCACAGTTCGACGCCCGCTTCACGGCCACCTCCACGATGAAGACCACCAGCACGCCGGTGACGATTAAAGGCGTCGGGTTCTGGGACTTCAAACATGGCCAGATCGGCATCGCGCCGAACGGCATCGAGATCCATCCCGTGCTGGACATCACCTTCGGCTCTTCCGCTCTTGCGCCGGGCGTCACCGCGGATGCCATCACCGAGGAAGGCGAGATTCAGGAAGTGCTTCGCGAAGGGTTCGTGCGTGATGACGACGGCGGTCTCGTGCAGATCTATCGGGGCGGCGATGCTGTGCCGGACAGCGTGCTGCATCACGGTGGAGCGGTCATCGCCGATCCCGCCATCCAGGTCATCATCATCGGCGAGCGCGCCTCCATCCGCGAGGAATTGCAGATCGCGCGTGAGTTCAGCTCCGCCGAGCGCTTAGAGACGCTCGATCGTTATGGCGTCCGCAACACCGGTCTGCGCGTCAGCGGCGCATCGCTCTCATCCCTCGGTGCAACCGCGAATGATCTCGACGTGCAGCGCGCGCTCGCGAACGCGGTGGAGAGTGGCCGTATCCAGCACACGGACCGCGACACCATCTACGTCGTGATGATGGAGCGCGGCACGGAGCTCTCCGTCGGCACAACTACCGACTTCCTCGCGTACAACTCCGTCTTCCATCCGACCGAGTTGCCGATGCGATACGTGGTCGTGAAAGGCGGATTGCCTCCGGCGGCCACGCGCGAGGCGGTGCACGCCGGCGTGGCGCGCGCCGCGGTCAATCCGGACGGCAACGGATGGTTCTGAGGCCGCTGCTTGTCTGCATCACACTGATCGCTTTGAGCCGCTGCGCAACCGCTCCGGCCGCGGCACCGGAATGGGCGGTCGAACGCGCTTTCGAGAACCAGAAGCACGTCAACCAACTGCGCATCGGGCAAACGCTGACCGAGGTGGAGCGCGTGATGGGCGGAGGCCCCGAGCGCCGCCATGCGCGCGTTCGCTTTGACGGCGTGGCCATCGAGGAGTGGAGTTACACGACCGACCCGCTGCGCAAGCTCGACACCGTGATCACGTTCGTTGGCGGCAAGGTGCACGAGATCAATACCGCCTCGTGGGAGCGAAGAGCCAAAGAGCGCGACCCGCGCGAAGCGCAGGAGCGTTGAGCGCAAGGTGAACGTACGGCGGCGCGGGCGTGTTCTTGCCGCGAAGGGAATCTGAACGATGCGAACTGTACGAGTAGCCTTCTTCTCTCTTGCGTTCCTGGTGATTCTGTCTCTCCCGTTGAACGCCGCTGAAGCGATCGATCCGGATCTCCTCGCCGTGCGCGAAGCGGCCTGGCGCGCATGGTTTGGCGGTGACGAGGCAGCGCTGCGCTCGATGCTGCCCGAGGACTTTCTTTCCATCGGCTGGGACGGCAACGAAATCTCCGATCGCGACAAGGCGATCGGGTCCTCGCGCGAGTTCAAGAAAGCGGGAGGCCTATTGGTCTCGCTTTCGTTTCCCGAAACGCGCGCGCAGCGTATCGGCGATACCGTTGTTTTGTATGGAAGCTACGAGGTGACGTTCGCCATCGGTGCGAAAGAACAGCAGGTGCGCGGACTCTTGACCGAGGTGTTCGTCAAGCGCGACGGTCGCTGGCTCCATCCGGGCTGGCACGTCGACTCGAGGTAACGCGCCTTACCGTTGCGTCAACCACTCGCGCGCTTCGGTCATCGAGTCGAAGATGCGCTGGTGCCACGGAGAACCGACCATGACCGCGTCGTAGAACGCGGAGAGATCCTTGATGACCTCATCGGCTGCAGCGACGGCGACGCGTACACCCGGCCTGGCACGCGCAGCGGCTCGGTCATGGACCGCGATCATGGCCATGTCGTCTTCGGTGACGTCGAAGCGCTCGACACCGGTCAGATCGACGATCTGATAGGTGAGGCGATAAAACCGCGGGTCACGATAGATTTCCTGATTCGCCCTCAGGATTTCCTCGCCCGTGACCTGGCCGCGGAACGTCCATAACACGCCCGACTCTTCCCATGTGGTGGCGTACGGCATCGTGAGCGAAAGTGTAATGCGAGCAGAGCACAAAGCGCTCAGTCCTATGCCCGCAACGCTCGGCTTCATCGCAACGGAAAGGGCACGACCAGCAGCCGGTCCTCCTGGTTGCACGCAACGATGAGGTCCCCGCTTCCGTCTCGATTGAGGTCGGCGATGGCGAGACCGATCGGACGCTGGCAGGTCGTGACGGCGTGAGTGCGGCGTCCGCGCGATGCCCAGACCGTGACGCCGCTGCCGGACCATGGGCCGATGGCGATGTCGGCAATACCGTCGCCGTCGAGATCCCCTGTCGCCAATCCTGTCGCGCCCGCGACGCGCACTGGCGACCACGACGCGTGAGAAAATCCATTCGCTCCCTGCAGCCAGACGCTGACCGCATCCGTCTCCACGACCAACACATCGGCGCGACGGTCGCCGTCCACATCCGCGCCGTTCACGAGCCATGGCGTGTTTCCGGTCGCAATTGTCCACGGTGCCAGTCCGAACCCGTTGGCGCGTCGCGTCACGCCGCGCGCGGTCCGGTCGTTGTGGCCGGGCACGAGGAGATCGGCGACGCCGTCCCCCGACACATCCGCGGCACCCAACTGGTTGTACGGCATCGTGCGAACATCGATCGCGATCGAAGCGTGGAATCCGTTCGCGGAACCGCGTCGCAACCGGACATCGCGTGTGTCGGAGCTTTCGACCGCGAGGTCGATCCAGCCGTCTCCGTCGAAATCAGCGGCGGTGACGCTGTGAATGTGCGGGCGCGCGCCCATGGCCAACGGCGAGTACGGCGCGGCGATGAACGAGCCTTTGCCGTCATTGAGGAGCACGGTCACCGCGGAAGTCTCATGATTGGCGATCACGAGGTCGAGATCGTCGTCGTTGTCCACGTCGGCGGCCTTGATGTCCGTGGGCTCCCGTCCGGCCGGAATGGTCGCGCCCGCGCGCAAACGTCTGCCGCTGCCGAAGAGCGTGGAGACGGTGCCGGCGCCGGAGCTCGCCACCGCGACATCGAGTTGCCCGTCGGTATCGAAGTCGCCGACGGCCACCGCGCGCGGCCCCGCGCCGACGGCATAGCTTTCCGTTCGCGGCGGCGACGGATGGGCGATGGCACGGCGCCGCGGTTGCGCGGCCGCCTGCGGCGCCGGAAAGGCATCGCGCCAACGCAACAACCACTGCTTGGTTCCGCGCAGTCCGGCCGATTCGCGCCAGCGATCGAAAGCGCGCAAGTCGCCGGCGATGAGCTGCTCGCGCGTCACGTCCCTCGGCAACGGAGCGAGAGCGGCCGCCGCGTCGACGGCCAGCGCGCGCTCTTCCGGTTTCGCGCGCTCGAGAATGTGCATCAACGTCATCGAATCACGCGGACGCGCGTGTCGCAACACGGCCGACAGCGACCCGCCGGCGTCGTACGCGCGCACCGCATCGCGCAACGCGTACGGCGCGTCCGCGTAGACAGGCGTCCCCGGACCGTGAGGGAGCAGTTCCGCGGTCGCGTTCTCCGGAATGACCGACGACCAGGCCGGGCCGTCGAAGTCGACCCATCCCGACGTCACGTGAATGCTGCCGCGCCCCCCCGCGAACTGCAGGGTGAAGTCGCACCCGAGGTCGCTGGCGAGGCCGGCTGCGGTCTCGATGCCGAACGTGAACGGCGGGGCCCAGATGCGGGCGCGCACTGTCCCGCGTTGCAGCGCGAGCCGGTGTCGGCGTGATTCAGTGGTGACCAGCCGCGCAATCGACGATGGTCCGACCTCGATCGCGCCGATGCGCGCCACGCGGATCGTGACCCGCGAGTTTCCACCGGTCCGCAACTCGTCGCCCGGCCGCAGGAGATCGCGTGCGGCGACCGCCTTCCCGTTGATCGTTACGGCGCCTGCGACCGCGATCACGTCCCATGGCCGACCCTTCGTCCAATGCAGCCGGAGCGCGACCGCAGCCAACGCCACTCCGGCGATGATCAGCAATGCAGCCGCGGCCGCGGCGACGTTGCGAAGCCACCGCCCGCGGGCGATGCGCATTTGCTTTCTCATCGGCCGGTCGTATCGATATCGCGCGAGCAACTGCTCGAGCCGCACCACGTCCGCATCCGGCTCGCCCGTACGGTCCCACAAGTAATCGCTCATCGCACACCTCGCTCGAGTGCTTCGCGCAGCAAGCGCATCCCGCGATGCAGGTTCACCCGCACGGAGTCCGGTGTCAGACCAGTCTGCGCGGCGATCTCGGGACCGGTCATTCCTTCGATGAGCCGCATCAGCAGCGTCTCGCGATAGGCGCTGGACAACGAGCGGATCGTGGCCAGAACGTGCTGCGCGTCCGCCTCGTCTTCCTGTCGCGACGCCATCGGCACGTCAGGCAGTTCCACGTGTTCGCGCATGCGGCGTCGGGATCGCTGCGACTCGTTCCGCGCGATCGCCGCGAGCCAGGCACCGAACGACGACACCTCGCGAAGTCCCTGCAACCGGCGCATGGCGATCATGAAAACGTCCTGCACGACATCATCCGCATCTCCCACAGGTACCGTGGCGAGAACGACCGCATGCACCATGCGCCGATAACGCGTGTACAGCAGGCCGAAGGCAGCGCGGTCGCCCTTTGCGGCCGCTGCAATCGCTTCCCGTTCTTCCGCGTCTTCGGCTGTCACGAACACGGCTCGCCTGCAGGATAGAGGGCGGCGCGGAGCGGACTGTTAACCGGCACGCTTAGCCGCAGACCGTCAGACGGCTGGGTATCCGGACCGTCCTACGACCACCCCGATCAGCTCGAAGTCGTCCACATCTTCGTCGATCACGCGCGGCTCGTAACGCTCGTTCGCGCTGACGAGGTGAATGCGGCCGCGATTGATCTGCAGGATCTTCACGTACTCCGATCCTTCGACGCGGCACACCACGACCTTTCCTTTCGCTGCGCGTGGGTCGGATTCGGGTCGGACGAAGAGGATGTCCCGGTGCGTAATTCCGATGCCGATCATCGAGTCGCCTTCCGCCTTGAAGACGTGTTTCGCGCCGAGGCCCGCGTAGTGCGTCGGGATCTCACGCTCGGGCACGTCATCGTCGTCGTGGAAGGTCTCGCGGTCCGGCGTCGCCGCGGCCCGGTACCGCTTCGCGACGCGCTTTGGATTGGCCGGTATCGTGGTCGCGCGACGACGGCTCACGTGCCCGCCCAGGAATTGCGCGTTCGCCTCGGCGCGTACCGGCTCCGGGCGGACGAACTTGTCGTAGAGCAGCAACACCGCCTCGCGGATCTTCTCGAGATCCCACGTGAGAAATGGGGACTCGGCCTCGCCGAGGAACGTCGACGGCTGCTGGCCGATGGCGCGGACCAGCCGGTGGAACAGGCGGACATCGACGATCTTCTTCTCGCCGCTTACGATCCTGGTGAGGGTCGACTTGCCGATTCCGACTTCGTCGGCGAGCCACGAGCGTTTGACGCCGCTCCTGGCGATTGCCTCGATGAGTCGATCGACCTCGTCCATCGCATCGTCACCGTACCGCCCGCGCGGCCGGTGTGAGCCGCCGCTTGTTCCGCTTCAGCGCAAGCAGTGACGCCCTGTTGCGGAACTCGCAACAAGACTCCGATCGGTTGCCGAAATAAGACAACTAAAAGTTACTACTGGATTGCGGCGAAGTCACGTGTAGCGTTACGGCGTTCGAGCCAGGAGCAGCCCGGCCACGACAGGAACGATGATGTCGCGAACGCACGACCCGGGATCCGAAAACGCAAGCCTTCATGAATTGGATCGAAGAATTGCGTCGTCGTTGAGTGGCCCCTTTTTCCTCCGCCTTCCGCTTTGTGGATGAAACGGAGGAGAACAACGTGAATCTCCCGAACGTCGTTCGTCGCAGTTCCCCCGCTGCATGGGTTCTCATCGCGCTGCTGATGCCGGTCCATGCGTTCTCGGATTCCGGTCTCGTTCCCCACTGGACCGTCTCCGAATTCCGGCCCAATCTTCCGCAGGGCGGGCGCACGAACACGGTCGCGGTTCATCCCGAGGACCGCACCCGGATGTTCGCGGCCTCGGACAGCGGAGGTCTCTTCAAGAGCGTTGACGGCGGATTCACCTGGACCCACGTCGACAGCCTTCCGCTGACCTTCACGCAAGCGGTCGCGTACGTTCCGGCCAGTCCGAACATCGTGCTGGTCACCGCGAAGATCGACTACAAGACCAACAACGGAGGTGGTCTGTGGCGCAGCGAGGACAGTGGAGAGACATGGTTGCAGGTCGCACTGCCGAGACCAGCCTTTCCTCCCCAGCCGCGGCCGCTGAACGGATTCGGGATTTCTGCGGTCGGCGACGACATCGTTGTCGGGACGTCGAGCGGCGTCTTCGTGAGCATTGACGGCGGCGTGGAATGGACACGCTCGGATCCGTTCCCCGGAGTCGACGCGCTTTCCGTGCTGCTCGAGCACGGCGAAGAAGACGAACCACGGCGCGTGTACGCGGCCGGACCGGTCCGGGTAAGAGTGGGCACGCTCGTTCACGACCAGCTCGGCTCGTGGTTCAATCCGGGCGAGTTCATCGAAGGAAACAGCATCACTCTGCATTCGCTCGAACGGTCGCCGCTGTCGCCGCATCACGCGTTCGTCACGAATGGAACCCGGCTCTTCCGGACCGAAAACCGCGGCGAGCAATGGACGGCCATCCCCGTACCGCTGCAGAACGGAAATTCGACTTGCGGTGGCACGGCATTCGTCAAGACCGCGGTGCGGAACAAGGGCGTGCTGCGAGTGCTCGACCTCTACCGCGGAAACAGGTGCACCGTGCATCGCCTGCGCGCGCTCGCGCTCGGCGACCTGCCGGACTACTCCGGCGAGTGGGAGACGCTCGCGGTCGAGCATTTCCCCCGCGATCTTGCCTTGTACGGGGCCGAGCCCGTGCTCCTCGCCAGCAACGGCGGCGTACACAACACCGTCGACGGCGGCGCGACCTGGAGGTACGTCGGCGGCGGGAGCGGCGGCTATAACGCCCTTCAGGTCACCGGCGTCACCGGTCAGTACATCGGGAAGACAAGCCTCATCGATCTTTACTTCACGACGCACGAAAACAACATCTGGTCGGTGGACTCCTCCGGCAACGTGCTCGGCCGCGAACCGGAAATGACGGAAGGCTTTTACATCGAGGCGGAACGGCGCGTGAAGTTCGGAGGCCAACCGAGGATTACCTATATCGGATGCAACTATTGCCGGCCGCGATGGGCGAAGCGTTTTCTGCAGGACGCCAGGGATGTGGATCACGCGTTCGGCGTGAGTCCGCCGGTTCTCATCGGGAAGGGCCGGCGCGTTCAAGACGTGCCGCATGGGCTCGACGTCACTTCCGACCCGGACATGATCTCGTGGCAGCCATTCGTGTTCGTTGAGGACCTGGCCCTTCGATTGCCGAAGCTCGGGTATGCCGGCGAGGACGACCCCACGATCGTCTATCAACCGTACCAGGAGGGAGGCGGCCCGCTCGGATTGATGCGGTTCAAATATTCGCCGGGGCTCGTGGATCTGTTCGAGCCGTTGATGAGCGGCTTCGGATCGTTGGCGCTCAACCGGACGATGCCCTCCGTGATTTACCCGCTCTACGACGTGACTCGCGACACCGGGCTTCATGTCATCGCGGCCGACGAGCACACGGTGATGCGGTCCACGAACAGCGGCGACAGTTGGACGGAGATTCCCGGCCTCAAGGATCTCCTGCTGGACGAAAGCAAGCTGCAGTTCCAGGCCCGTCTGGTGAACAACGGATTCCTGATGCCGCTGGTCACTGCGATCAGCTTCTTCCCGAGTGACCCGTCGCAGGTACTGATCGGCACCAGCGAGGGCGGGATCTACCACTCGTATGACCGTGGCCTCACCTGGGGCAGGATCGACGGCTCGCGGGGCGCGACGGCCGTTACGCAATTCTTCTGGGCCAGCCTCAACACCGTTTATGTCTCGACCTTCGGCCGCGGTTTGTGGCGACTGGAAAACCTGCCCACTTCCGCGGCGGACGTTCAACGGTCTCTGCCCTGGCTGCGACGTGATGTCGCCGGATGGCACCCGGCCCCATTTCGATCGAGGTGTTCTGGTGTTCGAAGGAGAGCTGCTCGGCAAGCGAACGGACAACGGTCAGCTCCGCGAGATCTTCGTCACGCCCGGCAGTTCGGTGGTATTCACCGGCGATCCGAAGGATCCGCAACGGAACATTGCGATCACCGAAAGCGACGGAAGGGATGCCTTCGAGCCGATGCCGAAGCCGCCGAACGACGGTTGGATCGTGGTCGGCGTCGTGTTCACCAGCGACGCAACACTCACCGGCACCGTGTTCAACGCGTCGGAGCTGAGCCTCGTGGCGTCGTCCGAGGAGAAGGGCAAGTGAACTTCCCGCGTTGCACGGTGCTTCCTGAAGCGGTCGCGATCGGCGCGGGATATTTGGTAGACCTTCCGGTTCCGAGTTGGAACGATGTGCTGCAACTCCTTCGGGAGATTGACGCTCTCCGGCAGGCGGTGGCGTGAGATGCGTCGGGTCAGGCTGCCGCCGTCAGAATGACCCTCCCTTAGTTGTGTCTGTCAAGTTCTGCAAAAAGTGGGATGGTCGGTCTCCGGTCGTTCTCCTCGTCTCTTTCTTCCTAGCAGCAGGCGCTGTGGGAGATGTGGAAAACGCCGGCGGCAGTTTGCCGGCGTTTTCCAAGTCCTGTGG
>DASPNA010000148.1:0-4450 GCA_035626775.1 Thermoanaerobaculia bacterium
CCCATCCATGTCGAGCATGAGGCGAATGATAAGCTCGGCGGCAGCGCAATGAGTCAGGACCGGCTCGAGGCCAGCCTCGACATCGACCGCCTTCCCACGATCGAAGTCATCCGCGTGATCCAGGAGCAGGACGCGCTCGTCGCCGCCGCGGTGGCCGCGCAACGAGAGCGCATCGCGCACGCCGTCGATGAGATCGCCGAGCGTCTGCGCCACGGCGGCAAGCTCTTCTACGCCGGTGCCGGCACGAGCGGCCGCATCGCCATGCTCGACGCATCCGAGTTGCCGCCGACGTACGGCATCGATTCGGCGCTCGTGCGCGTGCTCATCGCGGGCGGCGAGCGCGCGTATTTCGAGGCGGTCGAGGGTGCCGAAGATGACGAAGACGCGGCGATTGAAATCGTGAATCGCGAAGTCAGCTCCGACGATGCCATCGTCGGCATCGCCGCGTCGGGAACCACTCCTTACACGGTGACTGCGGTTCGCAAGGCGAACCTCATCGGAGCGCTGACGGTCGGCGTGACGAACGTCGCGGGCTCCCCGCTCGCCCAGCACGTCGACATCCCGATCGTCATCGAGACCGGGCCGGAAGTGATCATGGGCTCCACGCGCATGAAGAGCGGCACCGCACAGAAGCTCGTCCTCAATCAGCTCTCGACCGGCGTGATGATCCGCCTCGGCCGCGTCTACTCGAACCTGATGATCGACATGCCGGCCACGAATGAGAAACTGCGCAATCGCGCCGTGCGCATGGTGGAGCTGGCGGCGGGAGTGACGCGTCCGATGGCGGTGCAGGCGATCCGCGCGGCGGACGGCAACGTGAAGGTGGCCACGGTCGTGGCGAAGAAGAACATGTCCGCGGACGATGCACGGCGCCTGCTCGCGGAGAAGCCGCTGCGGGAGGTGCTCGAGACGTGAGCAAGCTCGAGCGGCTGATGCACGTGGCCACGAAATACTCGCGGCGCATCATCGGCCTGATGTCCGGCACCTCACTCGATGCCATCGATGTGGCGATGGTGCGCATCGAGAAACACGGCCTCACCGCGAAGGTGAAGCTGGAGCATTTCCGCGAGTATCCCTATCCGCCGAAGATCCGCTCGGTCATCCGAGAGCTGTTCGATCCGAAGCGCGCCCGCATCGATGACATCTGCCGCTACGACTTCATCCTCGGCGAAGTGTTTGCCGCCGCGGTGCTGCGCATGTTGCGCGACACGAAGATCAAGGCGGAGACCGTCGATCTGATCGCGTCGGCGGGGCAGACCATCTGGCACGATCCGGAACTGAGCGTCATTCAACCCGACGTCGACTGGATCGAAGGATCGATCGAGACGCGGTCCACGTTCGCGATCGGACAATCGGCGGTGATCGCGGAACGCACCGGCATCATCACCGTCGGCGACCTGCGCGTGCGCGACGTGGCGGCGGGCGGGCAGGGAGCGCCGCTCGTGCCGTACTTCGACTGGGTGCTGCTGCGCCACAAATCGCGCGGGCGCTGCATCCAGAACATCGGCGGCATCGGCAACGTCACGTACATCCCGCCGAAAGCGGACTGGAGCGAGGTGATCGCGTTCGACACCGGTCCGGGCAACATGATCATCGACGAGCTGGCGTGGGTTGCGACGAACGGGCGGCAGACCTACGACGTCGACGGCGCGCTCGGCGAGATCGGCAAGGTGCGCGAGGATCTGCTCGAGCAGTGGATGTCCGACCCGTACTTTGCGAAGTCGCCACCGAAGACGACAGGGCGCGAGTTGTTCGGCGCGCAGTTCGCGCGACGCATCCTCGAGCGCTCGCCTGACATCGACATCCGCGATCTCATCGCCACCGCGACCGCGCTCACCGCGGAGAGCATCGCCCGCGCGTATCGCGATTTCGTCCATCCGCTCGGCCCCGTGCACGAGGTGATGCTCGCCGGCGGCGGCGCGAAGAACCCGACGCTGGTGCGCATGCTGAAGGAGCGCATGCCGAAGCAGAAGCTGCTGATCTACAAGGCATCCGAGGCGAAGGAAGCGATGGCGATGGCCATGATTGCGAACGACTCTGTGGTCGGCCTCGTGACCAACGTCGCCGGCGCAACGGGCGGGCGGCCGACGGTACTGGGAAAGATATGTTTGTGAGATGGAACGCCGGCGTCCCGCCCGCTGAGCGGGGAGCGTCCCGCTCCCGTCCTGCGGCGGCGAGACGCCGCCTGCTCAGCCGGCGAGGACGCCGGCGCTCCACTGGAGCTGCGCCATGAAGCTGCACGGCCGCGCGTTTGTCGATGGCGCGTTGCGCGACGACATCCTCGTCACGATCGAGAATCAGGTGATCGTCGACGTCGCGGTCAGCGCACACGTGCCCGCGCATGCGGAGCGCGTCAGCGGCTTCCTCGTGCCGGGCTTCGTCGATCTGCACGTGCACGGCGGTGATGGCGCGGACTTCATGGACGCGCACGAAGAAGCGACCGCGCGCATCCTCGGCTTTCACGCATCGCACGGCACGACGGCGCTTGCGGCGACGACGCTTTCCGCGTCGCGCGGCGATCTGCACACGGCGGTCGAGACGATCGCGCGCATGCCCGCGTCAGATGGCGCGGAGATCGTCGGAATCCATCTCGAAGGTCCGTTCATCAACGTGTCGCGCGCCGGCGCGCAGGATCGCGCGTCGATCCGTCCCGCGGACATTCATGAAGTGGCCGCTCTCATCGCGCAGGCGCCGCGGCTGCGCTGGATCATCACCGTCGCGCCGGAGATCGAAGGCTCGCGCGCGCTCATCGAGCACTTCCGCGACCGCGTGCTTTTCTCCATCGGCCACACCGCCGCGGATTACGGCGAAGCCGTCGCCGCGCTCGAATGGGGCGCGTGTCACTTCACGCATCTCTACAACGCGATGACGCCGCTGCACCATCGCGATCCGGGCGTGGTCGGCGCCGCACTCACGTCGGTCGACGCCACCGTCGAGCTGATCGCCGACGGCATTCACGTGCATCCCGCAGCGCTACGCGTCGCGGTGAACGCGCTGCCACGTCGCGTCGCGCTGATCACCGACGCCATGCGCGCCTGCGGCCTGACTGACGGCAGCTACAAGTTGTACGACTACGAAGTGAACGTCGCCGAGGGCGCCGCGCGGATCGCGGACGGCACACTTGCGGGCAGCGTGCTCACGATGGATGCGGCGGTGCGCAACATGATCGAGCTGGCGGGACTGCCGATCGAAACAGTGATTCCGCTGGCGACCGAGGTGCCGGCGCGGATCGCGGGGGTTGCGGATCGCAAGGGAAAGATCGAGCGGCGCTACGACGCCGATCTCGTGCTGATGAATGAGCGCTTCGAAGTGGAGCGCGTGTGGGGGAGAGGCCGTGCATTGGGAGACGTTTGAATCACCGGACGCGCTGTCGGAGCGCGCAGCATCGCTGCTCCTCGGAGCCATCCGCGAGAACCCGCGCGTCGTGCTCGGACTGCCGACCGGCCGTACGCCGATCGGCATGTACGATCGCGTCGTGCGCGAATGCTCGCGCGAGTATCACTGCTTCCGCGACGTGACCACGTTCAACCTCGACGAATACGTCGGCGTGCCGCCGTCGCATCCAGGCAGCTACTTCACGTACATGAAGCAGCACCTCTTCGATCACGTCGACCTCGACCTGACGCACGCACACCTGCCGCGCGGCATGGCCAAAGAGCTGGACGCGGAGTGCGCGCGCTACGAAGGCGAGATCCGCGACGCCGGCGGGCTCGACCTCACCTTCCTCGGCCTCGGCCGCAACGGCCACATCGGCTTCAACGAGCCCGGCACGCCGTTCGACGCGCGCACGCGCGTGGTGGCGCTGACCGACTCGACACGCCAAGCGAACGCGGACTGCTTCCACGACGGCAACGTCCCGACGCACGCGATCACGATGGGCATCGGCACGATCCTCGAGTCGCGCCGCATCGTGCTCCTCGTGGCCGGCGCGGGGAAGGAAGGGGCGGTGGAGCGGTTGCGGTCGGGCGAGGTCACGATGGAGTTTCCTGCGTCGGCGCTTTGGAAGCATCACGACGTGACGGTTCTTTCATCTGCAGCGACGGGCTCTTAGCCCGCCGACGGGCTGAGAGCCCGTCGCTCCAGATGCCCGGCCCAACCCTTGCTCCCAACCGGCCCCGTGCGCCGGCGCTGGAAAATTCTCATCGCGATCGCGCTCATCTTCGTCGCCGCGATCGCGTATCGCGTGCTGGGCGTCTATGAGTTCCGTTCCGGCGAGTGCACGGCGCGGCCGCCGCGGCGTTTCGCGGAGACATATCCAAAACACCTCACCGTCCTCGCGTTCAACATCGAAGGCCACGCTTCGCTGGTGAGGAGCAAGCACATCGAGGACATCGCGGCCGTGATCCGCAAATACGCGCCGGACATCGTCGGCATCAACGAGGCGCACCGCGACACGTGGCAGTCGCGCTTCAACGATCACGTCGAGCAGCTGCGGCTGCACACCGGGATG
>DASPNA010000149.1:0-20485 GCA_035626775.1 Thermoanaerobaculia bacterium
AGGCGATGCCAGACGCTCCAATTCAGTCTCGTCGGAGGCGAGCCGGCGTTTGGGGCGGACACAGTCGTTCACCCCGACGACCTCAACGCTCATCAATCCAGCGCGCCGCCGGATGGCCGAGCACTTCTTCGGCCGCTGCACGACATCATGAAAGTAGTGACCACGCGATCATGATCGAAGTGCCGGAGTAGAACCCGCGAAAGAGGAGGACGCAGGCCGTAGGAGCCGAAAGACCATGAAAACGCCGGCGAGGACAATGTGCAGGAGCCGCGGAGCGCGAGCGAGCCGCGCGAGGCCAGGGAGCCGAATGAAGAGAAATGGGTGGGAGAATTCGGGCGGAAGCGGCGAGGTGCAGTAGCGCCGCTCCGAAGAATCGACGCGAATGCGACGGGACGAGCTCTAAATGACCCGGAAGCGCTGTATCTCATGTTGAGAAGCACTTCCGTTTGTGCCACTGTAGCGCCGCCCCGGACGCGCGAGCGCGAAATGCAATCGGACGTATTACCAGTCCTCATCGTCGAGGACGATGAACCGACGCAGAACCTTCTGCAGGCTGTGCTGCGACGTTGGGGCTATGCGAGCGAGATTGCAGCAAATGGTCGTGAGGCGATCGCTTCGTTGGAACGAACCGACTTCTCGACGATCGTCCTCGACATGATGATGCCGTCGGTCGGTGGACGGGAAGTGATCGAGTTCGTGTCGGCGGCGTCGAGGCCCACCCCGATCATCATCTGTTCGGCGGCGGGACCGGCCACATTCGAAGGCATGGATCCCGCGATCGTCAAGGCAATCGTCCGGAAGCCCTTCAACATCGACGAAGTCATCGATGCGATCCGTCGCGTCACTCGGCCGCCCGCCCGCTAACCATCCGCGCCAGACGGCTTCCCCGTCGGCGGCACCAGCCGTCAGCGGTTTGCGCAGTCGCGAACCAGCGTAATGAGCTCCTCCACATCGAACGGTTTCGAAACGATGCAGCAGAGTTGGTGCAACCGCTCTCTCGCCGCCGTCTTCGGAAACGCCGTCATGACGATGGTCTTTTCAATCATCCCTGGCTGAGTGTTGATCAGGTGGTCGATCACGCCAAATCCGTCAACGCGCGGCATCATCAGGTCGAGTACGACCGCATCGAAGCCGTTGCTGTCGAGTTGCTCGATCGCATGCTGTCCGTCCTTGGCTTCCAAAGGATCGAAGCCGGCCCGTCGTAACATGCGCGAGACGAGGGTCCGTATGGCGTCCTCGTCGTCCGCCACCAGAACGCGTGGGGATCTGGTTCCGTCTTCGCTCATCTCTCTTTGAATGCCCCGTCGCGGCAGCGGTCGTGCCGCGATGTCTGCACATCAGGGGCCGATCCTTCCACAACGGCGAGCCAGTCGTCGATGCCCTCGCCCGTGCGCGCCGAGACCTCGCAGACGCGCATTCCATCCCGAACTGCCTCGATGCTCGCCAACGCCGCGGCGCGATCGAACTCGACGGCAGCTGCGAGATCGATCTTCGTGATCACAGCGACGTCAGCGCTGTTGAAGATGGTGGGGTACTTGCGCGGCTTCTCTTCCCCTTCGGTGACGGACATGAGCACGACACGGAGCGCTTCGCCGAGGTCGTAACTGGACGGGCAGACGAGATTGCCAACATTTTCGATGAAGAGGAAGTCGAGGCCGGCGAGGTTCCAGTCGCTGAGCGCGCCGGCCACCATCTCCGCGTCGAGGTGGCAGATCGTACCGGTTGTGATCTGCCGCACCGGCACCCGCGCGCGCGCGAGTCGCGTTGCGTCATTGTCGGTGGCGAGATCGCCCACGAGCGCAGCCACGCGATACCGTTCACGCAGTGACGTCAGGGTCTGCTCGAGCAGCGCCGTTTTGCCCGAGCCCGGGCTGGAGACGAGGCTGATCACGCGCGTGCCGGCATCAGCAAACCGGTGCCGCAGCTCGCGCGCGAGCAGATCGTTTTTCTTGAAGACGTTCCTGCGGATCTCGACCAGCCGCGGCTCGCTCATGCGTCGATCTCCAGTCCCGTGATCTGCAACGCCGTTCCCTCCGATTCGGCAATGATCAGCCGCGACCCCGCGAGGAGAGTTCCCTCGCACGCGACATCGTAGGCGAAGAGCAGCGCCTCTTTGACCACGCCGGCAAGACTCCCCAGCTGCAGATGGACGGCGTGAAGCTTCGGACCGCCCCTCGCCTGCAGCTCGTCCGTGACTCCGTCGATGATGCTCAAGGCGATCGAGAGCTCGTGCATGATCAGGCCTGGAGCTCCCGCGCGATGAGCGACTCGATCATCGATACCGCTTCGTCCACCGCCGCCTCGACGGGGGCGCTCAGGCCCATCCGTCCGTCAACGTCGACCGCGCCTGGCTCGCAGCCGATCACGAGCACGCGCCCGGGAGTCCCGCCCATCGCCTTCACGAGGCGGAGTACGTTGGCCGGATGGAGGCCGTGCGCTTCGACGCTGGCGGGTGCGATCGCCTCATCGCCGGCCTCGGGCTCGATCGTGTAGAGCGTGCCCGGCGACCCGCCGAGAGGAACGGCGTCTACGAGAAGGGTCAGGTCGGGACGGTCCATGAGCGCGTAGGCGAGGTCGTAGCCGCGGATGCCGAAGTCGACGACGCGCACGTCCGGCGGCAGCGGGCGCGCGGACATTCGCCGTGCTACCTCGACGCCGAACGCGTCGTCGCCGAAGAAGATGTTGCCGACGCCGGCCACGAGGATGCTCACAGCGGCTCGACCTCTTCGGGCGTGTAGAAGAAGCGGTGTCCGGGAAAGCGCTGTTCGCCGAGGTCGCGGCCCGGGTCATCGTCGATCACCACCGCGAGATGGATGTGGTCCTCGTAGTCACACAGGATCGACTCGATCGTGGCCACGCGGCCGGCCAGGGCGAGGTCGAAGATGTCGCCGCCCGGTTTCGGGCGGAGACGGACCCGATCGCCGCGCCGCAACTCGACGCCGGCCACGCGAACGGTTTCCGGCACCGGCTTGTCCTCGATGAAGCTCCAGTCGCTCATCGGATTTCCCGGATTGCGCCATGCAGCAGCATGCGCTGTTCATGCGTCAGCGCCTCGGTGCGCTCGAGAAGTTCCCGTCCGCGCGCATCGCCGCGGCGGATCTCATCTTTCTCTTCTTCTGTGAGCGTGAGAATGCGCAGCGTCAAGATCTCGTCGATCTCGGTGGCGTCGAAGAGATCGCCGGCACTCTCCGGCGCAACGCGCGGATAGTCGTAGAGGATGATCGGCGCGGCGAGCATGCAGGTTTCGGCAAGGAGAACTGGGTAAAGCCCCTCGTTGCGGCAGGAGGCGGCCGCCTCGCGCCACGCCTCCGGCGGATCGATCGTTGATACGAACGAGCCGTCGCGCAGCGTCAGCACGACGTGCACCGACAGCATCGACAGCGGGAGCGCTTCTTCCCGCGTCGACGATTCGTTCGCCGCGGTGAGGTTCTCAATCTCGACGCTGAGGCGATGCTGCTCGGCTCGGGCGACGATCGCTCCTTCGATGTCGCCGAAACGGAACGCGTGACGTCCGGCGGCGGCGACCACTTCCCGCTCGAACACCGCGTCGCCCTCGATCTGCAGGAAACGCAAACGCGCCTCGGCCACCCCGCCGGTGTACACCACTTCCGTCTTCGCGCCGGACCTCTCTCCCGTCGCGTCGAATCCGCGTGGAACGAGGACGCCGAACGTCCACCGCTGCTGGTTCTTCGCCGATGACGCTCGATACGGATAGAGCAGATACCCCTCGTACAGCACGGCGCGGGCGATGCGCGCGGCGGCGTCGAGGCTCATGCCTTCGCCTCCAGCATCGCCACGACGGCGTCGTCCCACGTTGGAAACGCGCCGCGCGTCTTGTATGCGTGCAGCCGCTCGAAGACGTCGCGACGGAGCGGCAGCCAGGCCTCGTTCGGATAGTAGAGATCCCGCATCCGCTGCCACTCGTCCACCGGAAGGCGGCATTCGGCTTCACGGTCCCACGGAATGCGCGCGATTTGCAGACCGCCCGCGGGCGAGCGATAGAAGACCGTGCCGCTGAACAGGAGCCGTAGCGGAATCTCCCCCCGCTGCACGCCTCCAAAGTACTTCGTCGCGGCGATGTTGAAGTCAAAACTGCATGGCACGGGCAGCTCGATCGTCGTCGCTTCCTCGAACGCCGGAATGACGATGTCGACGCGCGTCCAGAACAGCGGCTTCAGCGTGTCGCCCCAGCGCGACGGGTCGTCGAACAGGTCACGCAGGCGCACCTGCTCCTCCGCGGTGTACGACCGGAAGACCGGCTCGATCTGAATCTGCGTCTGCAACGCCACGTGCTGCACGGCGTCACCCTGCACATTCGTTACGCGCAGGCGAACGCCTAGCGTCGGCACCGCCGCGTTGGCGAACGCCTGAATGCCGTCGACCGCAAAGTGAAGATCAGGCACGGGCGCGCTCCTCGAGGCGTTGGAAGTAGTCGCCGATGGCACTCCAGACCTCGGCGCCGCCGGAGAAGCCGCGCCACTTCATCCGGATCAGGCCGACCAGCTCGTAACACGCATCGATCGGCGCGATGAAAAACCGCGGCGGCCTGGCGATGCGGTTCACGAGCAACGCCTCGACATCCGCATCCATCGCATCCAGGACCGGGTTCGCGGCGACGATGTCGCTCCACGCCTCGAGGGAAAGCAGTGACTCGGTCGCGCCAGCCGGACTCGGATAGAACGCCATCACCCGCTCATCCGTCGCGCTCCGGTAGAAAAACGCGAGGTCGATCGGAATGGCCAGACGTTGCCATTGCGCGTCGGTCAGCTTGAATTCAGGAAGCGCCCGCACTTCCTCCGGCACGACACGAAACCGAGCGCTCTGCTGCCCGCTGAAAAGCAGCGAGCAGGCCCTGCAGGCGCAAGCGATCTTCCGTGCTTTCGGGTCGGCGAGATGCCGGTGCTGCGCCGGAATCCCCGCGCCGCAGAGATCGCACCGCTCCTCGACCACGCGCGGCCGGACGAACTGGCGCAGGCTGGTCATACCGGTAGGGCGACACGAGCGCGCCCGTTCTCGACGAGCAACGGAAACGGCTCGAGGTGAAAGTTCGAGGACTCGTCGAGCGCGCGACCTGCGCGTTGCACGTCGTAGCGCCGCCCGCACGACGTGCACGTGACCGCCCCCGTCTGCACGGCCGACGAACGCAACGCCGCGCCACATCCAGGACAGGCGGTTCCATACGCATAGAGCGCGTCACCGATGCGGCAGAGCAGCAGCGCGGTTCCATCGAGATCCAGCGTCCGCGCGTCTCCGTCGGACAGCGGCTGCATGGCCGGCAGCTCTTGCCATCGCGCATGCCGGCCGTCCTCCGGTCGAGAAGTGTCGTCGACGACGACCGCGGTGATTTCCGGCGCGGCCTCGAGCACCGCCTCCTCGATGGCCAGCTTCACCGTCCGCGCCGAGGAGGGACATCCCTCGCAGCTACCCTCCATCCGCAGGCGCACCACGCCGTCATTTATCGCCACCAGCTCCACGCCGCCGCCGTGCGACGCGACATACGGCCGCACCTTCGCCAGCGCACCGCGAACGCGCTCCTCGACCGGTGCCGGATGAAGGTCGTACAAGAGGAGCAGACTGGAGAGGAGCTCGTCCCGGAGCAGAGCATCCACCGCCCCGTGCCTCCCCGCGATGGCGACGACGCGCGCGAGCGCATCGCCGTGCAGATCCATGACGGCGCGCATGAGCGCCTCGGCTGCCGCGCGCGCGTGTTGATCGGCGACGCCTTCCAGTGCGCGCGTGAGCTGCTCGATCTCGGCGGAGCGTTTCTCGAAATCGCGCATCACTGGAGTCCGAACATCGGCGAGTGCCGTACCTCGAGGAGCTTCCCCGCTCCGGTGTACATGTGGACGCCGCACGGCAGGCACGGATCGAAGCTGCGCACCGTGCGCATGATGTCGATCCCCTTGAACTTCTCGGGCGGATTCTCTTCGAAGATCGGTGTTCCCTGGATCGCATCTTCATACGGCCCAGGCGTCCCGTACAGATCGCGCGGCGCCGCGTTCCACGGCGTCGGCGGATACGGGTGATAGTTGGCGATCTTCTTGTCCTTGATGACCATGTGGTGTGACAGCATCCCGCGCACCGCCTCGTGGAACCCGCAGCCGACCGCTTCGTCGGGCACTTCGAACGGCCGCCAGGTCTGCGTGCGGCCGGCGTGCACTTCGGCGATGGCCTTGTCGACGAAGTGCAGCGCGCAGGCGGCGGCGTACGCCTGAAAGTACGTGCGCGCGCGATTGCGCTCCAGCGTGTTGCTCCACTTCGGGATGTTCCACTCGAAGCGAGTCTCCGGCATGCGCGCCGTCTTCGGGAAGTTGATCTCCACGCCGCGTCCCGTCGACTTCACGTAGCCGATATCGACGCGCTCCGCCAGCGCCGTCGACCAGAGCCGCGCCAGCGGGCCGCCGCCGCTGTCGAGAGCGAGATGCTTCCCCTCGTAAAGCCAGCGCGGACACATCACCCAACTGTAATTGCCGTCGAAGTCGCGCTTCTGCGGCCTCGGGATGGTGGTCTGGTTCCACGGATGCCGCTGGTCGATCGGATTGCCGAGCGGATCGGCTTTCACGAACGTCTCTCCCTCCTGCCAGTCGTCGTAGTACGAGCGACCGAGGAGGATGCGCATGTTGAGGTTGATATCGAGAAGGCTCGTGGTTACCTGCTTGCCGTCGATGATCACGCCCGGCGTGACGAACATCTGCCGGCCCCAGCTCTCCATCATCTCGTACCGGTAGTTGCAGGTCTCCGGTTCGATGAACGCGCCCCAGCAGCCGAGGAGAATGCGCCGCTGCCCGACCTGCTCGTAGCCCGGCAGGGCCTCGTAGAAGAAGTCGAAGAGGTCGTCGTGCATCGGCACGCAGCGCTTCATGAACTCGATGTAGCGCATCAGCCGCACGAGGTAATCGGTGAAGAGCTGAATCGTCGCCACCGTGCCCACGCCGCCCGGATAGAGCGTCGACGAATGTACGTGCCGTCCTTCCATGAGGCAGAACATCTCCCGCGCCAGGCGGCTGATCTGCAGCGTCTCGAGATAGTGCGCGCCGCTGAACGGATTGAGGGCCCGCATGATGTCGCCGATGGTCCGGTAACCGTGGATGTCCGCGTTGGGCGCCGCGGTGCGATTCGCCTTGTCGAGAACGCCGGGATTGGTCTCCCCGACCATCTGTTCGCAGAAGTCGACGCCGACCAGATTGTCCTGAAAGAGGTTGTGATCGAACATGTACTCGGCCGCCTCGCCGAGGTTGATGATCCACTCCGCGAGATTCGGGGGAGAGACGCCGAAGGCCATGTTCTGCGCGTAGACCGCGCACGTAGCGTGATTGTCTCCGCAGATCCCGCAGATCCGGCTGGTGATGAAGTGCGCGTCGCGCGGGTCCTTGCCGCGCATGAAGACGCTGTAGCCGCGGAAGATCGAGGAGGTGGTGTGGCACTCCGCGACCTCGCGATTCTCGAAGTCGATCTTCGTGTAGACGCCGAGACTCCCGATCACCCGCGTGATCGGATCCCAGTGCATCTCGACCAGCTTCCGGTCCTTCGCGTCCACGGTCATCGCGCGCTCCTCATCTCACCCGTATGTTGCCATCGGAGAATACAGGCTGCCGTATCGTGTCGCTTCGTCGTTCAATCGCCGTGCCGGCCTCAGCCAGATGGTTGAGGGTTCCGCACGTTTGGTTCTAATTTGCGTTCGCCGTTCGTCATACCATGAGTGTGCAATGAAAGCCTGTCCGCAGCACCGTCACGAGCACCGGCAGCTACCGTGCCCCTGGCCCGATTGCCCGAACGCCGAGGGCGCGTCCGAGCGGATGGAGATGCCGCGACACACCGGTGCCGGAGCAATGACGCGGCGGGAAGGCCACTTCGAAACGCCACCACCGCCGCGCGTGTTTCAGCGAGCGCAGTGGCGCTGCGACAACTGTGCAGCGGTCGGCTGGGCCTGGGTGGAAGAAGGGGCGGAGCTCCGTATGGATCGATGTCCGCATCGGCGTCTGAGCACCGTCCACCCTCGCAGCAGAGTGCGGAAGCCGTGATCGCGAACGCGATCGAATAACGCCGTCTTGCGCGGCTACGCTCGGCGGCGGTCAGGTCCTCGACTCCGCGGCGGCGCGCGCGCGGCCGCGAGCTCTAGCGATTCGAACGGCTTGCGCAGGAAACGCGTGAAAGCCGGCTGCACCGGCGCGGCGCTGTTCGTCGGTGCGGAGTTCGCGGTCAGCGCGAGGACTGCAGGCGTTGCCAGCGGCGGGGACGACGAGCTCGTCGAGCTGACGCCGAGGTCGCGTCTCCGCGACGCGACGGTACGGTCCGCGCGCCTCACACAGGCGCACTCTCCTCCAGGAAAACTGTCGCCATGTCGCGTTCATCACGATTGCTCCCTGGCCGCGGCGTCCGCCGCGGCGCAGTCGATCGCCGCCTCCTTCGCCTCGACCATGTTCGGATCCGGCTTCTTGTCCGCGGTCTTGCTCGGGACCGCGGGTGCCGCGCCCGGCAATTTCTGCTCCTTGCGGGAGCCGAAGGTCAGCGCATAGGCCCAGGTGAACTCCGCTCCGAGGAGAAAGATCTGCGCGGAGTAGTAGACCCAGATCATGGCCATGACCAGCGAGCTGGCCGCGCCGAACCCCGACGTCACCCCACTCCTGCCGATGTAGATTCCGATCAGCGATTTGCCGATCGTGAAGAGCAGCGAGGTGACGCTCGCACCGACCAAGACGTCCTTCCACGCGATCTTTGCCCGCGGCATCACCTTGTAGATCATCGCGAAGACTGTCGTGCTGAGCACGTAGCTGAAGACGACGTTGACGGCGCCGACCAGCGACTGCCAGTCGGCAAAGTGCGGTCCCCACATTTTCCCCAATGCCGCCAGCGCGGCGCTGACCACGAGCGAGACCATCATCAGAAAGCTGATGCCGGCGATCGTTCCGAACGACAACAGGCGGGCGCGCAACAAGGTCCAGATTCCCATCCTCGACCGCTTGGGAGCACGCCAGATACGATCGAGCGAATCCTGCAATTCGGCGAACACCGAGGTCGCTGCGACCAGCAGCAGGACGAGGCCGGCCACAGCGGCAGTAACGCTTTCGGCCGGCTTGCTCGCACTCTCCAGCAGCTTCTGCACGGCCTCCGCTCCGTCGCGGCCCATCAGCCCCTCCAGTTGCGAGGCGATCTCCCCGTGCGCGGCCTCGACGCCAAAGATCATCCCCGCCAGCGAGATCACGATCAGCAGGAATGGCGCGATGGAGAGCATCGTGTAATACGCCAGCGCCGCCCCCATGCTCTGTGCGTAATCGTCCACCCACGACGATGCCGCCGCCTTCGTGAGAAGCCAGATGTTCTTCGCCGTCGTGACCACTCTCTCGCGTTTTCCGGCCATGAAGTGAGTCTACGCGGCGATTCAGGCGAGAAGCGTGCGTTCCGGCTGGGCCGATCAGCGCTGCTGCCCGTGGCGGCCGGCCGGAGGCGCTCTGGTTAGGTCAACAAATCCGCGGCAGGGGTTCGTGGAACATCACATCGAGCATCCGCGTGCCGCCGATCTGGGTGCGCATCAGCACCATGCCGGCGTGCGCGGAAACGACGCGGCCGATGACGCGCGCGTAGCGCCCGTGCGCGTGTTCCTGCATTGCGGCGAGCACGCGATTCGCGGCGTCGGCGGCGACCACCGCAACGAGCTTTCCCTCGTTCGCGATGTAGAGCGGGTCCATTCCAAGCGTCTCGCAGGCGCCGCGGACGGTGTCGCGGACGGGGATGGCGGTCTCGTCGATCTCGATTCCCACGTGCGAGCGCGACGCGATCTCGTTCAGCGTCGTGGCCACGCCGCCACGGGTCGGATCGCGGAGGCAGTGAATGTCGAGACTGGCGCCGAGCATCGCCGCGACCAACTCGTGCAGCGGCGCGGTGTCGCTGGCGATCTCGCCGTCGAACGAGAGGTTCTCGCGCTGCGAGAGGATGGCCACGCCGTGATCGCCGATGAAGCCGCTCAGGATGACGACGTCTCCTGGTTGCGCGAGACAAGCCGAGATCCGTACGGGTTTCTCGATGATGCCGATGCCGGTGGTGGTGATGAAGATCTGGTCGCCCTTGCCGCGGTCGACGACTTTCGTGTCGCCGGTGACGACGAGCACTCCGGCCTCGGCGGCGGCCAGACGCATCGAGTCGACGACGCGGCGGAGATCGTCGGACGCGAGTCCTTCCTCGAGGATGAACGCGCTCGAGAGATAGAGCGGACGCGCGCCGCTCATGGCCAGGTCGTTGATCGTGCCGTTCACCGCCAGGCGGCCGATGTCGCCGCCGGGGAAGAAGATCGGCGTGACCACAAAAGAATCGGTAGTAAAGGCGATGCGCGACCCGCCGATCGACAGCACGGCCTGGTCGTCGAGCGCGTCGAGGTACGGATTGCGAAACGCGGGGATGAAGAGCTTCTCGATCAGCTCCGCGGTCAACTTGCCGCCGCTACCGTGACCGAGCACGATCTGCTGGTGATCGAGGATCGGCAGCGGGCAGGTCGCGCCGAGGAGATCCGCGCGGAGCGCGTCATCACCCATCAGATGACATCCTCCTCGCCGAGGGCCACGTGCACGAGATCCCAGACAATGTGCAGCAGCGCGACGTGGCACTCCTGAATGCGATGGACGCTGAAGCTCGGCACGGTGAAGCAGTAGTCGGCGACGCTCGCGATTCGTCCGCCATCTTTGCCGGAGAAGGCAATGGTCAGCATGCCCAGCTTCCGCGCGGCTTCGAGGGCGTAGACGAGGTTCGGCGATTGTCCGCTGGTCGAGAGCGCGAGGGCCATGTCGCCGGCGGCGCCCCACAGTTCGAGCTGATCGACGAAGACGCGCGAGAAGTCCTTGTCGTTGGCGATGGCCGTCACGACCGGCACCTGACTCACCAGATCGATGGCCGGCAGCGCGCGCCGCTTCTCGATGACGGGATGCGCGAACTCGACGGCGATGTGCTGTGCGTCGCATGCGCTGCCGCCGTTGCCCATGACCAGGAGCTTGCGGCCGTCGCGGAACCGGGCGGCCATGTGCTCGCAAAGCTCGCCGATCCGATCGGCGTGGCGTTCGAAGAACTGCTGCTTGACCTCGACCGACTCCGCGCACTTGCGCAGCACGTTCGCGCGAAGCCCAGTCACGGTTGCGGTCACGCGCTCACCTCGTCGAGGTGCCGCCCGTAGGCGTAGTACGCCGCGCACGCGCCCTCGGCGGAGACCATCGTCGCGCCGAGCGGATGTTGCGGCGTGCATGCGCCGGCGAATGCGGGGCAGTCGTGCGGTTTCTTGATCCCCTTCAGAATCTGGCCGCTGATGCAGATGGCCGGCTCCTTCGTATCGATCGAGCCCACTTCGAAGAGCCGTTCGGCGTCGTGCGCACGAAACTCGTAGCGGAGGCGATACCCGCTCTTCGGAATCGTGCCGACGCCCCGCCACTTCCGGTCGCAGATCTCGAATACGTCCGCGATCAATTTCTGCGCGGCGACGTTTCCCTCGCTGTTGATGGCGCGCGAGTATTGGTTCTCCACCTCAGCGCGCCCTTCCTCGAGCTGGCGCACGGTCATCAGCACGCCTTCCAGGAGGTCGATCGGTTCGAAGCCGGTGACGACGATGGGAACTTTGAAGCGCGCCGCGATCGGCTCGTACTCGCGCATGCCCATCACTGCGCAGACGTGTCCCGGCCCGAGGAAGCCCTGCACGCGGTTCTGGGGCGACTGCAGGATCGCGGCGATCGACGGCGGCACGAGCACATGCGAGACGAGCACGGAGACATTCGGCACGTTCTCGCGGCGCGCGCGCCAGACCAGCATCGCGTTCGCCGGTGCCGTGGTCTCGAAGCCGATCGCGAAGAAGACCACCTTCTTGTCCGGGTTCTGGCGGGCGATGGTGAGGCAGTCGAGCGGCGAGTAGACGACGCGGACGTCGCCACCCTGGGACTTGATGGTGAAGAGGTCCGCCTGCGATCCCGGCACGCGGAGCATGTCTCCGAACGAGCAGAAGATGACGTCCGGCCGACGCGCGATGGCGTGCGCCTTGTCGATCATCTCCAGCGACGTGACGCACACCGGACATCCTGGCCCGTGTACCAACTCGATCCCCTCGGGGAGCAGCCGGTCGATGCCATACTTCACGATCGAGTGCGTCTGTCCGCCGCAGACTTCCATGATCACCCACGGCTTCGTCTGCACGCGGAGGATCTCCCGCAACAGCGACTCGGCCAGATGCTGGTCGCGGTACTCGTCGATGTACTTCATTCGACCGGCTCCGGCGCTTCGAGCTCGTTGAGCTGATCGAGCTCGGCGAGGAGCTCGTACGTGCGCGCGGCCTCCTCGGCGTCGATCCGGCTGATGGCAAAGCCCACGTGCACGAGGACGTAGTCTCCGACCGCTGCCTCGGGAACGTACTCCAGGCAGGCCTTGCGCACGATTCCGCCGAAGCGCACGCGTGCCATTTTCATCTCGCCCTCGTCGAAGCACTCGACGATCTGGCCGGGGATGGCGAGACACATCAGAGGTTTCCTCGGCGGATGCGTTCCGCAGCGATCGCCGCCTGCCCCAGGGCGATGCCGCCGTCGTTCGTCGGCACGCACGAATGAGTGATCACGTCGAAGCCGCGCTGGAGCAGGCGGCTTGCCGTGCGCTCGAGCAGCAGCGCGTTCTGGAAGACGCCGCCGCTGAGGCAGACCCGATGGAGCGCGTCGCCGGCGCGGATCCGCTCGCAAACCACGGCGATCATCTCCGCCAGCGTGTTGTGGAACTTTGCGGCGATAGTGGCGATGCCCAGATCGTGTGCAATCGCGGCGATCGTCGGACGCATATCGATCTCGTCCCCGTCCACGGCGAAAGGATAAACACCTTGCTCGGACGGGTCGACGGCCTGCTCCAGATCGATCGCCGCCTGTGCCTCGAACGTGATCTCCTGGCGAAGACCGAGCATCGACGCGACCGCATCGAATAGACGCCCACAGGACGAGGTCTCGAAAACATTGATGCGCTGGTCGAGCATCGCCTCCACGAGCTCACGCTCCTTCGTGGCGGTCGGCAGATCGAGCGCGACGGACGCGTCGCGAAGATAGCTGACGGCGGACCGCCACGGCTGGCGGATCGCCGCATCGCCGCCTGCGAGGGGCACGTACCGCAGGTGCGCGCGACGTTCGAAGTGCGCGAGATCGCCGACCAGAAACTCACCGCCCCAGACCTTGCCGTCGAGTCCGAATCCCGTTCCGTCCATCGCCACGCCGATGACGGGTTCCCGGATGCCGTTCTCCGCCATGCAGCTCGCGATGTGCGCGTGGTGGTGCTGCACGCCGATCGCCGGCAACCCGCAACTTTGCGCGAATCGCGTGGAGCGGTATTGCGGATGAAGATCGTGAGCGACGAATTGCGGAGAGACGCGGAAGAGCTTCTTCATCCGCCCCACCGTCTCTTCGAAGAGGAACATGCTTTCGTAGGACGTCAGGTCGCCGATGTGCTGGCTGAGGATCGCCGACCGCTCCTTCGTGAGACAGCAAGAGTTCTTGAGGTCCGCGCCGCAGGCGAGGAGCTCCGGGACGTCCACGCCGAGGTCGATCGGCTGCGGCGCGAATCCGCGCGAGCGGCGGACGGTTCGCGGTTTCGCGTCGATCACGCGCATCACCGAGTCGTCGGCGCGCGTTTCGATCTCGCGGTCGTGCAGGAGGAACCAGTCGGCGATCCTCGCCAGCCGCTGCCAGGCGTCCAGGTTCGACGCGGCGATCGGCTCCTCGCTCGCGTTGCCGCTCGTCATCGCCAGCGCGTCGATTCCGTGGGCGAAGAGCAGCGCGTGCAGCGGCGTGTACGGCAGCATCAGGCCGAGCGTGTTGTTTCCCGGCGCGACCGCCTCAGCGATGGCACCCGACGGGCGGCGCGATGCGATCACGATCGGCCGTTCGCGTGTGGCGAGTAGCGCGCGCTCGGCGTCGCTGAGAACGCAGATCCGCTCGGCCGTCGCGAGGTCGCGAACCATCACCGCGAACGGTTTGTCGCTGCGCCGCTTGCGCGTGCGCAGCGCCGCGACCGCCGTCCCGTTGGTGGCGTCGCACGCGAGATGGAACCCGCCGATGCCGCGGATGGCGACGACCGAGCCGTCGCGGAGCAGGCGCCGTACGTGGCCAAGGATCGCTCGCGTGTCTCGCGTGAATCGAGGATCGAAACCCTCGCCCGCGCGAAGCAGCGCCAGCCCCGGTCCGCACTCGGGACAGGCATTCGCCTCTGCATGAAACCGTCGGTCCGACGAGTGGCGGAATTCCGCGTCGCAGCGGACGCACATCGGAAAGGCGCGCATCGCCGTCGTCTGCCGGTCGTACGGGAGATCGCGAATGATGGTGTAGCGCGGACCGCAGTTCGTGCAGTTGGTGAACGGATAGCCGTACCGCCGGTCGCGCGGATCGAAGGTCTCGCGCAGACAGTCATCGCAAACGGCGATGTCCGGTGCGATGAGCGTGAAGTCGCTCGTCGCCGTGCTCTGCACGATCGAGAAGCCGGCCTCGCCCGTCGGCGGGAGGTCATCAACGGTGATGGCATCGATGCGTGCCAGCGGCGGTACCTCGCGCGGCAGCCGTTCAAGCAGCGCTGCGATCGTCCGGTCCGTCGCCTCGGCTTCCATGACGACCCCCGAGGAGGAGTTGAGAACGAATCCGCGGATGCCAAGGGTTCGCGCAAGACGAAACGCGAACGGACGGAAGCCGACTCCCTGCACAACGCCGCGAATCGTAATCCGCTTGCGGGAAGTCCCCGCTTCGATGGTCGTACCGGTCATGGCCACACGAACGCGCTGATTAGATGCAGACGATCAGATGACGAGCATTCATGCATTGCCCATTCCATGTGATGGAGACGTCTGGATCCGGAGATCACCAATGACCGGCGCGATCGCCGTGATCCTCCGTGGGATTCGTCGCTGGGATGCGCCATGCGACCGATCCCGATCACATCGCTGCGGTCGGCGCCATGTTCAGTCGAGACCGAGGACGCTCACGCGCGGTGCCGCCATCCGGAGCCCTCAGCTGGCGATCGTTTACGTGGCCGTCTTCGGTGCGGGAACGACGCTGGGCATGCGTCCGCACCTTAACTGTAGGGTGGCGCCACGACCGGCAGCTTCACCGTGAAGGTTGCTCCCTGACCCGGCCCGGGACTCTCCGCTGTCACCGTCCCGCCGTGCAGCTCGATCACATGACGCACAATCGCCAAGCCTAGGCCGAGACCTCCCCACGTTCGGTTGGAGGAACTTTCGGCCTGGCGGAAGCGGTCGAAGACGTATGGGAGAAACTCGCGGCTGATGCCGGCGCCCGTATCGGTGACGGTGATGTGAATCTGAGACTGGATGCGCTTCAGAGCGATGCTCACGCGGCCACCCGCCGGTGTGAATTTGATCGCGTTGCTGAGAAGATTCCAGACGACCTGCTGCAGGCGATCGGGATCAGCTCGGACCTGGCCGGCATCGGGGTCTAACGCGCGTTGGAGCTCGATGTTCTTGGCTGAAGCGGCCGGCCGAACCACGTCGAGAGCGGACTCGATCGGCGCTGTCGGGTCGATGGGCTTGATGTCCAGCCGGAGCTTCCCGGAAATGATTCGGGAGATGTCCAACAGGTCGTCGATGAGTTGAGCCTGCATTCTGGCGCTTCGTTCGATGACTTCCAGCGCATGCCCGGCCTCGGCAGGATCGACGTGATTGCCGCGCAACATCTGGGACCAGCCGACGATCGCCACGAGAGGCGTGCGCAGCTCGTGCGAGACCGTCGCCAGAAATTCGTCCTTGAGCCGGTTGGCCTCCTCGGCCTCCCGGCGGGCCTTCTGCTCGCCCATCAGAAGAGCCGCGCGCTCCGCCTCGGCACGCTTTCGTTCCACGACTTCGATCTGCAATTCCTCGTTGGTCGAGGCCAGCTCGCGCGTGCGCTCGGCGACGCGGATTTCCAATTGATCATGTGCCCGGCGCAGCGCCGCTTCCGCTTCCTTCTGATCAGTGACGTCGAACGCGACGCCGTGCATGAACCACGGCCGGCCGTCGTCGCGGCGGACCATCTTCACTTCGCAGTGAAACCAGACCACGCGCCCGTTTCGCGCGAGGGCCCGGTAGACGGATCGCACGGGTTGGCCGGTGAGCACCATCCCGGCAGCGTCGATGCTCCACCGCTCTTTGTCGTCGGGATGGATCTGGCTGTACCAGCGCACGGGATCGTGCAGCCACTCGCCCGGCGAGAAACCGAGCAGGTTCTCGATCTGCGGGCTCACATAGGCCTCGCTCAGGTCCTTGTCGAGAAAGGCTAGAAAAACGACGGCCGGAATCTGTTCGACGAGCGCACGGTATCTCGCCTCGAGGTCGGGAGACTCGATCGACTCGATGTTTGGCCGGTCCACCGCCGCGGCGCGTGCGGCGGGCGAAAAGACGTCCGCCAGACGAAGAAGGGTCTGTTCCGCTTCCTGAAGGTCGGGGGAACCGAAACCATCGGTCGGACGTACCTCGCTCACTGGTCTGTACGATCCGTGGGAACGCTCATCGGTTCCTGTGGTCCTGCCTCGGGACGCGGCTCGCGCCACACCGGCCGTCGATTGAGTGAGCCTTGCGTGAATCGCCGCAGCGCGCGGATGGCCCGTCCGTACGTCATGACGGCCACCGAGGAGAGGAGTGAGCCGGGCGGCTGATTCATGAAGGGCATGAACTTGTCGGGGAAACCCGGCATGGTGCAGCCGATGCAGATGCCGCCAACATTCGGACAACCTCCCAGGTTGTTCATCCAGCCGCGTTTCCCCACGTTGCACTGCACCACCGGACCCCAGCATCCGAGCTTCACGATGCACTGCGGCGATCCATACCCCTCGGCGAACTCCCCTTCTTCATAGTAGCCGCCCCGGTCGCATTGTTCGTGGATCGTCTGCGTGAAGAGCCATCGCGGGCGGAGCGACTCGTCGAGCGGAATCATCGGTGCGCGTCCGGCAGCCTGATAGAGGAGGTACAGAAGCGTCTCGGTGAAGTTGTCCGGCAGCACGGGACAACCGGGAACACAGACGATCGGCACATTGCCACGCGATCTCCACTCCCAGCCGAGGAAATCGGGCAGACCCATACATCCGGTGGGGTTGCCGGCCATTGCGTGAATCCCGCCGTAGGTCGCGCAGGTTCCGGCGGCGATCACCGCCCATGCTTTTGGCGCGAGCCGGTCGATCCAATCAGTGGTCAGAATGGGTTGGCCGGTGCGCGCGTCGGTGCCGAAGCCGGCCCAATAGCCTTCGGCCTTGTTCTTCTCGTTGGGGATCGAACCTTCGACGACCAGGATGAACGGACCGAGGCGGCCTTCGGCGGCCCGATGGAACTTCTCCATGAACTCGTCGCCGGAATCTTTGGAGAACACCGGGTGGTGAAGAGTGACCTTCGGAATCCCCGGCAGGGCGCCGAGGAGAATGTCCTCGATGCTCGGCTGCGTCGCCGCGGTCATGGCGATGGAGTCGCCGTCACAACTGAGGCCGGCCGTGACCCACAGGATCTCGAGCTCCTCGATGCCGGGATCGGGACCCTCGAAGTGCATGCCCGCCGATTTCCCGCTCATCGCACAACCTCTGATTGCACGCCGCCGGTCCCTACGATGTTGCGGACCGCGTGCAGCATGTCCATCGCATCGACCGGTTTCTCGAGGTGGTGGTGAAAACCGGCGGCGAGAATGCGCTCCCGATCTTCCGGCCGGACGAATGCCGTGATGGCGATGGCGGGAACGTCGCGGCAGGACTCCACGGCGCCTTCGCGAATCTTCATCATCAAGGAGCAGCCATCTTCACCCGGCATGGCGATGTCGCTGATGACGACGTGCGGCGGCTGACGCCGCAATGCGTCGAGCGCCGTGGGCGCCGAGGACACCGCGATCACGGACGCGCCGTGCTGCTCCAGCGCCCGTGTGAGCATCATCCGCGTGTCGTCATCGTCTTCGACCACCAGGACGTTGACACCCGCCAGAGACACAGCGCTGGTGTCCGGCCGGGAGGCTGCGAGACCGCTGTCGTCACGCGGCCGTGATCCCGGCAGCACGACCGTAAAGACGGCACCTTGTCCTTCGCCCGCGCTCTCGGCGATGACCGAGCCGCCGTGCAGTTCCACGATGCTCTTGACGATGGCCAGCCCCAGCCCGAGACCGCCGTGGGCGCGTGTGGCGCTGCTGTCGCCCTGGCGAAAGCGCTCGAAGACCACCGGCAACAGGTGTTCCGGGATGCCCTGGCCGGAGTCGCCGACCGACACCTGCACTTCTCCCTGCGATGACGTCACGGCGATCCGAATCGTGCCGCCGGCCGGAGTGAACTTCACGGCGTTCGACAACAGGTTCCAGATCACCTGCTGGAGCCGTGCAGCATCGCCGAGCAGCGTCTCGTTGATGGCGTCGTAGACGAGCTCGAGCCGGAGCGACTTGGCGCTGATGCTTGGCTGAATGGTCTCGACGGCGGCCTGGATCACACGCTGGAGGTCGACGGCCGCGACCTGAAGCTGCAGCTTGCCCGTAACGATCCGGGACACGTCGAAGATGTCGTCGATCAGTTTGGCCTGCGCGCGAATCGACCGCTCGATCGTTTCGACAGCGAGGTGGAACGTCTCCGGGGGTGTATCGGTGAAGCGCAGCATCGACGCCCAACCGAGGGCCGCGGTCATCGGCGTTCGCAGTTCGTGGGACAGCGTGGCGAGGAACTCGTCCTTCGAGCGGTTCGCGGCCTGCGCTTCACGGTAGAGGCGCGCGTGATCGATCGCGTACCCTCCGCGGCGGCCAAGCTCGACCGCCAGCGCGAGGTCGTTCTCGTCGTAACGCCGCACCGGGTCGGCCGAGAAGATGGAGATCGCGCCGAGCGTGCGGCCGGCGGCGGTGAGCGGAACGACCATCAGTGACTGGCATGTGCGCTCGGAGTGTGGAAGATCGCCGTCGAGCTCGCGCATCAGGATCGGAGAGCCCGTTTCGATGACGCGGCGGACCAGCTCGAGCTCGTCGGGAACGTGCTCGGCCATGCTCCTGCTCGAATCATCGCGATGGGCAACGGCGATCCGCGAGATCGTCCCCTGTTCGCCGACATCGATCACACAGCGGTCCCCAAAACCCGCCACGATCAGGTCGGCAATCTGCGAAAGCGTCCTTTCGTAGTCGAGCGAGGCGCTCAGCACGCCGCTCGCTTCGGCGAGGAACGTGTTGCGCCGCTCGGCGCGTTTCCGCTCGGTGATGTCCATCGTCACGCCGCGGCTGACCAGCGTCCCATTGATCATCCGATGGGCGCTTCGCACCTCGACCCAGATGATCCGGCCGTCGCGCCTGCGCAGCTTGTAGTGGTGGACGGCGGGAACGGCTGAGTGAATCGAGCTTTCGGAGATGCTCCGCATGTCGCCGTCGATCCGTTCCACGATGATGCGACTCCAGAATCGCGGGTCCCGGTACCACTCCTCGGGCTCGTAGCCGGTCAGCTCGCGCATCCCTTCGCTGACGAACGTCACCTTCTGCTGCTCGGGGAAACTGCCGACGGTCTCCCACACCATCCCCGGCACATTGGCCACCGTTGCGCCCAGACGCTCGCGCTCCGCTTCCAGGGCCTGCTCGGCGACGATTCGCGTCACGCCGAAGGCGATCTGGCCGGCGATCGTCTTCGCAAGCGCGACCTCCTCGGCGTTGAAGTCGTGCGCCGTGGCGTAATACACCATGAACTTTCCGATCACACGATCGCGATGGGTGAGCGCGAAGAACCCGAGAGCACGAATGCCTTCGGCACGGAACACCGGCAGATAACTCGTCAGCGCGGGGTCGAGCTCGGCGTCGGATACCAGCACCGGCTCCGGATTCTCGGTTTCAGGCCGCCACGGCGTGTGGCCGTTCACGGCGCTACGGTACTGGTCGGAGATGCCGCGCCACGCGACGAAGCTCATGACCTCGTTCGCATCGAAAAGGAGAATGGACGCACGCTCCACGCCGAGCGATTCCTGAAGGCAGTCCAGCGACACCGCGTAAACTTCCTCCACGGACATCGCGCGACTCAGCGAATCCGTCAAGCGGGCGAGCGACGTGAGCTTGTCCAGGAGCATGGCTGATTTTACGCATGCTCAGCAATAAGTACGCCCACCTTCGGCAGGTGCAACCTCATAGCGTGAGTACACGCGCCCACCCACGTAGTGCACGTCGGTAAGCAACTTCACTTCCCTCACCTGCTCTTGCTGCAGAGAGTGGCGGCGGTTTCGCACGTGCGCAGATAAATCGGGACCGAGGTCGGGCCCGCGGCTGTCGCGATGCGAACCAAGCAATCGCATTGAAGCGGCTCGTCTCACAGGTTCAATTCCTCGGCTCTCGGGCGACCCGAAGTACTACATGACCGCGGTACACGTCGGAGGGAGAGGCGATCGGAAGGTAGTGTCCCGATAGTTCTGCAAAAAGAAAGGGCCAAAGAGGTCTCCTGTAAAGTTCAAGTCGCCAAACAAAAACGAGAACAGGAGAGAACTCGATGGCCCGGAAGAATGCTAACGCCGAAGTGACGGATGTGAAATCCC
>DASPNA010000150.1:0-9613 GCA_035626775.1 Thermoanaerobaculia bacterium
CGCAGTACCAGTCCAGGCCGTAACGCCCGGTCGCGGAGCCGGTGCTCGTGCGGTCCTCGAGCATCTGCGCGCGCGTCGACTCGCGCAGCACCGGCTTTTGGTCAGCGAGCGGCTGCCCGAGGTGCATGAGGCCGAAGCGGACGAGATCGGGCGCGGTGGAGAAGACCCAGCCTGCGCCGCGCGCCGCGAAGTCGTACGGCGGGATCGGCTTTCGATCGGGGTCGTACAACGTGGCCGCACCGGTTGCAGGTCCGACGCTCGTTCGCTTCATCCCGAGCGGCGTGAAGATCGATTCGCGCAGGAAGGTCGCATACGGCTGCCCGGACAGCCGCTCGATCACCGCTTCGAGCACGGCGTAGCCGATGTTGGAGTAGCGATACTTCTCCTCGATCGGATGAGCGACGATGGCGTAGCGCCGCAGGATCTCCTCGAGCGGCGGGCGCACTTCGCCGGGAAAGTAGTAGCGGTTCTGTTCCGCGAGTCCGGCCCGGTGATGCAGGATCGAGCGCACGGTCATACGCGACGCGTCGTCGGCGCCGCCGCGGATGCTGATCGGGCCGAGAATGCCGACCACCGGCTGCGACAGTTCGAGCTTTCCCTCATCGACGAGCTTCATGATCGCCGTGGCGGTGATCGGCTTCGTGATCGATGCAGCCGCGTACTGCGTTTGAGGCGTGGCCAGGATCTTCTTTTCGCGATCGGCGTACCCGAACGCTTCTTCCCAGACGATGCGGCCATCGATGGCCACGGCGACCGAGATCGAGTTCAGTTCGTCTTTCGCGACGGTCTGCTGCAGTTTCTGGCGGATCGGTTCGAAGCGCGTGTCGCGCAACGGCGTCGTCGTCGCGCACGCGGCGCCGAGCATCAACGTGATCAGGAGCGTGCCGGATCGCATCGGCGGCTGACTACGCTGCGACTTCGTTCTTGTGATCGCTGGTGATGCGCCCGTCGCGGATCTCCACGATCCGGCTCGCCCGGCGCGCCAGCGCGGGATCGTGCGTGATGATCACCAGCGTGCGGCCGCTTTTCCAGAGCTCGTTGAAGATCGACATGATGTCCGTGCCGGAGCTCGTGTCGAGGTTTCCGGTCGGCTCGTCGGCGAGGAGGATGTCGGGATTCATCGCCAGCGCGCGCGCGATGGCCACGCGCTGCATCTGGCCGCCGGAGAGCTCGGTCGGCTTGTGATCGAGGCGTTCTTCGAGGCCGACGCGCGTGAGCATTTCGGCGGCGCGCGCGCGGCGCTCCTTCGGCGAAACGCCCCCGAAGAGCATCGGCAGCTCGACGTTCTCCTGCGCGCTGATGTGCGGCAGCAGGTTGAAGTTCTGGAACACGAATCCGACGCGGCGGTTGCGGATCTCGGCGAGCTGGTCGCGCGTTACGCCGGCCACGTTGTCGCCGCCGATCTCGTACACGCCTTCGCTCGGCGTGTCGAGACAGCCGAGGAGGTTCATGAGCGTCGACTTGCCCGATCCGGATGGTCCGACGATGGCCACGAACTCGCCGGGGAAGATGTCGAGATCGATGCCCTTCAGCGCTTCGACCTTCACCTTGCCGGTGTCGTAGATCTTGCGGATGTTTTCCATCCGGATGATGGTTCCGTTCGCGTTCATCGTGTCTCCTATTCGTACCTGAGCGTCGCCGCCGGGTCGACGCGTGCCGCGCGCCGCGCCGGGAAGTAGCCGGCCAGGAGGCCGATCATGCCGAGGATCGCCGACGTGGCCATGCCGATCTGCGGCGAGAGCGTGGGACGGCCGAGGAACGACATCACTTCGTTGCTCTCCACCGGCAGGAACGTGGCCGCGGCCACGAGCAGCGTCGCGATCATGATGCCGAGCGCGCCACCGATGAAGGTGTAGACCAGACCCTCGAGCACGAACGGCCAGATGATCCAGCGCGCCTTCGCGCCGAGGGCCATCTTCACGCCGATCTCGCGCGTTCGTTCCTTCACCACCGCGTACATGATGTTGGCGACGCCGACGCCGCCGATGATCAGCGTCAGCGCGCCGACGATGCCGAGAAAGATCTGGATGCCCACGATCATCATCCGCATCTGCTTCGAGGTCTTGACCATGTCCCACGTGCCGAAGGCGCGCTCGTCGGTCGGGTCGTAGCCGTACTTCTTGCCGAGGATCTCGTTGACGCGCCTGAGCGCGCCAACCATCTGCTCCGGCTCGTGCACCTGGATGACCAGCACGTTCAGGCGATCGCGCCCGAACTGCGCGCGGAACGTCGTGTAGGGGATGACGGCGTGGTTCGCGTCCGGACCGCCGTACACGCCCATCTGCGTTTTCTTCTGCATCACGCCGATGACGGTGTAAGGCGAGTTGTTGACGAGCACCGTTTTGCCGACCGGATCGACTTTGTCGAAGATGTCGGTCGCGAGCTCGTCGCCGAGAAAGATGACGCGGCGGCGCTGCTCCTCGTCGTCGGCGTTGATCCAGCGTCCGCCCGCGACCGGATAGTGCACGCGGCTGTCGCCGTACGAGCGATGCGCGCCGAGCACGCGGCCGTTGACGGTCTTGCGCTCCCACTGCATTGCGGTGCGCCACGAGACCACTTCGCCGTGCACGCTCTTGAGTTGCGGCATCTGCGCGCGAATCATTTCCACGTCGTCAATGCGCGGACGGATCGGACGGCCGGGAGGCATGCCCTGCCACGCCTTGGTGGTCTCGCCGGGCCACATCACCGCGAGGTTCTCGCCGGTCGAGCGGCGGTTCTTGTCCATCTGCCGCTTCAATCCTTCACCGAAGGCAAGCAACAGGAGGATCGCGACGGTGCCCCAGGCGATCGCGGCGATAGTGAGGAACGCGCGCTTCTTCTGCAGTTGCGCGGAGCTCGCGAAGAGGGTCTTGATGATGTGGACGTCGCTCATAGTTTCATTGCCACGACAGGATCGAGCCGCGACGCCTCTCGCGCCGGGAAGTATCCTGCCACCAATCCGACCAAGCCCAATGCGATCGCGGTGAAGAGCGCGACGACCGGCGACACTTCCGGCTTCCCGACGTAGTCGTACAACGACGGCGGGAAGATCGCACAGATACCGAGCGAGATCACGAAGCCGACCGCGCCGCCGAAGACGGTGATCATCAGCGTCTCGAGCAGAAACTGCATCAGGATCGCGCGCGACTTCGCGCCGAGCGCCATCTTGATGCCGATCTCGCGCGTCCGCTCTTCGATCACGACGTTCATGATGTTCGACACGCCGATGCCGCCGACGATCAGCGTCAGCACGCCGATGATGCCGAGGAAGGCGTTGAACGAGAGCATGAAGATGTCGAAGAACTGGAACTGCTCGGTGGTGTCCCACATCGACAGCGCTTCTTTGTCTTTCGCGTCGAAGCGGAGGCGGTTACCGAACGCCGCGCTCACGCGTTCGATCAGCGCTTTGGTCTCGGCCGTGTTCGTGCCCTGAAAGACCATGTTGTCGACGTACTTGTCGCCGCTCAGCGCGCGAAACGTGGTCGAAGGGATGAACGCTTTTTCGTTGTCGCGGCCGCTGTAACTCGAGTCCTGCGCTTTTTTCACGAGTACGCCGATGACGAGGAACGGCGACTGATTGACCAGCACCACTTTTCCGACCGCGTCGGTGCCTGGGCCGAAAATGTTTTCCGCGAGCTTGTCGCCGAGGAAGATGACGCGGCGCTGCTCGCCGTCGTCGATGGGGTTGATGAAGCGGCCGCCCATCATCGGGATGAGGTTGCGCATGAAGCCGAATTCGGTGGTGACGCCGGAGACGTCGATGGACATCGTCTTGGTCCCGTAATCGAGACGCATCGACGTCATGTACTCTCCGGAAATCGCCTTCAACCCCTGCACCTCGGAGCGAATGGCCGCGATGTCATCTTCGGTGATGCGCAACCGCCGCCCCTTGCCGAGCCCCTCGAACGGAATGGAGGTGAGGCCGGGCCACGCGATGACGATGCGGTCGCCGAGGCCGGCGGTCTGCTTGATGAGGTTCTTGTGCAGCCCCGTCCCGAACGCGAGCATCAGACTGATCGCCACCGTGCCCCACACGATTCCGAAGACCGTCAGGAACGTGCGCAGTTTTTCGGTGCGCACGTCGCGGAGGAGCTGGCGGAGGACGTCTTTGATGGAGAGCATCGATCGTAGTCTTAGAGTCTTGGAGTCTTGGAGTCGTAGAGTCGTAGAGTCGTAGAGAGGCGTGAGGTGCAGGTGTCTTTCCTCTAAGACCTCTACGCCTCTACGACTCTAAGACCGGTTCTACGTGATTTCCTTCGGTGGCCGCTCCACGACCTTGTCGCCCTTCTTCACGCCTGACACGATCTCGACGTTGAGGCCGTCGGAGATGCCCGTCTTCACTTCGACCTTCTTCGGTTCCGCTTTCGGATCGGCGCCGGGGATCTCGACAAACGTCTTCTTGCCGCCGTCCTCGAAACTCACCAGACGCTCCGGCAGGACGAGCACGTCCTTCTTCTCGCGAATGATCACGTCGGCGTTCGCCGAGTAGCCGGCGCGGAGGGTGATCTTCTGGCCGGGATCGAGCTCGATCTCCACGTCGAACAGCGTGGCGCCTTCTTTCTGCTGCGCCTGCGGCGCGATGCGCGCGACGCGGCCGGTGACGACGTCGGTTGGCAACGCGCCTACTTTGATGCGCGCCTGCATTCCGACGGAGAGCTTGCCGACGTCGATCTCATCGACGGTGCCTTTGAAGATCAGGTCCGACATGTCGGCGACCGTGGCCATCTCGGTGCCGGGCTGGTACGACGTGAGCGGCACGATCGGATCGCCCTCGTTCACCGCGCGGGTGAGCACGGTGCCTGCGGCGGGTGCGCGGATGATCGATTCCTGTCCGCCGACGCCGAGGCGGCCTTTGCGGGTGAGGTCGCGATCCTGCTGCGCCTTGAAGAGCGCGACGCGTGCGAGCTCATAGGCTTCTTTCTTCTGATCGACGTCCGAGCGCGGCAATACGCCGCTTGCGGCGAGCTCGTTGGAGCGTTGGAAATCGCTCTCGGCGCGGCGGAAGGACGCGGTCGCCGACTCGACGCGTCGATCGACTTCCGAGACTTCGAGCGGGGTCGGATCGGGCGCGATCTCGAACAGCGCATCGCCGGTCTTGACCGTATCGCCGACCTGGACGAGCGCGCGACGGACGATGCCGGAGATCTTCGACTTCACCTGGAACTTCTGACGCGGCTGGATCTGGCCGACCGCGACCGCCTTCTCGACGATCGTTCCCTGCGTGACCTCGACCTCCTTGAGTCCGCCATCTTTCGTCTGGCTGTTGCGCGTGAAGGCGTAGACGCCGACGCTGATCAGCGCGAGGACGACGAGGAGAATGAGGATTTTTCCGAGTCTGGACATGATGGAGCTCTCCTGACGCACCGAAGTACGCGTAGAAGGTACGTAGGGTTGCAGAAAAAGTTAGCGTCGTCGCAGGCGATGACGAGAGGCCTCCGGCGGCCGGGGCCGGCGGCCCCGGACCCCATCGGTTGGCACAGCCTCCGCGATACGGTGTCGCGAATGGCCGCCGGAGGCCTCCCGTCGTCGCCTAAATCGGCGGTCCGGGCGGTGCCGCCGGAATCACTGGCGCCTGCCACGTCTCCGGTCGCGCGAGGAAGCGTGCGATCTCGTCCTGCGTCGCGCGGCGGTGTGCGTTCTCCGTCGTATCCGTGACGGGTGCGAGCGCGGCGGACAATCGGCGCAACGCATCGAATGCCTCGGCGCGCGCCTGTGGGTCCGCTTCGCGGTTGTTCGCGAGCTGCGCCAGCCGCGTCATGATCAGCGTGCGCGTCGCGCGCGTGATCGCGCCTTCGCGTGAGGCGATGCGGATCAGCGGCGTGGTGACGTTGCGCAGCGTGAAGCCCTCCTGCTGCGCGAGCCGCGCGGCGCGCGCGGGATCGAGGAGTGCCGAGACGGTAATGTCCGCCGACGTCATCGCCGCGGCGATCGGATCGAATGCCGGATTCGTGCGGCGTGGAAAAAGCTCCGTGTTTGCGTCGCCCCAGGCATACGAAGGCGGCGGGATGAGATCGCGAATGCGTTTCGGGATCTCGAGAAACACCGGCTCGAGCGTGGCCAACGCCGCGTCGAGCGCATTGCGTTGCTCGGCGACGGGAACGGGTCGCGGGGCGTCGGTCGCACCGTACGTGAAGTGCACGCCGCCGATCGATTTGACCGCCGCTTCGAGCTGATATCGATGGTGCAGATAGAGCGGCAGCAGGATCTCCTCGAGCCGCGACAGCGGCTCGCCGCGCTCCAGATTGCGCATGCCGAACTGTTCGAGCGCGATGCGGCGCACTTCGATCTCGTGGCGCAGCGTGGCCACCGGATCGGCGCCGTTGTCCCATACCGATCCGAGTGGATGCGCGCCGCCGGCGGGGCGGGAGTGGGGGTCGGAGACGAACAGCGGCGTCGCGGCGGCGAGGGCGTCGAGCTCAGCCTCGCTCGACACCGGCTGATACGTGTATTTGATCGCGGCGATGTCGTACGGGCCGACGCCGTTCGTGTACGCCTCTGATAGATCGAGCGCGCCGTTCACGATCTTCACGTACGGCGCCGGGTAGTCCATCACGGATGCGCGCCCGTAAGTCGACGCGGCCATGTTGTGATCGAGGCCGAGCGTATGTCCGACCTCGTGCGCGGAGAGCTGCCGGATGCGCTGCAGGGCCATCAGCGATGGACTCGTTTTCGGATCGAGCGGGTCATACTCCGCCATGAGGCCGCGCGCGAGCAGCACGTCCTGCCGGATGCGCAGCGAGCCGAGGAGCACGACGCCTTTGATGATCTCGCCGCTGCGCGGGTCCATGACGCTCGCGCCGTACGACCAGCCACGCGTCGAGCGATGCACCCAGTTGATGACGTTGTAGCGGATGTCGAGCGGATCGGCGTCGGCAGGCAGCACCTTCACCTGAAATCCGTTCGGAAACCCCGCCGCCGCGAACGCCTCGGCCCACCACGACGCGCCTTCCACGAGCGCCGTGCGGATCGGCTCCGGCACGCCGTTGTCGACGTAATACACGAGCGGCTCGCCGTTTTTCAGGCGATGCCGCGCCACCCAGCGCTTCGTGATCGGCTCCGTGAACGGCGACGCGTAGTCGTAGAACTCCGGGCCGAAGACACCAACGCGCGGGTCCTGGCGTCGCGGCTCGAAGCCCGGCTCCGGCAACGCCACAAACGAATGATGCTGCCGCACCGTGATCACCTCGGGAGTCGGCGTCACGCCGCGCACCAGCGCGCCGGGCCGATCGTTCGTCGTGAACGTGAGCGTCGCTTCGACTTCGGTGTTCTTCGGAAACGCCTTCGTGCGCGCGAGGTAGATCGCGCTGCGATTGCGATCGAGCGAATACGAGCCTTGTTGCGCGTCACGCAACGCGCGCACGACGCCGTGGGCGTCGGAGAGGAAGAACTCCGTCGCGTCGACCAGCACGCCGCGCGGCGTGCTCGACTCCACTTTGAATCCCGCGAGGATCGAATGCGCGAACGACTGTTCGACCGCGCGACGCTCGGACGGATCGTTGCTGAGCGCGCGATACGCGTAATTCGGCTCGACCATCAGCACGCGCGGACCGACGCGCTGGAACCGCACGACGTGCGTTGCGCCGAGCTGCGAGCGATCGAGACCGATCGGATTCGAGCCGACGCCCGACGCGAGCGAGACTTGCCAGATCAGCTCTTCATCGAAGCGCGTGATCTCCAGCAGCAGCTTGCCGTTCTCTGCATCCCACCGGAGCGGCACGAAGCCTTCGAGGTTTTCGATGTTGGCGGCCGCGGGCGCCGCCGGCGCGGATTGCGGTTGCGGTGGCGGCGGGGTGGCGGTCGTGCAGGCGGTCAGCAGGAGCAGGGCAGCGGCAGCGCGTTTCATGAATGGTCAGTATATGGAGTGCGGAGCTCCCCTCATCCGCCTTCGGCACCTTCTCCCCTCGCGGAGGGGAGAAGGCTACATAGGCGGCGTCATTGAGTAGCCTTCTCCCCTCGACGGAGGGGAGAAGGTGCGCGAAGCGCGGATGAGGGGTCGGCTCACTCCCCCAGCGCCGCGTACTTCACGATGCGGAAGCGCGCGCCTTGCGCGTCGCGGATGCGCGCGGCGAGCTTCTCGTGCTGCGGCGTCCACTTCGTCCACTTGTCGAAAAACGCCGCGGTCGCGGCCTTGTCGCCGTCGTGCTGCAGCTTCAGCACTTCGCGCAGCAGCGATGTCACGGCATCGGCGTACTTGTCGTAGTTCACGGTCAACCGCGCGGTTTTCGGATCGGATGCAATCAGCCCCTTGTCCATGTACCAGTTGAACTGCACGAGCTGCATCACCTGGTACGGCTGGTCCTTGCGCGGCTGCACGTTCTGCAGCGTGCGGCGGATGCCGCTGGCCTGGATCGCGCGCAGCGACGGATGGTTCATGCGGTGCAGCGCGAAGAGCGACACGAGGTCGGCCTTCATCTCCTCGACGGAGTCCGCGTAGTCCTCCAGCGCGACGTCGAGCGTACGGCCGTTCTTATCGCGATCGACACCGAGGTAGTGACCGATCTCATGCCACAGCGTGCGCTGGAAGTTGCCTTCGGCCGCGAGGTCATTCGCGTGCGCATCGACCGCGGCCGTGCGCCACACGCGCAGATCGGCCGCGAAGATGTCGGGGTGCTTCATGATGTTCTCGCGCAGCAGGATCGTGCGGCCATAGCGGCGCGAGAACAGCGGATCGTTCGGCAGGATCGTGGCCGTGTTCGTGCCGCGCGCCTGACCGAAATCGGCGATGACGTCATACACGCCGACCGGAATGTCCTCACGCACGCGCTTGTGCGCTTCGTACGGGAGCGCGTCTTCGATGGCCTGGATCCCGCCGAGCGCTTTGCGCAGCTCCGCCGTCGCTTTTTCGTTCGTGAGCAGGATGCTCATGCTGTGAAAGGCCTTCACGCCGTACAGCGCGTCGTCGTACGTTTCATACGCGCCGATCTGCGCGTTGAGGCGGTTGAAGCGGCCGGTGACCCACGACGCGTCGCCGCTCTCGTAGTCGTTGGTGATGAGGTCGCGCGCCCGGTTCTGCAGGTAACGCGAGAACTCGGGATCGCGGAAGCGCAGCGTGTGGCCCGCGCGCAGCAGCAGGTTGTACGCGGGCACGAGTTCATCTGCCCACGCGATCGTGTACGGCACGGCATAGAACGTAGTCGGATCGGCCACCGGCTGCAGGCTCTTCAAACGATCGTTGAGGAACGGATGGAGCTGGCGGAGCAGCGAGAAGGCGTTGAGGATGCCGAGGTCGTGCAGCAGGTTGTTGCGCGTCGTGCGGCGGACGACCGTGCGCTCGGCGAGGATGTCCGAGCGCTCGCCGGTGTACTTCTCCAGGAACGCGTCGATCTGTTCGCGTGTCGCGTCGCGCGGATAAACGTTTCGACCGGGCAACTGCGCCGAGACCGGCACGAACGGCTCGCGCTTGTTGTCGAGCGTCGTGGCGATCGGTCCCTGGAAGAGGCGATAGAGGTCGAGCAGGTTCTGCGTCGCTTTCGGCTGGCCGAGCTTCACATCGAGCACGCGTAACTGATCGAGGGCCGACTGCGCTTCGTGATGGCGCGAGACTTCATACAGCTTCTGCATGATCGCGCCGGCCTGCAGCAGGTCCTTGAGCGCGGCCTGCTCTTCCGAGGAGAGGCTGGAGAGATCGGGCGCG
>DASPNA010000151.1:0-32250 GCA_035626775.1 Thermoanaerobaculia bacterium
AGGAACCCGTTCTCTCTCCCCTCCGAGGAACTCCGAGGTACTCCGAGGAACCCGAGGTATCAGTCGGTGAGGCGGGCACAACATCTGCTGATCGCGAAGGGCGTGGAGATCCGCCCGGCCACCGCGTTCCGCGTCACCGCCATCGTCTTCGGCGTGCTGATCGCGCTGCATTTCCTCTGGATCGCGCGCTCGATCTTCATCATCGCGTTCCTCGGCGTGCTCCTCGGCTTGGCCATGGCGCGCGCGGTCGACTATCTCGAGCGCATCCGCATTCCGCGCGGACTCGGCGCAGTGCTCATACTGATCGCATTCGTCGGCGTACTCGTTGGTGCGTTCGCGCTCATCGGTCCTTCGATCCGCGATCAGACGAAGGAGCTCGGCAAGGAACTGCCGAAGGCCATGCGCTCGATCGAAGGCTGGGTGAATCAGACGCCGATGAAGGCGCTGGTGTCGCAACCATCTGGAGCGACCGGCTCTCAGCCCGTCGAACCGAAGCAAAAAGAGCAGCAACAGAAGCAGGACGGCCTCACCGCGCGCGTCGCGAGCGAGTTGCGCGGCGCCACGAAGTTCCTCTTCCCGATCGTGACCTCGTTCCTCGGCGCGATCGGCGGCATCGTGATCGTGCTGTTCATCGCGATGTACATCGCCGCGACGCCTGACCTCTATCGCAAAGGGATGTTGCACCTCGTGCCGCACAGCCGCCGGCACCGCGCGGAAGAGTGGCTGACGACGCTCGGCGACACATTGCGGCGATGGCTGGTGGCGCGGCTGATCGCGATGGTGCTGATCGGCGTCATCACCGGTCTCGGCCTCGCCGCGATCGGAATCAAAGGCTCCGTCGCGCTCGGCGTGCTCGCGGGACTGCTGGAGTTCGTCCCGTTCTTCGGGCCGGTCGTGAGCGCCATTCCGGCGATCGCGGTTGCGCTCGTCGACTCACCGCAGAAAGCGCTGTACGTGATCGGTCTCTATCTCGTCATGCAGCAGCTCGAAGGGAACGTCATCACGCCGGTGCTGCTCAAGAAACGCCTCGACATTCCGCCGGTGATGACCGTCCTCGCCGTCGCCGCGCTCGGGGCCGTCTTCGGCGTTCTGGGCATGCTGATCGCGGAGCCGCTGCTCGCGGCCGTGCTCGTCACGACGAAGATGCTCTACGTCGAAGACGTGGTGGGCGACGACGTGAAGCTGGGCAACGAAAAATAGTCGTCCCCGATTTTTGCAATGCACGTTTCGTATGAAGCAACGAATCGCATTTGCATTGCTGCTCACCCTGCTCGCCACCTTCTTCGTCGCCGCCTGCCGCAGTGAGAACGCCGCGACGGACACCGCGGCGAACGCCACCGCCACCGCGCCCGACACCGCCAGCGCCACGCATCCGGGATCGCCGGGCGGCACCGCGCTCGTGCCGGACGTCGCTGCGGGAACGACGGTGCTGGTCGTCCTCGAAGACAACAGCCTCGCCCTTCCCGGCCAGCCGATCCCGCCGGGACCGGCAGTGATCACGATCGAGAACCGCGGCACGACCGGGCACAACCTCTTCATCGATGGCGAGGGCATCAACCGCGCCGCCGACGATATGGTCGCCGCCGGAGCCTCGGGTACGCTCGACGTGGTGTTCAAGCCCGGGACATACACGTTCTACTGCCCGGTGCTGGACCATCGCACCAAAGGCGAGAGCGCCACGGTCACGATTACGCCGTAGGCAGTACCTCGGGTACCTCGGAGTACCTCGGAGGGGATAGGCAGTTCCTCGCCGTTGTCTCCGCCCCTCCGAGGAACTCCGAGGTACTCCGAGGAACCCGAGGTACTCGTCTAAAGCAGCGCTTTCAGCCGCTCGTATCCCGCGCGGCTGACCGGGATGCGCGTGCCGTCTTTCAGCAGCGCGACGCGGCTGTCTTTCGCGTACGGCTCGACGCGCGCGAGGCTCTCCAGGTTCACGATGTAGCTGCGGTGGACCCGGATGAACCGCGCGGGATCGAGCACCGCTTCGAGCTCGCCGAGGGGTTGCTGCTTGATGTGACGGGCACCGCGTGAGTAGACGTGGATGTAATCGTCCTGTGCCTCGATGTAGTCGATGCGCTGTACCGGCACGACATCAATCGTGGCGCCGTCGCGGAATGCGATGCGCTGCAGCGGCTTGCGCATCACATTCGTGAGTGGCGCTGCGCCTTCGCGAGTCGCGCCGCGCACGCGCTGCTCTGCGTGCGCGATCACTTCAGCGAAGCGGGCCGCAGTGAAGGGCTTGAGCAGGTAATCGATGGCCTGCACTTCGAACGCCCGGATCGCGTATTCGTCGTACGCGGTCACGAAGATCACCTGCGGTTTCACGTCGAGCAGCTCCAGCACTTCGAAGCCATCGAGCTTCGGCATCTGGATGTCGAGGAACATCAGGTCCGGACGATGCTCCGCCACTGCTTTCACGGCTTCGTACCCATTCGCGCATTCCGCGGCGACGATGAAGCGCGGATGATCGAGCAGGTACTCGCGCACGATCGCGCGCGCCGGAGCTTCGTCATCGACGATCAGAACAGCAATCGGTTCCAGCTCGCTCATGCCGGCAATACCAGTGCGACACGGAAATGCGCCGGCTCTTCGACGATCTCCACGCGCGCGGCGGGTCCGTAGAACGTCTCCACACGGCGCCGCGTGTTCTGCAGGCCGATGCCTTGGCCGTGCTGTTCGACGCGATCGGGATCGCAGCGATTTTCGACACTGATGCGCACCCGCGCGCCCTTGCGCGCCGCGGTGATCTGCAGCGTGCCTCCATCGACGAGCTGCGCGATGCCGTGCTTCACCGCGTTCTCGACCAGCGGTTGCAGCAGCAGCGGCGGCACGCGGAAGCCGCGCACGCTCTCGTCGATCTCCTGCGCGAGTTCGAGCCGTGGTCCGAAGCGGATGCGCTCGATGGCGAGATAACTGGACGCGAGCTCCAGCTCCTCCGACAACGTGATCGATTCCGCACTCCCGGTGCGCAGACTCTTGCGCAGATATTCGGCGAGCAGCGTGGTCAGCGTACGCGCCGTCGCGGGATTCGAGCCGCAGAGAGCGCTGATCGCATTGAGACTGTTGTAGAGAAAGTGCGGATCGATCTGCGCCTTCAGGGTCTTCAGCTCCGCCTCGCGCGCGAGCATGCGCACCTCGATCTCCTGCTTCTCGACGCGCGCGGCGCGCTCGATGGCCACGAGGAGATAGTGAAACGCGACCGCGAGCAGATAAAGGAGCGCCCCAGTGACGAACAGTGCCGCGGAGTGATTGGTGACCGCGCTCTCCCCTCCCTCGACATACGGCGAAGAGATCCGCGCGGAGTAGCGGAACAACGTCAGCCACACGCTGCTCAACACCATTGCCGCGAACGCGTGCGAGACCAGCATCGTCCACGCATTCGCGCGCTCCAGCGGCATCGCGCGCACCGGATACCAAGCCGCCAGACACGCGAATGCGTAGAGCAGCGTCGGCGGCAAGGTGAGCAGGACCGCCGGCGGAATCCCGCGGCGGCCTGGCTCGATCAACAGCAACGCGATCAGGATCGCCAGCAGCGTCCACGTGAACAGGTAGAGCGCGAGCCGCCGGCGGTTCGTGAGAACGGGATGCATGTCAGTTCTTCACTTCGATCGCTCCCATCACGGCGCTGCCGCGCACGATCAGCGTTGGACCGGCGATGTCGCTGGCTGTGGTGTTGTCCTCGAAGCCGCCCATCATCGGGAACACCTCCGATACGATGCGCCAACCCTTCGGCACCGTGATCTCCACGCCGCCCATCAGCGCGAACGCGTCGATGATCACCTCCTGGCCCGGCTTGATCTGCGCGTCGCGGAGATCGACTTCCACACCGCCCATGATCGCACTGACGTCGCCGCCGCGGAATTCGTGGCTCCGCGTCTGCCAGCGCACGCCGGCCATCATCGCGAACGAATGAATCTCCGCATCGTCGCGAGCGGCTCCTTTCGACACGGGCGCGGAGCGACGCGCCAGCGCGTCCCACACCAGCTTCGCACCCCACGCCGCGATCGCCAGCGGGATGAGATCGCCGAGATCGAAATCGATGTAGTCGAGGCTCGACGCGAGGAACAGCGCGCCCACGATCATCAAAAGCACCGGACCGACGCGATTGGTCGTGCGTCCGATGAACTGCACCACGCCGATCGCGATCAGAATCAAGGGCCACCAGCGCGTGAAGTCTTCCGACTCCAGGACGTTCAGATTGTCGAGCGTCCAGAGTGTGCCAAGCGTAAGGATGCCCAGGCCGACGATGAGGCGCGGGGTGAAGCGTTCGACTGCGGCGGTCATGACTTGTTCTCCTTTTTCGCGGCGGCCGGATCATCGACCAGCGCGTGCACGATCACGCCGAGGCCGGCGATGGCGATGGCGATCGGGAACGCGGAGCGATGCGAGAGTCCCAGGAAGCGGTGGTTCGCGATCAGCAGCCAGGTGCCGATGGCGATGAGGATGTAGCCGCTGCCTGGAACGCGCTCGCGCAGAGAGTCGATCTCGCTCGAGATGCCAAGAAAGATCAGAAAGACAGGCCAGAAGCGCCATAGCTCGGGCACATCGAACACGTCCATGTAGTCGGTGAAAATGAGGATCCCGGCAACCAGCAGCGCGATGCCGAAGGCGAGCTTGCCCAGCGGGATGCGCGCGTGCGCGGCGTTGGTGATGTCGTCCATGTGTCCCTCCATCCGTTGCATGCGAGGAAGGTACGCGCGGATGCGGCGTGAGTCTCGCGCGCGCCGGTGAATGGAGGCCGATCACCGGTGAGTAGCGAAATCTTCGGTTCAAGCCGGGGGTTGAGTACAATCCGCACCCTGTTCGGGCGCCCATAGCTCAGCTGGATAGAGCGTTCGCCTCCGGAGCGAGAGGTCGCAGGTTCGAATCCTGCTGGGCGCACCACCTACCTACGTGAGTTCACTCATCACTGCGCGAGCGGCTCGCCGAACGTGACCCAGAAGCGGTTGAGATCGCGGATGATGAACTCGCGGTTGCCGTAAAACGCGTCGTAAAGGGGATGTACCACTTCCACTTCCTCCTTGAGACGTTCGTAAAGCGCAGTCGCGTCGTTCACGTATACGTACAGGTCGACTTCGCGGCGATGCGCCGTGCTTGGATGACCGCCTTCGTTGAACATCACTTCGGTGGTGCCGCACGTGATCAGCGCCCAGCTCATCTCGTTCTCGTCGGAGTGCGTCGCGGTCACTTCGAATCCGATGCGCTCGTACCACGCGACGGCCGCGCGGACGTCGGGGACGTGGATCATCGGCACGACCTTGTTCAACATGGACTCCTCCTCGGTGGTTCTACACAGTACAGAGCATCAAACGCACTCACGTTCCATACGTGCGCGGTGGACCGCGGTTTCGCGCAGGTCGCGCTACATGCCGTAGGCGCCCTTGGATGCCGAGGTACTTTGATCACGGAGGTGAATCATGGAGCTCGGACATCTGGCCACAACCCTGGAGACCATCGCCGCGGCGGCGGAAATCGCGGCGGCACGTGCGGAGCTGCAGCCGACGTTGGATGAGCAGCAGATCGCCGCATTGCGCGCGGCGGCGAACGCGTTGACGACCGGCGCGCCCGCAAAGCCATCGCGCGTCGCATCGGCCGGCACACGTTGGGATGACGCGGAAGATGTGCGCCTCTGCGCCGAATTCGACAGCGGCATGCCGGTTCCGGAGATCGCCGCCGCGCACAGTCGTTCGAGAACGGCGATCACCCTGCGCCTGGTGAAGCTCGGCCGCATCGATCCGTCGACGGTGCGTGTGCGCGAGCGCAACGCGCCGCTCGTGTGACGGACGGAAGGGAGGCCTCGGCAATGTTGAGCATGAACAATCTGGCCCATGGACGTATACTAGTCAGGATGACTAGAAATCGAAAACCGGGGACACGTGCTGGCTTGCGAAGCAGCAGATGGGCACTCCAGGACGCGAAGGCGCGCTTCAGCGAAGTCGTGCGCAAGGCGAAAACGGAGGGACCTCAGCGGATCACGGTGCATGGACGTGAGGAGGTGGTCGTCGTGTCGGTCGAGGAATATCGTCGCGTGAAGGGAGAGGCCACGGGTCAGGCGCTCGTGCAGTTGCTGCAGGACTCGCCGCTTCGGGACGTGAAGATCGAGCGGGAGCGTACGCGCAGCCGCGTTCGTAGCGTCGAATTGTGACCGGCTGGCTGCTCGACACGAACGTTCTGTCCGAGCTGCGGCGGCCGAAGCCCGAGCCGAAGGTCGTGCAGTTCGTGGCGGGACAGTCACTGCATCGGCTGTACGTGAGCGCCGTGACGTTCGCCGAGATCCGTTTCGGAATCGAGTTGGTGAAGGACGTCGCCCGCCGCATGGAGCTGAACGAGTGGCTCGAGCACAAACTGCGGCCGATGTTCGAGGAGCGCAGTCTCGAGGTCAGCGAGGACATCATGCTGAAGTGGCGGCTGCTCGTGGAAGATGGGAGGAAGAGCGGTCATACGTTCGCGCAGCCGGATCTCATCATCGCGGCCACTGCGCTGCACCACGGTCTCACGATCGTTTCGCGAGACACGAGCGAGTATGAGCGGGCGAAAGTGAGCGTGGTCAACCCGTGGCGCGGCGCCGCGCTACTTTGAGGCGCGGAAGAGCACGATCAACACGCCGAGGCCGATCAGGATCAGGATCGTCGGCAGGATCACCGAGCGCCCGCGCGCGGGCGGGCGCGTGACCGGCACAACCTCCGTCGTCGTCGCATCGACGGTCGAATCCACCGTCGTAGCCGGCGGCGTGGTCGCGGGCACCGGCACGTCCTCGGTCGGCAGATCTCCCGCAACCGGCGTCGACGTCGTGACCGGCTCTGTTTCGGTCACGACCGCCGGCGCCGGCTCGGGTGCCGCGGTCACGGTAGGAGGCGCCGAGGGATTGGGTGAGCTCGGCGCGGGAGTCGTGACCGCGGGCTTGGGCGACGGAGTGGAAGAAGATTTCGCTGCAGTTGCGGTCGATCGCGAGGGGGTTCGCGAGGTCGTCACCGGATTTCGTTTCGCGCGCGGCATGCCCGGAGGCGGCTCCATCAGCTCGCGCGGCCGCCTCGATGTCGAAGTACGCGGCGATGCGGACGAAGACGACCGCGCCTCGCTCATTCCGCCGCGTTGCAGCCGTTCTGCCGCGAGGCGCGTGACGAAATCGCGCGACTCCCCTGCCGGGTAGAAACGCCGCCCACCTTCGTCGGTATAAACGCTGGGACGCACTGCGTCCGCGTATCCGGGCCATGCGCTCGCCAGTGCGTACTCGGGATCATCTTCACCGAAGAACGGCGAGCGATATTGTGCGTCCCACAGACGTGCTGCCGCTTCATGCAATCGCACGACGTCATCGGCCGCACGACGTTCGCCGCCGGTCGGATACGCCGACGCGAGTGACCGCTCCCGTGCCAGTGCCGCGTCGAACGCGGGCCGGTCGTTGCGCATCAGCGCCGCTTGTGTTTCCTGCAACGCCGCGCGAAGCGCGCTGCTCGGCGGCGCCTGCGCCACCGTCGTTTCCGCAAGGGGCTGGATGTCCTCGACGGGGATCTCGCGCACCTCGACGCGCAACGCCGGCGCGGGGCTCAGTCCCTGTTCGCACTCCGCCGGTACGGATGCGGCGGGAAGATTCGATCGCGGCACGAGAGGATTGAGCGGCCGCGATTGCGCCTCGGCCGGGACCGTGAATGAGGGCACGCACAGGGCGGCCACCACGATCACGAGCCCGACGGAGCGGTGGCGCAACTTCATCATCGTCTCTCTAAGTTCAAACGCGAGCGACCTCGACCTTGCAGCTTGCGCGCCATGCAACAACGGTGGGTCAGTGCGCCGTCGTCACTTCCTGCGGCAGGTGTTTCTTGAACAGCTTGATCAGATCATCGACCGCGAGCGGCTTGGCCACGTAGTCATCGACCTTGAAGTAATCGAGGGCCTCGTTCCTGTATTTGCGGTCGGTGTAAAGGCCGGTCATGATCACCGCCTTCGAACCAGACGTGTTCGGGTCTTCCTTGAGCAGGCGGCACATCTCGCGACCGTCCAGCTTCGGCATGAATGCGTCCGACAGGATCATGTCCGGCGAGTACTGCCGCGCCAGCGACAACCCTTCCTGCCCGTCCGCGCCGACCACGAACCCGTATCCCATGTTCGACACCACCGTGCGCACGATGAGCTGCACGTTCTCGTCATCCTCGACCAGCAGGATCAGAGGCCGCTTCACTTCCGCCGGTGCGGGATTGGTGCGCGCGCCGAGGTTGCGCTTCGAGCCGATCATCTTGCGCTCGAAGAGCGAAGGCGGCGCATCGATCCAGAACCGCTCGCGATACGCAGCGGGCGCCTTGCAGAAACATCCATTGCAGTGCGGGCACACCAGCGTGTTGTCGCGGCCCACGCAACTGCACCACTCCGCGTGCGTCGCGTCGAACGTCCCCTGGCAGTTGAAGCAGCAGACGTCGTATTCATCCGAGCGCGCATCCGCGCGGACCTCCGCATGCGCGTTGGCACGGCCGCGCGCGACCGGCATCCGCTCCGCCGTCGACATCAGGAGATCGGAGAGCGGCACATCATCCGAATGCACGGCATCGTTGTCGCCCAGGACTTCCACCTCTTCCTCTTCGTCCGATATGTTCTGGCGATGCAGCTCGTGGAGATCTTCCTGCATCGGCAGACCGGTCACGCCTTCGAGGTGCTTCTGCAGCAGGTTGATGAGGTCCGTGATCGCCACCGGCTTGGCGATGTAGTCATCGACGTGGAAGCGCTTGACCGCCTCGCTGCGGTATTTCGTATCGGTGTAGAGACCGGTCATCACCACCATGCGCGTCTCGGCGAATTCCGGATCCTCCTTCAGCAGGCGGCACATCTCGCGGCCGTCCAGCTTCGGCATGAACGCGTCGGAGAGGATCATGTTCGGCTTGTACTCGCGTGCGAGCTCGAGCCCGTCCTGTCCGTTCGTGGCCCAGAGGAATCCGTATTCGAGGTTGTGGCAAACGCGCTGCACGATGGCCTGGATCTCCTCGTCGTCTTCCACCGTCAGCACGAGCGGCCGCTTCACCTCCGTGCGCGGCGGATTCGACGGCAGCGACGCTCCCTGCCTGCGCGCCTCGGTGGTCTTGCGCTCGAACAGACGCGGCGGCGCGTTGACCCAGAACTTCTCCTTGTACGCCGGCGCGGCTTTGCAGAAACACGCCAGACAGTTCGTGCAGACGAGCGTGCGCTCCTTCGCCAGGCAACTGCACCAGTCGGCATCGATCGCGTTGAATGGCGAGCGGCACGACGAACAGGTGATCTCGTACTCGTCGTCCGTAATCGGTTTCGCGGACACGGGCGCTTCCACCTGTTGCTGCACCGGCGGCGCGGCTTTCGTCACGACAGGCGCGCGCAGGGTCGGGGTCGGCACCATCGTCGCGGCGGACACTTTCGGCTGCGCGCGTGGAATGGACTGCTCCGCGAGCAGGTCTTCGGGACGTGTATGCGCGAGCTGCGCGATCCGGGTCAGCTCCTCGATGTCGTACGGACGCCCGGCGAACGCCGCATGCTTCATCGCCGGCGGCGTGCTGCCGGCACGGCCGGTGAGCACGAGCGGCAACCGAGTCGTTTTCTCGCTGATCGTGCGATGCATGCGATCGAATTCGGGATGCTCGATGTCGAGGAACAACGCGTGCGGCCGGAAGCGGAAGATCTCGTCGACCGCGTCGACCCACCGCTCGACGACTTCGACTTCGACGCCGCGATGTTTGAGCTTCGGCACGACCGTGTCGGCGGTGCCGCGCCTCCGTTCGATCATCAGCACGCGCGGCTTCGCGGGCAGTGCGGCCGTCGCCGGCCGTTGCGCAGCGGCGGCCTGCGGGCGCTTCGTCTGCGTGTTGATGGGAACGCGTTTCGTTTTGAGATTGACGGCGCGTGGACGTTCCTCACGACGGAACCAGCCGCTGATCGTGTCGACCAGCGACGTCTTCGGCGCAGGCGGCGGCGCTGGTTTGGGTGACGGGGCGGCCGGTTGCGCGATGACGGCGGCTTCCGCGGCCTGATGCGCGGCGGCCACGCGTTCCGCGGCCTCTTTCTCGATCTGCTGCCGCTCCGCCGCGATGCGCTCCCGCTCGGCCGCGAGCTCCTGCGCGACGTCCGCGCGCATGGCCTGCCGTTCCTGGTCGAGCTGCCGGCGCAGATCTTCCTCGGCCGCCCGGCGTTCGGCGTCGATGCGCTCCTGCATCTCGCGCTGCGCCGCCTCGCGCTCGCGCGCGACGCGTTGTTCGACCTCTTCCGCCAGACGCTGACGCTCGGCATCAGCGGCGTCTTTCTGACGGGCCGCTTCTTCGACTTCGCGGCGTGCGGCTTCCACGCGCTGTTCGATCTCGAGACGCTCGCGCTCGAGCCGCTGGCGTTCCGCTTCCGCTTCGGCGCGAAGGCGTGCCGTTTCTTCCTCGGCCGCGCGACGCTCTGCTTCGGCTTCTGCCGCGCGACGTTCCGCCTCGGCACGAAGGCGCGCCGCTTCTTCTTCGGCGGCGCGACGTTCTACTTCCGCTTCGGCAGCATGACGTTCCGCATCCGCGCGAAGGCGTGCCGCTTCTTCCTCGGCGGCGCGACGTTCTGCTTCCGCTTCCGCAGCGAGCCGCTCCGCGTCCGCACGAACGCGCTCGGCTTCCGCTTCCGCCGCGCGGCGTTCGGCTTCTGCGCGCGCGCGTTCCGCTTGCGCTGCTTCTTCACTCGCGCGCCGTTCCTCTTCGAGCCGCTGGCGTTCGGCATCTGCTTCCGCGCGATGGCGCGCCGCTTCTTCTTCGATCGTGCGGCGTTCGGCGGCGACGCGTTCCTGCAACTCGCGCTGCGCCATCTCACGCTCGCGCGCCAGACGCTCCTTGCGTTCCTGCAGCTCACGCACGCGTTGCGCTTCGGCAGCGGCTTTCTCGGCGGCGCGCTTTTTCGCGCGCGCGCGCTTCGGTGACTCTACAGCAGCGTCGCCCTCGACGACTGGAGGCGCCGCCGGCTCCTCGGCGAACGGCACTACCTCGGCTAGCGCCGGCGGAGCGGCAACTTCCGCGGTCGCGCCGGTCGTCGCCAACGGCCGCGTGGCCCAGCCGACCAACGCTGAACCGAACACGGACGCCCCAATGAACGCCGCGACGTGCGATGCGCTGATGACATCGGGAAACACGCCCACCATGCCGGCGATCGACAGCACGAGCGCGGTCAGGCCGCCCTTCCAGCCGCCCTTCCACATCGACAATGACACCGTCGCGGCGTAGGCGAAGATCAGCAGCGATGCGGTGGGCGCCTGCAGGAGCATGCCGGCAGCGGTCGCGAGGATCACCAGATCGATGGCGATTCCGTAGCGAAAAATATTGCGGCGGGTCTGTTCCGTCATTGGTCTCGGGTCAGGACTGGCTGTTTTCGATCTTGACGCGGTAGCGCGCCACCTCTTCCGTCACTTCGATGAACGGCAGCGCGCACGCCAGCTCCCTGCGCGCGTTCGCGTAGTCGCCCGCCTCATACAACGCGACGGCGTAGTAGTAATGGAGATCTTCCTCGCCGCGCGCGAGCGCACCGAGGCGGCGGAACGCTTCGACGGCATCGCGATAGGCGGCGGTGCGATAGAGCCCGACCGCGGCGGCCGCGACGACCTCGCGCGCGGCGGACGTCGTCAGACGCGTGTAGATGCGCGTCGCGGCGGCGACTTCGCCTTCGTCCGCGAGTGCTTCCGCCTGCCGCAAGTCGTTGAGCGCGGCGCGGACGATGTCCGAATCGAAGGGCTGAGAGCCCGTCGCTCCAGAGCGCGCCTGCGTCGCGGCCTGTTCCGCGGCGATGCGCGCCTCTCGCTCCTGCTGCGCGCGCTCTTCGGCGGCAGCGGCGCGGCGCTCCGCTTCCGCGACCTCCGCCTGCGCTTCTTCGATGCGCTGATCGACAGGCTTGAGCACGGGCTGCGTCAGCACCGGTTTGGGCTGCGTGGGTGCAGGCTCGTCCTCCGCGCGAGTCACCACTGCCGGCAGCGGCAGCAACGGATCGGCAGCCGCGAGGTTCACGTTCGGCGGCAGTTTCGGCTCCGGCACCATCGCCGCCGCGAGCGTCTCGAATTCGGCGGCATCGGCGTCGAGCGGCAACGTTGCGTACACGGGATTCTCGGATTCCGCGGCAACGAGGCGCAGGATCGTTTCGCGCGCGTCGTCTTCGCGCCCGAGGCGGAACTGGGCGAGCGCGAGGTAGACGAGAGCGGTCGCGCGCACTTCGCCGCCGCCACCGGTGGCAGCGCTCTCGAGATCGATGACCGATGAGGGGTAATCTGCGGCGCGGAACGCGCGCAGGCCGAGATCGAGAGCCGCGTCGGGCGTCGCCGCTGCTGCACTGAGGCAGAGCACTGCGACCACCAACAGCACGGCAATCGGTCTGCGCACCATCCAACCTCCGAGTTGTCCGAAAAGAGACGCTGAAGCCGCTGAAGCCGCTGGAGCGGCGCTTGCGGCAATATTCAAAAGTGCTGCCGACTCCTCCGAGCGGCACGAGAACCGCAGCGCCAGCCGGGCGGATGCATGAGAACCTCATCCAGTTCTTACGGCAGAGGCAGGAAGCGTTTCCGTTTCGCCGCGATATCGATCTGCGCCACTTCCTGACGGACGCGGTCGGTTCGGCAGCGGAGATCTTCCCGGTCCCGGCCAAGATTTTCCTGCTCGACGAGCTCGAGCCGCGCGGCTACGGCTTCCCGATTACGAAATCGCAACGCTTCGACGAGCTGGAGTCGCGCTTCGAGCGGTGGCTCACGGAAGAGCTGAGCGCACGCGGACGTGAAACCGAGCGCTCGCGCGAGCTGCTGGCGAACTATCGCGATCTGCTGGTGAAGCTCGCGCAGAACGCAGCCGACTCCAGCGTCCTGGCCGATTACTACTCGGTCTTCTGGCTGCTGCACACGCACCACCTCTCGCGCCGCTTCACCGCGTTCGTCCGCGCCGCGATCGCGCAGCACATCACGCGCGACGAAGCGGAGCGCCTCAAATACAAGCTGCACGGCAAGTGGACGGTGGCCATGCGCCAGGCCGTCGACGTGCGCGGCTTCGTGCAACTGATCCTCGAGAACGCGCTGATCGCCGGCGAGGAGTTCATCAGCCCCGACCTGCGCGAGACACGCGGCTACGTGCAGGGCTACCTCCGCCGCGAGTTCGCGGAGCTCATGAAACCGTTCGAGGAGCTACGCGCCTCGGCGACAGACCTGCTCTCGCGCGAGCGCATCGCCCGCCGCGCCGTGACACTCCTCGGCTATCCGGCGACGCAAACGCCGCACATCGTGATGCTCCTCGATCCGCGCGTCTGGCAGCTCCTGAGCGAATACCCGACGTTCAAAGCACCGGCCGAACTGTCGCTGCTCGACACCACCTCGCGCAAGCTCCTGGAGTTCTTCATCGTGCAGAACCTTCGCCGCGGGGTGCTGCACATGAACACGACGCCGGAAGGCGAGAACGTCGCCGACGACGACAGCAAGACCATTTACGCGCGCGCGATCCGGCCGATGAATTTCGGACGCCGCGGCGTCGTTGAGCCGACCGTCTATCGTTATGGCCTGGTCTATGACATCACCTCCTTTACAGAAACCCTCGGCGAGATTGCACGCGGTGGGAAAGACGAGGAACAGCACTCTTATCGCCAGATGCTCGATTTCCAACGCGAGCTGACCGAGATCACCCGCCGCTACAATCTCCAATTCGAGAAGTTTCTCGGCGACGGTGCGTTCTATACCTCGCGGCGCTCGACACGCACATTACAGGCAGCCATCGATATTCAGCGCTTCTATGCGACCGCGCGCCACAATGGCTTCGCCTTCAATAAAGGCATGCGCATCGCGCTCAATTACGGCTATTACAGGCTGCTGCCGATCCAGATCGCGTCCGACGGCACGCAGATCATGGAGTTCTATGGCCCCGGCATCGTCGAACTGTCGCGATTGACGACCGGCAAGGCGACCAAAGAGCTGGAGGATATCCAGCATCTGCTCCTGGCGCACGGCTACGATCAGACAGCGGTCTTCAATTTCTTCGCGCCGCTGTCTCACGATGTCGATCACGCGGAGTCCGGGCAGCAGCAGCGCGAGTTCTACGCGTATGTGAACGAGAGCGGCCACCTCGTCAATGAAGGGATCGTCGCTTCGATCCCGTTCCTGAAGCAGCTTTCAAATGAGCTGGTCGAGGATGGGCAGAAGATGTACCGGCTGCGCGCGCCGTCGAACGTGTATCTCGGATTTCCAGCCGCGGGCGATTTCGGCGGCTATGTCGGTATCCGCATGCTCGGATCGGTGTCGTTGAAAGGCATCGGGGAGCAGGAGATCGCCGAGGTGGTCTGGCTGTCCTCTGGCGATGCGGAGATCTCGCTGATCGACGATCCGAAGCCGCTGCTGCAACTGCTGCATCAGGAGCGGCATCGCCACGCGGCGCGCAATGCGGACGCGGCGGCTTATACCGATACGGAGATCGGCCGCGCCGACCTGGTGGTCTGCGAGTCGGTCGCCCATCACAATGGACAGCCGCTGATCCTCGTCGGCGAATGGGATCCCATTTCGGAGGAAGTCCGCCGCCCGATCCGGCTCGACGGAATCGACGCCGAACGTTACGGCCTGGCTGTGCCGCTGACCGTGCAGACAATCGAGTCGCAGGTCGTCGCGTACCACAGCCTCTATCGCAAACTGAGCCGTCTGGAGACCCTGCCGAGTTTTTCCGTAGGCGCCATCCGCGAGAACACGAACTTCAACGGATTCATCATCGGCGCGACCGTCGAGCCGTTGTAGTTCCTCAGGTCCGCATCCAGTTGACGACGCCGGCGATCTTGCCGATGTCGACCTGGCGGTCGAGGTACTCCCAGATGCCGAGGACTTCTTCGCGGTCGCGGGGGCCGCGTGGGGCGGCGCGGCGGACGTTTTCGTCGGACAGCGCGAAGCGCGCGCGCGAATACCAGCGGCTCGCTTCGACGGGATCGGTCGCGAACTTCTTGATCGCGGCCGTGACGAGTTCCATCTCCTCGTCCGAGATGTCGTCGATGACCGTCACGCCGTCGGTGGCCCTGCGGATCTGCGCGCGGCGCTCCGGCTGTAGTTGATGAGCAGACTTCAACGATTCGATGGCCTGCTCCAGCCGGTCCGCGTGCTCGATGACGCGCAGGCCGCTGATCGAGAACTGCTCCTCCCCCGCTTTCGCGAGACGGGTCCAGACTACACGCGCGCGCACGACCACGGAACGCGCCGGCATCAACAGCGCGAACGACAGCTTCGCCTCCGTACCGGGCAACAGCGCTTCATCATGGCGGATGCGCAATCCGTCCTTCGACATCTGCAGGATCGAAAATTTCGTATCGCCGAAGATGCCGCTCAAGCCGCGCAACGGGACGTAGCGGTCCGTGAGCCGTTGTTCGCTGGGGGCGATCGGCGCGGGTGGCGCGACCGGGCGCGGGATCTCGGCAGGCACGGCGCGCGGCTCCGGCTCCTCCTGGAGCGACGGGCTCTCAGCCCGTCGGACTTCCGGTTGGACCTCGACGGGCTGAGGGCTCGTCGCGCCAGAAGCCAGCTCCCCGGATTCTTCTACTTCCGCGCGATAAATCCGCATCAGCGCGTCGCGGAAGAACGTCTCGAGCTGTTCGAGCGGCACCTGTGGCTCGCCGTTCTTCATCCGGCACAGCACGCGGCCGCTCTCCAGCAGTGCATCGATCGTTTCCAATGGCAGCTCCAGGAGCCGTGAGAGGTCGGCGCGCGAGATCGATGTCGTGAGCGGTCGCATGCTGGAGCGACGGGCTCTCAGCCCGTCGTCGCAGAACGCTATGCGACAGAAATGCCTGAGAGCCCGTTCGGGTGTCCGGTGGCGCCGAAACAACGGCGCACCGACGCGATCAGGCGCGTGGGGAGGACCGGCTTCGAGAGCGTCTCGCAGATGGTCGGGAAAAGCTTGCGCACTTCCTGCGCATCGAGGCCGGTCACGACCACGATCGACTCCAGCATCTGCGGCGTGGTACTGGCGATGTACTCCATGACGTCGGTGCCGCTCAGCTTCGGCAGCGCGATGTCGAGCACGATGGCATCGTACCGATACTGCGCGAGCTTGCCGACCGCCTTTTCGCCGTCGACGGCCGTCTCCACGCTGCACCCTTCCGCTTCGAGCACTTTGGCGAGAGACTCACGGGTGGCGCGATCGTCTTCGACGATCAGGACGGTTGGACGCATGTACGGAAGAAATTGTATCAGCGGCTACGCCGCGGTGGAAGCTGAAATTTCCTAAAGCTTCCGGATGTATGCCGCTGCCGCCTCAATCGCGGCCGGCACATTGCCCTTCAGCGAGTGATCGCCGCCCTCCATCCACTCCATGCGAATCGAGGGCGAAAGCGTGTACGCCGCGACGTCGCCGGGATTGCCGAAGATGTCGCGCGTCCCCTGCAGGATGAGCGTCGGCGTGCGCAGCTCCGCGAGATGCGCGGTGCGCGTCTGCTGCGGCTTCCCCGGCGGATGGAACGGATAGCCGAAGACGAGCAACCCGCGGGCGCCGACTTCGTCCGCGATCATGCTGGCCATCCGCCCGCCCATTGACTTACCCCCGACGATCACCTTCGCGCCGCCGCCGTGCTCCTCCACGACGCGCTTGAACGTGTCGAGCAAGACGGGCTGCCGATCCGGCGCGCCTCCGCGCTTGCCCGAGGTGCGCCGCGCCGCCATGTACGGAAACTCGAACCGCACCACGCGAATCCCGCGCTCGGCCAGTGCCAGCGCGACGACGTTCATGAAGCCGGTGTCCATCGCTCCGCCGGCACCGTGCGCGAAGAGGTAGGTGTGCGTTGCGCTGTCCGGGCCGTCAATGAGGTAGCTCATGCGCTCGTTCGAAATTGAAAATTGAAAAATCGGCTCCCCCGTTTTTTCAATTTTCAATTTTCAATTTTCAATTCTGCCTCACCACCCCCTCCCCGGCTTCCACTGATCGACGACGCGTCCCCGGTCGATGACCTGATACGCATCGAACATCGCCGCCGTGAGGCACGAGTGATTCGGCAGGATGCGCAACCGCGTTCCCACCTCGACGTGCATCTCCGTCGCGATCTTGCCGTGCTCCTGCGACAACGCGGTGATCCGCATCGGCAGCGGCTGCAGATCGACGTCGCAGACGATGCCGTATCCGCACTGCGGCTCGAGGTGATTCGGACCCGTGTCCTTCGACAACGCCAGCGCGCCCGCGTCGACGATGAGAGCGCCGCGTTCCGGATACGAGCCGACCACCGTCGTGAGCACCGACACCGCGACGTCTTCGCGACGGCACGAGCCGAACGCCGCCTGCGACGCGTCGTAGAAGACGTAGTTGCCGGGGCGCACTTCATCGCACTCGCTGAAGCGCTCCACGACAGCCGCGGTGGGCGCCGAGCCGACGCTGCGTAGCGACTCGCCAAGTCCGTCCGGAGCGAGGAGCGCGCGAAAGCGCGTCAGCGAGGCTGATTCCTCCGCCGCGATGCGCTTGATCTCCTCGACGTCGCGTGCGACGTACGAGTGGCCGGCGTGCGTGAGGAAGCCCTGAAAGCGTACGCGCTCCGAATGCGCGAGCGCGATCGCCAGCCGCGCGCTGTCGGGATTCTCCGGATCGACGCCCGCGCGGTGATAGCCGCAATCGACTTTGAGGAAGACGTCGAACACGACGTTGTGATTTGCGGCGAAGGTCTCGATCGCCACGCGCGCCGTTTCGGAATCAATCAGCACGCTCAGGCGATCGATGCGCGATGCCAGCTCCGCCGCACGTGCGAGTTTCTCGGGCGCGATCGGCACCCCATACGTGATGTCGCGAAAGCCATCGCGCGCAAACTGCTCCGCCTCGGCCAGCGTCGACACGGTGATCGGCCCGACCGCTCCGCCGTGCTGCATGCGGCCGATCTCCACGCTCTTGTGCGTCTTCACGTGGGGCCGGAACCCGACACCCGACGAGCGGGCTTTCTCGCGCATGGCGTCGCAGTTGCGCTGGACGATGGAGCGGTCGACGAGGAAAGCAGGCGTAGCTACGTCGCGTAGATTCATTTGTGTTTTCGCGGGGACATTCTGCATGGAATTGAGAATTGAGAACTGAGGATTGAGAATTGTCCACGGTGCGGAAGATCCTTCACATCGACATGGACGCGTTTTATGCGTCCGTCGAGCAGCGCGACGATCCGTCGCTGAAGGGGAAACCGGTCATCGTCGGCTGGGCCGGTGAGCGCAGCGTCGTCTGCGCCGCGTCGTACGAGGCGCGCAAGTTCGGCGTGCACTCCGCGATGCCCGCGTCGCGTGCGAAACGCCTCTGTCCGGACGGCATTTGGAGGCATCCGGACTTCGACCGCTATCGCGCCGTCTCGCATCAGATCCGCGCGATCTTCGAGCGGCACACGCCACTCGTCGAGCCGTTGTCGCTCGATGAGGCATACCTCGATGTCACGCACGAACGGACCGGCATCCCCACCGCCACCGAAACCGCGGAAACGATCCGCCGCGAGATCCGCGAGGAAACGCAGCTCACCGCCTCCGCCGGCGTCGCCCCGAACAAGTTCCTCGCCAAGATCGCCTCGGACTGGCGCAAGCCCGACGGCATCTTCGTCATCCGCCCGCACCAGGTCGAGCGCTTCCTGGTCACGCTCCCCGTGCGGAAGATTCCGGGCGTGGGCAAGGCCACCGAGGCGGTGTTGCACGAGATGAACATCGCCACGGTGGGCGACCTGCATCGCTTCGAGCAGGCGGAGCTCATTGCGCGCTTCGGCAAATGGGGCACGCGGCTGTGGGAGCTCGCGCGCGGCATCGACGAGAGCCCGGTGGAGCCGTCGCGCAAACGAAAGTCGTGGTCGAGTGAGAACACGTTCGCGACCGACATCACGCGCGAGGAAGCAGCGAACTGGATCCGCGAGCAGGCGCTGAAGCTGTGGGAGTCGCTCGAACAACGCTCCATGCGCGGCCGCACCGTGACGGTGAAACTGCGCACGCCCGATTTCAAGACCGCCACGCGCCAACTCAGCCCGCCGGAGATGCCGTCGAGCGCAGAGGAGCTGGCAACGATCGGCGTGTCGCTGCTCGAGCGGTTCGAGTTTCCGCCGGACGCGCGTTATCGGCTCGTCGGTGTGGGGGTATCGAACTTTCTCGATGAGGAGGATGAGCGTGACGAGAGCGAGCCTTCACTCTGGAGCGACGGGCTCTCAGCCCGTCGGAATGGAGACTCGACGGGCTGAGAGCCCGTCGCTCCAGTGGCGCGTTCCACTACAATGCGCGCCGCCATGAATCAGATGCAACCCATCACTGTCGCTCAATACGGTATCGGTCCCATCGGCGCGGAGATCGCGCGCCTGTTGCTGACCAAGCCGTGGATCAAGCTCGTCGGCGCCGTCGACATCGACCCGAACAAGATCGGCAAAGACCTCGGCGAAGTCATCGGCCTCGAACGCGAGACCGGCGTCATCGTCACGCCCGAAGTGCAGGGCAAGCCGGACGTGATCTGCCACTCCACCGGCTCGCGTCTGCGCGACGTCGCCGGGCAGCTTCTCTCGCTCGTCGAGCGCGGCTCGCACGTCGTGTCGACATGTGAAGAGCTTTCCTTCCCACTCGACATGGAAATTCGCGAACAACTGCAGCAGGCCGCACGCGCCGCGAACGTCGGCATCCTCGGCACCGGCGTCAATCCCGGCTTCGTGATGGACAAGCTGCCGCTGACCATCACCTCGGTCTGCCAGGAAGTGAAGTCCGTCGAGATCATCCGCATCCAGAACGCCTCGACGCGGCGCGAGCCGCTGCAGCGCAAAGTCGGCGCGGGCATGACCGTCGATGAATTCCGCGCCGCGGTCGGCGCGGGCCGCATCAAGCACATGGGTTTGCGCGAGTCGCTGATGATGGTCGGGCGCGGACTGGGCGTGGAGTTCGACAGCGTCTCCGATGAAGTGATCGATCCGATCGTCGCGGACCGCACCATCACCACGCAGTACCTGTCGGTCGCGCCGGGCCAGGTCGCGGGGGTCCATCAGACCATCCGCGGCACGGGACGCATCAACGTGAGCCTCGAGTTGCGTATGTACGTCGGCGCGGAAGCGGTGGCGGCGGACAAGGTCATCGTGCGCGGCGTGCCCGACGTCGAGATGACGATCAAGGACGGCGTGCACGGCGACCGCGCCACCGCGGCGATGGTCGTGAATTGCATTCCGCGCATCGTGCAGGCGCGCACCGGCGTGCTGACGATGGACGATGTGCCCGTGAGCTTCCGGTAGTGAACATCTTCCTCACCGGCGCGACCGGCTATCTCGGCTCCGCGATCGCGGCGTCGCTGGTGAGGGCGAAGCACGACGTGACGGCGCTCGTCCGTTCGACGACGAGCGCCGCGCGCGTCGAGAGCTATGGCATCCACGCGCACCGCGGCGACCTGCGCGATCCCGATTCGTATCGCGACGCGGCGCTCGCGGCGGATGCCATCGTGCACGCCGGCGTCGAAGGTGGCGAAGATCGCATCGACGTCGATCGCATCTTCGTCGATGCCGTTGCCGGTCCGCAGCTGGTCTACACATCCGTGCTGTTCGTGCTCGGCAACGTCGAGAGCGCGGACGAGAGTGCAATCGGCAGCGGCCCACGTGCGGAGCACGAACGGATCGTGCTCGACGCCGGCGGCGCCGTGATCCGGCCCGGCATGATCTGGGGCGACGACGCCTGGCTGTTCGCGCATCCGATGTACATCGGGGGCGGCGACAATCGCTGGCCGCTCGTGCATCGCGACGACGTCGCCGAGTTGTATCGATTGGTCGTGGAGAGCGGCTCACGCGGCGTCTTCCACGCGGTGGCCGAGGTACTGCGTGCGCGCGATGTGTTCCCGGGGAAAGGCGCGACGCTCGAAGACGCGCGCGTACAGGTCGGCGGCTTCGCGGACGCGCTGGCGCTCGATCAGGATGTGACGGCGTTGCGGTCGGTGGCGATCGGATGGACGCCGACGCAGCGATACCCCTCATCCGGCCTTCGGCCACCTTCTCCCCTCTGCCGAGGGGAGAAGGCTACTCAATGACGCACCCTCTGTAGCCTTCTCCCCTCCGCGAGGGGAGAAGGTGCCGAAGGCGGATGAGGGGTTCTCCCCTTTACTTCTTCTTGACCTTCTTCTTCTGCATGTGCGCGATCACGCCCTTGCTCACCCCGCCCTTCGCGAGCGCGATCAACCCCTCGGGACTGACATCAAACGCCGTGCGATCGGCGCCGTCGATGGCGAGCTTGATGTTCTCGTCGGACAGCCCGGCCTTCGCCAGCTCGATCACCGTCGAGTTGCGCATGCCGTCGCCGGTCGCAGGCTCGTCGAGCTCCGGCTCAGGTTCAAACGCCGGCTCGTCGTCCTTCGACGCAATGCGTGTGCTCGACGGCGACGTCCACGTCTCGTACTTCGCGAGCGAATCGTTGATGCGTGACTGTGGCACTCCGATCGAGCTCGACGCCAGCAAGCTCACATAGCCCTTGCGGAACAACTCCTCGGTGCCGTTCATCTGCACGGCCATGTCGTAGAGCTTGCGCGCCTCGCGCAGCATCTCCAGCGCCTCTTTGCGATCCTCGTTCGCATACGCAAGCGCTTCCTTCGCGCATGCAATCGCGTATTGGCGGTACGCCTCATCCTTCGGATTCCTGTTCGGCGCGACGGCTTCGACGGCGGCCAGATAGCGATCCCAGTTGCCGCTCTCGGCGAGCGGGATGAACTGCTCGAATGTCGAGCGCGGCAGGAGTACGCTCACACGCTCCTGCGTCGGCACGAGGTTCGCCGCGATCGCGCGCGCGGCCTTGCGCATCAACTCGTCTTCGACGTCGGACGGCGCGCGCGAGCTTTCGCCGTCGCTGTACTTTTCGCGGAACTGCTGGTCGATCGAGCCCGAGGCGACGTCGTCATTGCGCGCGGCGATGTCGTACCGGCCGCTGACGTTCGCGGTCAGCACCTTGTACGTCTTCTGCACCGGCACGCTGCTGTAGATCGGTTCGTCCTCGTACTTTTTCTTGTCCTCGTTCCACTTCCGCTTCGTGCCGGTCTGCTGGCGCACGTATTCGGTCTCGGTGTCATAGGTCTCGTGCGAATCGACGCGGTCGAGCGACACGTCGACGGTCACCTCGGGGCGTCCCGAATCCGCGAGCGTGCCCGCGCCGCCGAGGATGGCTTCGCCGATGTAGCGATTGAGGGTCTGGGCGTCGTCGCGGGAGTCACTGCGGTCGCTGGTCACGTTGATCTTCACGCGGCGTGCGCCGGCATTCGTCGACGGCGGGATGGTGCGCATCATCTCCACCGCCTTCTTCTTGAATCCGAAACCTTCGCGCGCGAGCGCGGGCAGGGCGAGGCCGGCGGCGAGCGTGGCGCTGACAACGATCGCGAGCAGAGTGCGCATGGTGCGAAAAATCTTACTTCAGCGGCGGCGGAGGAACCACAGGCCGAGCGCCACGACCCCGAACAGCGCCCACAAAACCACCCACGCCACATGCGACGACTCCAGCCAGTTCCAGCCGGCGAGCGTGAACGCCCAGAGACCGTAGATCAGGAGGAAGACACGCCGATGTCGCGCATCGTCGTCCACTCCCGCAGCGATCGACGCGCCGAGGATGAGCGTGGGGACGAAGCCGAGGAGGAGGTTGAGGAGGAGCGTCACGCCGGGTTCCTCGGGTTCCTCGGAGTACCTCGGAGTTCCTCGGGGTGGATGAGACGACGGACGACCATCCCCTCCGAGGAACCCGAGGTACGCCGAGGAACCCGAGGAACCGTGGTCATCGGTACCGCAAATCGATGACCTTGCGCACGGCGTCTTTCGCGGCATTCGGGAGGTTCTGCACGCGCGCCAGCACGTCATTGAATGCGTGCGACTCGCCGCCGTGCTTGAAGCATTCGCCGCAGCGCGGGAGGTTGGTGAAGTCGCGGCGATTGAATGCGTCCTGCATCAGCGCCATCTTGTCGCCGTCGATGATCTCGCGCAGTGACTGCACCTTCAAGTCGCCCATCACCTGATCGCCGTGCGCGTCGTAGCAGCAGTGCGTGACGCGGCCGTCGGCGAAGATCACCACCCAGGTGAAGAACGCGCCCTGCACGCAGCCATAGAACTTGCCGTGCAGGTCGGTCTCCTCGTTCACGTCGAGCGCCTCGCACGTCTTCTCGATCACGCGTGCGTTTTTGTACTCGCGCAGGTCGAAGAGATTGCGGAAGTCGTCGACGGTTTCTTCGAGCGTGAGCCGCGAGCGCATTTTCTGAATCTCGATGCGCAGCGGCGCGCCTTTGGCCTGGTTCAGGAACTTGCGGGTGAGCTCGACCAGCTTGTCGAAGTCGCCGCCGGTGCGCACTTGCGGATAGACCTTCGGGTCGATCGAGTCGACGCAGATGCGGATGCGCTTGAGCGGCGTGGCCAGCAGCTTCGCGCCGATCTCCGGCGTCAGCACCAACCCGTTCGTCGAAAGGCTGGCCTCGGGGAACAGGCGGATGGCGTCGTCGATGCGCGAATACAGCAGCGGCTCGCCCATCTCGTGCAGCCACTTGAGCTTCAACCCGAGACCGTGAATCTCGCGCTCGGCTTTCTCGACCAGCGGCCAGGCCATGTCCTCGTACGGACGGCGCAGCACCGGCAGCGGGCACATGCCGCAGCGGAGGTTGCACTTCGACGTCAGCTCGAGACCGACCTTGATGCGGGACGGAGAAAACTTCATTCGCCAGCCAGCAAGCGCTTCATCAGCGTGCCGTATTCCTCCCACGAGTACTTACGCGCCGCGGCGGCCGCGTGTCGCTCCATCGTCGCACGATCGTCGCGCGCGAAGAACGCATCGATCGCCTTCGCGAGCGCCACCGGATCCTCCGGCGGCACGAGCATTCCGTTCACGCCCTGCTCGATGATCTCGGGCAGACCGCCGACGTTCGTGGCGATCACCGGCCGCGCGAAATGAAACGCGGTGAGCGCGACGCCGCTCTGCGCCTCGATGCGATAGGGCGCGAGCACGACGTCCGCCGCCGCAAAGTAAGTGGCGATTTCCGCGTCGGGGATGAACCGAAAGTCGAAGCGGACGTTGGGAAGGTCATGCGCGAGCGCGCGGTACTGCTCCTCGCCTTTCCACCAGGCTTCGCCGGCGACGAGAAGGGTGACGTCGGTTTGCAGTTCGTTCCACGCGCGCAACGCGATGTCGAGGCCTTTGAACGGGCGGACGTGGCCGAAGAAGAGAGCGACGTTGCCCGTGACTTTGAGTTGCTTACGCGCTTCGTCACGGAATGGGATCGCGCCGCCGAGCTCGTGGACGGGCAGGAAAGTCGTGTGGAGCGCCGGCGTCCTCGCCGGCTGAGCAGGGAGCGTCTCGCTCCCGTTCCCAGGATGGCGGCGGGACGCCGCCTGCTCAGCCGGCGGGACGCCGGCGTTCCAAAGGCGTTGCGCGGCCTCTTCGGCTTCCGTCTTCGCGTGCACCACCAGCACATCCCCGCGGCGCAAGACCATGTTCGTGAGCATGCGCTTCCACGCCGCCGGTTCTTTGTCGCCGATGTTGTGGCACTGCAGGATCACTCGCGTGTGTCGCGGCAGAAGCGCAAGCAACACCAGATACGGGATCGCCCACACCCACACCCACCACACGAAGATCACCGCATCCGGCTTTTCGCGCCGCAGCAGCAATCCCGTGCGTACCCACGTCAGTGGATTCATGATGTCGAGCAGAAATCTTGCGCGCTCGAAACGCGGCAGGGTCACGTCGACGTCGTCGCCACCGGGATAGAGAAACTTCGGGAACTGGCGTTTGAACGAGATGACGTCGATGCCGAGGACTTCGGCGAGCCGGGTGGTGCAGTAGGCGATGCCGGCGCGGTAGGGATAGACCGGGCCGATGATGAGCGTCTTCACGCCGCTCTTGAGCTGAGGAAGTTCACGACCGTCGAGGCCATGTACGCGCCCCACGTGCGCCAGTCGAACACCAGCGAGGAGCTCATGAAGCACGAGTGCGTGCAGTGGCACTCCTTCGCGCGGATCGACCTGCGCTGCTCATCCGCCGCGGGCGAGAACCAGAGCTGGTTCCAGTCGTAGTTCGCGTCGCGCACGTTGCCCACCGGATCGCGCAGCTCGCACATCCGCACTTCGCCGCGCGCGTCGAGCACACCCGACACGCGTCCCGCGTGGCACGGGCGCACCTGCGTCTCCTGCTCGAGCACTGCCAGCTCCATCCGCCGAGAGTAGATCTTCACGAACTTGAGGAAGCCGTCGTAGTTGCGGTAGCCGCTCCAGTACTCCTCGAGCTTCGGCAGCAGCTCGCGATAGCGCTCCGTCGTGATCGGCTGGATGTTTTTGTCCGGCTGATCGCCGCGCAGCATTTCGAACGAGTGGAACGAGACTTCCGGGAAGTCGCGCCGCACGCCTTCGAACAGCACATCCAGCTCTTCCGCGTTGTAGGTGCAGAGGCACGTGTGCACGTTCACGGTGAGGTTCGAATACTTTTCCTTCAGCGGCATCAGCAGCGCGTAGGTCTTTTTCGACTTCTCGTAGTTGTTCGGCACGCCGCGGATCCAATCGTGCTTTTCGCCGATGTGGTCGATGGAGAGGTTCACCACGATCTGCGTGTTCGGGCAGCGTTGCAGCGTGGTCTCGACCTGCCGCGCGATCAAATCGCTCGTGATCGCGCCGGTCGGGATGGTGATCTGTTTGACGTTGTTATTCGTCGCCAGAAACTCGCAAATGTCCGGCAGGTCGCGGCGCAGAAAGGGCTCCCCGCCCGACATGACGATGAACAGCAAGTCGCCCATCGACGACAGCGTTTTCTTGATCTCGTCCAGCGAGAGCTCGTGCTCTTTGTTCTTGCGGAGCTGTTCCCAGTTGAAGCAGGTACGGCAGAAGGAGTTGCAGTCGTACGTCAGCCCGAGGATGAGGTAGACCGGCTGCATGCCGCGCTTGTCGACGAGGTATCGAAGGTACTGGGCTTTGTCGGTGAACTTCATCCGGAATGGCTCAACTGCAAGTGCAGTGTACGCAATTCCGATGATGGAGTGCGGCGGCAAAGCCGCCGCCTTTGAAAGCGGCGGCTCTGCCTCCGCACCCCATAATCACGCGAACAGCGAACGGATGCGCTCTGCTAACTCGACATCCGTGCTGGCGGCCACTTCCTCCGCGTGAATCCTGAGCTGTTCGCGTTCGACGTCGGGCAGCGCGCGGGCGCGGCGGCGGACGACGGAGCGGGCCAGGTCGAACTTCGAATTCGAGAAGAGCGCGAAGCCGGGCAGCTCGCTCAGCAGGCGGTCGAGAGGTCTTGATTCGATCGTGTCGACGAACTTCGACAGCTCGCTGATCGTGGTGGCGTGAATCCCGGAACGGATGAGGGTGGTGTCGAAGTCGGCTGCGGCGCTCATGGCCGGACGTGCAGTGCACCCCTCGTGCCCTACTTCCGTCCCTGCGTGATGCCGGTCACAAGCCCGAGCCAGTACGTGAGGTGATGGGCAGCGAAGGCGACGGGAATCATCGGCCACCAGCGCAACGGCAGGCGCGTCACGCGCGCGCCGAGGATCAGAGGCACGAGGGCGTACGGAATGGCCAGGACCGGAGCGAACAACAGTCCGATCAGCCCTGCGACGAGGAACGCCGAGACGCGCGGATCGCGGCGCGCGCCGCTCGCGAAGAGCCGTCCCGTCTTCACGCGATAGCGCCAGCGCTGGCGCAGATACGGGCCGGGAAACGCGCGGCGCCGGTGAAACACGCGCACGCCGTCGTGATAGACGACCCGGCCGCGTTGCAGCAACTGTTCGAGCAGTGCCGTGTCTTCGCCGATATAGCCGATCGACTCGTCGAAGCCGGTGAACGCATCGCGGCGCACGAAGAGATTCACGAGCGCGAGGTCACTCGCATGGCGCACGTCGAAGACGCCGCGGCGGTTCTCATGCGCGGCGATTCCGCTGCCGATCCACCGCGTGGCGAGCAGCGTGTCAGAGATCAGTTCGGGCACAGTGGAGTCCGGCGGAGCGGGATCGGGACCGCCCAACGCAAGCACGCCGGGATGCTGCTCGAGGAAGGCGACGGCGGTCGCGAGCCACTGCCAATCGGCCACCGCATCGTCGTCGAGGAATGCCAGCAACTCCCCTGCCGCGACGGAAACTCCTCGATTTCTTCGAGTTGCGGGATTACGATTCGGCTCGACGACGTTTCGGGTCCGGGTCTCTCCCGGCAATCCGAGCGGCGCCGCCGACACGACGATCAACTCGAATCGGAACGGCGCATCCTGGGCCAGGACCGACGCGATCGCGCGCTCTGCATCCCCGCCGATGCGCTCCACCGGAATGATGACCGAAACTTTGACGGGAGCATTTGAGCTCAACGGCTCCGCAGCTTAACAGCTCAGCAACCATGAAACTGATCATCCAGATCCCCGCCTTCAACGAAGAGGCGACCATCGCGCAGGCCTTGCGCGACCTGCCGAAGAAGATCGACGGCATCACCACCATCGAGACGCTGGTCATCGACGACGGCTCGAGCGACAAGACGATCGACGCGGCGCGCAAAGGCGGCGCGACGCACATCCTGCAGCTCAAGACGCACCGCGGTCTCTCCGCCGCGTTCGTGGCCGGCATCGACGCCGCCCTCCGCCTCGGCGCCGACGTCATCGTCAACACCGACGCCGACAATCAATACAACCCCGCTGATGTCGCTCGCCTCGTGCAGCCGATCGTGAAAGGCACCGCCGAAGTCGTGATCGGCGATCGCGAGACCGCGAAGTCGCCGCACATGTCGCCGCTCAAGCGCATGCTGCAAGGCCTGGGCAGCTGGGCCGTCGGCAAAGCCTCGGGACTCTCCGTCGCCGACGTCACCAGCGGCTTCCGCGCGTTCTCGCGCGAGGCAGCGATGCAGATCAACGTCTTCAACCCGTTCACCTACACGCTCGAAACGGTCATCCAGGCCGGCAATCGCAACCTCGGCGTGCAGAGCGTCACCGTGCGCACGAACGCGCCGACCCGCCCCTCGCGTCTCTACAGCGGCATCGGCACGTACCTGCGCAAATCGATGGCGACCATCTTTCGCGTCTACACGCTCTATCGCCCGCTGAAGACCTTCGCCGCCATCGGCACCGTGCTGATGCTCCTCGGCATCGCCATCGGCGCGCGCTTCCTCTGGTACTACGTGCAGGGCGATCGCGGCGGACACATTCAGTCGCTGATCCTCGCCGCGGTGTTCCTCATCACGGGATTTCACACGTGGCTGATTGCGCTGCTGGCCGATCTCATCGCGGTGAACCGGCGCTTGACGGAGGACGTGCTGATTCGCGTGAAACGCCTGGAGTCGCCGGAGACAGCGCAGCAACGTTCACGGAGAGGTGCAGGATTTTCACTGCCCGACCAGTCGCGCCGTCCCGACCGTCCGCCGCAGCCGCAGCGGCCACCGCGCGAGCCGCGGCGTGATGCGCCCGCTGCGGTCGCTGCTCCCGCGAAACAGACCGAGACGCAATGGGTCTGGCTTCTCGACGAAGACAAGCTCAATGAGCGCACGGCTGGCAACGACAAGAAACAGTCGGCGCCGCCGCCTCCCCCACCGCGCGTGGAGGTCGATGATGACGGCGACGACGACACCACGCAGGTCAGTCCGGCGAATCCGCGCCGCCGTCGCCGCCGTCGCGGAGGTGCCGGCCGGCAGCACGACGCGTTGCCGGGGAACCGCGGAAAGCACCTCGCGAACGGCGAAGACGGCGGCGAATAGGCAGCGTTACTCCTCCTCAGGCTCGTCGTTCGGCGGCTCGTTCTGCACTTCGGGGTCGAACACGAGTGTCTCGTTGAAATCGTCGGCGCCGGCGAGTTGCACGTTGATCGAGTACTTGAAACTGCCGCGCAGGGCCGTCGTGTTCGTATAGCTCACGCTGTACCGATTGTTGTCGAACGACGGCGTCGGTCCGGGCCACCGCGGCTCGAAAACGATGCCCGCGGGATTCATGAACCAGCTCAGGCCGGGATCGGCTTCGAGCTCCCAGGTGATGGTGACCTGTGCGTTCTCCTCCACCCTCAGCTTCAGATGACTGACGGTGAAGCTCACCTTGTTGTCCGTGACCTTCAGTCCCACCTTGACTGCCTTGTCGCCCATGACTCTTCTCCTCTCATCGTGCTTCTCATCAGGGCGCCGCGTCATGCCGCGCCGGGTTGCAGCTTCCTGCAGGGACGGCAGTCGGCGTGCTGATAGCCATCGCGCGCGAGTCGTTCCGCCACGCGGCGCGCTTCATCCGCGCGGCCGATCGACTCGAGCACGTTCGCCCATTGCATGAGCGTCCGCGTGTCCGTCGTCGTGCCGATGTTGGGTGCCAGTGTGTCGTACGCGCGCTGCCGCGCACGCGCCGCGCGTTGCTCGAGACCGGCGGCGCTGCACGCCTCCGCCAGCGCCATCAACGCCTCCGCCACGACTGCTTTGGTGAGGCCCTTGTCTGACGTGAGCGCTTCGGTCGCCGCAACTGCACGCTCGGCTTCCGCCACTGCTCCCGCCGTGTTGTTCGCCGCGAGCATCGCGCGCGAGATCCCGCTCTGCAGCCCGATCGCGTCGCGACGCCACAACGGCCGCGCATCCGCGCCGAGCAACGGCGTCATCAATGCGGCGGCACGCCTGTACTGCACCACGGCGTCTCTGCCATGGCCGGACATCCGGGAGAGATTCGCCGCCTTGTTCAGGGCCACCGCGAGTTGCCGCCGCCAGTCAACGTTCGTCGGCTCGTAATCGAACAGCGCCTGCACGATCGAGATCTCGACCGTACGCTCGGCCAATGCGTCTTCGATGCGCCCGAGGTCTTCGAGCACGGCCGCATGGAAGGCGTGCGCGACTGCGAGACGGCGCTTCCACTGCGTATTCTTCGGATCGGCTTTGGAGAGTCGTGCATAGATCGCGATCTCGCGATCGAACTGCTCGAGCGCGGCCGGGAAACGGCGCAGCTTCAACGACACCGCGCCGATCTTGTTGAACGCCGTCGCCACGTCCGCTTCCATGTCCGGCGTCGGTGTGTTGCGGCGCAGCAACTCCTGCTTGATCGCGAGACTGCGACGGTATTGATCCGAGGCCGCGTCGAGGTCGCCTTGCGCTTCGAGCGTCGTGCCCATGTTCCCGTGCGCCTGCGCGACCTCGCTCTGCCATTCGGCGTCAGCCGGGTTGTGCGCGGCCATCTTCTCGGCGATCGCAAGCTGCGCGCTGAAATGCTCCAGCGTCGGTTTGAGATCGGCGGACGCGAGGTACACCGTGGCCAGCGAATAATGGCCGTTCATCACCAGCCGCTGCGCCTCTTCGTCCTGCGGCGTGCGCGTCTCGACGACCTTCGCCAGCGCGAGCGCCCGGTCGAAGATGGCCTTGGCTTCTTTCGAGCGTCCGAGCTTGAGGCGCACTTCGCCGAGCTGATTGAGTGCCTTCACGCTCTGGATCAGTTCCTGGCGGCTGGCCGACGCCGTATTGATGCTGCCGACGTGTGCGAGCACGCGTTCCGCCACGTCGTCCATGATCTCGAGACGACCGGCCGGCTCGAGCTTCTCGCGCAGTTCGCCGACCATGAAGTTGATGAGGTCATCCGCCTGCGCGCGCCGGCGCTCCTCATCCGCGCGCGCCTTGACGGCGATCGCGCGTTCGCGTTGCAGATCGACGGTGTACCGCCATCCGCCGAGGAGGGCGACCAGGACGAGAGTGGCGGCGATGGCGCGGCGGGCGATGCGCTGCTTCTTCGCATCGAGGAAGCGCAGCCGCTCCACTGCCTCGACGGCAGTGAGACGATCCGCCGGCGCGAGCTCTTTGAGCCGATTGATGAGCGCGGTGACGTCGCCCGGCGCTCCTTTCACCGGCTGCGTGACTCCGCGCGCGACGCGCAGGAGGATCTCGCGCGCCGTGAGATCGAACGGATGCGGATCCTCGCCCGTGAACAGCGACTGCAGCACGAGGCCGAACGAAAACATGTCGCTGGCCGGCGTGAGCGGCTCGCCGCGCGCCTGCTCGGGACTCATGAAGAGCGGCGTGCCGAGCGTGATGCCGGCCGCGGTCTCGAGTCTGGAGCGCGGTGGCAAAGCGGCCGCTTTGAACACGGCGGTCTGGCCGTCGCCCTCCATGACCACGGCCATGTGCCGGTCCGAAGATTTCGAGCCGGCGCGCTTGTGCAGCCAGCGTGCGAGCCCGAAGTCGAGCACCTTCACTTCGCCCGTCTTCGTCAGCATCACGTTCTCGGGCTTGAGATCGCGGTGGACGATGCCCGCGCGGTGAGCGAGCACGAGCACGTCCGCGATGGCGATGGCGATGCGCAGCTTCTCGTCGCGCGTGATGCCTTCGCGCATGGCATCGTCGAGCGTGCGGCCGTCGATGTATTCGAGCACGAGCAGGTCGACGTCGCGCGTCTCGATGTAGTCGTAAATGCGGCAGATGTTCGGATGATCGAGCTTCGACAGCGCCCGCGCTTCCCTCAGCAACCGCTCGCGTGCTTCGGCATCGAGACGCTGGTCGTCGTTGAGGACTTTCAGCGCGACCATGCGCTCGAGCTTCTCGTCGTAGCCGCCGTACACGTCGCCCATGCCACCCTGGCCGACCACCTGGGTGACGCGAATGTGTCCGAAGCGCTCGCCGATGAGCTCCATGGGCATCTCAGTTGTAGGGAAGTAAGTCCGGCCGTATTGTAGCGCGCTCGCGCCTAAGCCGATCCGGAACAGCAACTGGGTCGAAGTCTGTATAGAATCGCGCGCTCGTATGGCTGACGCCCGCTCCGTGCTCGTCGTCGATGACGACGACGCCATCCGTACCCTCATCGCGCGCGTGCTCCTGCGCGCGAACTACGAAGTTGCGCAGGCGGCCAACGGGAGCGAAGCTCTGGCCAAGCTGCGCACGCAGCCGTTCCGCACGATGGTGCTCGATCTGATGATGCCGGTGATGAGCGGCTTCGAAGTGGTCGAGTACCTGCGCACGCACGACGACGCCGGCGCGCCGTGCATCGTGGTGGTCTCCGCCGCCGGCGAGCGCGATCTGCAGTCGATCACGTCCCCACTCGTGCGCAGCGTGCTGCGCAAGCCGTTCGATCTGCCGCAGTTGATCGCCGCGGTGGACAAGTGCGCGGACGAGGCTAGCACTTAGCACGAGGGGCCAATGGGGTCCGGGGCCGTCGGCCCCGGCCGCCTATAGCTTTCCCTGCCGTTTTTTCGCTTCTCCCTCAGCCCTCAGAGAAATACCCGAGAGGTGCCGATCGGGAGAAACGAGTTCAGGCGGCGCGATACTAAGAAAAAGGGTTCGTCCCGCTACGAATTTAGCCCGCATCCGCATTCACGGATCCCTCCGGACGTTCGAGCGGGACGAAGTGCTTTGGCCCGAAACGCATTCTCAGATGCCGTCGGAGCACGACTCGACTATAGGCCTTGCGCGCGG
>DASPNA010000152.1:0-129883 GCA_035626775.1 Thermoanaerobaculia bacterium
CTTGACGGGCTGAGAGCCCGTCGTTCCAGATGGCCCGTAGATCTCCAACGCCCGCTGGAGTGTGAGTTGGCCGGGGGCTGCGACGTTGCCCGCCGCGACGAATGTCAGCTCCGATCCGAGGAACGGGGCGAGGATGCGCGAGTAGAGGCCGCGTTCACCCATACCGATCACGCTCGCTCGCGGCAGGAGGCCCAGCAGGCGTCTGTTGTCAGCGAAGTTCTGCGGCGTCGCCGCGAGCTTCGTGTACGCGCAGCGCAACGCGTGCATCCGCTCGACGATCGATTCGACGTCGCGCATGCCTTCGTAATCGTGATGCGAGATCACCGTGCGTTCCGGCACTTGGATGCGCACGCCGTCATGCCACTCGACGTCGACGAAGTCGATGCCCGACGCGAGCGCACGCGCGACGTCGGGAACGCGCGAGCCGCGGTACGTGAGGATGATCGGCTTCGCGGTGGCGGCGCGAATGGCATCGAGACCGATTTCCGCGAAACGTTCCGCGCGCACTTCCACGCCGTCGTGCTCGGACGGAAGCGCCCGGATCGCGTCGATCGCGGCGTCGCATGTCTCCTCGTAGACCGTGACGAACAGCTTCACGGCGCCAGGATCTCCATTCGTTCGCGCGCCGACGCGGCACGGCGCGAGTCGCCGGCGCGCGACCACATGTTCTGCAAGTTGGCGCACACGCGCCTGAGCGTGTCGCGGCCGCTCCACGCGCGCAGATGCTCGCGCTGGAGTTGCGTCTGCCCGCCGGTGACCTGTTTCAGGAGCGAGCCGATCTCGGCGATCGTCAGCGTGGTGCCGTCGTGGAACGGGTCGACGTAGACCTCGTTGAGCTCGAACTGCACTTTCACGACGTAGTGCCCCGGCAGGCCGACGCCATACGCGGTGAAGCCAAGCTTGGCCGCCACGTGCAGGAAGATGATCGACAGCGTGATCGGGATGCCCAGTTTGCGATCGATCACTTCGTTGAGATACCCGTTGCGCGGTTCGTAGTAGTTCGTGGAGTCGCCGCGATAGCCGTCGGTGTCGAACATCTCGGCGTGCAGATGTCCCAGACGAAACACGAGCGGTTCGTTTTCGACGCAGCGCCGCTCGGCGCGCATCGCCAGGCCGTCGAGCTCGTCGAGGTAACCCTGGACATCGAGCCGCGGGTAGTCCTCGAGCGCGATCAGCAGCGCACCCAGCGCAAGATTCTCGTTCGTGATCTCGCCCTCGGCATACTCGCGAAACTGCCGTCGGGCCTCGGCGGGATGAATGAGCATTCGCGTCCGCAGTGTACCCTTCGGCAGTTGAAGACCGAGCGCACCGAAGCCATCGTGCTGCATACAGTTGCCGTGCGGGAACGCGACAAGATGGTCGTGTTTCTCACGCCCGATCACGGCAAGCGCAAAGGGTGGGCTTACGGCGCGCGCGCGATCCGCAGCCGCTTCGGCGCGGCGCTGGAGCCGCTCGCGAAAGTGCGCATCGGGTACACCGAGCGCGAGGCGGAGGAAGTGGTTCGCATCGAGTCGGTGGACCTGATCCGCTCACTGTTTCCAGCACAGCAGAATCTCGTGAGCAGCGTCGCGGCAACGTACATCGCGGAGTTGGTGGACACGTTCGCACCCACCGATGATCCCGCGGAGCTGATCTATCGCCTGCTCGATCACACCACGGCGGCGCTGCTCGAAGGTGCGCCGGCGTTGCCGGTGGTCGCGTACGCGGAGATCTGGATGCTGCGCCTGGCGGGCATCTTCCCCTCGCATCGCGACTGCATCGTGTGCGGCGAAACGGTGACGCGGCCGCTGCGATTCGATCAGAAGCTGGAAGGCTTCGTCTGCGCGAACTGCGCGACACGCGACGCGTTCATCCTGCCGAACGACGTGGCGTCGGCACTCGACACGCTGGTGCGATTGCCGGTGGCGGATCTGGCCGCGCGCGAGTTTCCGGTCGAAGTGCTGATGGAAATCCGCTCTCTCGCCGGTTTCCTGCGGCGCAACTTCCTCGGCCATGAGCTGCGCTCGTTCGAAGTGCTGGCGAGCGTGATCGGAGGTTCGTGATGAGAAACGCATTGCTCGTCGTCCTGCTGCTCGTTGGATGCGCGTCGGTGCCTCCCGGTGACGTGAACGCGATGCTCGACGACTGGCATGACGCCGCCGCGGACGCCGATGAGTCCCGCTACTTCGACGCCATGTCCCCCGACTTCGTCTTCCTCGGCACCGATGCCACGGAGCGCTGGGACCTGGCCGCATTCCGCGAGTTTTCGCATCCGTACTTTGCGAAAGGAAAGGCATGGACGTTCGTGCCCCGCGATCGCCAGGTGATGTTCTCACCACGCGGCGACGTGGCCTGGTTCGACGAGAAACTCGACAGCGCGACGTACGGCGAATGCCGCGGGACGGGGGTGGTACGCCGCGTCGGCGGCGAGTGGAAGATCGCGCACTACAACCTCACCATCCCGATCCCGAATGAGTTGGCGACGGATGTCGTCAAGATGATCGGCGAGCGAGGCAAGCGTTAGAGGAGTTTCCTGAACTCTTCGACAGTGAGTCCCGCGTCGCGAACGATCCCGCCCATCGTGAACGCATTGACCGGGTTAGGACGCGGAATGGTCAGGATGCGCGAACCGTCGCTCATCACGATGTGGCTGCCTGACGCACGATGATGAACCCCATCTTCTGAAACGCCCGCACGGCGTTGAGGTGATTGGCGCCAGGAATCTTCGGCACGCACTACACCGCGACTTCGACTTCGCGAATGTACGCAGGGTCCGCGCTCGCCGCAACCACGGCGAGATAGTCCTCGATCGCATCGTGAATATTCGCGAGCGCCTCCGCCTCCGTTGCGCCCTGCGACCAGTATCCCGGGAGTGCCGGGCACGACACCGCGAAGCCTTCTTCGGACGGATGCAATACCACGCGGTATTTCATGGCGCCATCAACATTACCTCGGGATCGTCCCCCATCCAATTCAAAATCACGTTCGCGAGCTCGCGCTCTTTCCCGCCGAACCCGTGGTCCGCATCGGCGAGAATCGCCAGCTCGGCGTTCCGCGGCAACACCTCCGCGAGCACGGCCGCAGTGGCCGAGGCGCTGTCGATGCAGTACTCATCGTGTTCGCCGTAGAGAAAGAGCGCGGGTTTGCGAATGGCGCGCACATAGCGGAAGCGCGGGCGCCGCGAGAGGCGAATGCCGCGCATCACTTCGAGGAAGGGAAAGACGTTGTAGTCGCCGTCGGGATTGGCCATGTCGTAGAACGAGCGCCAGCTCATCGGCAGTTTTGCGATCGATGGCGGCGCAAGCTCGTCGCCGCGACGCGCTTTGATCATCGCGCGCGCTTTCGTCAGCGCGTCGGTGAAGCGTCGCGCGCCGAGCTCCTCATAGAGCAAGCCGGTGTCGTCGCCGCCGCCGAGGAGGACGTAGCGTTTGACGAAATTGCGTTGCTTGTAGTGATCGTAGACGGCGACCTTGTTCGCGCCCGTCGAGTGTCCGATGAGCGTGATGTCGCGATACCCGCGCCGCCGCAGCTCGCGCACCGCGCCATCGATGTCGAACACGCAACCGCGGATGCGCTCGTACGAATAGCCGCCCATCTCGCTGCCCATGCGACGCATCACGTGCGCGCCGCGATTGTTGAACGGAAAGTACGCGACGCCCGCGGCCACGAGCTCCGCGGCAAGCACGTTCGTCCGTGTCGACTCGAACACCGACGAGCCGCCGGTGCCATGCAGAAAAATCATCACGCGCGTCGAACGGCGCTTCGGTTCGTACAGCAAGCCCGCGAGCGGAATGCCATCCGTCGCTTCGAAGCGAACCAACTCGCAGGGCGTTACGCGCGGAACAGCGCGATGCCGTCGAATCGCCACAACTGCTCCTTCGTCACGTGTGCGCCGCCGAGCCACAGGTCGGGATCGTTGATGGTCGTGTCGTCGAGCTCGCGGCGCAGTACCTTCTCGCCCGCCGGCGTGTTCGCGCAGAGCGCCTTCGGTGGCTCGCCCGTCACCGAGATCAGCGGCACCGCGCGCCACGCCATCGACAGCAGGTGCCGGAAAACCTCCGCGTCCCCGAATCCGAAACGCGGCACTTCGGCGTTCAACCTGTCGAAAAGCGTCGCAAAGTCGGTGAAGCCTGCCGCGATGAGTGCGAGCGCTCGCTGCTCGATTGCGCCGAGCCCGTTGTCGAGCGATGGGAAACGCGACGCATGCAACGTGAGCCCGTCGCGAAGGAAGGGGAAATCAGGCGTGTCACGTGTGATCCATTCGTTGAGTGCGGTCGGATCGGCAGACGTGTACGCGCGCCATACCGCCTTCGCCGCCTGGGTCATCGCGGGCGTCACCGCGGCGCGCGAATCGAACAGCAAATGCAACGCGCGCTCGTCGTATTCGCCGAGCGGTGTCGGACACCACACCAGCGACACGCGCGCGTCGGCAAAGCGCTGCAGCAGATACACGAGATGAATGAGGCAATACAGATCGTGCTCGAACCACAACACGATCTCGCCCTTCGACGATGCGTTGTCGAGTGCGAGCTCCTGCTCCAGCAGTTCCGTTCGCACACGCAGCAGATCCTGCGAATGCGCATCGGCGATCGCACGCGCGCGCGTTTCGATCCACTCCGGTCCCGGGATCACCGGGCCGGTAACGAGCGTCTCGCGATACGCGACGTGCTCGCCCGGAACGTCGCTGCGCCGTGCGAGCGTCGCCACGACGTCACCGTTGTGAATGTGAATCATGGGCGCCATCGCATTCCCAGCCACCATTTCGTCGTTCCTTTCAGCGGTTCGTCGAGGACGCGCGCCACGCCCAGCGTGAAGTCGAGCGCGGGTAGTTTCAGGATCGGATCGGGAGCGGTGCGCAGCTCGACTTGCGCCCCGGCGAGGGACAACGTCGCATCATCGAGCGTGTGTCGTTGATAGAACGCGGTGAACGGCATGCCCGGCACGGTCGACTCGACGCGCCAGCCATCGTAGTCGTCACCGCCGAGGAGCGCTACGGGGAGGGCGGGGTCGAGGATGCGGTGCGCATACGCGGAGCGCGGCAGGATCGATGACGGCAGGCCGCCGAGCGTGACGCGCGTGCCGCGATCGCGTTGATAGCGCGCCGCGATACGCAACGAGCCCGCGCTGTACGCGAGCGATGCGATGGCACGGTGATGCTCGTCGTCGATCTCGACGCGCACGGCTTCGTCGACGGTGGTCGTGCCGAAGACCTGGCGCATCGAATACGCGGCGCTGCCGAAGAGGAGATCGTCGGAAAGCGCACCCGCTTCGACCGTGAGGCGGCTGGTTGGAAACTGTCGCGACCAGAGACCGCGCGCTTCAATGCCATTTGTGTCGTCGGATGTGAATGCGTGCGCATGCAGTTCGACTGGCCATCCGCGCCATGCGGTGGCGAGCGCAATTCCTTCCGGCGCGTCCTTGCGCGCAAGTGAGCCGATGAGCAGCGTGTCGAGACGGCCAACGACGTCGCCGATGCGCACGCCGAGTTCCAACGCCTGCTGATCCGGCGCGAAGTTCTGCGACGTGAACCAGCCGAGTTCCTGGCGTCCGATGCCGTATGCGTGCGAGGTCACGGGTTGCGCGACGAATGGAGTGGCCGTTCCGGCCTGCGGCGGAATGGCGGGAACGAGCGACGCATCCAGTGCCGTCTGGAGCGACGGGCTCCCAGCCCGTCGAATGTCTTCGAGCACGCGAACGACGTAGCCATCGGGATCCAGCGACATGAAGTAGATGCGGCCGTCCGGGGAAGGCGCGGGGTCGAACGCGCCGCCGCGGGTTCGCGTGATCGGGGTCGCGGCGGCTGGCGCGGCCGCTGTTGAAAGCGGTGGCTGGCGCCACCGCACTCCATAGAGCTCGGCGAAGCCTTGCGCGAAGACCGTGACGATCAGTTCGTCGTTGGTGATCCATTCGGGGGATGAGGGATCGCCGGGCAAGGTGATCGCGGCGTCGTTCACGTACAGCGTCCAGCGTCCGTCGCGATGTGCCACGTGCGCGATGCGCGCGCCGTCCGGACTCACGCGCGGATGCGTGACCACGACGTCGATCGACGCTTGCATGCGCGGCGTCACGGCGCCGGTGGCGAGATCGACGTCGACGAGTTGCGATGCTCCGAAACGGCTGCGCACTGCCACGGCAGTGCGTCCGTCGGGCAGCGGATCGGCGTCATGCACGTCGGCGAGATGCGTGATGCGCGTCAGCTTCTCGAAATCCCAGCGATAGAGATCGAAGTGGAGGAGTCCCTCGCCATCGCGCACGCGATGCGAGAACACGATGGACTTGCCGTCGCGCGTCCAGCGCGGCTCTTCGATGTCGCCGCCGTCGGGCATCACCAGCGATTGCACGGCCTTGCGCGGGAGCGGCTTCGTGAGAATCGCGCGCACGTCTTCCGGATCGCGCTCGAGAATCTCGCGCACCCGCTCTTCGTATTTCTTCTGCTCTTCGGCCGCGGGCTCCGTCGACCACACCACCAGCTTCTCCGGACGATCGCGATGGCGAATCACGATCGCGAGCTGCTTGCCGTCTGGTGAGGCCGCGGGATCGCCGGTCGCGCGCGGCGTCTCCTGGAAGAGCACACCTTCCTGCCACTCACCACCCCGTTCGATCGTCATCGCGGATGCGGTCAGCTCCGCCACGAAGCGGCCGTAGAGACGATCCGGACGATCGCCGAACACGCCTATGAACGATTCATTGAACGAGCGTCGATGCCGCGCGGTCATGCGCGCCCAGAGGTTGCGCAGTGAGCCCGGACCGCTGCGCTGCTCCAGCCATTCGAGATACGCGGAGCCGATCAGGTACGCCATCGACATGCCGAGGAAGCGGCGGTCGGTGTTGAGTTGCGCGTAGGTGGGGAGGCGGCCGTGTTCGGCCCAGCGTCTGAGGATCAGCGCGCGAATCGTGCTCGACGGCCGGCCCGCGCCGGTGAGACGTCCTTCGACCACGGTCGCGTAGCCTTCGAGCACCCAGCGCGGCGCGCGCAACGTGATCGGATTCAACGGCAGCGCGAAACGTTCCACGAGGCGCGTGAACGGATTGCGCGACGGCCGCAGCATGTGCACGACGTGCGCGGTCTCATGCACTGCGAGCAGATCGATCCAATGACCATAGGCGCCGAGCTGATCGTCCGGTCCGGGGGGCTCGGTGAAGAAGATCATGCGCGGCGTATCGAGCAGCGGCCACGCGCTGCCGTTCGGCGTCGCCAGCGGATTCGTCACCAGCACGTCGATCGTCTGCGGCGGCGCAAAGCCGACTTCCTTCGATACAGCGTCGCGGATCGACTCGAGGCGCTCCGCGGCGCGCGTCGCCCACGCCTCGTATTCGCGCGGATAGTGCACGCGGAAATGCGCCGTCTCGATCGTCCGCCAGTCCTCGGATGGACCTTGCGCAAACGCGGGCGTGACGAGCAGCAGCAGCACGAGAAGCGCGGCGCGATTCATCAGAAACTGCGTGGTAGTGTACCGAGCCATGTTCAAACGATTCGTCGTGCTCACTGCAACAATCGTGATCACCCTTGGCGTATCCGCCCAAAAAGCAATGATGGTCATCCACGGCGGCGCCGGCACCATCACCCGCGCGAGCATGACCGGCGACACGGAAAAGCAATATCGCGAGGCGCTCGAGCAGGCGCTGCGCATCGGTCATGGCGTGCTGGCGAAAGGCGGATCGAGCATGGACGCCGTCGAGGCGACGATCCGGTTCATGGAAGACTCGCCGCTCTTCAACGCCGGCAAGGGCGCGGTGTTCACGCACGACGGCCGCAACGAGCTCGACGCGTCGGTGATGGACGGCAAGACGAAGAAGGCGGGCTCGATCGCGGGTGTGACCATCATCCGCAACCCGATCACCGCCGCGCGCGCCGTGATGGAAAAGTCCGAGCACGTGATGATGGTCGGCCGCGGCGCGGAGCTCTTTGCGACGCAGATGGGACTGGAGATCGTCGACCCGTCCTACTTCTGGACCGAGCGCCGCTGGAAGTCGCTGCAGAATGAGCTGCTGAAGGAACAAAAGCAGAAGCCGAAGGCGGATCTCGTCGTCGAAGATGAGAAAAAGTTCGGTACCGTCGGTGCGGTGGCGGTCGACAAGAGCGGCAACCTTGCGGCGGGCACTTCGACCGGCGGCATGACGAACAAAAAATACGGACGCGTTGGCGACGCGCCGATCATCGGGGCGGGTACGTACGCCGAAAACGAATCATGCGCGGTCTCGGCGACGGGTCACGGCGAGTTCTTCATCCGCTGGACCGTTGCGCACGACATCGCGGCGCTGGTGAAGTACCGCGGCATGTCGGTGAAGGAAGCGGGCGACGAAGTCATCCACAAGAAGCTCGCGCCGGTGAAAGGCGAGGGCGGCGTGATCATCCTCGACACGAAGGGCAACTTCGCGATGCCGTTCAACAGCGAGGGGATGTATCGAGGGTGGATCGGGGCGGATGGGGTGGCGCACGTGGAAATCTACAAATAGTTCCTCGGAGTCCCTCGGGTTCCTCGGGGTTCCTCGGAGGGGATTTTGCCGCCGTCCCCCCCCCGAGGAACCCCGAGGAACCCCGAGGAACCCGAGGCACCCCCTTGACATAAACGAACGTTCGTACTATTTTGTCTTCCATCGAAGGGAGGACACCATGACGTTCGACGACCTCAACCCCAAGTTCCACTTCTTCTCCCCCATCGCCATCCCCGCCACCACCGTGATCGAGCACGTCGATCGCGCCATCATCGCCCTCGACGGACGCGCGCCGGTCGGCGGCGACTGGTTCGTCGAAACGCTCAACCCGCTCGCGTCGACCGGCACCCTCCGCGTCGAGCTGTGGGTCAGCGACCTCGCGAACTTCACCTGCACGTACGGCTTTGTGGTCGCGAACGAAAGCGGCTCCGTTGCATACGCCCGCGGCGAGCGCACGGTGGTCAACATCGACCCGCGTTCGCGGGAGCCGCAGGCGTGGAGCCGCGAGTTCCGCAACGCGCACGCGGAGCTGCTCAAAGACCTTCCGGCGTACGCGTAACCTACAATGTCCGCGATGACGGCCGCCACGACCCTCGCGCCGAAAGGCGAGCGCACACGCCAGAGCATTCTCGATCGCGCCGTCGATCTCGCTTCGTTGCACGGGCTGCAAGGCCTGACCATCGGCGGGCTCGCCGAGGAGTTGGGGATGTCGAAGAGCGGGCTGTTCGCGCACTTCGGCTCGAAGGAAGAACTGCAGATCGCGACCATCGAAGCCGCGGCCGAGCGCTACATCAACGAGATCTTCAAGAACGCGATCCAGGAACCGCGCGGCTATCCGCGGCTCCTGGCGATCTGCACGTCGTGGCTCTCGTACATCCGCCGCGGCGTGTTCCCCGGCGGTTGTTTCTTCGCCGCCGCATCGTTCGAGTTCGACAGCCGTCCCGGTCCCGTGCGCGATCGCGTGCGCGCGCTGATGGATGACTGGATGCGCGCGCTCGAGCGCGCCATCCGTATGGCCAAAGACGAAGGTCATCTCAAGGATGACGTCGATCCCGCGCAACTCGCGTTCGAGCTCAACTCGCTCTTCTTCGGCGCAAACTTTTCGTTCTACCTGCGCGACGATCAGCAGGCCATCGAACGCGCGGAACGTGCCGTGCGCACGCGGCTGGAAGCGCTGCGAAAGTAACGCGCCGCACGCTGTTGTGGGTTGTCCTGCTCAGCCGCGTGCCGAGAAAAATGTAGCCTCCGGTCCGGCTGTCACCGAACGTTCTCCTCACCGTAACGAACAACTCCGCGCTACGATCGTTCAATAGTCAAATCTCGAGCAGGAGGATTTGTATGGCCGAAAACCCTGGCCTCACCCGGCGGACCGTGATCGGCGCGGGAGCCGCGGCATTGGCGTCCGTGGCTGTTTCAGATCTGTTGAACGTCTCGTCGCTTCTCGCCGGTACCGGTCCCACGAACGGCGTCGGCTACTTCGCGCGGTTCGGCGTGACCGAGCAGTTGATCCGCAGCACGCTCTCCTCGGCACTCTCGAAGGGCGGCGATTACGCGGACGTCTTCTTCCAGCATCGCGTTTCGAACAACCTCTCGCTCGAAGACGGCATCGTCAACCGCGCCACCGCCAACGTCGCCCTCGGCGTCGGCGTCCGCGTGCTCAAAGGCGATCAGACCGGTTACGGCTTCACCGAAGACATCACGCCCGACGGCCTGAAACGCGCTGCGCTGACCGCCGCCGCGATCGCGCAGGGTCCGTCGCGCGAGGGACCGGCGCGCTTCAAGGTCATGGAAGCGAAGCCGAATCGTTATCCGGTCAAAGTGCGTTGGGAGGACATCCGCCCCCAGCAGAAGCTCTCGGTGCTGAACGGCCTCAATGAAAAAACATTCAAGGCCGACCCGCGCGTCAAGAAGGTCAACCTCGGCTTCACCGACCAGGGCAGCGTCATGCTCGTCGCCGACTCGACCGGCCGCATCGTCGAAGACGCGCAGCCGATGACGACCATGTATCTCTCCGTCGTCGCCGAGCAGGAAGGCCGCCGCGAGAACAACAGCATCAATCGCGCGGCGCGCGCCGACATCGGCTACTACACGGCGGATCGCCTCGACCGCATGGTCAGCGAGGTGGTGAACAAGACCATGGTGCTGTTCGACGCCGTGCAGCCGCCGGCCGGCGAGATGCCGGTGGTCATGGCCGCCGGCGCGGCGGGCATCCTGTTGCACGAAGCCATCGGCCACGGCATGGAAGCCGACTTCAACCGCAAGAACGTCTCGATCTACTCGGACAAGATCGGCAAACCGGTCGCGAAACCGTTCGTCTCGATCGTCGACGAGGGAACGCAGGAAGGCGCGCGCGGCGCACTCAACGTCGACGACGAAGGCAACGCCGTCGGCCGCACGATGCTCGTCGAAGGCGGCACGCTCACCAGCTACCTGCACGACTCGATCTCCGCGAAGCATTACGGCGTGAAGCCGACCGGCAACGGACGCCGCCAGGGCTACGAGCACGTACCGATGCCGCGCATGCGCTCCACGTACATGCTGCCCGGCCCGCACAAGCCCGACGAGATCGTCGCGTCGGTGAAGAAGGGCATCTTCTGCGAGCTCTTCTCGAACGGCCAGGTCAACATCGGCGCCGGCGACTTCACGTTCTACGTCAAGAACGGCTACCTCATCGAAGACGGCAAGCTCACCAAGCCGATCAAGGACGTGAACATCATCGGCAACGGCCCGAAGGTGCTCGAGCTGATCGACATGGTCGGCGACGATCTGAAGATCGATGAAGGCGGCTGGACGTGCGGCAAGGACGGGCAGATGGTGCCGGTGTCGCAGGGCCTGCCGACGGTGCGCGTCTCCTCGATCACGGTCGGCGGCCGCGCTGAGAAGAAGGGATGACGACCATGGGCAAGACCAACGAACAGGACATGCTCGCCATCGCGCAGTCGGCCATCACGGTCGCGAAGAGTGCCGGCGCGAAGGACGCCTCCGCGCGCGCCTATCGCGTGCGCGACGTCTCGCTCGACTATCGCGACGGCAAGGTCGAGAAGATCAGCGAGTCGACCACGCGCGGACTTAACGTGCAGCTCTACGTCGACGGCCGCTTCTCCAGCGTTTCGACGAGCGACCTGCGCCCCGAGGCGCTGAAGACGTTCATCACGGACTCGATTGCGGTGTCGCGCGCAATCGCACCCGATCCGTTCCGCGCGCTGCCCGACGCCGAGTTGTACAAAGGACAGTCGTCCGCGAATCTGCAGCTGGAGGATCCGAAGTACTTCGGCGTGACCGCCGATGAAGGACGCAAGGCCGCGAAAGCCGCGCACGACGCCGCGCGCGGAGTGAAAGGCAGCGACGCGATTCTCAGCGTCACGTCTTCGTTCTCGTCGAACCTCGTCGAGAACTGGATGGTGACGTCGAACGGCTTCTCCGGCGCGAATCGCGGCACGTCGTTCTTCGTCTCCGCGCAGGTCAGCGCGAAAGACGGCGACGGACGACGCCCCGAGGAGTTCGATTACGCCGGGTCGCGATTCTGGGGATCGGTGCCGGACATTTCATCGATCGGCGCAAGCGCCGCGCAACGCACGCTCCGCCGCCTCGGCGCGAAGAAGGGGCAGACCGAGGCGATGACGGTCATCGTCGACAACCGCGCGGCAGGACGTCTGCTCGGCATGCTCGGCGTGGCGCTGCAGGCGTCGAGCCTCCAGCAGAAGCGCTCATTCCTCGAAGGAAAGCTCGGCCAGCAGGTCGTGAGTCCGCTGATCTCGATCACGGACGATCCGCTCGTCCCGACCGCCTTCGGCTCGCGCAAGTTCGACAACGAAGGCATCGCCGCAAAGCCGCGCGCGGTGTTCGCGGACGGCGTGCTGAAGTCGTATTACGTCGACACGTATTACGGCCGCAAGCTGAAGATGGAGCCGACCAGCGGCTCGATCTCCAACCTCTCGTGGAAGCTCGGCGCGAAGAGCCAGAAGGAGTTGCTGGCCGGTGCGAAGGACGCTCTCCTGATCACGAGCTTCATCGGCGGCAATTCGAACAGCGGCACCGGCGACTTCTCGGTCGGCGTGGTCGGCTTCCGCGTTCGCAACGGCGAGATCGCCGAGCCGCTCAGCGAGATGAACCTCTCCGGCAACCATCTCGAGTTCTGGAAGAAGCTCGCCGCTCTCGGCAACGATCCCTTCCCCTACTCCGCGATGCGCTCGCCGACGCTCGTGTTTGAAAACGTGAGCGTGGCGGGGACGTAAGTCCCCTCACCCGGCCGTCGGGCTACAAGGCGCGCTCCCGGCGAGTAGCCTTCTCCCCTCCGTGAGGGGAGAAGGTGCCCGAAGGGCGGATGAGGGGTGCCTAGTGAGTGATGGCGCGCTCCGTGCGCACATCTTCGAACGCTGCCGCGGCTGCATCACGGGCCGCGGCGGTGTTGAAGGCGCCGACGATCGTCGATCCGGATCCGGTCATCGATGCCCACATCGCACCGGCGCCGTACATGCGTTCCTTGAAATCGCGCAGGCGCGGATGGATCGCGAAGACCGGTTCCTCGAAATCGTTCGTGAAGCTTTCGAAACCGCGCGTGTACGGGTCGACACCGAGCGGTTCCGAGTAGCGCGTGATTCGCGCGAATGCGTCCTTCGTCAGCACGCGTTCCTCGGGTAACACGAGCAACAGTGGGATGTCGCTCATCGGCGGGAGTGACGTGAGCACTTCGCCGCGGCCGGTCGCGTAGGCAGTGCCGCCGATGAGAAAGAACGGCACGTCGGAGCCGAGGGAAAGTGCCAGCGCGGGATCACCACCGAGTGCGACGAGGGTCGCTGCCGCATTCGATGATCCGCCACCCAATCCTCCACCCGCGGGAATTCGCTTGTGCAGTGAGATGGCAACCGGCGGCGACCCCGCCAGTCGCGCGGCGCGCATCACGAGATTCGTCTCGTCGACAGGAATGGTCGGATCGTCGCACGTGAGCGACAACGCATCCGCGTCGCGGAACGTCAGCTCATCATGCAGCGAGATCGTCTGAAAGACCGTCTCGAGATCGTGGAACCCGTCCGCGCGCTTGCCGGTGATGCGCAGCGACCAGTTAATTTTCGCGTACGACTTCATCGTGCGTGATCTCGATGCGATCGGCGCCGCTGGTAATGATCACCCGTTGCGCCGGGAACGAAGGCGGCTCGAACTGCACCGTCATCGCACCGAGACTCGCCGACGCCACTCCGCCTGGCGCGTAGTCGATGCGCATGCCATCGCGCGGCGGAAGACCAAGCAAGAGCATCGCTGTCTCCGCCGGCGTGAGCTCCGCGTCGCGCAGAAAATCGAATGCATCCGGCGCGACCGGCGGATCGGTGGTAATGCGATCGCCTTCCGCCTTCATCTTCAGCGCCGTCGTACCGACGGGCGTGTAGGCAGTCAGTTCCATGTGCCGCTCGTCCTGCACGTGCAGTTGCGCGCGGAAGGACTGCGTTTTGCCGTTCACCGTCGCACGCACGCGCATCAGGCTGCGCATGCCCCGGAAGCTCGCGTAGCGTTCGCGCAGTTGCTCGATCGCCTGGTCTGCCGTCGTTGCCGTCAACGGCTCCACCGGCGCGCCAACAGGTCGCGCGGTACGACACGACGAAAGCAGAGCCGCGGCGAGGACGACCGCTGCGACTCTCCTCATCGTTGGGTCGTGAGCGCGCTGCGTTCGATCTCGGCGATCTTCGAGCGGAGCTTGCCGACGTCCTTCGACTCGGGATCGAGATCGACCGCGGTGCGATAGAGCTTCAGCGCGCGCTCCATGTCGCCGCGTTTCGCGAGCACGTCGCCGAGGTGCTCGTGCACCGTCGGATCGCGCGGGAGGAGGCGCGTCGCATCGGTCAGATACTTCTCCGCGAGCTCGAGCTGGCCAAGGCGGAAGTAAACCCAGCCCAGCGAATCGACGTACGCGCCGTTGTCAGGATCCTGTCCCACGGCGCGCGTGAGCATCTCCTGCGCGCGCTCGAGGTTCACGCCGCTCTCGGCCCACATGTAGCCGAGGTAGTTGAGCGTCGGCGCATGCTCCGGATTCTTTTCCAGCACCTTTAGGAAGGTCGCTTCGGCCGACTTGTCATCGTCGATGCGCTCGTAGATCGAGCCGAGCTGGAATTGCAGATCGAGATCAGCCGGCGCGGCGGTAATGGCGGTCTGCAGCACCGACACCGCTCCCTTGTTGTCGCCCGCGCGCATGAACGCCTCGGACATCGCCGCGACGTTGCGCGTACCGAGCTTCGACTGCGCGGCCGCATGCTCCTTCGCCTTGTCGGTCTGACCGGCGGTCGCGAGCACCTCGACGTAGCGCGCGTTGAGGAAAGGATCGGACGGGAACTGCTGCACGAGCGGCGCGAGCAACGCCACCGCTTCTTCGCTCTTCTTCTCTTTCTTCAGCGCTTCGAGGGCGATGTTGATGGCCTGCGTGTTCGGCTTCGAGTTGAAGGTGAGAATCGTCGAGGCCATCTCTTTCGCGCGCGCGTACTCACCCTTCTGCAACGCGATATACGCGAGCTGCGTGCGCGCGACCGCGCCGACATTCGGCGCAACGTCGCCCATGGTCATCAGCTTCGTGAACGTCTCGGCCGCCTCGTCCCACTTCTTCTGTCCCGACAAGCTCAGGCCGAGACTGGTGACGTAATCGATGTCCTTCGGTTCGGCCGCGCTGAGCTGGCGAAAGATCTTCTCCGCTTCCGCATACTCCTCGAGGTCATTGAGCGACTCGGCGAGATAGAACAGCGAGCGCGTGTCCTTCGGATCGGAGGTGACCAGCGCGCGGAAGCGATCGCGTGCGCTGCGTGCGTCTCCGGCGCGCAGGAAGAAATACGCCTGCTGCCGCTGCAGCTCGAGGCGCATCGGATTCTCGGAGATGAGCGGCTGCAGCACGCTGGCCGCTTTCTGCCACTCGCTTTCCTCCTGATAGATGTCCAGGAGCTGCATAGCCGCCGCGCCGAAGGTCGGATCGATCGCCAGGGTGCGCTCGAGATACTGCTTCGCTTCCGCGTTGCGTCCGAGTGCCGCCAGCACTTGCGCGTATTGGAAATTCAGGACGCGCTGATCGGGCGCACGTTCCACCATCACCGCAAGTGCACGCTCGGCCTCCGCATTACGCTCGAGTGAGCGGAGGATCTGCGCAATCGTGATTCCGGTCGAGAGATCGTCAGGATTCCCCTTATAGGCGGCCTGCAGAAATCCGAGTGCCTCTTCGACCTTTGCGCGGCTGGAGCCGGCGCGATCGATGAGCACGCGGCCGAGGACGCGATTCGCGTCATAGAAGTCGGGAGATTTCTTGAGCACGGCGCGCAGCTCGGTCTCGGCGCGGTCGACGCGCTCCGCGTCGAGAAGAACCATGGCGCGCTCATAGAGCAGCACGGGATCATCCGGATTCTTCGCGATGACTTTATCGAGGCGGCTCAGTGCCTCGTCGAAGCGTCCTTCACCGGCGGCGAGCTTGGCCAGGAGGAATTCATGAGGCTCGGCAGGAAACTCCTGCGCACCGGCCGCGACATTGAGGGAGAGGACAGCCAGCAGCAGCAGGAAGCACTTCTTCATGGTCATTTTCATCGTAGCACTCGGGGCCGTCTCGACCCGCTGATGCATTCGCAACGCGCCATGCGCGCCGCTGCTTCCAAACGCATGGCTGGTGCCAGAGGAGACCGGTCAGGACAGTTGGTCGCGTTTGTGCTAAAAGCGTCAGCCGAGGATCAAAAAAGCGTGAGTCTGGAGAGGATCGAGATCACTCCGTTCGCAGTGATCGCGGGTGAGATCCTGCAGAACCGGCAGACGGGTTACCTGACCATCCTCAGGCCTCCGCTCCGGAAGGTGCTGTACTGGTCGCAGGGCGAGCTGGTGATGGCAGCGTCCGCGTCGCCCGAGGATTCACTGGGGGATTTTCTGGTGCGGCGAGGCGCCATTCCCGCCGAGCGCGCGGCTCACCTCTTCGCGAACCACGCCAATGACGTCGTGGCGCACGTGCACGACGCCGGGATCCTCGATCTCTCGGCGCGCCAGACGCTGCTGCGCGAGTGGCTGACGGGGCAGTTCCTGCCGCTCTTCGGCCTGGATGAAGGGACGGCGGTCTTCACGGAGGATGAACCGCTGCCGCCGGAGAAACGGATCTTCGTGCAATCGACGGCGGCGCTTCTCATCGAGGGGGTCCGTTCGATCACCAACGGTCTCGTGTTGCGCCGTTCGCTCGGCGACCTGAAACGCGAGATTGAAGTGTCGCGCAGCAGCCGTTTCACCATCGAGTCGCTGCCATTGACCGACGAGGAGCGCGGCATTGCGACCTCGCTCACCACGCCGACGTCGATTGAAGCATTCCTCAAACACTTTCACACCCATTCAGTGACCGTCGCGAAAGTGGTCATCTCGATGCTGGCACTCGGCGTCTACACCACTGTCAGACAGCGCGCCGCAACTTCGTCTGCAGAGATGGCGGACATGCAGCGCGATCTCGAATTACTGGCCGCGATCGGCGCGAGCGATCAACGCTCGTTGCGTGCAGTGGCGTTTTCGCGCCAATTACAGTCGCTCGATCACTATCAGGTGCTCGACGTACCGCGCGCCGCCACGCGCACGCAAATCATGACGGCGGCGGAAACGAAGCGAAAAGAATTCGACCAGTCGACGTTTCCGCCCATTGTGCGCGATCCGGTGACCGTCATTCACCGCCGCATCGATGAGGCCACCGAGGTATTGAAGGACGCTGCACGCCGTGCCTCGTACGACAAGATGCTGCAGTCGCACAATACCGAAGGCGCGGCGTCGATTCACCAGCGGCTGACCCAGCGCAACATCGCCGAACAGAACTTCACCAAGGCGCGGGAGCTGGTCAATCACGCCGATTATTACGGCGCGATCGTGCTGCTCAAGCAGACCGTGAATTTCGTTCCCGATCATGCCGAAGCGTGGGCACTGCTCGGCTCCTGTCAGGAACGCAATCCGAAATGGCGGCGCGACGCGGCAGAGAGTTTTCAGAAAGCGCTCTCCATCGACCCGAACAACGTCGAAGTGATGATCTCCCTCGGCGACCTGTACAAGAGCGAGGGGATGATCAGCCGCGCGCAGACGTGCTACGAGGACGTGCTGAAGATCGCGGGCGACAACCAGCAGGCGAGAAGCCGGCTGCAGGCGATGAAGAAGAAATGAGTTCCTCGGGTTCCTCGGGTTCCTCGGGTTCCTCGGACGGGAACCACCTCCCCGAGGGACCCGAGGAACCCGAGGAACCGGTTCTTCACATCAAGTCGCGCATGATCTTTTCCAGCGCTTCTTTCGGCGGACGGGTGCGCGCGAGTGGCAGCGTCGCCAGCGGCTCGTCGCCGATGTTGAGCATCTGGATGAAATTCTTCTTCTCCGGTCGCAGGTGCACGAGGCCGGTGAGCATCTGGCCCGAATCGACGGCGCGGTGGAGGCGCTGTAATGCCTGCACGGGATCGCTCGGGTCGTAATCCTCTTCCAGCTTCTTGAGCACGATGCGTGAGCCGTCGTGCATCGTCACCTCGCGCACTTCGCCCGGCTCGTAGTCGACCGTGATCTCTTCGTACTCGGGCACGAAGCCGATCTGGTGCAGCAGCTCCTGATGCTCTTTCGAGTACGTGTAGCCCTTGGTCGAGCCTTCGTGATTGTTGAATGTGACGCACGGCGAGATCACGTCGATCACGGACATGCCGTCGTGCGCGATCGCGCCCTTGAGGATGTTCACCATCTGCTTCGGATCGCCGGCGAAGCCGCGCGCGACGTAGCCGCAGCCAAGCTGCACGGCCAGCGCGCAGAGATCCATCGGCGGCATCTCGTTGAGCACGCCGGTCTTGAGCCTCGAGCCTTCGTCGGCGGTCGCGGAGAACTGCCCTTTGGTCAGACCGTACACGCCGTTGTTCTCGATGATGTAGATGATCGGCACGTTGCGCCGCACCATGTGCATGAACTGGCCGAGGCCGATGGAAGCGGTGTCGCCGTCGCCGGAGACGCCGATGGCTTTCAGCGTGTGATTGGCGAGCATCGCACCGGTCGCGACGGCCGGCATGCGGCCGTGCACCGAGTTGAATCCGTGTGAGCGCTGCAGAAAGTACGCGGGCGTTTTCGACGAGCAGCCGATGCCGGAGAACTTCGCGACCTTCTCCGCCTTCACGCTCATCTCGAAGAACGCACGGACGATCTGATTCGAGACCGCGTCATGGCCGCACGCGGCGCATAGCGTCGACTTGCCGCCTTGATAATCGGCCGGCTTCAGGCCGAGCTTGTTCTCTTTGACCGCTTCGCCGGTGCCGAGCTTCAGTGTGCTTTCAGCCATCGGTTAGTCCTCCCCTACCCGCATTTCGCGCTGCTGCGAAACAGCGCCGGGCATGAACGTCGCCGGCGCGGCCGTAATGCGCGCTTCGGCACGAACGAGCAGCAGCGGCTTCTCCGTGCTCGCAGTCGATTCCATCTGCAGCACGGCGTCGGTGATCGTGCGCGCGTCGCATGGCAGACCGGTGTAATGCAGGATCTTGCGGAGCTTGCGTTGGTCCTCGCCGAGCTCGAGACGGATCATGTCCGCCATCTGCCCGTCGCGGTTCTGCTCGACGACATAAACACGGTCATGCGCGGCGACGAACTCCTTGAGCTCGTCGGTAAACGGCAGCGCGCGCAGACGGAAGTAGCTCGTCTCGATCTGCTGCTCGCGGCGGAGCTGGTCGCGTGATTCCTCCAGCGCCCAGGTCGTCGTGCCGTACGCGATGAAGCCGATCTTCGCGTCGTCGCGCGCGTCGACGACCGGCTTCGGCACGAACAGCTTCGCCGTCTCGTACTTTTTCGCGAGACGATCGACGGTGTCCTTGTAGTCCTGCGGCCGCTCGGAGTAGCGCGCGTGTGTGTCATGACCGGAGCCGCGCGTGAAGTACGAGGCAAACGGATGATCGGTGCCGGGCAGCGTGCGCCAAGGGATGCCGTCGCCATCGACGTCGTCGTAGCGGCCCCACTTGCCCTGCAGCTCGGTGAGTTTTTCGGCCGTGAGCACCTTGCCGCGCTTGATCGGCTTGGCCGGATACTCGAACGGATCGGACATCCAGTTGTTCATGCCGAGGTCGAGATCGCTGAGCACGAACACCGGCGTCTGGAACTCCTCGGCGAGATCGAGCGCTTCGATCGCGAAATCGAAGCACTCCGCGACGCTCGACGGGATGAGCACGATGTGCTGCGTATCGCCGTGCGACAGATACGCGACCTGATTGACGTCGCCCTGCGCGGTACGCGTGGGCAAACCGGTAGACGGGCCGACGCGCTGGATGTCCCAGATCACGCCCGGGATCTCGGCGAAGTAGCCGAGGCCGATGAACTCCGCCATCAGCGAGATGCCCGGGCCGGCGGTCGACGTCATCGAGCGCGCACCCGCCCAGCCCGCGCCGAGCACCATGCCGACCGCGGCCAGTTCGTCCTCGGCCTGCACGACCGCGAACGTTGCCTTGCCGTTTTCCTCGATGCGCGTCTGCTTTGCGTACTCGATGATCGATTCGCACAGCGACGACGACGGCGTGATCGGATACCACGTCACCACCGTGACGCCGCCGAAGATCGAGCCGATCGCCGCGGCAGCGTTGCCGTCGATGATGATCTTGCCCTCGGTCGCGTTCATCCGCTCGACACGCCACTTGTTCTGGCGCGGCAGATTTTCTTTCGCGTAGGCGAGGCCTTTGTCGATCGCGGCGACATTCGCGTCGATCGCTTTCTTCTTCCCTTTGAACTGCTTGCCGAGCGCGATGATCATCTCCTCGCGCTCGATGCCCAGGAGCTCCGCGACGATGCCGACGTAGACCATGTTGGTCAGCAGCTTGCGGAGCTTGGAGTCTTCGGAGAGATCGGCGGCGAGCTTCGCGAACGGCACTTCGAAGAACTCGACGTCGTTGCGGATCGACTTGCAGTTGAGCGGCGCATCGTAGATGCAGAGAGAGCCGGGCGCGAGTGCTTCAACGTCTTCGCGTGCGGTCTGCGCGTTCATGCAGACCATCAGATCGACCTCTTTCTTGCGGCCGATCCAGCCGTCCTTGTTCGCACGGATGGTGAACCAGGTCGGCAGGCCGGCGATGTTCGACGGGAACATGTTCTTGCCGCTGACCGGGATGCCCATCTGAAACAGCGAGCGCATCAGGACGTTGTTCGACGATTGCGAGCCGGAACCGTTGACCGTGGCGACATGAATCGTCAGGTCGTTGAGGATCGGTTCCCCGCTCGCGCCTACGGCTTCCACTTCATCCGCTGCGGTCAGGGTCTCGGGCACACCGTTCTCCTTATGTTTCGATCACTCGACACACGCCTGGGGAAGAGATATTCCATTTTGAACGAGGCGGGCGATTGTAACTGAGAGGCGGTTCCTCGGGTTCCTCGGAGTTCCTCGGAGTTCCTCGGGAGGCGACGCGGAAGATCCCCGAGGAACCCGAGGAACTCCGAGGAACCCGAGGAACCGTTTCACCGCGTCCACAAAAGCATCGCCGCATACGCGCGATACGGGCGCCACGCCTCAGCGCGCTTGAGGAGCTCACGTTCACCGAGGTCGCCGGCGTTGCGGCGCAACACCAGATCGCCGGCGGGAAACGCGTCGGCGTCGCCGAGTCGCATCGCGATATAGCTGGCAGTCCACGGACCGATGCCGGGAAGTCGCGTGAGATCGCTTTCACCGAGGATCACGTCGCGGTCGAGGATCGCCCGCGCGAGGTTGCGGATGGTCTCCGCCCGTTTGCGCGGCATCCCTTCCACCGTCACTTCCGCGAGCCGTTCCGGAGTGAGGGTGTGCGCGGCGGCGATGCGGCCGAGGATCGTGCGCGCGCCGGCGACACTGACTTGCTGGCCGACGATCGCACGCACCGCGAGCTCGAACGGATCCCACGCGCCAGGCACGCGCACGCCGGGACGTTTGCGCAGGAGCGGCGCGAGCATGCGATCGCGTTTCAGCACGGCGTGAATGGCGGCAGGATCGGCGTCAAGGTCGAAGACGCGACGCACGCGTTGCGCCTCGCCGTTCGTGTAGACGCCGTCGCCCTCGTGCCAGACGCGAACGTCACCGCGGATGTACGTGTTGTCATCGATAGCTTCGACGCCCGGAATCGCGCGCGCGCCGAGCCATGTGAGCAAACCGTTCCAATCGAAAGGAGTGCGATACCCCTCGCGCATAATCGCCATCATGCAACAGACACTGGAGAAGCTTCGCGCGTTTCACTCCCGCCTACTGCTCGCCCTGCACGGCATCCCCGAGCCCGATCTCAATCGTCCCGAGCGCGAAGGCAAGTGGTCCATCGCCGACGTCATCGCACACCTCGGCGATCTCGAGTTGATCTACGCCGCGCGCATCCGCACGATCCTCGCGGGGGCGGGCGGAGGGACGCCGCTGCCGGTGCTCGCGCAGAATCACTGGGTCGAGCGCGTGCATCGGCGCGAGCCGCTGTCCGAGCTGCTCGAGCAGTTCTGGTTTCACCGGCGCATGAACACGACGTTGCTGGAGCGGCTGAGCGACGAAGAGCTCTCGCGCAGCGGCGTACATCCCGACTACGGCACGATCACGATTCGCGATGCATACGGCCGCATCGAACGCCACGACGAAAAACATCTTGCGCAGATCGAGCGCATCAAATCGACGCACGGACTCACCGCGTCGACAGAGCCGGACGTGAGCGGTGTCGTCGCCGGAGGCGTGCTCGCCGAGCGCAGTCCCGGTCCCGGCCTGCACGTTCGCGAGCTGTGGAACGACGGCGTGAAACGCGCGCTCGAAGTCGAGTTCGAGGCCGGCGCGCAGTGGCCGGGCCTCGACCATCACGTGCCCGGACCGGAGGAGGTGTACATCCTGTCGGGTGATTTCGATGACGGCGCGAACGTCTATCGCGCCGGCACGTTCCTGCATCATCCGGCGGGCAGCTCGCATTCGCCCAAGTCGGTGGAGGGATGCCGGTTGTTCGTGTTCTATCCCGAGGGATAGTTGACGATGTATATACTCGTGTCTATACTACGACCATGACGGTGAAGGCGAAGATTTTCACGAATGGCGGCAGTCAGGCGGTTCGCCTGCCGAAGTCGTGTCGATTTCCGGACGATCTGGAAGAAGTGACTGTTCGAAAAGAAGGTCCGCGAGTCATCCTCGAGCCCGCGGAAGAGTGGTCCGCGGAGTTCATCGCGACCTTCGGTTCATGGAACGAGGAGATCGAACGGCCTCCGCAGACACCGATCACGGATGCAAGAAATCCCTTCGAAAAACGGCCGCGGGATTGACGGCCGTGTTCATGCTCGACACCGATCACGTCAGCTATTGGCTGCGGGGAGTCGGTCATATGAATCAAAAGCTTCTGCGTCATCGGCGGTCCGAAATATCGATCAGTGCGATTACTCTGGCTGAGCTGCGGTACGGCGCTAATCAACGGAACTCGGCGAAGTTGCACTCACTCATCGACAACTTCATCGGTGACGTCGCGGTTCTGCCATTCGATCACGAGTGTGCCGGGCGCTACGCGGATCTCGCGAACGCTCTGGCTCGCAAAGGAAGCCCGATCGGCGAGTTCGATACTCTGATCGCCGCGCACGCGATTGCACTCGATCTCACGCTGGTCACGAACAACGTCAAGCACTTCCGCCGCGTCCGTGGCCTGAAACTCGAAAACTGGATCTAGCGTCGCGGCGGCGCCTTTATGATGGCCGCCGATGCTTCGCACCGTATGGCTCGCGATTGCCGCGTTCTTCGTGACCATTCCGCTCTCCACGGCCACGATCTTCGTGGCCATCTTCCGGTCGACGTCACCGGCCATCGACTGGATCGTGCGGACATGGGGAACGCTGCTCGTGAAGGCGGCGGGCATCGACTTGCGGACCGAGGGGCTGGAGAACATCGATCCCGCGAAGAGGTACATCCTCGTCGCCAACCACTACAGCTACCTCGACATCCCGTGCATCGTCGCGGCGGTGCCGCAGCCGATCCGCTTCATGGCCAAGGTCAGCCTCTTCAAGATCCCGATCTTTGGCTGGGCCCTCGCGCGCGCGGGCTTCATCCCCATCGATCGGCAGAATCGGCGCACCGCGGTGAAGTCGTTCGACATGGCGGCCGATCGCATCCGCAAAGGCAACACCATCGTCGTCTTTCCGGAGGAAGGCCGTTCGAAAGTTCGCGAGATGCGTCCCTTCCAGCGCGGCGCGTTTCTGCTCGCGCTGAAGTCGGAGAAAACGATCGTGCCCATCGCGATCGACAGCACGTTCGATGTCTTCCCCGTCGGCGCGAAACGCGTGAAACCGGGACGCGTGACCGTCCGCGTCGGCACGCCCATCGAAACCGCCGGCCGTTCGCTGCGCGATAAAGGAGTGCTGCTCGAGCAGGCGCGCACGCAGGTCGAGACAATGCTCTTCGGCGCCCCGATTACTGCTCCTTCATCGATTCCGGCGGAAACTGAATGAACATGCCGTCCTGGAAAATGATGTCGGCGCTGTCGCTGTCCGTCGCGAACATCGCGTCGAACGACCCCTGCATCAGAGTCCGCGTATCGAGCACATTGAGGAGCTCCGCGATCAATCCTTCGACGGGCTAAGAGCCAGGCGCTCCAGATAGGGCCGCCGCGAGCTGGGTCAGGTCCGCTTCCTTGATCGTGCGCATGTCGATGGTGAAGCGATCGTTCTGAATCCGCCCCACGATCGGCGGATCGTTGCGCAGGAAGCGCGACGACAGCGCATTCGCGTCGCCGGGAACTTCGATCGCAATCGACGGAATGGTTTCCGTCGGCGTGGTCCCGCCGCCGAGGGCGCAGCGGCTCTCGGTGAGGGTGCAGCGGGTGCCGCGGATCACGTGCTCGGCGCGCGTGCGCAGCACCTCGAGCGACGTCGCCAGCATGCGATAGATGGGGATGCGCTGTTCGTGTTTCGCTGTTGCGAACGCGCGCAGCGTCGCCGCGACCACCGCGTACGTTTCCTTGCCGACGCGCAGCGCGCGCATCAGCGGATGGCGGCGGCATTGCGCGATCAGTTCCTCGCAGCCGAGGAGGAGGCCGCCTTGCGTGGCGCCAATCAGTTTATCGGTCGAGCAGGTGACGACGTCGACGCCCTGCGCGATCAACTCCGCGATCGTCGACGCCGACGCGAATCCGTACCGGTGCAGATCGACGACGCGGCCGCTGCCTTCGTCGTACAGCAGCGGCACTTTCTTCGCGCGCGCGACGTCGATCAGCTCCTGCACCGTCGGCGTCTCGGTGAAGCCGACGATGTCGAAGTTCGAGCGATGGACGCGCAGGATCGCGCCGGTGCGGCGCGAGACGGCATCGCTGTAGTCGCGCGCGCGGGTGCGGTTCGTCGTCCCGATTTCGCGCAGCTTCGCGCCGCCCTGCTGGATGACGTCGGGAACGCGGAACGCACCGCCGATCTCGACCAGCTCTCCGCGCGAGACCACCACTTCCTTCTTCGGCGCGACGGCCGCGAGCATCAGCATCGTCGCGGCCGCGTTGTTGTTCGTGAGAATTGCCGCCTCGCAGCCGAAAAGCGCATGGCAGAGCGTCGTCAGGTGTTCGTCGCGCGCGCCGCGCTTGCCATCGTCGAGATCGAGCTCGAGGTTCGCGTAACCGGTGACGATCTCCGCCGCCTCCGCCCAGATGGCTGGATCGATCGGCGCGCGGCCGAGGTTCGTGTGGATGATGATGCCGCTGCCGTTGATGGTGCGGCGAAGCGTGGAGCGCGTCGACGACGCCAGCGTCGCATGTGCGGCGTCACGCGCGTCGGTCTCGTCGTAAGACGCACGATGCGCGCGTAAGGTGGCGAGATGCTCCGCGACCGCCTCCTTCACGCGCTCGCGGCCGTACTCCGCGATGAGCGGCGCGAACGATGCAGCAGTGAGAATCCTCTCGACCGACGGGATGCTGCGCAAGGAGTCCGCGGCGCGCAGAGAGGAATCTGAGGCCCGGGCGGGCGCTTTAGGCATGGTTGAGTTAGTTTAGGGCCACGCGTGATCAAACAGGACGACGAGCTCGACAAGCTCGAAGAAGACATCCGGCGCATCAAGAACCGGTACGACCAGTTCTTCGCCGGGATCGCGAAGACGCCGCCCAGCTTCGAACGCCATCAGCTCGAGTCGCGCATCCACGAGCTGAGCAAGCAGAACATCCGCGACAACGCCCGGCGCTTCCGCTTCAACACCATCCTGTCACGCTACAACCAGTTCCGCGAGATGTGGGCGCGCAAGATGCGCGAACGCGAGGAAGGTCCGCTCGACTTCCGGCGCCGGCAGGCGCTGATGGAAACCGCGACGCTGCCTCCACCTCCCCCCATCGCCCCGCAGCCTCGCGTAACGTCCGCGGCGCCCGATCCGTATGTAAGGATGACGCCGGGCGCGAACGGCGAAGAGATCCGAAAGCTGTATGGCGAGATCGAGCGCGCGCATCTCGATCTGGGCAAGCTGCCGAACGTATCCATCGACCAGCTTGCATCGATGGTGCAGAAGCAGAGCGAACTCGTTCGCGAGAAATACAACGTCAAGACCGTGGCCTTCCGCGTCGAGACCATCGACGGCAAGGTCAAGTTGAAAGCGAAACCACTTCAGGACTAACCGATGAAACGTTTGCTGATCCTCGCAGTCGCCGCCATCACCGTCTCCGGCTGCGCGGCCATCCACGACCTCCGGACGGATGACCAGCCGTACGAGAATCCGTTCTACGCGAAGTACCTCAACACCGGGAGCACGCTCGACGCGAACATCAACCGCACGCTCGACGCGCTGCGCGAGCATCCGAACGCGCCCGACCTGCACAACACGCTCGGCGCGCTGCTGGTCGAGAAGGGTTTCCCGAAGGACGCCGAACGCGAGTTCGAACGCGCCATCGACGCCGACCGGAAGTATTACCAGGCCTGGTACAACCTCGGCCTCGTCCGCGCCGCGCAGGGCGACGCCCTCGGCGCACGCCGCGCGTTCAGCAATACCGTCGACGTCCGCCCTGGTCACTCGCAGGCGCTCTTCCAGCTCGGGCTGATCGAGGAGAAGCGGCATCACACCGATCGCGCCGTGCATCTCTACGCGAAGGCGTTCACGATCAATCCGTCGCTGCTGCGCGTCGATGCGAATCCGCGCATCCTCGACTCGAAGCTGACGCACCTCGCGCTGCTGAAGATGTACCCCAACGAGCACTCACGCCGTACCATGACGTTCCTCGGCGTCCCCACATCGTCCGCGCCCGCAGGCGTCGCGCCGTCGTCGACCATGCCCGCGCAGTCGCCGCAACCCGCGCCAAAGGACATCGTGACGCCCGCACCACCCGCGACCGAAGTCGGCATCGAGCCGACGCCCGTGTCGGCGCCATCGTCAGCCGCGCCCGGTCCTCCCGGCCGCCGCTCGACGCGCGGCCGCCAGCCGCGGCCCCCAGCGCCGGCGCCTCAACCGCCGTCCAACTAGAAGACGACCGGGGGCCGCCGGAGACCCTCGGTCGTTTCGCGTAGAATCCGCGCGCTTTGAACGTCGCGCAACGATCCGCCCTCCTGGGCTTCTCCGATATCGTCAAGATCCGCAACCGCGTGCTCGACATGCGCAGCAGTGGACATCGGGTCCTGCAGCTCGAAGGCGGTGAGCCCTTCATCGGCACGCCGGACTTCGTGAAACAGGCCATGCGCGATGCGCTCGATGCGAACCATACGCGGTACGCGCCTTCGTCGGGTGTGCCGCAACTGCTCGAGGCGTTGCGCGCGAAACTCGCGCGCAAGAACGCGATCGAGGTCACGACGAACGACCTCATCGTGACCTCGGGCGGCGCGCACGGCCTCTTCTGCGCGTTTCAGGCGAGCGTGAATCCCGGCGATGAGGTGATGTTCTTCGCGCCGTACTGGACGCCGATCAAGGACCAGGTCAGCTTCTCCGGCGGCGTCGCGGTGCGCGTACCGTGGGATGACATCCGCGACGGCAGCAGCGATGCGATGCGGGCCGCGCTCGAATCGCGTCATACGCCGCGCACGCGCGTGATCTACGTCAATACGCCCGCGAACCCGTCGGGCGACATGCTCACGCGCGAACAACTCATCGCCGTCGCGGACTTCGCGAAGGACCACGACCTCACCGTCATTGCGGACGAAGCGTACGAGGACCTCGTGTATGACGGCGAGCACCTGTCCATCGCGTCGCTGCCGGACATGCTCGAGCGGACGATTACCGTCTACACATTTTCGAAGAGCTTCTCGATGACCGGATGGCGCATCGGCTACGTCGTCGCGCCGCCGCGTTTCATGGAGTTCCTGCGCAAGCTGGTGCTCAACACCGTCAACGGAGTCTCGACGCCGACGCAATACGCGGCGCTGGCGGCGATCACGCACGACCCGCACTTTTTCGATTCGATCCGCGAGGAGTATCAGCGGCGCCGCGACCTGCTCGTGCAGGGCTTCCGCGACGCCGGCTTCGACTGCCTGACGCCTCCCGGAGCGTTCTATGCCTTCCCCGACGTCCGCCAGCGCCTCGGCAACGATTCGTGGCACGCGATGGAAACATTGCTCGAACGGACTTCGATCGCATCCGTCCCCGGCGTCGTGTTCGGCCCGGAAGGTGAAGGGCATCTGCGGATGTCCTTCTCGACCGCCATCGAAACGCTGGAGCAGGCGGTGGAGGCGCTGCACCGGCTCTGACGTTGATGATCGAAACGCGTATCGCCCGCCGCTACCTCACGGCCGCACGGAAGCAGGCGCATACGGCGTTCCTGTCGTTCATCAGCATGATCGGCCTCGCGGTCGGCGTGGCCACGCTGCTGATCTCGATCGCGTTGCTTTCCGGGTTGCAGGGGCAGATCACCGGAAGGCTCATCGACTCCAGTCCGCAACTGCTCGTCGAGCCGACGGGGCAGAACAGCATTGACGACGCGGATGCGGTTGTCGCCGCCGCGCGCGGCCTTGGCATGAACGACGTGCGCCCGTTCATCAGCGGCATTGCCTGGGGCGCAAATGAGGATCAGTCGGCAGGACGGCCGATGCGCATCCGCTCGCAACTGACGCAGGCCAGCAGCGAGCCGCAGATCTTCCTCACCCGTGGCTATGCCGCGTCGCTCGGTCTCGACATCGGCGAGTCCGTCACGATCATCGCGCCGCGCATGCGCCTGACGCCATTCGGTCCGGTACCGGTGATGAAGCGCTATCGCATCGCGCGCTTTGTGCAGAACACGAACGAGGAAGACCCGACCGACGCGTGGCTGAGCAATGCCGAGGCGTCGAGTTTGTTCGGGACGGGGGACAGGCCGACGGCGATCGAGATGTACGGGCCGGCGGCGCGCGCGGAAGAGATCCAGAGCACGCTCGCGGCGCGCTTCCCGCGGCTGCAGTTCAAGACGTGGAAGGAGATCAACCGGCCGTTGTTCCTGGCGCTGCGGCTGGAGAAGATCGTGATGTTCGCGACGATCTCGCTGATCATTTTCGTCGCGGCGCTGAACCTCGTGTCCTCCCTCTCGATGCTCATCCTCGAGAAGCGCCCCTCGGTCGGCGTGCTGCGCACACTCGGCGCAACGGAAGGCAGCATCCGCTCGCTCTTCATGCAGCTCGGCCTGCTGATCGGTCTCACGGGGACGGTGCTCGGCAACATCCTCGGCATCGGCTTGTCGTGGGCGGCCAATCGCTGGCATCTCGTGCCGCTGCCGGCGGAGATTTACTTCACCAGTTACCTCCCCTTCACCCTGGACGTCGAAGACATCGTGGTGGTGAACCTGGTCGCGGTGTTGTTGTCGGTCGCGGCGACGTGGTACCCGGCACGGATCGCGGCGCGGCTCGACCCGATCGCGGCCATCAAGGAGGAGTGATGCTTCGACGGCTCGGAGCCGTTTTGTTGCTGCTGACCGCCGCGTGTGCGCGGCCGCCGGTCGCGGAGGATGTCTCGATCGAGATCGAGGCCAACGATCGCGTGCGTGTCGAGTCACAAACGACCTTCAATGACGCGGATGCGAAGACGCCGGCCGCGCTCGCGAAGATCGACGCCGCGCGATTTGCTGCGCAACATGGCACGGACGGATGGTCTGCGCGTTTCGCGCGCGTGACCGCGGAAGATGAATCACTGACCGTTGAAAAACATCGCGGCAAGATCTCGCGGGTGATGCGCGTCGTCCGCATTCCGACGAGCGATCTGCAGAACGTGTTCGCCGATACGAACATCACCGTCAACCTGTTGAACGGCGAAGGGTGGCGCGAGCTGGCGTTCTATCCCGGCGGCAGCATGCGCGCGACGCGCGAGCAGCGGCAGCACTTCGAAAGCGCGTTGACATCGTGGAGTGCCGCTGCGGCGCGTTACTACACCGCGATCGATCGTCTGTACTTCTACCTCAACGCCAACCCGCGACGCGCTCCCGACCTCTTCGCCGATCTCCTCGGCGAAAGCGACGGCATCACCGGGCCGGCGGTGCTCGAAGAAGAAGCACCGCTCGTCGATGCCGTGAAGGATGCGATGGAAGAGATCGCGACGCGCATGGATCAGCAGCAGGACGACGCCGCAACATTCGCCGAAGAAGCGGATCTGATCTACAACCCGTTTCCCGCGCGCATGACCGTGCGCGTGCCGGGCGAGGTCGTGTCGAGCGCAGGATTCACCAAGGATCTCGTCATCGAGCCGGTGAATCTTTTCGAGGCGATCAAGGCGCTGGAGGGACGTTGGATCTCGCCCGATCCGCTGGCGGGACTGCTGCGCGACGACGAGGTGAAGTCGTCAATCATGGCGTGGCAGCCGCGCAGATCGACGCAGGTGTTGAGCGCGGCCGATGTCGCAAACGCTCTCCGCGAGCAGTTGCAGCGGCCGGAGAGTTACCAGGTGCGCTGGCGCTGACGGCCCCCTCACCCGGCCTTCGGCCACCCTCTCCCCGCAAGCGGGGCGAGGGCTACAAGGCGTGTGCGTGGCGAGTAGCCTTCTCCCCTCCGCGAGGGGAGAAGGTGCCGAAGGCGGATGAGGGGTCGTTGCCCTAGAGCGCAAGCACCATCACCACGGCCGCTTCGCCATCCGGGTAGTAGCGCTTGCGGATGTACGACGTCTCGAAACTGAGCGAGCGGTAGAACTCTTGCGAGGCGCGGTTCGACTGGCGTACCTCGAGTGAGATCGTGGAAATGCCGTTCGCGCGCGCGAAGTCGAAGCAGCGTTCCATCATCCGGTCGGCGATGCCCTGGCGCCGGTGTTTGGCGTCGACGGCGATCTTGTTCACGTGCATCTCGTCGAAGATCCACATGCCGAACAGGTAGCCGATGACGACGCCGCCCTTTCTGGTCACGATGTTGAAGCGGTGATCCGCCGTCACTTCGGACGCGAAGAACTCGCGACGCCATGGCGCGGGGAACGATGCCTCCTCGATGCAGTGAACCGCGTCGATGTCGCCGAGCGTTGCTTCGCTGATCTGCAGCCCCTCAGGCATTCTGTTTCTGCAGCAATTTCACTTCCGCCTCGGCCAGGCGCACGTAGATCGGCGTGACATCGCGGTAGCGATCGCCGTGGCCCGCTCGTTCGATCTCGAGCGCGCGGCGTGCGCAGCGAAGCGCAACGTTGTCGTGCTGCACGAGCTCGGAGAGACGAATCACGCGCCGATCATCTTCCTGCAGGTGGCCGAGGTGCGGGGGGCGCGTTTCGAGGGCGTTGTCGAAGTGAGAGATATACGACTCGCCGCGACCGGCATCGTCGACGACCGCGATGCGCCCTGCCTCGCCGAACGCCACCGCCTCGTGCGTCGACATCGCGCACACCGGCCGCTGAATCGCGAGCGCGAGTCCCTGCATCGTCGCGAGCCCGATGCGCACGCCGGTGAACGAGCCCGGACCGCGTGTGACCGCGAGGAGATCGAGCGTTCGCCGATCGACGTTGTTCTCGGACAACAGCCAGTCGATCGCGGGCAACAGCTTCTCGTTACGCGAGCCCTTTCCCTCGAGCGCAAGCGCACCCGCCACCGCCCCGTCGTGGATCAGCGCGACGGAGAGGATGGGGAGGGAGGTGTCGGCGGCGAGGATGAGCATGGGCGGGAGTCTCAGAATCTCAGAATCTCAGAGTCTCAGAGTCTCAGAGGGTCGAAGCCACATGCACTCTGAGACTCTGCGACTCTGAGACTACTTCAACGCGGGCATCTGCAAATCCACCAGGCTGATCCCGATCCTCGCGGCCGTCTCGCGCGAGCGTTCGTCGCGATAGAACTCGCCGTAGTAGATCGTGCGGATGCCGGCGTTGGCGATCAGCTTGAAGCAGTTCCAGCAGGGCGAGGCGGTGGTGTAGAGCTCCGCGCCGTCGACGCCCACTCCGTTTTTCGCCGCCTGCAGGATCGCGTTCGCCTCGGCGTGCACCGTGGTGATGCAGTGGCCGTCTTCGACGACGCAGCCGTCGTCCTCGCAGTGCGGCAGGCCGCGGATCGAGCCGTTGTAACCGGTGGAAAGGACGGTGCGGTCGCGCACGATCACCGCCCCGACATGCTTGCGCAGGCAGGTCGCGCGCGTGGCCGCCTGATGGGCGATGCCCATGAAGTACGTGTTCCAGTCGACGCGTGTCATGAAGCGGCGGATTCTAGCATCCGCCTTGCGCGGCCCGAGTGCCTCGGGTTCCTCGGGGTTCCTCCGTGGGCGTCGTCAATCCCCTCCGAGGAACTCCGAGGAACTCCGAGGGACCCGAGGAACCGGTTCAGGACGAGTGTCCGGTACTGTACGAACGATAGTTATTGACGTTTATGCACGAACTCATCGCGCTGCATGCGACTTTTATGCGAAAACACCATAAATCACGACTGCAAGTGCTTATTTTCCGTGGGGTTACCCCAAATGGCAGATCTTCCAGTAGTGCCGTTTTTCAGGTGAGTTTTTCGTTGACTCGACGGAAGGCTTTCATCAAGAATACGCGCTCACCAACGGACCAGTTCACTACTAATTCACAACGGGAGCATGCATGAATAAGCGCTACTCAACGATCATCTTCGTCCCGCACGCGCGGGCCAAGTTCCGAAAGTTGAAGGTGTCGCACCGCCTGCTCTTTTCGCTGATCTCGATCGTCACCTCGTCCCTCTGCCTGTCGACGTTCTTCTCCGTCCAATACTTCACCTCCCTCTCCCAGACTCACGAGCTCTCGAAGCTCCGCCGCGAAAACAAAGAGCTCCAGACCGCAAACGAGCAGTTCGGCAAGTCGGTGGAGTCGCTCCGCAACCAGCTCACCACCGTCGAAGACCGCACGCGCAAGCTGGCCATCATCGCCGGCATCACCACGCTCGATGAATCGAGCCAGGGCGGTTCCGGCGGTCTTCGCAACGACGAGCTGGCGAACAATCCGTATCGCGACGATATCGACAAGATGAGCTTCCGCTCGCACAGCCTCGACAAAGACCTGGGCGTGCTGGAGCAGAAGTTCACGGCACAGTCGCGCCTCCTCTCCTCGACTCCTTCCATCGCGCCTGTGCGCGGCATCCTCACCGATGGCTTTGGCGGCCGTTCCGACCCCTTCACCGGCGAAGCCGGCCAGCACAACGCCATCGACATCTCTTCGGCAGTCGGCGCTCCCGTTCGCTCCCCCGCCGACGGCATCGTCGTCAAAGCGGAGTGGGCCAACGGCTACGGCAACGTGATCTACGTCTCGCACGGCTACGGTTACTCGACGCGCTACGGCCACCTCTCGAACTTTGCCGTCCGCGCCGGCCAGCGCGTGAAGCGTGGCGACGTCATCGGCCACGTCGGCTCCACCGGCCGCTCCACCGGCCCGCACCTCCATTACGAAGTGCGCGTGAACAACAATCCGGTGAACCCGCTCGAGTACATCCTCAACGCGTTCTAAGTTCGCTCTCACGCAAGGAGCGAGGCCGTCTCGAAAGAGACGGCCTTTTTTGTTGGTCGCGGGTCTCGCGGAACCCGTCAACGGCGCCAACCGCCAAACGCGAGCTAACCCTCGACGCGCTCTTCTTCGCCCTTTTCGAGCCCCCACCGCTCGGTGATGCGCTCGTGCGTGAGCCAGCGCTCGCAATCGAGCGCGGCCTGGCAGCCGCTGCCCGCGGCCGTGATGGCCTGCCGATAGATGTGGTCGACCACGTCGCCGCACGCGAAGACGCCCTGAATGTTCGTCAGCGTCGAGTTGCGGTGCGGCAGGCAGATGTAGCCCGCCTGATCGAGATCGAGTTGCCCGACGTACGGTTGCGTGTTCGGCGTATGGCCGATGGCCACGAACAATCCCTGCGTCGCGAAGTTCGTCGTCACATTCGTTTTGAGATTACGCAGCGTGAGCGCGGTGACGCCCGTCTCTTTCGCTCCATGCACCTCGTCGACCGTCGTATCGAAGATGAACTCGATCTTCGGATTCGCGTGCGCGCGATCCTGCATGATCTTCGACGCCCGCAGCTCTTCACGCCGATGGACGACCGTCACCTTCTTCGCGAACTTCGTCAGGAAGGTCGCCTCTTCCATCGCGGAATCGCCGCCGCCGACCACGACGATCTCTTTCTCCTTGAAGAAGAAGCCATCGCACGTCGCGCAGTAGGAGACGCCGAAGCCCTGCAGCGCCTGCTCGCTGGGAAGTCCGATCTGCTTCGCCGATGCACCCGAAGCCACGATCACCGCGGGCGCGACGTAGGTCTTCGAATCGGTCACGACTTCGAACGGGTGGCCGAGGAACCTCACGCTTTCGACCGGCTCGAGGGCGCTGAAGACGGCGCCGAAACGTTCCGCCTGCTTGCGCATCAACTCCATCAGCGTCGGGCCGAGGATTCCCTCGGGGAAACCGGGGTAGTTCTCGACGTCGGTGGTGATGGTGAGCTGCCCGCCGGGCTGCATGCCCTCGAGCACGATCACCTTGATGTTCGCGCGGGAAAGATAGAGCGCGGCGGTGCAGCCCGCCGGCCCCGAGCCGATGATGACGACCTGATAGTCCGTGACACGTTCCATGACGGGCGCGATTGTATCGCGCGCTCTGTCACGAACGGCGGCGCTGGTACATCCACGACGTGCCGATGATGGCCAGCGATGCGATCAGCGCAACGAGGAGCTGGTCAGGGTGCGTGTGTGCGGCAGAGGTCGTGTGCAGGAGCAGGATCATGGGTTTGCACGCCGTGCAAATTCGAAACCATTCCAGGGCGAACGGGGGGGTCGTCCCCTAGAACAGCTTCTTCTCGGGCTCGAGCGCGGCGAGCAGCGCATCGCCCATCACGCGTTTCTGCCACTCGCGCATGTTCGGCACGTCGAGGGTGCCCGCGGTTGCGACGGCGGCGAGGATGTGTCGTGCACCGAGGACTGCCGGGTCGATCTTGAGCTCCTTCGCGTACTTGTCGCGGACGCGCTTCAGCCGTTCGATGCGCGCTTCGAGCGCCTTGTCGCGGATCCACGGCTTCGGCTCGTTCTTATCCGGCAGCTCCGCCTCAGGGATCTCCAGCGCGTGCTTCACGATGCTCACGATCTCGCGGCCGTAGCGGTCGGCGTGATAGCGCGAGACCGCGGTCGTGTGCGCGAGATCGCGGACTGTAGCCGGTCGCCCTTTCGCGATCTCGACGAGCGAATCGTTGCCGATGATCTTGAACGGTGGGCGATCGGCCTTGCGCGCGAGCGCGTCGCGCCACTGATGCAGATCGCGCGCGATCGCCAGCGAACGCCGATCGAGTCCGCTGATGTTCTTCAGCTTCCGCCACGGCTGCACGTCTTCTTCGGTCGTCTCGCGATAGCGGACGTTCTCGAGCCGCGCAAACTCCTCGACTGCCCACTCCCAACGGCCGAGCGCTTCGAGCTCCTCGCGGAGTTTTGCGGCAAGCGCGATGAGGTAATGCGTGTCCGTGGACGCGTAATCGAGCATGTCCTGGGACAGCGGACGCATCGACCAGTCCGCGCGCTGATGCGTCTTGTTCAGCTTCACGCCGAAGTGCTTGTCGAGCAGTGCCGCGAGGCCGATGCCTTCGTAGCCGAGGAGCTGGGCGGCGACGGAGGTGTCGACGAGATTGCGGACCGTGAAGCCAAAGTCGCGGTTCATGATGCGCAGGTCGTAGTCGCCGCCGTGGAAGACCTTGAGAATCGCGGGATCGGCGAGCAGCTCACCGAAGCGCGCCAGGTCGACGCGCTGCAACGGATCGATGATGAAGTCATCGTCCGGAACCGAGATCTGGATCAGGCAGACCTTGTCGAAGTACGAGTGGAGCGAATCCGCTTCGGTATCGACAGCGATCTGCGACTCCGTTGCGAGGCGCGCCATCGCAGCGTCGAGCGGCTCCTGGCGATCGATCCAGTTCAAGCGCCGGCCACCTCTCCGCCGAGACCGATCGAGGTGAGCCGCTCGCGAAACGCGGCCAGGTCGAACTCCGGCAAAGAGGTGAGATGCTGCATCGCTTCCTGATCGTCGGCCATCAGAAGCATCAGCGCGAGATCTTCCGCTCGTGGAATCTTGACCGCGCGGTCGCCGATCGCGGATGGCTGCGCGGCGGCCACCATGCGACCGTAAAGCGCGTTCGAGGCGAGCAGCACGTGCACGCGGATGTCGTCGAAATTCAGTGGAACGAGATCGAGCTCTTCGGCCTGCTCGATCTCTTCCCGCTCGACGCGAAACCCGCGGTGACTGGCCATCATCGCGAGCTGATTGCGCTGCGGCGCGGTCATGAGCGCGAGCACGTCGACGGCACCGCTGTCCATCTCGGCACTCAGCCACGCCGAACGCGCAACGCCGCCGACGAACATCGAATCGATCTTCAGCTTTTCGAGGAGCTCGGCAATGGCGTGGATGGCCCCGGAGTAACGCGCGGATGCGCGGATGGCGTGCATTGACGGACGAGACATAGCACAGATGCGATAATCGAGGCCAGCGCGCCGCCAGCTGCACCATCGAATGTCACAGGCCCTCCTCGACATCATTCAGAAGCATTGGGGTTACTCCTCACTGCGCCCTCTGCAGGAGGAGGCGATGCTGGCCGCGCTCTCCGGCCGCGACTCTCTGGTGGTGATGCCGACCGGCGGCGGCAAGTCGCTCTGCTATCAGGCCCCGGCGCTGCTCGCCGACAACGTCACGGTCGTCGTCTCGCCGCTCATCTCGCTGATGAAAGACCAGGTCGACGGCCTGATTGCGAACGGCATCGCCGCGGCGCAGCTCAACAGCTCGCAATCGTTCGATGACGTGAAGCGCACCGAACGCGAGTTGTTCGCCAAACACCTCAAGCTCCTGTTCGTGTCGCCTGAGCGGCTGGCGATGCCGGGCTTCCGCGACCTGCTCCGCCGCGCCAACGTGAAGACGTTCGCCATCGATGAGGCACATTGCATCAGTCACTGGGGCCACGATTTCCGGCCGGAGTATCGTCAGTTGCGCACGCTGCGCGATGAGTTTCCCGACGCATCCGTGCAGGCGTACACCGCGACTGCGACGCCGGAAGTGCGCGAGGACATCGCGCGGCAGCTCGGGTTGCGCGATCCGGCCATGCTGGTCGGCGACTTCGATCGTCCGAACCTCACCTATCGAGTGCTGCCGCGCCAGGACGAGGCCAAGCAGGTCCTGGAAGTCATCGATCGACATCGCGGCGAGGCGGGCATCATCTATTGCACGCGCCGCAAGGACGTCGATGCGCTGGCAGAAAAACTGCGCAGGCGCGGCGAGAACGTCGTCGCCTATCACGCCGGTCTGAGTGCCGAGGAGCGGCACGATGCACAGGAAAAGTTCGCGTCGGAGAAGTGCGATCTCGTCGTCGCCACGGTCGCGTTCGGGATGGGCATCGATCGTTCGAACGTGCGCTTCGTGCTGCACACCGCGATGCCGAAGTCGATCGAGCACTATCAACAGGAATCGGGACGCGCCGGCCGCGATGGTCTCGAAGCGGAGTGCGTGCTGCTCTACTCGGGCGCGGACTTCATGACCTGGAAGTCGATGATCGTCGATACGGCCACCGATCCGGAGTACGTGAAGTCCGCGATCCGTCATCTCAACGACATCGACCACTACTGCTCCGGCGCGAAGTGCCGCCATCAGGCTCTGGTCGAGTATTTCGGCCAGCCCTTCCCCACCTCAAACTGCAACGCCTGCGACATCTGCCTCGGCGAAACGGAAGAAGTCGCGGACGCGCTGATCGTCGCGCAGAAGATCCTCAGTTGCGTCGTGCGCGTGCGCGAGTCGTGGGGCGTCAGCCACGTCGTCGGTGTGCTGCGCGGTGAAGACACGGAGAAAATCCGCGAGCGCCAACACGATCAGCTCTCGACGTATGGCCTGCTGAAAGGCCACTCACGCCACGACGTGCGCGAATGGGTGTACCAGCTCGTGTCACAGGGCTTTCTGCTGCAGACGACGGATGAGTATCCGAAGCTTCGCCGCGGCCCGCGCGCACAGGAAGTCTTGAAGGGATACGCAGAGGTGAAACTGCGGCAGCCGGCGGTGCGCAAGAAGGATCCGGGCACGTCGACGGCGGCCGCGCGGCGGCCGGTCGTGGATGACGGTCCGTACGATCGCGATCTCTTCAATGCGCTGCGCGCGTGGCGCCGCGAAGAAGCGCAGGAGCGCGGGGTACCGCCCTATGTCATCTTCAGCGACCGGACGTTGCGCGAGCTCGCGCGCACGCGGCCTTCGACGCTGTACGAGCTGCGCGGGATCTACGGGATCGGGGATGCGAAGCTGGAGGCGTTCGGGCACGCGGTGATTTTGCGGATTTCGGAGTTTCACGGGGCCGCTACGTAGGACTTAGTCTCAGAGTCGCAGAGTCGCAGAGGGTCGAAGCCGCGGGCGCTCACGTGGCCACCGACTCTCTGAGACTCTGCGACTCTGAGCCTCCGTTTCATCCGAGAAACTCCAAGATGGCGCTCACGTGCCGCCACTCCGTGGCGCCGTTCCCGATCGCCACGCGGATTCCGTACTGGCCGCGCAATGTCGTGTGCGAGACGAACAACTTCCCGCTCGCGTTCATCCGCTCTTCGAGCGCCATCGTTGCTTCGTCGCCGGCCTTCAGGCGGAAGACGACCACGCTGAACGACTGCGAGAGCACCTCGACGCCGCCGCGTTTGCGCAGCTCGTCGGCGAGACGTTCCGCGTATTGCACCTGCTCACGGATCACGCTGCGGATGCGCTCGATGCCGTAGTGCTCGAGCACCATCCACAACTTCAACGCGCGGAAGCGGCGGCCGAGCTGGATGCCGTAGTCCATGTAGTTGATCTCGGCGGTATCCGTAGTCGTCAGATACGCGGGCACTGCGGCGAGGGAGAACATCTCGCGCAGCACTTCCGGGCGACGTGTGTACAGAACGCTGCAGTCGATCTGCGTGAACAGCCATTTGTGCGGATTCACGACGATCGAGTCGGCGTATTCGGCGACGCCATCCCAGAGGAATCGAAACTCGGGACAGATCGTCGCGGAGCCGGCGTACGCACCGTCGACGTGCAGCCAGCAGTTCTCGCGTTTCGCGATCTCGCCGATGGCGCGTACGGAATCGACGGCGCCGGTGGACGTGGTACCGGTCGTGGCGACGACGACGCACGGCAGCGCACCCGCCGCACGATCGCGTTGAATGGCCTCCTGCAGCTTCTCGGGACGCATGCGAAATTCGTCGTCGCTGGCGATCTTCACGATGTTCTTCGCACCGAAGCCGAGCGCCAGCGCGCCCTTGTCGACGGACGAATGCGCATGTTCGGAACAGTAGACCCGCAGCGGCGGCAGGTCGCGGCCGGTCATCCCCTCTTTACGGATGTCGAGGCCGAGGGCTTCGCGCGCGGCGGCGAGGGCGAGAAAGACGTTGACGGAGGCGGTGTCGTTGATGATGCCGAACAGATTCGACGGCAGTCCCAGCGCGTCGCGCAGCCAACCCAACGCGAGCGTCTCCAGCTCCGTCATCGCCGGCGACGTCTTCCACAACATCCCGTTCGAGTTGATCGCGGCCGTGAGCAACTCGCCGATCAGGCCAGCCTGCGAGCCGGTGACGCTGAAGTAGGCGAAGAACGATGGATGGTTCCAGTGTGTGATGCCCGGCAGGATCTTCTCGCGGAACTCGGTCAGCAGAGTGTCGTACGGCTTGCCGTCGTTGCTCGCTGCACCGGCGAATTGCGCGGCCACATCGCCCGGCTGCAGACGCGAGAGCACCGGATAGGAATCGATGTTCTCGAAGTAGTCCGCGATCCAGTCGACAGCTTTGTGTGCGGCTTCGCGGAACTCGTGAGTGGTCGGATCGAGCTTCGGCATGAGCCGAATACTATCGCTCGATCGCTTCGCTCAAGACGCGCCCTTGCCCGAAAGCACGGCGGGGATGGTGCGCAGCAGGATCTTGAAGTCGAGCGACGGCGACCAGTTGTCGATGTATTGCAGGTCGAGCTTCATCCAGCGATCGAAATCCTGGATGTCGTTGCGGCCGCTGATCTGCCAGAGGCACGTGAGGCCGGGCTTCATCGACAGGCGCCGGCGATGCCAGCGGTGATACGACGCCACCTCTTCCGGAATAGGCGGACGCGGTCCGACCAGGCTCATGTCGCCCTTGAGCACGTTCCAGAGCTGCGGCACTTCATCGAGCGAGAAGCGGCGCAGCCAGCGGCCGACGGGCGTCACGCGCGGATCGGATTTCGCCTTGAACACCGGGCCGTTCATCTCGTTGAGATGCGCGACTTCCTCGCGGCGCTCGTGCGCGTCCTCGATCATCGTGCGGAACTTGTAGAGCGTGAACATGCGGCCATTGAGGCCGATGCGCTTCTGCTTGAAGAGCACCGAGCCCGGCGACGTGATGCGGATCGCCAGCGCGGCGATGGCCAGCAGCGGCCCGGTCAGCGCCAGGAGCAAGAGCGACACGGCGATGTCGAGCAGGCGCTTGAGCGCGAGTTGGGTTTCGTTCGACGGCGTGGTGGTGAAGGTGAGGAACGGGACGCCTTCCAGCTCTTCGAGCTCGAGCCGCGCGACGCGGTTCTGGAAGATGTTCATCGCCACGCGGGTGCGGATGCCGAGTTCCTCGCACATGATGAAGATCTGCTTCATCTCGTCGAGTTTCTTGCGCGTCACTGCGAACACCACTTCATCGATCGGCTCGCCCACTTCGTGCGCTTCGAGGATGCGTTTGAGGTCGGGCACATTGCCGTAGATGCGATATCGCGCCCAGCCGTTGGAGAGACGATGTCCGTCGCTGACGAAGCCGAGGATCTTGTAGCCCCAGTACTTGTGGCCGACGATCATGCGGGCGATGTCGGTGGCGCGGCGCCCGGTGCCGACAATCAGCACGGTGCGGTAGTTCAAACCCTTCGAGCGCACCCAGCGCGCGAGCATGCGCACGAGGATTTTCTCGGCCAGTAACAGCACCGCGGCCAGCGCCGCAAAGAGCACGAACCATGACCGCGAGAGCTGCCGCAGCGGCAGCAGGTACGCCACCGTTGCCAGCAGCACGTTGCCGCTGATGACGACGCGGATGGTCGTCAACGCTTCTCGGGTCAGCGGGATGGTGCGGTGGGAGTGATAGGAGTTGTAGCTGAAGAGCAGCACCGACCAGATGATCAGCACCAGCGGGTAGATCCGGACGTACTCGGCGAGCGGAAAAAGCCCGGTCGGAAAGTACACCGGAGCGACCACCGGCAGAATCAGGTCGCGGATGAAGAACGCGGCGAAAAACGCCACGGATGTCAGCGCGAGGTCAACCCCGAAAACGATCTGCGCTACGAGCCGCGCCTTCTGCTTCAGCATTCAGTCAATTCTTTTTACCGAACCGTATACGCGTGTGACAAGCAGAGCGTCTAGGGGCGCAGCGATTGAAATAGTCGCTCGTACTCGTCCGTCACGTGGCCCCACGAGTACCGTTCCGCCGCCCGGCGACGCGCCCGGACCTGGAAGTCCTGCGCCATCAATGGGTTGGCGAGCCATTCGCGGATGGCGGCCGACAAGGTCTCCTCCGGCCGCAGGTCGAAGTAACCGACCGCGTCGCCCCCGACTTCCCGATTTTCGGGCGTGTCGTGCGCCACGACTCGTCCCCCCGCGGCCATCGCCTCGATCAGCGCCGGATGCGTCCCACCCACCTCCGTCGCCTGAATATAGAGCCGCGCGTTTCGTTGGAGCGTGCGGTAATCGCGGCCGTACAACGCGCCGGGAAAGATCACGCGTTCGCTCGCGTGGCGATGCAGTTCGTCAACCAGCTCCCTGGCGTAGAGGCCCTTGCCGAGCATCACCAGCGACGGCGCAGCGTCGAGTTTCTCGTAGGCCTCGACGACTTCGGGCGGATTGTTCTCCGGCTCGAAGCGGCTGACGTAGAGGATGTAGTCGTCGCGGCGGATGCCGAGTCGTTCGAGGACGTCGGAGTCATCTTCTTCCGGAAAGTCCGCGCCGTAGGGGATCGTGATCGGCGAGAGCCCGTACTGCTCGCGGTAGTAGCTCGCGATCACTCCGGCGTCGGCGATCACGAGATTCGCGAAGCTGACCGAGAACGCCTCGCCGATCGAGTAGACGATGCGGCCGAAGATGTTCCACTTGCGGCGGCGGCGCTCGATGCCGTCGACGTTGATGATGGCGGGGATGCGCGCCGCGCGGAGTAGCGGGAGCACGAACGCGTTCGCGGCATTGCAGACCAGGACCGCATCGAAATCGCGGCGCAATGCGTCGAGCGCGGACAGGAACCCGTGCGAGACGGTCTCGAGATATTTGTGGCCGATCGCGGGAAGGACGATGCGATGAACGCCGTTCCAGGTGGACCCCTCATCCGGCCTTCGGCCACCTTCTCCCCTCGCCGAGGGGAGAAGGCTACTCAACGACGACGCCGATGTAGCCTTCTCCCCTCCGCAGAGCGGAGAAGGTGGCCGAAGGCCGGATGAGGGCGCCTCCCTGCAGTACACGCTCACCTCGTGCCCGCGCTGCGCGAGCCGCGTCGACAACTCCGCCGCGAAGGTCTCGAAGCCGCCGTAGCTCGGCGGTACGCCGCGTGTGCCAAGGATGGCCAGCTTCAACGAAACCACCTCGCCAGCTCGCGGTCGCCGACTTTGCGCCGGCTTTGAATGGCGCGGCGCTTTGCGAACACACGCGCGCGATTCCGCCACAGCCACGCGAACGCCGGCAGCGAGGTCCGTTCGATCGTCAGCGACGCGACCAGCACCACCAGATCCCTCGCCAGCTCGAACGGCGCATTGCGCAACGCGAGATACGCACCCTCGTTCTTGATGCGCAGCAGGAAGCGGTTCTTCACCGAATGCATGTTGATCGTCGCGGACAACTCGCGGCGCACTTCCGGCGTCACGTGACGAACGTGCGCCGCGACCGCGCGCGGCTCACACACGGCTTTCCAGCCCAAGAGCCGTCCACGCCACGCGAGGTCCGCGTCTTCGCGATAGGCAAAGAAATCCTCGTCGAGCACTTCCCCGTCGATGGCCACGTCGCGCAGAAAGGACATCCGGTGCATCGCCGCCGCACCGGAAACGCCGAACACTTCGCCGTCGACCCGAACATCGATATCGAGATGCCGCCCGGTGCGCGTCATGCGGATGCCGCAGGAGTCGATCTCGCCCGCGTCTCCATTCGCCCGCATCAGCATCCCGGTCGCCGATCCGCACTCGGGCGCGCGCTCCAGCGCCGCGACCAGCCGCTCGATGTAGTGCGGCTCGAGAAAGCAGTCGGGATTGAGCAGGAGCACGTATTCGCCGCGCGCGACCGCGAGACCCTGATTCACCGCCGCGCTGAAGCCGCGATTCGTGTCATTGCGGATGACTACGGAGTAGCTCGGAGTTCCTCGGAGTTCCTCGGAGGGAAGGGAGAAAACTCCGAGGTACTCCGAGGTACTCCGAGGTACTCCGAGGTACCCCGAGGAACCGAGGAACCCTTCCAGGACCGAAACCGACTCATCACTCGATGCGTTGTCGATTGCGATCAACTCCACCCGCCGGTGCGTCTGCTGCCGGAGCGCTTCCAGGCAGCGCCGCAGATACTGCGCGCTGTTCCACGTTACGAGGATGACGGAGACGAGCTCACGCTCCATCGCTCGAACGCCTTCCTCAGCACGTTGCGGTACGCGGCGAACGCGTCCCAGCGGCGGACGCCGCGTGGGCGGAAGCCGATGACCCCGGCCGCGCAACGCAGCAGCATGCCGATGATGATGGCCCAGCGCAGCACTTCCGCCTGCGACGGACGCATCCACTTCCGCGTATACAGCCACATGTTGCGATACCAGACATCGACGAACGTGCCGAACGTGATGTGCTCGAGGCTCGCGCCACCGAAGTGGCGCGCCTGCGCGGCCGGCACGACCCACACTTCTTTCTGTTTCGCGGCCAGCCTGCGGCAGTAGTCGACATCTTCAAACCACGCGGGCGCAAACGTTTCATCGAGCGGTCCGATCTCGTCGATCGTTTCGCGCCGCAGGAGCAACGCGGCCGCGGCGGGTTGCTCGACGCGACGCGGCGCGGTCAGATCGAGATCGCGATAGCGATACCGCGCGGTAGCGGGGTTGCGCGGGAAGAGTTTGTCGATGAGCAACACTTCCGCGAGGAACGTCCACAGCGTCGGCAAGCGCCGCAACTGGAACTCGCGCTGCGAGCCGCCGCCGTCTTCATCGATCAGCAGCGGCGCCGCGGCCGCAACGTGCGGATGCTGTTCGAGAAAGTCGTACACCGCCGTCAACGCGCCAGGCGCCAGGTCGCAATCGGGATTGAGGAAGAAAACGTAGCGGCCGCGCGAGGCGTCGAACGCGCGGTTCGTTCCGGCCGCGAAGCCTCGATTGGAAATCGAGCGGATCACGTTCGCTTTGCCAAGATGCGCGAGCGTGTCGTCGTCGGAGGCGTTGTCGTGCACGACCACCTCGTACGAGAGTCCTTCGCACGCGGCGGCGATCGAGCGCAGGCAACGGTCGATGAAGCGCCCGCTGTTCCACGTCACGATGAGAATCGAAAGATCGAGTACGGCCGGCAGAGCGGCGTGCGCCGTCGCGGGGGACTGTGCCCGGTCGTCCAACATTACGTTTGCCATTGCATGATCGCGCTGACGAGCGGGCGTGTCACGACTTCCCACGCGAACCGCGGCCGGATGCGCTCGAGATTCCTTACGGATGTGATGTAGAGATCGTCGTTCGTGAGCAGGCGGCGGATCGCTTCCGCGACGGCGTCGACATTCTCCGGAGGAACGACGATGCCCAACCCCTCCCGCTCCACCAGCTCCGCCGCGAACCCCCCCTCGGAAGCAACCACCGGAATGCCCGCGGCGATCGCGTCGAACAGCCGCGTGCGGATCGAGTAGTCGGCTTCCGCCGTACGACGGTGGAGCATGATAGCGATTTTGCCGGCGCGCAACCATGAGAGCCGCTCGCGGTACGGGATCCATTCGGCGTTGGCCGATACGTGAGCGCCGCCGCGCGCAAGCAACGCGTCGAAACGATCGTCGCGGCGGCGGTCGATGAGGTTGCGATTCGGACGCGCGCGGCCTAGGAAGAGGAGGCGGGCGCGAAGACCGTCTTCGTTGAGGCGCACGATCGCGTCGACGGCGGTCGCCGGATCGAGCCACTCCCAGATGCCGCCGCCCCACACGACGATGTCGTCCTTCGACTTCTCGCAGACGCGCGACTCGGCCAGGTCGACGCCGAACGGCACTTCGATCCATGGCGCGTCCCCGCTTTGCAGCCGTTCGTAGAGCTCGCGTTGTTTGCTCGCGGCGCAAACGAGGAGATCGGCGCGGCTGAGCGCTTCGGTGAGCCGCCACCATTCCGCTGCGAGGTGGACGCGTTGGCGCATCGACGGCGCGTTGCCGTAGAGCTCGCGGAGCTCGAGGACGGTCGGGTCGAAGAGGTCGTAGACGATGCGCTGCTCGCGCCGGCGTTTGCCGAACGCGCGCGCGGGTTGTCCAACGAGCACGGACGCGTTGCGCAGCGCCTCGCGCGCGTCGGAGGAACCGTGCTCGATCAGCGTGACGTCGTTCGGCGCACTCCCTTCGCTGCGCGCGATGAGCCGCGTCGGGACGTGCTTGCCGAGCTCCGCGGCGAGATGCCACGCGCGGATCCCCGGGCCGGCCATGCGGTCGCCGACGACGTCAGGAGTGTGGACGACCACATTGAAGGATGAATGCTGAAGGCTGAAGGCTGAAGCCACGCGCCGCGCATCATAGTCAGCCTTCATCCTTCCGCCTTCATCCTTCCGAAGAGGCCGGCCAGCAGCCCACGCAGCGACGCCCGTCCCCTCACCAACAACTTCGCGTCCTCGCACAACAGCGCGCGAATGCGACCGACGCCGGGATGCATCTTCGCGACCCGGTAGCGGTTGCGCGTGCGCAGGCGCAGGGCGCGGCGGCCGAGGAGCGGGGCGGTAGCGGAGCCGCGATGGGTGGCGCCGATCACGGGCAGCACCGCGATGCGCCAGCCGGTCGCGCGGAGGCGTGCGCAGAGCTCGACGTCTTCGTAGTAGGCGAAAAAACCCTCGTCGAAGAAACGGTCGCCGATCGCGGCGCGGCGGTACAGCGTGGCGGTCGCGGAGACGCCCCAGGCCATTGCCAGCGGCGCGCCGACCGCGTCGCCATGGCCGATCTGGCGGAAGGTGCCGTCGCTGATGTCGATGCCCGCGCCGTCGATGCGGCCGTCCGGGCGCGTGATGATGGTCTGCACGGCGGCGAGTTGCGGATCGCGCTCGAGCGCCGCACGCACGTGCGCCAGCCACTCCGGCTGCAGCACCACGTCGTTGTTGACCAGCGCGACGTACGGCGCCGAGGAGTGGCGCAAGGCGGCGTTCGCGCCGCCGGCGAAGCCGAGATTCCGGCCGCTGCGCGCGTCGGCATCGCCAGTCGGGTTCCGCGAACCGTTGTCGAACACGATGATCCGCGACGGCACAGTCTGCGCGCGGATCGAAGCGAGACATTCGTCGAGCATCGCACCGCCGTCGACGTCGAGGACGATGATGTCGACGTCGCTCATCGCAACTCCAGCCGATCGAGGTTCACGGCGCCGCTCACGCAGCGCAGCGTGACCGGACCTTGCTCGGGAATGGTCACGCGAACCGTGCGGTGCGAGAGACTCGGATCGATGCGGTACGCGTGGCCGCCGATCTCGATGACCGCGCCGAGGCCGGTGATGGCGTGCAGATGATGTGTACCGGCACGCGCGAGGAACGTGAGCGACTGGCCGCCTTCGAGCACCCAGCCCGCGCGATGCGCCCTGCGGTTCGCAGTTCCCGTCGGCGGCTCGAGATGGCCGCCGTCGCGCGTCACGTGCGCGTCTTCGAACTCGACGCGCGCGGCAGGAAGCCGCCCGTACTTGAAGCCGACCGCGATCACCAACGTGAATACAGCCATCTGGAGCGACGGACTCTCAGCCCGTCGACTCAAAAACACGATCACCGCGACCACAACCGCTGCTCCGATCCACGCCGCATGATTCTCACGAACGAAGCTCGGAAACAGCCGCGAGAAATCGGACGCATACAACCGCGACAACCACTCCCCGATCGCGTTCTCGCCATTCGCCTCGAGGAACAGCCGATACGGGAACGCGATGCCGTGAATCACGAGGCCGGTACTCCACGCCGCGATGATTGCGATCGCGCCGCGCGGGATCCGCTCCCACATCCACGCGGCGCCGAGGGCGAGCACCGGCATCAGGAACACGAGGTAGCGCAGCGGCGGCGCGTAGTTGCTGAAAGATTCCTGACGCGGCAATAGATAGAAGAGGTAAAGCAGTGACGCGATGAGCCCCGTTCGAAATCCGCGCGGCGTCTTGCGCCAGCGCACGAGCGCTGCGAGGCCAACGAGATAGAACGGAGCCTGAAAGGCGATGCCGCTGCGCCCGTCGACGAGCAGACCAAACAGGCCTCGCACGTACGTCAGCGGATGCGCCGGCAGCAACTCCCACCATTGATGCACGCTCAGTCGCCACATGATCACAAGCGGCACGGCGAGAATGGCGGCGGCGATCACCCGTTGCCGCCACGTGCGCATGCGCACGAGCACGAGTCCGATCGCCACCAATCCGAAGCGCAGCTTCAATGCGACCAGCGCGATCAGCGCGGGTACCCAGCGTTTGTCGCGATGCGCGCGCACGCCCCGTAGGGCCTCGACGAAGAAGAACGCCGCCGGCACTTCCGGCCACATGCGCGTCGCGTAGAACAGTACCGGCGGCGCAAACGCGAACAGCGGAAACACCGCGCGCGCCGAGGAGTCGGGAATGCCTTCGTCTTCCATCCAGCGGATGGTCGAGCGCACGAGCAACGCTCCGAAGATCGCGATCACCGCGAGTGCACCGTGCAGGCCGCCGATCGCGAAGCCGGGCAGCATCAGCAGCGAGAGAAACGGCGGATGCCGCGAGTACTGCTCCCCGTTCGGCCCCGTTCGATCGCCTTCCAAGGCAGGGAGGTCGTTGCGACCCGATGCGGTGTGCCCGTATTGATTCCTGAGATCGAGATCGGTGTCGTGCAGTATCGACTCGGTGATCATCAGGTAGTACGGCTCGTCGCCATCGACCTTCCACGATGTCGCCATGATCACCAGCGCGTATACGATCGCCGCGACGACGGCCGCGTGATTCGCGGACCAGCGCACGCGCCTTCCACGCGCGAGGAACAACGCGAAGATCGAGACTTCAATAACAGCCAGCGCGATGAATGCGAACCGCGCGTCGGGCGCCGGCAGCAGTCGCCGCCACACGATCCAGGCGAACAGTGCGACAGTCAGTTGCGCTGCATAGCAACGCACCAGCGTCGCGCCGCGCAGCACGACCAGCGGCAGGACGGCCAGCGCTGCGCAGGTCGCGGCGATCACTGAAATCCTTCGACCTGCAGCGATGCGCCGCGCGGCAGGTTGGCGTCAGCGGTGATGCGCACGACGCGCGCGCGCGGCGGCAGCGGCACGCGGCCGGCGCCATCCACCCACGCCGCGTAACCGTGGCCACGCAGCCGGCCCGCGGGATCGCGCGGCAGTGGATTACGCGTGCCATAGAAGTGATCGCGGCGCAGATAGCCCCAGTCGGCGGCGTCGCCGATGCGGATCGGGTGCGAGTCGAGTGTGCCGAGGGGAGTGCCGCGCGTCATGCGCGCGACGTTGGCGCCGGAGACGACCAGCGACGTCGCGCCGAGCGGCACGTCCAGCGTGAGCGTTTCGTTCGCGGCCAGAGCGGTCACCATCGTGCGCGTGAAGTCGGGCTTCGCGCGTTTGAAAAAGTACGGGAACGCACGCGCGACGACGCCGCTCCACGCGAAGAACACGAGCACGAACGCGACGGCCACCACCGATGGCCAGCGCAACGAGATCTTCGGCATGCCGAAGATCTTCGCGAGCAGTGCGATGAGCAGCACCGCGATCGGCACGAGCAGCGTGCGCAGTGGAACCGCCGGCGTAAAGAAGACGACCAGGATTGCGACGGCCATTGCGAAGGGCGTGCGGTCGAGGATCAGAACGATGACGGCGGCGATGGCGAGGAGGAAGAGCTCGCGGCCGATGCGGACTTCGCTGAAGGGGATCCAGCGGAGGATGAGGATGGCGGAGAGGGCGAAAGTGACGGACCCCTCATCCGGCCTTCGGCCACCTTCTCCCCTCTGCGGAGGGGCGAAGGCTACGAGGCTCATATTGTGTAGCCTTCGCCCCTCTACGAGGGGAGAAGGTGGCCGAAGGCCGGATGAGGGGTGCATCGCCACGAAGAACACCGCGGCCACGATCACGCCGAACGCGAGCAACCGCGTTCGCTCATTGAGGACCGCGATCTCCGCGAGGATCAACATCGGCACGGCCAGCATCAGCGACGGATACGAGCGCGCCGCGATGAGCGTCACGATCACCGCGAGAAACGGCAGCGCGCGATCCACCGGCGTCGCGTGATGGACCGCCAGGAAGCACGCGTACGCCGCGATCGCCGCGGTGAGGAGCCAGCGAAGTTGCGTCAATGCGAAACCGTGACTCTCGCCCCGGGATGGCGCACGAACTCCGGATCGAACCCTTCGAGAGTCTCGGGAGTGATGGTAGCGCGATAGATCAGCCGCGCGTCGCCTTTGAGCCGCACCCCGTCCGCGTAGCCGTTCGCGATCGTGAACGACACCTCGTACGAGATCCCGCTGCGCGTCAGCACCGTCACCGGCGACTGCACCTTGCCGAACAGGGCGCTCGTCACCGCCGACGCCACCACGCCCGAGCCGCACGAAAGCGTCTCCGCTTCCACGCCGCGCTCGTACGTCCGCACCTCGATCGCATGCGCGTCGCGCACCACCACGAAATTCACGTTCGCGCCGCCGTCCGGCGCGAGCTCCGGATGCTGGCGAATCGCGCTGCCGAGCGGCGCGATGTTCTGCGACCACAACTCCTCGCGTAGATAGAGAACGTAGTGCGGGACGCCGACGAGTATCGAGCTGCCATGAATCGCCTGATTGCCGACCTTCAACGGACGCTTTGCGCGAAACGACGTCGGAGGCGGAAGCGCCAGCGTCACCTGCGAGCCGTCGCCGATCTCCGCGCTGACGATGCCCGCGTCCGTCTCGATGGTCATCTTGCGTCCGGCCATCACGTTCAGGAACGCGAAGCGCGCCGCGCAGCGCGTGCCGTTGCCGCAGAAGGCGCCGAGGGAACCGTCGGAGTTGTAGTAGCGCATGCGGAAGGTGGCGCGGGTGGACGACTCCACCAGGATCAGCCCGTCGCCACCGACCGAGAGCGCGCGCGTGCAGATACGCCGCGCCAGCTCCGGACCGTCGATGACGCGGCCGGCGCGATTGTCGATCATCACGAAGTCGTTTCCGCCGCCCGCCATCTTCGAGAACGCAAGCGGATCTTGTTTGCCTGATTGCACTTGGCCTGGAGCCTTCATCGGAATTTTCGACTTCCGGCGGTTATTCTCGCACGGGCGGCCGCAGCCTCACGCGTAACGTGATGCGGGACGTGCGTCGTCCAAGTCCGAGTGGCAGCGTCTCAGAGTCGCAGAGTCTCAGAGGGTATGTGGCACGAGCACCTCTGAGACTCTGAGACTCTGAGACTTTGAGACTCCCCGGAGGAACCTCTTGAACCGAATCGTCGCCCTGCTGATTGCGGTCGCGCTGGTATCGCCCGCATCCGCCCAGAGAACACAGCCTCAGCCTCAGCAACCGAGGCTCGTCGAGAACATCGATGTTCGCATCATCGACTTCGATGTCGTCGTCACCGATCGTCGCGGCAACTTCGTCTCCGGTCTCAGCAAAGACGATTTCGAGATCCTCGAGAACGGCGTGCCGAAGCCGATCTCGAACTTCGCCGAGATCGACGCGGGCGCGCCGAAGCGGATCCTGGCGACCGAAGTGAGCGGTGAAGTCGTCGAGCAGAACCCGGCGCAGGCGCCAGCGGCGATGCAGGAGGAGATGAAGCGCCGCATCATCATCTACATCGACAACCTCTCGCTCGCGCCGTTCAACCGCAACCGCGTGTTCAAGCAGATGAAGGAGTTCCTCCACTCCGCGATGCGGCCCGGCGATGAAGCGATGGTCGCGACGTACAACCGCAGCATGAAGGTGCGCGCGCCGTTCACGCGCGACCCGAACCAGATCTCCTCGATCCTCGACGCCATCTCCACCGAAAGCGGCCTCGGCGTCGCCAACCGCAGCGAGCGCAAATCGTTCGAGGAACGCATCCGCGAAGCGACCTCCTACCAGGACGCCATCGCCTCCGCGAGAACTTACGCGAGCTCGGTCGAGCACGATTTGCGGCAGAGCGCCTCGTCGCTCAGCGCGCTCATGCAAACCCTGGCCGGCGTCGACGGCAAGAAGATCCTCGTGCTCACCAGCGAAGGCTTCCCGATCCAGCCGGGCCGCGAGATTTTCCAGTTCGTCGATGAAATCGCGCGCGAGAAAAACTGGCAGGCCACGAGCTCCTCGCTCGAGGCGATGCATTACGACGGGACGAACCTGATCCAGTCGATCGCCAAGACCGCGAACGCGAACGACATCACTCTCTACACGATCCACGCGGCCGGTCTCGCCGCGAACACGGAGATGTCGGCCGAGAACGCGCGTCCCGTGTCGTCGATGGTCACGCACGCGCTGACGACGAACACGACCGAGTCGATGCACATGATGGCGCAGATGACCGGCGGCCTGGCCTCGGTCAACACGAACAATTTCGAGGCCGCCTTCAAGCGCATCCAGAGCGATCTCGACTCGTACTACTCCCTCGGCTATCGCGCCGGCACCGAGCGGGTCGACCGTCAGCGCTATCTGCAGGTGCGGCTCAAGAATCGGAAAGACCTCCAGGTGCGCGCGCGGCAGACGTTCGTCGAGAAATCCGTGCAGGCCGAGATGGGCGACCGCGTCGTCGCGAACCTGCTCTATCGCGCCAAAGACAACGACCTCGGCATCCTCGCCCGCGCCGGGACGCCGTATCCGGTCGAAGGCGGCCTCTTCCGCGTGACGGTCGACATCCAGATTCCGATGCTCTCGCTCACGCTCCTGCCGCAGGGCGACACGGAGCATGTGGGCGGCTTCGACGTGTACGTCGTGGTCGGCAACAAGGACAACGACATGTCCGACGTCGCACAAAAGCAGCATCAGGTGCGCGTGCCGAACGAACGGATGAAGGAGCTTGGCGGCAAGTTCTACACGTATACGCTCGACCTGCTCGTCGAGCGCGGTCTCAACAAAATCTCGCTCGGCGTCGTCGACCAGATCTCGAACACGACCGGCTTCACGCGGGAACAGATCATCGCGCAAAATCAGTAGGTGGCCTTGCGCCTCCTGCTGACCATCCAGTACCTCGGCACCCGCTACGGCGGCTGGCAGTTGCAGGCCGGCACGCCGAGCGTGCAGGGGGTGCTGGAGGACGCGCTGGAGCGCATGTTCCAGCAGCCGATCCGCGTCCACGGCGCTGGCCGGACCGACGCCGGCGTCCACGCGGAGGCGCAACGCGCACACGCGGACGTGCCGTTCGAGATCCCGCCGCGCGGCCTCGTGCTCGGTCTCAATCAGATCCTGCCGCACGACGTGCGCGTGACCGCCGCCGAATCAGTGGCGGATGATTTTCACGCGCGCTTTCGCGCGACCGGTAAGACGTACGCGTACAGGATCTGGAACGCCGAAGTCGCGGACGTGTTCGCTGCGGAGACGCATGCGCACGTCGCGCAGCCGCTCGATGTCGATACGATGCATACCGCCGCCCAGCAACTGGTCGGCACGCACGACTTCAAGCTGTTCACGGTTGCGGAACCGGAGGTCAGTTCGACGGTGCGTACGATCGAATCGATCTCGGTTGCGCGCGAGGGCGAACGCGTGATTCTGACTGTCAGCGCCGACGGCTTGCTCCGCTCGATGGTGCGCCGCATCGCCGGATCGCTGATCGAGATCGGAAGAGGAAAGGTGGCGTCAGCCGCGATGTTCGACCAGGCGCGTTGGACGGCGCCCGCAAAGGGGCTGGTGCTGGTGGAAGTCCGTTACGAGTGAGTCTCTTGGGAGTGCGGCAGCGGCAGCTGCCGCTTTCTGAAGCGCCGGCATGGCCGCCGCCTCCAAACGATCACCGCGCGCAGCGCGCGGTGCTAACATCCGCGCTCGAATGATCGACATGCGCAAGCTTGCCGAGCCGGGCTCGAGCGAGGAGACCCTTCTCGAGAAGGTCGATCTGAAGCGGCTGCCCAGACACGTCGCCGTCATCATGGACGGCAACGGCCGCTGGGCACGCGCGCGCCACCTCCCCCGCGTCGAAGGTCACCGCGCCGGCATCGCGTCCGTTCGCGAGATCGTCGAGACCGCGGCGCGCCTCGAGCTGGGCGTGATCACGCTCTACGCCTTCTCGGTCGAGAACTGGAAACGGCCGCGCGTCGAAGTGGCCACGCTGATGATGCTGCTCAAGGAGTACCTGCGCAAAGAGCTGCAGACGCTGATGGAGAACAACATCCGCTTCCTCCCCATCGGCCGCATCGACGGACTCGATCCTTCCGTGCAACGCGAGCTGCGTTACGCGCAGGAAAAGACTGCGGAGAACACCGGCCTGCTCTTCCAGATCGCGCTCAACTACGGCGGCCGCGCCGAGATCGTCGACACCTGCAACCGCATCATGGCCACGCTGCGCGAGAAGGAGATGACCGACGCGGTCATCGACGAGGCGTTCTTCGCCGATCACCTCTACACGGCCAACGTCGACGATCCCGATCTGCTCATCCGCACCAGCGGCGAGCTGCGCGTCTCGAACTTCCTGCTCTGGCAGATCGCGTACGCCGAGATCCACGTCACCAAGGTGCTCTGGCCCGACTTCCGCCGCCGGCATCTGTTCGAAGCGATTCTCGATTTCCAGTCGCGCGACCGCCGCTACGGCGGCGTCGATCCGAGCGACAAGGAAATGTTCGTCGAGGCGGACGACGAGTGAGGACGGAACACTAGCTCGCATGCGCTTCACTCGCGAGCTCACCGCCCTGGTCGCCGCTCCGGCCGCCATCTGGATCACCGGCTGGGGTCCGGAGTGGCTGTTCAACACGACCGTGGCACTGGTGGCCGTGCTGGCGATGTACGAGTTCCTCGCCCTCGGCAAGGCGAAAGGCTACGACGTGCCGACGGTGCTCTGCATCGCCATCATGCTGATCATCATGGCCGCGTTCATCATCGATGAGCTGTCGGTCGAGCTGGGCATGTTCGCGGCGCTGCTGATCATCCCCGCGTCCTACGTCGTGACCAGCAAATCGCTCGAGGACTCGCTGCCGTCGAGCGCCGTGGCCGTGCTGGCGACGACCTACGTCGGCATGCTGAGCGGGTCGCTCATTCGCCTGCACAACGATTTTCCCGAAGGCTGGAAGCTCGTGTTCTTCCTGCTGCTGGTGGTGTGGCTCGGCGACTCCGGCGCGTACTACGTCGGCAAGCAGTTCGGGAAGCGCAAGCTCTCGCCGCGCATCAGTCCGAAGAAGACGGTCGAAGGACTGATCGGCGGCATCACGGCGTCCGTCATCACGGCGCTGGTCATCCACTTCACGTTCTTTCCCGAGCTTCCGCTCATCCACGCGATCATCGCCGGCGTGCTGCTGTCGATCGCCGGCGTGATCGGCGACCTCGCGGAGTCGATGTGGAAACGCTCCGCGGCGGTGAAGGATTCGGGGACGCTCATCCCCGGCCACGGCGGTTTTCTCGACCGTTTCGATTCGATCCTGTTCACCGCACCGATCCTCTACTGCTACTGGACATTGATCGTGCATGGGTTCCGGACGTTGAACATCATGCAAGGGTGACCGTTGCGAACCATCTCCATCCTCGGCAGCACCGGCTCGGTCGGCAAAAGCACGCTCGCGGTCGTCGACGCGTTTCCCGATGAGCTGCGCGTCGCCGGACTCGCCGCGGGCGCGAACGTCGAACTGCTCGCCGAGCAGGTCGAAAAATATCGGCCGTCGCTCGTATCCGTGAAGAGCGTCGCGGACGCCGAACGATTGCGCGCGCTGGTGAAGACACCGCTCGAGATCATCCCCGGCATCGAAGGCGCCTGTGCGGTCTCGACGATGCCGGAGGCAGACACCGTGATCGCGGCCATCGTCGGCGCGGCCGGCATCCCGCCTGTGCACGCGGCGCTGCGCGCGGGCAAACGCGTCGGCATCGCGAACAAGGAAGTGCTCGTCGCCGCCGGCGACGTCATCACCCGCGCCGCGCGCGAACATGGCGGAGAGATCCTGCCGGTCGACTCGGAGCACAACGCCGTGCATCAGGCCATCCGCTGCGGCACGCACCGCGAGCTGCAACGCATCATCCTCACCGCCTCGGGCGGCCCGTTCCTGCACCGCGACCTGGCGTCGTTCGACGACATCACCATCGAAGCGGCACTTGCGCATCCGACATGGCGGATGGGCAGCAAAATCTCCATCGACTCGGCCACGATGATGAACAAGGGGCTGGAAGTCATCGAGGCCCATCACCTCTTCGACCTGCACGTCGATCGCGTCGACATCGCCATTCATCCCCAGTCGATCGTGCATTCGATGGTCGAGTACGTCGACGGCTCGATCATCGCGCAACTCTCGACGACCGACATGAAGTTTCCGATCCAGTACGCACTCTTCTACCCTGAACGGCTCGAAGCGCCGTTCGCGCGTCTCGACTTCGCGAAGATCCGCACGCTCGACTTCCTCACCGTCGATCCGCATCGCTTTCCCGCCGTCGAGCTCGCCTATGCCGCCTCGCGCGCGGGCGGATCGATGCCTGCAGTGCTCAACGCCGCGAACGAGATCGCGGTCGAACGCTTCCTGGCCGGAGAACTTCCCTTCGTCGGGATCGTAGACATCGTCAGGCGCGTTCTCGACCGCCACGCCGGAAAGGTGCAGCCCATCGGGAGCGTCGAAGACGCGCTCGCCTGGGACGCCTGGGCGCGGAACGAAGCTCGCCGGACCGATGTTGCTATCGCGCGCTGAACTCTGCACTCGCTGAAACTATGACCGAAATCCTGATCTCGACCGCCGGCTTCATCATCGTCCTCGGCTTCCTCATCTTCGTGCATGAAGCCGGACATTTCTTCGTCGCCAAATTCTTCCGCGTGCGCGTGCTGGTGTTTTCGTTCGGCTTCGGCAAGCGGCTGTTCGGCTTCACCAAGGGCGACACCGACTACCGCGTCTCGCTGATTCCGCTGGGTGGCTACGTGCGCATGGCCGGCGACTCGCCGGAAGAAAACGTGGCCGGCAATCCGGATGAGTTCCTGTCCAAGCCGAAATGGCAGCGGTTCCTGATCCTCTTCGCCGGCCCGTTCATGAACGTCTTCATCGCCATCGCGTTCATCGCCATCGCGGCGATGGTGGGGATCGAGACGCCGGTGACGAAGCCGGTCATCGCCGACGTCACGCAGGGCAAGCCCGGCGCGAGGGCGGGACTTCTCGCCGGCGACCGCATCATCAGCGTCAAGGGCGAGCCGATCGGGGACTACCAGGATCTGCGCGTGATCATCTCGATGAACGCAGGCACGCCGGTCGAAGTCGTTTACGACCGCAACGGTGACATTCGCAAAACCGTGCTCACACCGGAGCGCGAACAGGGTGAGTTCGGCCCCGTGGGCCGCGCCGGAATCGCATTCGGCAACGAGCCGATCGTCGGACGCGTGCTTCCCGACACTCCCGCGGCCGCCGCCGGGTTGCGCGCAGGAGATCACATCGTGAGCGCGAACGGAGAACCGGTCGCATCGCTCGAAGCCTTCGCCGGCATCTCCGAAAAAGCGAAAGATGCTCCACTGCCGATCGTCGTCGCGCGCGGCGCGCGACAAGTCAGCATGACGCTCGCACCGATCGCGGATGAAGACCTCGCGATCTCACGCGGCATCATCCGCCAGACCAAACTCGTCAAGCTCGGATTCGTCCCCGCGATCCGCTACAGCATCGCCGAGAACAGGAAGATGCTACGCCTGGCCATGTCCGCGCTGGCGCGCCTCTTCCGTCCCGAAGGCAGCCTCAAAGAGCTGAGCGGCCCGATCAACATCGCGCGCATCTCCGGCATGGTGGTCAGAGAAGGCTGGCTGCCGACGATCATGCTCATGGCCCTGATCTCCCTGCAGCTCGGCGTGATGAACCTGCTGCCCATCCCCGTCCTCGACGGCGGCCACATCATGATCCTGCTGATCGAAGGCATCGCCCGCCGCGACCTCTCGCTGCACGTGAAAGAACGCATCCAGCAGGTGGGCTTCGCGGCGTTGGCGACGCTGATGATCGTGGTGATCTACAACGACGTGATCACGAACGTGATCCGGATGAAGGGGTGACGCGCAGGGTTTTGAGCGGAAGGATCCGCTTGATGTGCTCGAAATCGCGATCGTCGTGAACGAGCGTCACACCATACGCGAGCGCCGTTGCTACGACCAGACAATCGACACTTGATCGAGGCGTGATACCCGCGTCGCGACACGCGAGAAACACTTCGGCCGCGGTTTCAAACCTCTCGAACGGCGTCGATTCATCCAGCATCTCGACCCCAAGCAACAAACGACGCGTCGATTGATAGTGCGCGGCATCACGCGTCCCGCGCAACACTTCCTGCGCGATCATGGGGCATGTCGCAACGACTTCATCCGCCGGAAGGAACCGAGAAAGGGTAAACCGGCTCCGGTCGGCAAGAATCCAAACGCTCGAATCAACGAGAAACACGGCGTACGCTTCTCTTCTTCTTCGGGCGGGACGCGCGCTTGACGTCTGCCGACAAACGCTGCTTCGGCTCGTCAAACATGCTGTTCGCACTCTTCTCGGCGAGATAGTCGGGGTGGAACATACCGCCCTTCGCAGCTTCCCGCTCCCACTCCACGAGCAACTCGCGAAACCGCTGCTGCTTCACCACTTTTTCCAGCGCTCTGGTGATCGTCGCGGAGTAAGTCTTCTCACCAGTTACCCTCCGCGCATCCTCCAGCAGCTTCTCATCCAGAACTACGTTCGTGCGCTTCATACACACAATGTGTGCGCATCGTGTGTATGAGTCAACTCTTGAGAATGTTCCGTCGCAGCAGGTCCAGCGCCTGCTGCGTCGACATCCACTTCACGACCGTGCGCGGCCCGGGCCAGTGGATGTGCCGATGTTTGTGGCCTTCAGGGCCGGCGACTGCGATGTGCACGGTGCCGACCGGTTTGGTCTCGGTGCCGCCGCCGGGTCCGGCGATGCCGGTGATGCCAATGCCCCAAGTTGCACCGAAACGCTCGCGGATTCCATTCGCGAGCGCGATGGCTACGGGTTCAGACACTTCGCCGTGTTCGCGGATGAGCTCCAGCGGCACACCCGCGAGCTTCATCTTCGCATCGGCGGTGTAACAGACGATGCCGCCGAGGTAGTAGGCGGAGCTGCCGGCGACGTCGGTGATGCGCGAGCCGAGGAGGCCACCGGTGCACGACTCGGCGGTGGCCACGGTCTGTCCGCGCTCGCGCAGCAGTTTGCCTACGACACTTTCCAGGGTGTCGTCGTCGAAGCCGAAGAGGCGCTCGCCGAAGAGCGCCGCGATTTCGGCTTCTGACGTGCCGATCGCATCGCGCGAGTCGCCGTGCAGATGAATCTCGATCTGCCCGCCGCTGGCGAGGATCGTCACGAGCTCCCCCGGATGCGCCGCGTAGTACGGCGCCAGTTTTTCTTCAACGCCCGACTCGGTCAGGCCGGCGATCTTCAGCACGCGCCGATGCCGCGCGCGGCCGCCGCTCTGTTGCTCGAGCCACGGCCGCAGATACGTCGCGACCATCCACTCCAGCTCGTGCGGCACGCCGGGAAACACCCACACGTGTTTGCCTTCAACGGACAGATGAAAACCAGGCGCCGTGCCGCGCTCGTTGAGAAGCGTCTGCTGTCCGCAAAACACGTTCGCCTGCCGCCGGTTCACTTCCGGCATCGTCCAGCCGCGCGCCGCAAACCGCGCTTCGATCCCGTGCACGATCGACTCGTCGACTTCCATCTCCAGGCCGAACGCCTCCGCCAGCGCCTCGCGCGTCAAGTCATCCTCGGTCGGTCCGAGGCCGCCCGTGATGATGACGACATCGGCGCGACCGATCGCGTATCGGATCTCGGCGACGAGATCGCCGAGCGAATCGCCGACCACCGACTTGCGCACCAGCGAAAGACCGAACGATTCCAGCGCGGCAGTGATCTTCAGCGAGTTCGTGTCGACGCGGATCGGCCCGAGCATCTCCGAGCCGACGGCGATGATCGCGGCGCCGCTCATTTTGCCAGCGACTCTTTCTCGCCTTCCAGCGCTTCCCACTTCGCCGACAAGAGCTCGATCATCGCCTTCAGGTCCTGATTCTGCTGCTGAATCTTCTTCACGCGGTCGCCGTCGCGGAAGACTTCCTGCGAACAGAGCAGCAGATCGTTGCGCTCGCGCTCCGCTTCCGCCGACGCGATGCGCAACTCGAGCTGCGAAAGTTCTTCCTCGATCTTCTTCAGCCGCTTCTCGCGTTTCTTCTTCTCTTCTCGATCGACGGGCGATTGCGCCGCGACCGCGGTCCGCTCCTGTTTCTTCGACAGCACCGGCTGCGCGGGCGCGATCTGAATCTTCTCCGGCACCGCCAGGCCTTCCTTGAAACGCGCCACGAGCTCACTGTAGTTGCCCGCGTAAACGTCCGCGCTGCCGTCTTCGACGACGATGATGTTCTCCGCGACGCGATCGATGAAGTAGCGGTCGTGCGACACGACGATCAGCGCGCCGGTGAAGTTCTCCAGCGCTTCTTCGAGCGCTTCCCGCGTGTAGACGTCGAGGTGGTTCGTCGGCTCGTCGAGCAGCATCACGTTACCGCCGACGTACATGATTTTCGCCAGCGCCAGCCGTCCTTTTTCACCGCCTGACAGCTCGCGTGTTTTCTTGAAGACGTCATCGCCGACGAATGAGAAGCGCGCGAGATACGAGCGCACCTCCTCCTCGGTCTGCGTGTGATCGAGGTCCCACACTTCGTCGATCACGCGCCCGGCCGGTTTCAGATCGCCGAGGGTCTGATCGTAGTAGCCGACCTGCACGTTGTGGCCGTACGAGACCGCGCCGGCCAGCGGCGGAATCCGCCCGGCGAATGTCTTGAGCAACGTCGATTTACCCGAGCCATTCGGTCCCATGATCGCGAAACGCTCGCCGCGGCGGATCTGCAGCGAGAAGTTCTCGACCACTATCTTCGGTCTCTCGAGCGACGGATAACCGGCGCTCAAACGATCCGCCGTCAGCGCGATCGCGCCGGAGCGCGCGCCGCCATCGAGATTGAACTTGGCGAGCGTCTCATCGGTCTCCGGCCGCTCCACTTCGTCGAGCTTGTCGAGCATCTTGCGCCGCGACTTGGCCTGCTTCGTTTTCTGTCCCGCGATGTTGCGGCGGATGAAGTCCTGCGTCTCGGAGATGAGCTCCTGTTGCCGCTCGTAATCCTTGGCCATCTTCTCCATGCGCTCGGCGCGGAGCTGGAGGAATTTCTCGTAGTTGCCGGCGTACTCGACGAGCCTGCCGTGCGCGAGCTCCACGATCTTCGAAACCGTGCGATTGAGAAACGTGCGGTCGTGCGAGATCAGCAGGTAGCTGCCCTTGAAGTCCTGCAGGAACTCCTCGAGGAACTCGATGCCTTTGAGGTCGAGATGGTTGGTCGGCTCATCGAGCAACAGCAGGTCGACCTTCGTGAGCAGCACGCGGGCGAGCATGGCCCGGTTCTGCTGGCCGCCGCTGAACTCGTGAATGGGACGATCCCACTCGTTCTTGTCGGTGAAGCCGACGCCGCCGAGGACGCGCTCGACTTCGGCGTGGAGCGTGTAGCCGTCGGCATGCTCGTAGTCGTGCTGCAGCTCCGCGTATTTGTGGAGCAGCCGTTCGTGCTCGGCTTCACTCTTCGTCGTGTCCGCGAGCTCGTGCTCGATCGCCCGCATCTTCCGCTCGATCCGCAACACCTCGGCGAACGCCGTCTCGACGAAATCGAACAGCGACATCCCCGGCTCCGCGTCGAGATGCTGCCCGACGTGACCGATGGTCATGCCGTTCGAGCGGATGATCTGACCGCGATCGGCCTCTTCCTGCTTCAGCAGCAGGCGGAAGATGGTGGTCTTGCCGGCGCCGTTGCGGCCGACCAGCCCGACGTGCTCGCCCGGATTGTGCTGCCAGGTGACGCCTTTCAGGACGTCGTGCGGACCGTAGGATTTCTCGACGTTTTCGAACCGATAGAGCATTGCGCGCTACTTGAAAGCTTTTGGCCTCTTCGGCATTCCGCGCACGTCGATGGCCGTGTTCGACTCCATCCACAGGGGGAAATCGACCAGCGCGGCGGCGACGATTCGATAGAGCTGTCCAACCCAGCGCGGCGCGTCCTCATGAATCACGGCGCCGGCGGAGCGGAGGTCGTTCGGCGCGATGATCACCTTCACGCGCGAGTGACCTGTCTGCGCGACGAGCGTGAACACCTCTTCGATCGCGCGATCGCCCAGCGCGACGCAGCCGATCGACACGTTCTTGCCGTGAATGAAGATGTCGCCGCCGAGCCGCGTGCGCTGGTCGCGTGCGGCCATCCGCCGGTCGAACTCGTTCGGGTAGCTGACCTTCATCGACAGGTGATAGCTGCTGTTCGGATTGAGATGTTCGATCCGATACACGCCTTCCGGCACCTGGTAATCGCCCTCGCGCAGTTTCGGTCCGGCGTGGCCGCTCGCGGCGAGCACCGGGTAGTGGCGGATGAAGCGCCACGGGGCATTCATCGAAGAACGCGCCCACAGCGACAGGCGGTTCTCGCGTTTGAAGACAAGCAGCGCGATCTGCTTCGGCGGATACGCGACTCGGGCGCGCTCGAAGTGCGGACCGAGACGCTCGCGCGCGGCGGGCCCATAACGCGCGACGACGTCTGCAACGCTGCGCGGACCGCTGATGCGCAGCAGCAGCGGATACCAGAGTCCTCGACCGAAGGTGACAAAGGCGCCGCTGCCGACCACGAACACGACCACCGCAATGGCGATGACTTTTTTTCTCACGCGCCCCTTAGACTAACGCCATGCGTTTAGCCGTCAACATCGATCACATCGCCACGATCCGCGAAGCGCGCAAGACCGATGAGCCGGATCCGGTCGCCGCCGCGGTCATCTGCGAGCTCGCGGGCGCGCAGGGCATCACGGTGCATCTGCGCGGCGACCGGCGGCACATTCAGGATCGCGATGTCGAACTGCTGCGCAAGACCGTCACCACGCACCTCAACGTGGAGATGGCCGGGACGAGCGAGATGGTGCGCATCGCGCAGACGATCAAGCCGCATCAGGTGACGCTCGTGCCGGAGCGCAAAGACGAGGTCACGACCGAGGGCGGGCTGGATGTGGTGCTGCACGCGGGGAACGTCGAGAAGGTGGTCGCGCAACTCCTCGACGCGCGCATCGACGTTTCGATCTTCGTCGATCCCGACATCGAACAGATCCGCCAGTGCCACAAACTGCGCGCGCCGAAGATCGAGATCAACACGGGCAAATTCGCCGGCGCGTGGAAAGGCGGCCACTGGCCGGCGGAGCTCGAGAAGATCTCGAATGCCGCACGCGCGGCGAAGAAGCTCGGCCTGGTCGTGCTGGCGGGCCACGGACTCACGTACCGGAACATCGACGCGATCGCGACGATCCCGGAGATCGAGGAGTTGAACATCGGCCACTCGATCATTTCGCGCGCGGCGCTGGTGGGACTGGACGCGGCGGTGCGCGAGATGGCCGCGCTCATGCGCGCGCCGAGAAGATTGCCGACGACGAAGTGAGTCCTTCTGGAGCGACGGGCTACGTACGCAACTCGGCGAGCTTGCGACGAATCTTCGCGACGCGCGATCGATCCGCGTGCGTCGAAAACCTTTCCTCTTCATACATCCCGATCAGCGGCTCGAGCGCACGCGCGGCGTCCGGATGCTGCGCGCGCAACTGGCGGAGCGCATCCTCCATCGTCATGGCCGGCCCGACTTCGATGCCGTATCGCGCGAGGTGCGATGACAGCAACTGGAACAGCGGCGTGCGGCGCCGTTTCAGCAGCGCGATGCCCAGCACGATGGTCACGAACAGCGCCACGATCCGCAGGAAGCCGGGGGAGAGGAGCGCGTCCTTCGTCGCATGAAACCGCGCGCGCATCGAGCGCATCGTGTTGCGCACGCTTTCGATCGCGGTCTCGACGAGCGCGGCCTGATCGCCGAGGCCGTAGGTGAGGACGTAACGGTCCCAGGCGAAGGTCATCGAGTCGGCCAGCGCGACAGCGTACTCACGGATTGGATTCACCGCGCCCGATCCCGGGCGCAGCGCGGGAGGCGTCGCATCGAACGTCACCCAACGCGACCCATCCCACACCTCGGTCCACGCATGCGCGTCCTCGCGACGGAGCGCGTAATAGCCCGTGAGCGGATTGCGCCGCCCGCCGTAAAAGCCGCCCGCGATGCGCGCCGGCACATCGAGCGACGTCATGAGAACGACCATGCCCGCCGCGAAATACTCGCACTGACCGGCGCGCGTGCGCAGCAGAAAGTCCTCGATCGGAATCGGCGCGCCGGGATCGCCGGCGTTCTGCACGTAGCGGAAGTTCGTGGTCATGTAGCGCTCGATGAGCGCCGCCTGCCGCCCCGGCCGCGTCTCGGCGCCGACGATGCTGCGCGCGAGTGCCTGGACCTGTGGCGTGACCGGATAATTCGCCGGCGCCACGCGCGTGAGCCGCAACGGCTCCGTATCCTCGGAAACCCGCACGCGCAGATTCATCGACTGGTCGTAATACGTCATGTACGTATCGCGCGTCGGACCTTCGTACAGGCGCGCGGGCAAGCCGGTCATTGCGTACGCTCCGACGGGCATGAACAACTTTCCGCGCTGCGGCTTGTGCTGCACCAACATCTCGCCTGTCGCGCCGGAAGGCTGGCCGAGCGTCTGCATTCCGTTGCGCGCCGGCACCTCGCGCAGCCCGCGCCGTGTCTGCCGCCACGCGCCGCGATCGACGCGGTCGTAGACCATCGCGCGCAAGCGGACCGGCGTGAACATCACTTCGGTTGCGGGATTCATCCAGACGCGCGCGACGACCGTCGCATCGTTCGATGCGCGGCGCGCTTCGCTGAAATCGATCGACTCGGTCAACGACGTGCTGCTGCCAGCCAACGAGCCGGCGAAGCCCGACATGAACGGACTGCGCACGCGCGGCAGCAGCGGAAACAGCAGCGCGCCGATGAGCATCGAGCCCGCGAGATAGAACCCGGCCGCGCGACCCGACGGCGCTTCCGCGTACTCGCGATCGACGGAGCGCACGGTCTCGAGATGGCTCGCGTACATGAGCTGCCGGAACATCACGAACGCGAACATGAGCACGAACGGCAGCACCGTGATGTGCGTCGAGGTGGCAAGGGAGGCGACGAAGATCAGCGCGGCCGTGAGCATCCGCTGGCCGTGATTCTTGCGCTGCATCGCCTCGATCGGCTGATAGACCGCGATGAAGAGCACGAGGTGCGTCGACGCCGCGATGGCCGTGCCGGACGTCAAACGCCAGTCGACGAAATAGAGCGGCACGTACGCGACCGCCAGCCAGCGCATCAGCCGCGCGGGCAGCAATTCCGGACTCTTCCCCATCGCCACGCGCACGACGATCGCGGCCATGGCGATATGAAATACAACGATGGGCAGCTTCGCGATCGCGGCGGTGAAGTAGAGCGGCACCGCCGCGAACATCGTCAGCAGGAGCGTCTCGATCTCACGCGCTCTTGGCGTCATGACGTCCTCCTGCCAGCGAAAACACGACCGCGGTGCGATCGACGAGTTGATGCACCGGCTCGTGCTCCGCTTCCACCAGCGCCAGCGCGCGGAAGAGCGGCGCCGCGCTTTCGTCCTGCCGCGCGCGCAGCGTCACGCGCGGCATCGACAGCGTCACGTCCATCCCATCGCGGACGGCGTAGTACACGAGCGTCGCCGCGGCGGCGATCATCTCCTCAAAGTCGTCTGTCGGTGTCCTGCGCGGTTTGTATGGATCGAGCACGACATGCAGCGACTGTGACGCATCGGCCTCGTGCTGCTTCATGATCCAGCGGCCGAGGCTCGCGGATTTTTTCCAGTGCACCTGACGGAGCGAGTCGCCGCGCGCGTATTCGCGGAACGCGTGGATCTCGGTTCCTTGTCCCGGGCGCGCGGCCGCGACTTCGTCGCCGAACGTCGCGCGGAAACGATCGCGCGCCGCGTCGTCGGCGTTGATGCGCGGATAGACGACCACTTCGCTGCTGACGCGCAGGCGCCGCTTCTTCAGCACGAATCCGAACGGGTAACGCGTGTACGAATCGATCGCGCTCACATGCGCGAGACCGCGGCGCGGAAAGAGAAATGTGGCTGCGACCTGGAGCGGCGGGCTCTTAGCCCGTCGAAGCCACCAACGGCCGACGGGCTGAGAGCCCGTCGCTCCAGATGGCACGAGCGGGACCAGCACAGGTTCGGCGAGCGCTTCGGAGGTGAGGACGACATCGCGCACGTTCCAGAGACGCGAGTCGTTACGGATGCGCAACGTGCCTTGCGCAGGACGTCCGGCCCACGCTTCCTCGATGCCCGCGATCTCGATGGTCAGATGTTTCAGGCCGCCCTTCGACGCGAGGCCGGAGAGCAACAGGCAACCGAGCATCAGCGTGACGGCGATGTAAATCGCGTTGTTGCCGGTGTTGATCGCCGCGACCGCGAGGACCATCGTGGCGAGGATGTACGCCGTGCCGACTCGCGTCAGCCGAACGACGCCGTTGAACTCCCAGTCGTTGGTCACGGTTCGTCTTACCGGGGGACTGCGATCTCGCTGAGCAGCTTCTGGAGGAACCGCGCTTCTGGCGATACATCGCCGCGGCTCATGCGCCGGTCCTTCATCACGATGCGATGCGACAACACCGGCACCGCCAGGCGCTTCACATCCTCGGGGATCACGAAGTCGCGTCCGCCGACCATCGCCAGCGCCTGGCAGGCCTTGAAGTACGTGAGCGCGCCGCGGGTCGAGACGCCGAGGGCGACGTCGCCATGCGTGCGCGTGATCTGCACGATCAGCATCAGGTACTCGACCAGCGCCTCGCTGACGTGCACGTCGCCGACGCGCGCCTGCAGCTCGCGCACTTCATCGCCGTCGAGCACAGCCTCGAGATGTTCGAGCGCGTCCTGTCCGCCGCCGGAGCGGAGGAGTTGCTTCTCGTCATTCGCGCTCGGATAGCCGATGGTGAGCTTCATGAGGAAGCGGTCGAGCTGCGATTCCGGCAGCGGATACGTGCCGACGTGCTCGATCGGATTCTGCGTGGCGATGACCAGGAACGGATCGGGCAGCGGCATGCGCCGCTTCTCGATGGTAATGATGCCTTCGCTCATCGCCTCGAGCAGTGCGGATTGCGATTTCGGTGTGGCGCGATTGATCTCGTCGGCGAGCAGAACGTTGGTGAAGACCGGGCCGGAGACGAACTCGAACTCCTGCAGGTCCTGGTTGTAGATGGTGACGCCGACGATGTCGGAGGGGAGCAGATCGCTCGTGAACTGGATGCGCTGAAAGCCGAGCGACAGCGAGCGCGCCAGCGCATGTGCGAGCGTGGTCTTGCCGACGCCGGGAACGTCCTCGAGGAGGATGTGTCCCTTCGCGAGCAACGCGGCGATGCAGAACTGGATCACCTCCGACTTGCCGCGGATGACACGTTCTACGTTCTGCTGCAGCGCCGAAATGCGGTCGAGAGAGCGCGGGACCGGTACGGGTTGCGTCGACATACTTTTGTTCTACGTGCGACAGTGCGCGTTCGTTCTCCGGTGCAACAGGGTGGCCATGGGGCGCATTCTCCGGTCGGAGTACCTCGGAGTACCTCGGAGTTCCTCGGAGTACCTCGGGTTCCTCGGAGGGGCTCGGCAGTTCGTGGTTGAACTCCTCCGAGGAACTCCGAGGCACTCCGAGGTACTCCGAGGTACTCCGAGGAACCGAGGTACTAATCGAACCCTCAGCGCGAGCTGACCCGGATCGACCGGCTTGCGCACGAAGTCGCTGAAGCTGGGCGTCCATCACGCGGCGATAGTCGTCCTCGCCGGTGCCGATGGCCGAGACCGCGATCCCCGGTCCTTCGACTGCTCGCGGATGTGGCGCACGAGAGTGAGTCCGTCCTCGACCGGCATGGCGATGTCGCTCACGACCGCGTCGAACGAGCCGTTCTCGATCAACGCCATCGCGTGCGGCGGACGCTGCGCTCATGACGCCAGAGCCCCGGCGCGGGGCTCAACTTCGCGGCGTGACGTCGAGTAGCAGGCAGTCCTCAGTTCAGACCGAACGGCAGGATCTCGCACCTTTCTGCGACCGCTCGTTCAACTGGCTTCAGGCGTATTCCGGATGGGTTACTTCCGGCGCGCTTCTTCCAACTGCAAACATATTTTTTTGTCCCACCCCTCCAAAGAGGCGCACCGCAACGGCGGTACCGCGTTTAATTCTGTTCCCAATCGACAAGCGATGAGTTTTGCCAGTCATGCGCAATGCCCGCATCCGTTGCGCGCCGTTTCGATGAATGTCCGGTAGACGAGGGAAAGCATGAAAGAAAAATGCGCGGTTCAAGCGAGTGAAACAAGGCGGATCACGAAAGGAGCGGCGTTAAGGCAAACCGGCGGCGGCCGGACGCGAATTTACCGGATGCTGCTCGCGACTCTCTTTGTCGCTCTGTTCGCGACCTCGCCCTGGGCGGAGGCGCAACCCGCCCGGTGGAACTACCTGAGGGATTGGTTCGATCTGACCACCGCCAGTGGCCTCGCGCAAGCCCAACAACACGCGTTATGGGTTCTCGACAATGAAAGCTGGTTCATCGCGAGCGGTTTTGGCAACGGCGTCCATTACAGGACCGCCGACATGCCCAGACTGCACATCAAGTTGGTGAGAGATGATCTCCGCAAGATTCAAGAGGCCGCGCAAATGCGGGGGCTGCGGCCGCAACACCAGACCGCTCAATACCGCCTCGCGAACCAGGCGCCGTACAGCGTCACGATGGGCCCGGCTGCCTTGACCTTTCAAGGTGCGTCCGTGCGAATGATCGAGGGTACGCGATATGAGCAGACCATCAATCGCGAAATAGAAATCGGCGACATCGTCACCAAGTGCAACAAGTTCAACACGGTTTCTGCGTTTTCCGGGTGGGCCACCGAAGTGGTGGCGGATCCCACGTTCAATGGTTCGTACCTCGACTCCTACAAGAACCAGTGGCTGAAAGGTCGCCTGACGCGGACGGCAGTCGAGACATATCGCGAGCCCAAACCCGACAGCTGCAGCCGGCACGTGGCCCGGTATGTCTACCGCTACGAGTATCACGGTCCTGACGGGAGGATCCTCGCTTTCTTCCAGCGTCCGCAGGAAGTACCGGGGACTTCGACGTGGACTGCGGACAGTTGTCAGACGCGACAACCGATCCCTGCCCCGGAGCCGGACCATTTCTGGTCTTCGGAAGGAAACGCCGCACTCGACACATCGAACAAATGCCGCCCGGTGATTCGGTGGGCAGACGGGTCGACGGAAGAGTTTCACATGGCCGAAAGCCAACGCGATGTGAGCGCGTTCTCGCCCGAGGTCGCCAAACCTTTCAGGCCGACGTGCGCCTCAACAGACCTCACGAACGACCTGCGTGCCAAGGACCGTAATGGCAACATCACCACCTATCGTTTCACCAGCACAACCGAGACCATGATCGATCCGCAGGGACGTGAGACCATTCTCACGTTCGAACCGACGGACGACCGCGGCTTCCGACGCCTGATCAGCGTCGACCTGCCGTCTGTTGGCGCTGCACCGCGTCACCGGTACACGATCCAGTGGCGCGCGCCGCTCCAGGTTTCTTTTGCATCGATCTGGCCCGATGTGACCTGCCGCACGAGAGAGGGAGCCGTTCAAGCCTGCGGCACGAGCTTCGTTCAATTGGTGGACTCCGTCACGATCCCTGACGGGCGTCGCTACACGTTCGAGTATGGCCCCTGGGGGAATCTGACGCGAGTCACGGAGCCTGGCGGCGCCATTCGCGAGTTCCAGTACGGCGATGCGGCCAACCTGGCGTACGCACGAGCGGCGTCTACGGAATCGGACACACTCATCGATTCGACCGATTGCGGCGTCATGTGGTCGGAGGAAACTCTGCGCATGCACGCTCGTGGCCTGGTCCGCGAGCGAGTCCTGCCGGACGGCGTGGGCGGCGCTGTTTACGAGACGAAAACCAACATCGTGGTGGAAAGGCTGAATCCGCAGCTGTATCCGCAATGCGAATACGACATCGTCGGAGCGGCTACGCGCGGGCCGGATGGTTGCGCGCAGGTCTGGAGAGAGAACACGCTGCCCGACGGATCAGTCGTGCGAAACGGTACCGTCTCTCGTGCGATTCCTTTCCCGACGGACCATGAAGATGACGTATTCACGTTGCCGCCGTCCGTGCCGGTGCTCATCCACGGATGGAGCATCGGGCAAGAGCGTTGGTCCGGCCCAACGTTGCTCAGCGCGCAATACTCCGGCGATAAACAGACCGGCGAGCTCTATTACGACTTCGATCTGGTCAAGGCGGTCACTCTGCCCGGCGCAATCCCGGCGAACGTCCGTCCGTCGAAGGCGATCTCCTTCAAGGACGGTTTGTACACGACCTCAAATTTCGTCTATGGCAACGCAGTGGATATCGATCCAAATCCGACCGCGCAGGAGTTGCGTGACACGGAATCGGCTGTCTCGACGTGTCTGTTCGGTGGATTGGTCGTCGCGCGCGGCTGTACCCCGCCGGGTGGGCGTCCGCTCGTCCGTACGGACAACGCGTACGTCAATTATCACGGTCCGGCGATTGACGGCCCGAATCTTCTTGGACTGGCCGCGGCAAACCGCATTTACGGACCCAACTCCACGGGCACGGCATTTTCCACGACCGCTTTGGCGGAAACGTCGATCGCGTTCGATCAATTCGCCGTGGTACCGAGCGGTCGGCCAAGTTCGTCTCTCGACCCAAATCTCGGGCGAGCCGCCGGCACGCCGCGCGGGAACGCCACCAGAACCACGCAGAGGGTGAGCGCCGGAAAATTCATTTCCAGCGAAATCCGGTATTTCGATACGGGCGACGTGCAGTCGAGTACCGATGCAATGAGACGCACAATGACGTCGCTGCAGGATTTCTCATTGTGCAGTTCGAGCACGCCACGATGGACGACGACCACCACGAATGCGCTCGGCCATGTGGCGAGCATCACGGTTGACTGCAGTTCCGGGTTGACGCTGAAGACGACTGACGCCAATGGTGAAAGTAGTTTTTCACAGTATGACCATTTAGGACGGTTCGTGGAAACGGCAGGTCCGGGAGACCAGCTCACGGCCTTGCCACAGTCAGGTGCCCAGGCGTTCACGCGCGCGCCGGACGCTCCGACAGGCGCAGGCACGAAGCCGGGTGACGCAAGGGCCGCAGGATGGAGGGAGTACCTCGATTTCGGCATCCTCGGCCGGCAGCGTACGGTGATCCATGACAGAGATGGTTCGCCGGACGGCTATTACGTCAAGAGTTTCATGGACGGCCTCGGGCGGACCGTACAGACGAGATCCGAAGCTGATCCGGCCAGGTCTGGTTTCGCAGAGGTGGTCTCGACTACGGTCTACGACGGTCTTGGCCGAGCAGTCAAGAGCCTCGTGCCCTGCTTCGCCGCGTCCAGCAGCAGCATCACGCCGCATTGCGGCTCGGTCGCCACCGAGATCGTATATGACGCTTTGAGCCGCCCGACAAAAGTCACCTCCCCTGGCGCGGTGACAGTGACCTCTGCTTTCACGCACCAGGACGGCCGCTGGCTCACCATCAATGTCGATGGACGCGGGTTGACGACGAAGAGATTCTCGAACCTGCTCGGCCAGGTCGAGCAAATAGACCGGCAGTCCGCGCTCTGTGGCGGTTTCTGTACGGAAAGAGCCACGTTCGACGCCGCCGGCCGAACCCTTACCCAGGGAGACGCAGAGGGAAACACCATCCGTTACACGTACGACGATCTCGGCCGACCGTTGTCGATGTCCGACCCAAACCTGGGCAACTTGACTTATGCGTATGACGACAACGGAAACTTGACGCGGCAGGTTGATGCAAAGGGGCAGACGATCACATTCAACTATGACGCTCTGAATCGATTGACCCTCAAAGATTTGCCACCGGCCGGACCGAGCATCGAAGACGTCACCAATTTCTATGATGGCCAGGGACCGAAACCGCCCGATCCGGGGAGCGCGGCGGCGATCGCATCGATCGCTCCGAACGTGCGCGACGCCGGGACCGGCGCATTCACGCTGACTGTTGACGGCAGCAATTTCGTCGCCGGTTCTGTAGTGACTTTCAATGGTCAAAGCCGGGCCACGACCTTCGTTAGTTCGCAGCAACTGCGCGCCGCGATACTCGCCGGTGACGTCAACACTGCCGGCTCGTTCCCGGTGATGGTCGTGAGTCCAGCCCCTGGCGGCGCGTCGAATGCCGCGACGTTCGTCGTCAACGCACGACCAGTGGTCAGTGTGACGCGGCCTGCTGCGAGCGCGATCTTCGATGCGCCTGCCTCGATCATCGTGGAGGCTGCTGCGACCGACGGCGACGGCATCCGCCAAGTCGAGTTCTTCCAAGGTGCGGCAACTTTGGGCGTTGACCAGACGGCGCCGTACTCGGTCAGCTGGAGCAGCGTTCCGGAGGGCACTTATCGATTGACGGCAGTCGCGACGGATACCCGCGGCAGCACCACCACCTCGGCGCCGGTCGACGTCACTGTCCGGCCGGGCTCACCGGTGAACGCGTCACAGTTCGTTTCACAATCGGTCCCTGCTGTGATGGTGGCAGGGCGAACGTACAACGTTTCGGTCACGGTGCAGAACAGCGGTACTACGACATGGACCGCCGCTGATAAATACAATCTCGGCTCCGAGGGGCCGCGGGACAACCAGACGTGGGGCTTACACCGCGCACCGCTTCCTGGGTCCGTGCCGCCAGGAGCGCAGGTCACGATCCCGTTCACGGTCACCGCGCCAGCCACACCGGGCGAGTACGGGTTCCAGTGGGGGATGGTGCAGGACATGGTGGGAGGAGGATGGTTCGGCGCCACCCCACGAGTCACCGTCCGTGCGGAATCGCCTGTGAATGCGTCACAGTTCGTTTCGCAATCGGTGCCTGCTGTGATGGTGGCAGGGCGAACGTACAACGTCTCGGTCACGGTGCAGAACAGCGGTACTACGACGTGGACCGCCGCTGATAAATACAATCTCGGCTCCGAGGGGCCGCGGGACAACCAGACGTGGGGCTTACACCGCGCACCGCTTCCTGGATCCGTGCCGCCAGGAGCACAGGTCACGATCCCGTTCACTGTCACCGCGCCAGCCACTCCGGGCGAGTACGGGTTCCAGTGGGGGATGGTGCGGGACATGGTGGGAGGAGGATGGTTCGGCGCCACCCCACGAGTCACGGTCCGTACGGAAGCACCGGTGAACGCCGCACTGTTCGTTTCACAATCGGTCCCTGCTGTGATGGCGGCAGGGCGAACGTACGCCGTCTCGGTGACCATGCAGAACAGCGGTACTACGACATGGACTGCCGCTGATAAATACAATCTCGGCTCCGAGGGGCCGCGGGACAACCAGACGTGGGGCTTACACCGCGCACCGCTTCCTGGATCCGTGCCGCCCGGAGCGCAGGTCACGATCCAGTTCACGGTCACCGCGCCAGCCACTCCGGGCGAGTACGGCTTCCAGTGGGGGATGGTGCGGGACATGGTGGGAGGAGGATGGTTCGGCGCCACCCCACGAGTCACGGTCCGTACGGAAGCGGCGGTGAACGCGTCGCGCTTCGTTTCGCAAATCGTCCCTGCTGCGATGATCGCGGGGCGCACCTATACCGTCTCGGTGAAGATGCAGAACAGCGGTACTACGACCTGGACCGCGGCCGGCCTATACAACCTCGGCTCGCACGGGCCGCAGGACAACACGACATGGGGCTTGCATCGCACCCCGCTTCCGGCCTCAGTGCCGCCGGGTGCGGAGACGACGTTCCAGTTCACAGTCACGGCCCCAGCGACGCCGGCCAACTACGTCTTCCAGTGGCGCACCGTGCAGGACACCGTGCAGTGGTTCGGCGAACTGACACCGGCCGTCACGATCCCGGTGCTTTCCGCCGCGAAGACGGGGCTGATCGCGAGCTGGAACTTCGACGAGGGCATGGGTACGACGACCGCTGATGCCACTGGCAATGGAAGCACGGGTACGGCGGGTAAGCTCGACTGGACAAAGGGACGTATGAATTCGGGACTGCGGTTCGTGAGCACAACCAACAACCCGGTGAGGATCAGCCCTTCGCCCAGGGTCTCTGCGCTGAGTAACGACTTCACGGTTTCGTTCTGGGCGCAGCCGGAGTCCGCGCATCAGATCGACGTGGCGAGCGGCAGCGGCGCTAGCGGTGTCACGGGCCAGAAATATGTGATTGGTCCGCGCTACGAGTCGTTTGGAGACGCAGGCATTGGCATCTCGCTCGGCAACAACGGAGTGAGTGTCTACGAACACAGCGCGAGTCACATGCCGGCAGTGCTGGTGTATTCGGCACCGATCAGCGGCTGGACGCACATCGCCGTGGTGTATGAAAACAAAAGGCCGACGCTCTATGTCAATGGCACATCGGTGCTGATCGGCGGGACCAGCTCGCGGTCGAATGTATACGCCGTGCCGGCCGACATCGGCGGGATGGCCTACGGCTATTACGACGGTCTGCTGGATGAGGTGCGCATTCACGACAGTGCGCTGAGCCCGGCAACGATCGCGGCAATGGCTCAGGAGACTGTGGCGGATTTGAAAATCGATGGAGAAACCGGGACAGTGGTGGCGGATGCGTCGGCCGATGCTGCGCAACCGATGGCCCTGCTGAGCGGAACCGTGTCGGCCGACGGCCGGACCACGTGGATCGACCCCACCTCCTCCTCGACCGGAGACCTCCGTACATTCTCGGCGCGCCTGCGCAAAGCATCGTCTGTTTTTCCACTCACGAATCAACACCGACGGTTGGAGCCGCTATGACGACCATCGAACACTTGCCCATGCATGATCGAGAGTCATCACTTCTGCGCGGCCGTAACGCCGGGAATGGAGAGAACACCGTGACCAATCACCGATCCGATGCAAACCGATTGCTTCGTCGTTCCGTCATTGCTGTCGCAATCTCGTTTTGGAGCGTCACCGTACATGCACAGGCAGTGAACACGACCACGAAACAGCTCGGCCGCTTGACGTCGTCCGGCAACGGTCTTACGCGAACGTATTTCCAGTACGACCCTCGGGGCCGCACGACGGCCACGCAAATCGTACAGGACGGACAGAGTCGCGTATTCAGGACACGCTACGGCTACCCGCAGAACCCGGCTGTTGCTGAAGGCCCTGGCACCGTCGCCGTTGCGCAGGTCTTGCCGGACGGCGACGAGGTCACTTACGCACATGACGCCATGGGGCGGCAGGTGACGATCAAGAGCACGCTCGGCTCCGCTACCGATGAGGTCCTGCGCGATTTGCGACTCAACGCCCGCGGGCAGGTAACCAAGGTTGTGTTGGGAAACGGCACGACCACGCAGACCACATACAACGAGGCTGGAGATCTGCGCCTGGCGAGCACGGTGACGACCAACGCTGCAGGGCAAAAGATCCAGGAGTACCGATATACCTATGACGCGAATGGCAACGTCACCGGCACCAGCGATGGCGTGCGCCCCGATCAATCGGCGACGTATGGTTACGACGAGCTCGGGCAGCTCACAGTCATCAACAATAGCTCAGGCAATGCCATCGAAAGCTATAGTTATGACAAGATCGGGAATCTCACTCAAAAAGGAGCGCTCGCGCAGACGTACGGCGCCGGCGGCCGGCCTCATGCCCTGGCGTCGTCTGGCGGCATCCCGTACAGCTACGACGGCAACGGCAATGTTGTCGCCATCGGCACCACGACCACTCTGCAGTGGAACGGCGAGAACATGCCGGTGACGGTGGCGGCGGGCGCGGTAAACATCCAGAGGTCCTACATCGGTCACGCTTTGTGGAAGAAGGTTGAACAAGGGAAAACCACCTACTACCTGCCGTCGATGCACGTGGAGAACGGTGTCGCCACGAAGTACTACGGCACGCTCGCGGAACGAACCGAACAGGCGGGGAACCGCGGACTGCGTTTCTACCACGCGGACCATCTGGGCAGCTCTTCAGTAATGACCGATCAGTCCGGAAACGTCATTCGGCGCGCATCCTACCTGCCGTGGGGGCAGGACCGGGGCGTGGTCGGTACGTTCGTACCCAAGCTGCAATTCAACTTCAAGGAAAAAGATGCGGCCGGCTTCTACGACTACGGAGCCCGTCTCTATCACCCGACAACGGGACGCTGGTTGTCGGCAGACCCGCTGTTGCTGGACGGCCCGAACCGCTATGCCTACGTCCGAAACAATCCGTTGACGTTCACCGATCCGACTGGATTGGCAGTGGACGACTATTTCATCAATAGAGACGGATCGATCTACAGAGTACTCACAGATGACACTTTCGACCGCTTTTACGTCGAGACCGAAGACGAAAATTTGAGCGGCGGTTATACGCTCGCCGCACAGATCGAGAGAAATGAGGACGGTCTCACGCTGTTTCCTGCCACTGGTAATGGATTCGGTCGCCACCAAACATCCGAGCGCGGCGGTGAGTCCAAGATCACGCTAAAAAACGGCCGAGTAGTCGTAGAGACGGTCGGGTCTGGTGACCACTATCTGAAGCCGGCCACTGCTGCCGCTCTGTTTGGGGTCATTCACTTCTTGAACGCGAACTATCTCTCCTTCGGTGACATGTCATCGTCGAACGGAAGCGATCCATGGCAAACGGGGATGGATCATCATGGTGGTCACGGACACTTCGGCAAGCGGAGCGGCCTCGATATCGACTACCGGTACCTTGACGCAGACGGCAACGCCCGGCAGGGCGTAATGACCGATTCGTGGTTCCATAGAGGCAACAATCAGGCGCTTTACGATAAGGCGGCTCTATTCGGATTCAACAACAATTACTCTGGGTTTTCCGTCGACCCCTTCGGAAACGCCAGGCAGCTGGGTGGCCACGATAATCATGGCCATCTCGGACACAGCGGTGACGTGACGCGAACGATGACCCGGGAGCAAGGAAGAGGTTTCTACCCCTTCATCGTACGGTGATCAGGTTGAACGGCCCCGTCGAACAGGTCTCACGCTCTCAACGTCCGCTGGTTCCGGCCAGCGGACGTTGTTCTCTCTGTACCTCACACCTCGAACAGCGATTCCGCTCGCACCGTCAAAACGCCACGCGCTTCGACGACTGAAAGAGGGAGCCGTTCGTCCCTGGATCACCATGACCAGCAAGAAAACAACCGCGGGCTTCACCGTCGCCGAGCTGATCACCGTGGTGACCATCATCGGCATCCTTGCGGCGCTCGCTCTGCCCGTGGCGAGAGTCGGAGTTCGGCGCCAGAAGGAAATCGAGCTCAGGGCGGCGCTGCGAAAAATTACGGACGCCATCGACCAGCATTACGACCTGCGGACGATGGGAATGATCAAGAATCCTCCGCACATCGGTCAGGAGAGTTACCCGCGATCGCTCGATGAGCTCGTCGAAGGCGTGGAGCTCATGCCCGCAGGAACGCGCGTCCGCTTTCTTCGTCAGCGCGACCTGATCGATCCGATGACCGGGCGGGCGGAGTGGCGCACTGTGTCCGAGAGCGACAGCCCGGACACGTTGACGAGCGACGGCAACACGTTTTCGAAGTGCACTCCACGTCGACGGCGCTGTCGCTCGACGGCAAGACGCGCTATAGCGAGTGGTGATCAGTCCGGTCGAATGAGGCCGCGTTGGATCGCCTGCGTCGCGGCCTCGGTCCGATCCTGCACCCCGAGCTTCATCAGAATCTTCTTCACGTGACCTTTCACGGTCTGTTCGCCGATCCCCAGAATTCCGGCAATGACCTTGTTTCGCGTTCCCGGAATCAGCAATCGCAGAACGTCGCGTTCCCTCTCCGTGAGCAGCGAGGAGCTCCGCGTGTAGTTGACGAGTGCGGCCGATGCCTCCGCTGAAAGGTACCGGCGTCCGGCGTGAACCGCGCGGACCGCGCTGATGATCTCCGACGGGTCGGCGTGCTTGAAGACGTACCCTCTCGCTCCCGCGGAAATGGAGTTGTGTACGTCTTCTTCGCTCCCGTAGCTGGTGAGCATGACGCAGCGACAGCAGCAAGATGCCTCCGCCAGGGCGTGAACGACATCGACGCCCGAGTAGGAGCGCAGCCGGAGATCGACCACCGCCACGTCGGGACTCTTCTCGCGGCAGATCGCGACCGCACCCTCCAGATCCTCGGCTTCGCCAATGACCTCGATGTCGCGATGGTTTGCGAAATACGAACGAAGTCCGTGCCGGACGATGAAATGATCGTCGACCAGGAGGAGACGGATTCGCTTCGTTTGCTGCATCACGCTCACGCACGCACCTCCACGATGATCTCGAAGCCGCTGCGGCGGCTGTTCGCGGTCAGCTTCGCCCCGATGCGCTCCGCGCGCTCGCGCATGCCGCGCAACCCGTAACTCGACGAGCCCACTTGCTCCACGTTGAACTCGCCCGATCCCTTTCCGTCGTCGCGAACCATCAGGCTCACCTTCTTCGGCTGAAAATCGATCCTCAACAGCACGTTCCGCGCGTTCGAGTGGCGCAGCGCATTCGTGATCGCTTCCTGGCCGATCCGAAGAAGGTGATGCTCGATGACGGGATCGCTCAGGCGGCGCCGTTTGCCCACCACCTCGACCTCGCCGCGAATGTGCAAACCCTGAGTCATCGTATGCAGGACGTCGGTCAACGCCTGGGCCAGATCATCGGCTTCCAGTCGTTCGGAACGGACGTTTTGCAACCCGTTTCGCACCTCGGCCAGCGTCGTCATCAGCAATCCCTTGACGTTCTGCAGATGCTCGCTCGTTGCCTCACGATCGTCGGCGGCGTCCAAGGCACTCTGGACGTGCAGCATCGCGCCGGTCAATCCCTGCGCCAGGGTGTCGTGCATCTCGAGCGAGATCCGTTTGCGCTCGTCCTGAACGGCCTCGAGCCGCATGCGCACCTGGTGCAAACGCCTGTGATGGGCGAACCAGGCCAGGGATAGTAGAAGGGCCGCAGCCACGGCTCGGAACCAGTGCGTCTGATAGATGGCTGGCAGCCGCCGCACGTCCACCACCGAAGCAGCCAGCCAACGGCGCTCGTGCCCATCCGCCGCTTCGACGCGGAATTTGTAGTGGCCTGGCGGAAGACTGGTGTACTCGGCCACGCGGGATTCGCCCGCGTTGATCCATCCGTGGTCGTAGCCGTCGAGGCGGTAACGGAAGCGAACATGTTTGGCGACGACCGTTGTGGGGGCCGTATAGCGGAACTCGATGCGGTCACGATCGGTCTTCATCACGACCGGACCCTCGAGCGCTACGGTCGTGGCGTTGACGCGCACCCGCTCGACGAGCGGCGGTGTGCGCAATACCGGAGCTTGCCGGCGCGGGTCGAGAACGGCCAGGCCTCGCGCGGTGGACAGCCAGATGCGGCCGTCCGAGGCGTACCAACCCGAGGGAGACACGCCGAAAGAGCACTCCACGGAGGGCATGCCGTCGCTCACGCCATACACGACAGGATGCACTGTGGAAGTCCCTTGCCGAAAAACGGTGTCGAGCTCCTCGCGCGCTACGCGGGCGACACCCTTCGCAGTGGCGATCCAGAAAAAGCCGCGGTCGTCTTCGAAGAGTTGACTGACGGCGCCGTCAGGCATTCCTTGCTCAGCGGTGTAGCGAAATGTGCCGGTGCCGTCGAACCGGTGCACGCCGGTTCGCGTGCCGAACCAGATCTCGCCGCGGCGATCCTGCGAGATCGTGATCGTGACGGCCCGCGGAAGTTGTCGTCCATCGCTGCGATCCGTAAAGCGCTCACCGTCGAACACGCGCGGTCCGCCACCGGAGTGGGGAGCGACCCAAAGGCGACCCTGCCGATCCTCGAACATGTTGCTCATGAATTTCGACGGCAACCCATCCTCGAGACCGTACACACGCAGCCGGCCGTCCTTCAGATGAACCAGACCTTCCAGGGTACTGATCCACAACGAACCGTCGCGTGCGCGAAGAAGACCCATGATGCAGTCGCTCGGCAGACCGTCGGCCTGGGTATAGACACGGACCGGCTTCCCGCCTTCGAGTCGATAGAGTCCGCCGCCGTAAGTACCAATCCACGCCCGCTCCGCCGTTTCGGGTGCGACAGAAGTGACGAAGGCGTCGCGCAAAGGCGTGGACGCCGCGACATGCGTCCACGTTCCTTGGTAGAAGCGGTTTACGCCTCCCCGTTCCGTGCCCGCCCAGATCGATCCGTCATCGCCTTCGGCGACGGTCCAGGTGACATCGGACGACAAGCCTTCGCGCCGGGCGTACGACTGGAAGGATCCTTCGAGCAGTTGGTTGACGCCGGCCAGGTGCGTTCCAGCCCACAGTGTGCCCTCGGCGTCTTCGAAAATCGATTCGACGAAGTCGTGAGAGAGCCCATCCTTCGCGCCGATTCGCGACAACCGGCCATTGGTCCAACGCCACAATCCGTTCCTGGTCCCGACCCAGAGCGTGCCGTGCCGGTCGATGAACAGGCGCCACGTCTCTTCGTTGATCAGCTGTTCGATCGGACGTTCGACACGTGAACCCGAATAACGCCGAGGCCCCCACGAGCCTGCGAACCAGATCTCTCCCCCGGACGTGCTCACGACAGTGTAGATCTTGCCTTCGACTCCCTCGATTTTCGTGGTTGTGCTGCCTGCGCGCCGATAGAGCCCATCCCGCGCGCCGATCCAGAGAGTTCCCCGGTGCATCGCCAACGCATAGATGGCGCCAGGCGCGCCCGTCTGGTGCACGACACGGCCTTGCGCGTATCGAAACAGTCCTGCTGTTCCTGAACCGAACCAGATGTCGCTGCCTTCGCCGCCGACGATCGCGAAGACGGTCAACTCCGAGCGTTCATGGATCAGCGCAAATCGATCGTCCCGATAGGAAAGGAGGCCACCATTCGTTCCGATCCACAAGGTATTCGCGCGATCGCGATACAGACTCAGGACGTTGTTTCCTCGGAACGCAGCGACGTTGCTGGAGTTGAAGACCTCGAAGCGGACACCGTCGAAGCGGACCAGTCCTTCCTGCGTGCCGAGCCAGAGGTATCCGTCGCGCGTCTGCGCGATCGCCTGCACCGCATCCTGGGGAAGACCGTCTTCGACGTCCCATGAACGCTGGACGTACTGTGTCAACGGAACCGCGGGATCCAGTGCATGCGCTTCGACGCACAGGATGAGGCTCAACGAGAAGACCGCCCATCCCAACCGGTGCAACGGCGACACGTCCGGCTCTCCTCCCGGCATGGTTGAATCAATTGGCGCGAGCGGCCCGAGAATAGGCCGTGCGAAGCGTGCAGGGGCCTCGAAAGAGGGGGCCTGCGAGACTCGTTTCGAGCTGTTCAACGAATCGTCATCCATCCGTGACCGGCCGGGGCGCCTTCGCCGCGGAACGCCTTCATACGCCGGAACAAACTCCGGGGAACAGCAGACCGACCCACGCATCGTAGCTCCAGCCTGCGTCCCTGGATGAAAGGGTTCATCAACAACACCATGCGCACAATGTCGACGGGCGCCCCGCCGAGCGGCATGAAGACGAAATACGCGGCGCGCGCGAGGCACAACGCGATCGACGGCAGCGCCGGTCCCACGCGGCGGTGAGCACGAGCGCCACGGTCATTCCGCGACGACGCCGCTCGCGAGCGCGGTCTTCATGGCCGCCGGCCCCTCACCCGGACGTTGGCCACCCTCTCCCCGCAAGCGGGGCGAGGGCTACCAAAGCGTGAGCGTCCCCATCGTGGCCCTACAACTTCTTGTAGTCCGGGCCGCCGCCGCCCTCCGGCGGCACCCACGTGATCACCTGGTACGGGTCCATGATGTCGCACGTCTTGCAGTGGAAGCAGTTCGTGAAATTGAGGAATGGCACCCGTCCTCTTCCATCCGCGGTCGGCTGCGGCTCGTACACCTGCGCGGGACAGAAGTGGAAGCACGGATTCCCATACTCCTCGGTGCACCGCGTGATGCAAACCTCGGTGTCCTTGATCAGCAGATGCGCCGGCTGGTTCTCTTCATGGATCACGCCACCGTTGTAGACGTTGGTGACCTTGTCGAAGGTGTAGGTGCCGTCGTACTTCACCTTCGCCGGCGGATGCGGATCGTCGGAGCCGAAGTAACGCTTGATGCGCTCCATCCGCGCGTGGCCGGCCTCACCTTCGAGGCGGTCCGCCACGCCGAAGCCGCGGCCGCGTGTGACGATGCCGAGACCGGCGTTGATCATGCCGGCGAGCTGTCCGTTGTGAAAGCCCTGGTGGAAGTTGCGCTGCTGCCACAGCTCTTCCTTCGCCCATGACACCTCGAACACTTCGTCGTACTGCTTGAGTTGTTCGGACGAATAGTCCTCGTTCAGAAGTGCGGCGAACGCGGTCTCGGCGGCGAGGATGCCGGACTTGAACGCGAGGTGGATGCCCTTGAGCCGCGCGCCGTTCAGGAAGCCGCCCGAGTCGCCGAGGATCATGAACCCGTCGCCGTAGAGGCGCGGCATCGCGTAGTAACCGCCTTCGGGAATCGCCTTCGCGCCGGCCGCGATCATCTTGCCGCCGCGCAGAATCTCCTGCACAGCCGGATGGAGCTTGAGGCGCTGCAGCTCGTTGTGCGGATCGAGCGTCGGATTCTTGTAATCGAGCCCTACCACGAGTCCGATGTCGACGATGCGATCCTTCATGCCGTAGATGAAGGCGCCGCCGAACGTGTCCATGTCCAGCGGGAAGCCGAGTGTGTGAATGACGTTGCCCGCGGGATAGCGATCGTCGGGCAGTTGCCAGAGCTCTTTCACGCCGACCGAATACACCTGCGGGTTCTTGCCCGCGCCCAGGTCGAAGATCTCGGTGAGCTGCTTCACGCACGTGCCGCGCGGACCTTCGGCGAAGATCGTGACCTTCGCGCGGATGTCGACGCCCGGCTCGTAGTTCGGCTTCGGCTTGCCGAACTTGTCGATGCCTTTGTCGCCGGTGCGGACGCCGACGACGCGGCCGTCCTCGACGAGCACGCGCGACGCGGCGAACTCGGCGAACAGATCGACGCCCATCTCGCCGACGATCGGGCCGAGCCAGCGACAGAGCTCGCCGAGGGAGATGACGTAGTTGCCGTGGTTCTTGAGAGGCGGCGGCATGGCCATGCCCGAGAGGCGCACCGCGCGCAGCGTTTCGGTGAGATACCAGAACTCATCGCCGTGCACGGGCGATTCGATCGGGCAGCCGCGGTCCAGCCAGTCGGGCATCAGCTCGGAAATGCCGCGCGGATCCATGACCGCGCCGGAGATGCCGTGCGCGCCGATCTCTTTGCCCTTCTCGAGCACCGCGATGGAGATGCCTTCGAGCTTTTTCTCGGTGTCGGATTCGTTATGAACGCGGATCAGCTCCGCGAGCTTGTACGCGGCGGCGAGTCCGGCGGGACCCGCGCCCACGATGACGACGTCGACCTCGAGGGTCTCGCGATCGACTCCGGGAAGTTCAGCCATGCGGTTGTGCTCCTCTTTGGGCGCGCATTGTAGTGGAGCGCCGGCGCGTTTACGGAGTGCGGCGACGCCAGTCGCCGCTTTCCAACGCCGCAGCGGAAGCTGCGGCTGGCCCGCGGAGGCTGGCGCCTCCGCATAGAAAGCGGCAGCTGGCGCTGCCGCACTCCACACGGCGCGGGACGCCGGCGCTCCGCCTGCTATCCTTCCACCCGGTCCGATGGCTGAGCTTTACCTTCCGCTGGTCCTGCTGTTCGTGTGCAGCGCACTCACCTCGTACGTGGCCACGGCCATCGTGAGGCGGGGCGCGACGCGCGTCGGGCTGGTCGACGAGCCGGGCGATCGGAAGCTGCACACGGTCGCGACACCGCGCCTCGGCGGGCTGGCAATCATCTTCGGCTTCGGCTTTCCGTTGCTACTGCTCGCCGCAAACTCGCGCGCGGCGGAGCTGGTGACGAAGAACCTCACGTATCTCTTCGCCGTCCTGGCCAGCGGCTCGATCATCGTCGGCCTTGGCGTCTACGACGATCTGATCGGCACGAACGCGCCGCAGAAATTCGCGGCGCAGTTCGCGGCGGCGTTCATCCTGGTCGCGTTCGGATTCCACTTCGACTTCATCTCCCTCGCCGGCACCATCTTCGACCTCGGCATCCTCGGTGCCATCGCGTCCGTGCTGTGGATCGTCGGCGTGATGAACGCGATGAACTTCATCGACGGCATGGACTCGCTCGCGACCGTCGTGGCGATGACGATCGCGGCCTCGTTCAGCGTCATCGCCGTGTTCCGCAACGACCTCTTTTCGCTCGTGATCATGACTGCACTCACCGGCAGCCTGATCGGCTTCTATCCGTGGAACAAGCCGCCGGCGAAGATCTTCATGGGCGACACCGGCGCGCTCTTCATCGGCCTGCTGCTCGCCGCGGGATCGATCGCGCGGCCGAGCAAATCGCCGACGGCGCTGATCATCGGCGGGCCGATGCTCGCGCTGGCGCTGCCGGTGATCGACACGCTGATCGTGATGAAACAGCGCTTCGGCGGCAAGAGCGTGCCGATCGGCGCGCGTCTGTCTCGCGTCTTTACCGCCGATCGCAAACACATCCACCACATCCTCGTCGCCCGCTACGGCGGTCCGGGCAAGGCGATTCTCGCGATCTGGCTGGTGACGCTGCTCTTCGCGGCGGCCGCGGTGATGACGGCGATCGATGGCTGGAAACGCGCCGGCTACGCCGCCGGTGCGGTGGCGCTGCTTGCGCTGTTCGTGTTGCGTTATTTCCCACGGCGGAACGCGTGACGACCGCGCGCGACTTCTACGATTCCGACGATCCCGCGCGGTGGGGCCGCGACGAAATGCCGGAGCAGGAGCGCCTGACGCTGGAGTGGCTGGCGCGCGCGGATGACGGCATCGCGCTCGAGCTCGGATGCGGACGCGGCTTGCTCGCGCGCACGTCACGGCGTTATGTCGGACTCGATCTCGCGTTCGCGCCGTTGCGTGCGATGAGCGGCCGAGGAGTGCAGGGCGACATGGAGCGGTTGCCGTTCCGCGACGGGTCGATCGCGTTCGTGTTCAGTTGGGCCGCGATCGAGCACGTGCCGCATCCGGAGCGCGTGCTCGCGGAGATCGAGCGCGTGTTGCGCAGCGGCGGCACGGCGCTGCTCGCGCCGGCGTGGCACTGCCGGCCGTGGGCGGCAGAAGGTCTCGAGTTCCGGCCATACTCCGCGTTGAGCTTTACGCAGAAACTGCGCAAAGCGCTGATCCCCTTTCGCAACGCGGTGCTGTGGCGCGCGCTGTTCGAGCTGCCGCGCCGCGTCGCACGCGAACTGCTCGCGCTCGTGCGCACGCCGCCATTCAGCTACAAGCGACTGACGCCGAACCTCACCGAGTTTGTCGGCACCGACTGCGATGCCTTCACGAGCATGGATCCGCATGCGGCCATCCTCTATTTCGCGAAACGCGGCTGGTCCGTGGTCAGCCACGGCACGTGGATGTCACGGATGCTGGTCCGGAACGGCGCGATCGTCGTGCGAAAAGCGTGACCCATCTGGAGCGACGGGCTCTCAGCCCGTCGACGCACGAGAACCGACGGGCTGAGAGCCGTCGCTCCAGAAATGATCTCCCTATGCGACGCTGTTGCGTCGCACGAATGAAACGCCTCCTCGCCATCCTCTTCTTCACCCTGACGGCCTCGGCCGAGACGTTCACCTTCACGGTTGTGGGCATGGACTGCGCGGCGTGCGGCCCGCCCATCGTGAAGACGCTCAACGCCGTCGACGGCGTCGTGAACGCAAAGGTCGACTGGAAATCGAAGACCGCCACGGTGGAGCTGCCGGCGAACTTCGACAAGCTGAAGATCCGCACCGCGCTGACGAACGCGGGCTTCGAGTCGGTGTTCCCGGGCGAAGATCGCCGCGAGATCCAGCCGCTGCCCGCCGACGTCGTGAAGACGCTCGACATCATCGAGTACAACGAAGGACGCAAGGTGGACATCCCCCGCCTCATGGCGCCCGGCAAAGTCACCATCGTCGACTTCTACGGCGCATGGTGCGGCCCATGCCGCGTGCTCGAGACGCGGCTGCAGCATCTGATGCGCGGCAAAAACAATCTCGCGCTGCGCCGCGTCGACATCGGCAAGTGGGACAACGAGGCGGCGAAGCAGGCCACGCGCGAGTTTCACGCCGAGGCGCTGCCGTACATCCGCGTGTATGACGCGAGCGGAGAGTTCGTTGGCGCCGTGACGGGCGGCATGTGGGACGAAGTGCTGGCGATGATCGCCAAGGCGGAGCGATGAAGCGACTCGCATTCGCATTGCTGCTCACGCTGGCGCTGAATCCGAACGCATACGCCTGACCGGCCTGAGCGAATCCCAACCTCTCCGGCGGAGCAGGTCAGACCATCGCGGCGCCCGGCCAGTGGCGCCTCTCCTTCGACGTCGCACAAGGGACGTTCCGCACGTCGCACGTCGCGGAGTGTCCCGACGTCGCGCCGGAGTGCGCAACGGCGTTCATCCCTCCGCACATGCATCGCGCGGCCGTGCAACTCACGCACACCGAGACGACGCTGAGCTACGGCCTGCGCGAGCGCATGCAGCTCTCGCTGCGGCTGCCGTACGACGTGAAAGACGTCGACATCCAATACGAAACGCTCGGCGGCGCGCCGTTCACGCCGCCGTACGGCGATATCCACCATCGCACGCAGACCCTGCGAGGCATCAGCGATCCGACCGTGCAGTTCGACTGGAATGCGCGCGGCAACTGGACGATCGGAGCCGGCCTGTCGCTTCCGATCGGCGACACCGTCGAGAATCCGATCATCCTCGGGCGCGAAGGAAAGGAGCACCAGCACATCCAGTTCGGCAGCGGCACGTTCCGTCCTGTGCTCGCCGCGCAATGGTCGCGACCGAAGTTCTCCGCGCGCGCCGAAGCGCGATTGAGTCTCTACGAAAACGACGAAGGCTTCCGCGCGCCGAACAACTTCGTCTGGGCGCTCGGTCCGACCATCCGCGTGCGCGGCATCGCCATCGATCCACGCCTGCAGGGACAGCATCAGACGCTGGGCAAGTGGAACGGCGAGCCGGACGAAGGCGACGGCTTCACGAACGCCGGCGTTCGCCTGCAAGTCGCGCTGCCGCAGTTTCGCGGCATCTCCATTGCGCCGGGCGTCTATCGCGAGCTGTATTCGAAGGGCTTGCATCACGAAGAGGATTTCCGGCAGGGGACGACCTGGAGCCTGTCGATGTCGCGGACGTTTTAGTTGATTAAGATGCGCGGGTGCGCATCCTCGAAGACCTGATCCAGAACAACCGAACGTGGGCCGCCGACATGACCCGGCAGGACCCTCAATTCTTCACGCGACTCTCGCTGCAGCAGGCGCCGCAATACATGTGGGTCGGCTGCTCGGACAGCCGCGTGCCGGCCAATCAGATCGTCGGCCTCCTGCCCGGTGAGATGTTCGTGCATCGCAACGTCGGCAATGTCGTCGTGCACACGGACCTCAACTGCCTCTCCGCGATTCAGTTCGCCGTCGACGTGCTGCGCGTGCGCGACATCATCGTGTGCGGCCACTACGGCTGCGGCGGCGTCCTGTCCGCGCTCCGCGACGACAACCTCGGCCTCGTCGACAACTGGCTGCGCCACATCCAGGACGTGCGCCGCAAACACACGGCGGAAGTCGACGCGCTGCCCGACGAAGCGCAACGCCATCGGCGCCTGTGCGAGCTGAACGTCATCGAGCAGGTGCAGAATCTGCGGCAGACCACAGTCGTGCGCGATGCATGGGCGCGCGGCCAGGATCTCGCCGTACACGGATGGGTGTATGACCTCAACGACGGCTTGATCCAGGACCTCGGCGTAACGTAGCCAAAGTGGAGCGCCGGCGCTCCAACGCTAGAATCGCGCCTTCATGTGCGGAATCGCGGCGATGTTCGCTTACCGCTCCGGCGCGATCGATCGCGCGGAGCTCGAGGCGATCACGGCGCGCATGATCCCGCGCGGTCCGGACGCCGGCGGCACCTGGCTCTCGGACGATCAGCGCATCGGCCTCGGCAGCAGGCGGCTGGCCATCATCGACCTCTCCGCGGAAGGCACGCAGCCGATGTGGGACGTCCAGCGCGAACTGGTCATCGTCTTCAACGGCGAGATCTACAACCACGCCGAGCTGCGCGCATCGCTCACACGCGGCGGCGCGCAGTTCCACTCGCGCACCGACACGGAAGTCCTGCTCGGGCTCTATCGCCGCGACGGCGCGCGCATGACCGAGCTGCTGCGCGGGATGTTCGCGTTCGCGATCTTCGACACGCGCATGCGCCGGATGTTCGTCGCGCGCGATCCGTACGGCATCAAGCCGCTGTATCTCGCCGATGACGGCGCGACGATCCGCATCGCGTCAGAGGTGAAAGCTCTCACGGCCGGCGGACGCGTATCGAACGCGATCGATCCCGCCGGCGCGGCCGGTTTCTTTCTCACCGGTTCGGTGCCGGAGCCCTTCACCATTCGCCGCCACGTCCGGGCGATCGAACCCGGCACGTCGTTCTTCATCGACGAAGAACGCGGCATCAACGAGCAACGCCGCTATTTCTCGATCGCCGAAGTCTTCCGCGACGCGAAAGACGACGCGCTCGTCGATCCCGCGGTCTTCGTGCGCGAGCGGCTCGAAGAATCGGTGACGCACCATCTCGTCGCGGACGTTCCGGTCGGCGTGTTTCTTTCGGCCGGCATCGACTCCTCCGCGATCGCACGCATCGCCGCGCGCAAGACGCTGCTGCACACGTTCACGCTCTCCTTCACGGAGTTCAGCGAGGCGCCGCTGGCGGAACGATTCGCGCGCGAGCTCGGCATGAGCCAGATCACGCGCGTCGTCGGACGCGACGAGTTCCTCGGCGACCTGCCGCGCATCTTCGAGCGGATGGATCAGCCGACCATCGACGGCGTGAACACGTGGTTCATCAGCAAAGCGGCGCACGAAGCCGGCATCAAGCTCGCCCTCTCCGGCCTCGGCGGCGATGAGCTCCTCGGCGGTTATCCGTCGTTCAGGAACGTGCCGCGCATGGTGCGTTTCCCGCGCCTGGCACGCGTCGTTGGCGCGCTGCGGCGCCATCCGAAAGCGCGACTGATCCGCGAATATGGCGGCACGTACGCGGGCGCGTATCTGTTGCAACGCGGCCTCTTTCTCCCTGACGAACTGCCGGACATCCTCGGCGCCGACGTTGCGCGCGAAGGAATGGAGCGCCTGCAGCCCCTCGAGAACTTCGAGCGCGCGATCGAGCCCGATCCCGGCACGCCGTTCGGCCGCGTGGCCGCGCTCGAATCGTCGCTCTACATGCGCAATCAACTGCTGCGCGACGCCGACTGGGCGAGCATGGCCCATTCGGTGGAAGTGCGCACGCCGCTCGTCGACGTGTACCTGCTGCGCCAGCTCGCGCCGATGCTCGCGCAGCAGGGTGACAAGTCCGCGCTTGCCGCCGACCTCCCGGATTACCTGCGCGATCGCAAGAAGACCGGCTTCTTCGTGCCGATGAAAGAGTGGGGGAACTTGCCGCCGGACGGCACATCGACGCGCATGCGCAGTTGGGCGCGACGCGTATGGGAATCGTTCGCATGAACGTGCTCTTTCTCGTCACCGACGCGTACGGCGGCTACGGCGGCATCGCGCTTTTCAATCGCGAGCTGTGCGCGGCATTGCGCGACGCGCGCATCACCGTGATTCCGCGAATCGTGCGCGGCTCGGTTCCCGATCCGCCACCGCACGTGACGTTCATCGCGGAGGCGGCCAACGGTCCGGCGGCGTATCTGCGCGCGATCTCGAACGCGCGCCGCGCGAAGTGGGACCTGATCATCTGCGGCCATATCAACCTGCTGCCGGTGGCGACGTTCTGGCGTCCTCTGCTCGTCGTGCACGGCATCGAGGCGTGGAAGAAGCGGAAGATACCGATCGCGCAATGTCGCGGGATCGTATCGGTGAGCGCGCTGACGAGGGATCGCATGTGCGGCTGGTCGCGCTACGCCGGACCCGCGTACGTGCTGCCGAACGCGGTGCATCTCGAACAGTACGGCATCCGCGAACAACGCGCGGATCTCATCGCGCGCTATCGTCTCGAAGGAAAGCGCGTGCTGCTCACGGTCGGCAGGCTCGATTCGGCGGAGCGCTCGAAGGGCTTCGATGAAGTGATCGACGTGCTGCGCGATCTGCCGGAGGACGTCGTGTACATGATCGCCGGCGGCGGAGATGATGCGTCGCGATTGCAGGCGCGCGCGCGCGAGCTCGGTGTGGCGTCGCGCGTCATCTTCACCGGGCTCTTTGGAGAAGAAGACAAGGCCGATCTCTACAACCTCGCCGATGTGTACGTGATGCCGAGCCGAGGGGAGGGCTTCGGCTTCGTGTTCCTCGAGGCGATGGCGTGCGGCGTGCCCGCGATTGCAAGCAAACTCGATGGCGGCCGCGAGGCGCTGCTGAACGGAAAGCTCGGCGCGCTGGTCGATCCAACCAATCGCGCGGAGATCCGCGCGGCCATCCTCGAGACCTTGGAACGACGGGCTCTCGCCCCGTCGAGTCGGCGCATTCCGGAGGGACTCGAACATTTTTCGTTCGAGAACTTCGCGGCACGCGCGCAGGCGATCATCGCTCGCGCAGCCGTCTGATGCGCTCTTCGGGAGCGATCGCGCGCAGTTCCTCGTAGCGCTGCATCGCCGGCGCGGCGTTGCCGATGATCTTGCCGGGTTGCGCGCGATGCCAGATGTGCACGATCGGGAGGTAGCCGAACTCGTAGACGCGGCCGTGCGCGCGTGCGCGTTCCCAGAACTCGAGGTCCTCGCCGCCCCAGCCGACGAAACTCTCATCGAAGCCGCCGATGGCGAGGTACGCCTCTTTCGTCGCGGCGATACTGCCGCCTTTGAGGTTCTGCACGACGTTGGTGATGCGCTCGCCAAGTTCGTCCTGGTAGAAGATGAAGCGTTTCAGATCGACGAAGTGCGCGCCCTCGCTGACGCGGTCGACGACTTCAGCCGCGTAGCGTGCAGGGACGAGCATGTCGTTGTCGTGCGCGATGATCACATCGCCGCGCGCCATGCGCACCGCTTCGTTGAACGTCGCGGCGCGGCAGTAATCGAAGTCGCGCGCGACGGGCGTGTGGAGATAGCGCACCCACGTGGGGAGCGCGGCTTCGATCTCGCGCTGCGCGGATTGCTCGATGACGATGCATTCGATCGGGACGTCGATCTGGCCGGCGATGCTGCGCAGGGTCGCGAGCAGGTTCGGGAGGCGTTCCATGCCGCGATGGCCGATGAGGAACGAGACCTTCGGCGGGCCGGGCATTCGCGGCGCATCGCGGTTGTCGATCGGCCAGCGGCTCAGCGTGCGGCGCAACAGCACGTTCGCGGTGAACGGATAGACCTTCGCGATGTGCAGATCGGACGTGAAGCGCCACTCGCAGCGTACGCCGCGGCCGTCGGTGACGATGGCCTCATTGCGGTTGCGCATCAGGTTCGGATCGCCCGCCAGGCCGTGGCGCAGGAAGCGCGGCCAGTCGTAGGCGAGGGCGCCGAGTTTGTGGCGAAGCGACATGCGCGCCGATTCTCACATGTATGGAGTGCGGCAGCGCCAGCTGCGGCTTTGCCGCCGCACTCCAGATCAACCCGCGTGGGGCCATTCGCTGCCGGGATCGTCGTGTGCCCGTTTGCGCAGGCCGCGCACGAGCAGCTCCGCGACGCTGTCCGGAACGCCGAGTCGCGTGAGAAAGCCCTCGTCGCGCGAGGCGGGAGGAAGCGCGCCGCCAACGCGCGCAGGCCGCGCGAGTGCATCGCGGAATGCGGCAGCCCACGCATCGATCGCGCCCTGTTCGGAACGAATGCCCTGCTGCGACACGCGCGCCGCGCCCGACAACTTTTCGAGCAAAGCGCGATCGCGATGCAGACGCTCGATCGCATCCGCCGCCGCGCCGATGTCGCCGATCGGAAAACGCAGTGCATTCTCGCCGTCGATGAAATCCTCGGAACCGACATCGAGCGACGTCACGGGCACGACGCCATGCGCCATCGCCTCGCGTGGCGCGATGGTCAGCCCCTCATACTCCGCAAAGTGCACGAGCACATCGAGCTCCGGATAGACGCGCTCGTACAACTCCGTCGTAGAAAGCCATCCGTGCATGCGCGCGCGGGGCAGACGCGAGCGAAGCTCCTCGAGCAGCGTCCCGTCTCCTGCCACATCGAGCGTGAACGGAATCGCGCGACGTTCCAGCTCTTCGACGAGCAACGGCAGATCGCGCACGCGCTTCTGCACCTGCTCGAGTCTCCCGACGTAGCCGATGCGCAGCGGTCCGTCGTTTGACGCATGCATGCGATGCGGACTCGCGACGCCGCCCGGGATACTCACTGCCGGCACGGAAGTCATCCGTTGCACCTCGTCGAGTATGCGCCGGCCGCTCGTGACGCAGACATCGACGAACTCTCGATAGCGCGCGAGGTCCACAAAGTACTCGCGCTCGAAGGCCTGCACGGTCACGGCTAAACGCAGCCGATGCCCAGCTCGTTTGAGTGCCGACGCTACCGGATACGCGTCGAACATGCGCGCGATCAGTACGACGTCCGGATCGGTCTCGAACATCACGCGGCGCAATGCGCGCCTGCGCCCGTACACGGTGCCGCTGGTGCCGTCGACGTCGACGCCGCGCACGTCGGGAAACGCGCGCCGGAACGCATCGGGATCGTGAAACCGCTTCCCTTTCGCGAGCGCGAACACCACCTCGAACCCGCGCGACGGCAGGTGCCGCGCCAGCGACTCCATGATCCGCTCGACGCCGCCCTGCAGGTAGTGCGTCGGCGTGCAGATGAGGACGCGCGCCATCGTTGGCCCATAATCTCACGCTGCAACATGGAGATGCGCGCGGGGCTGGTCACCACGATCCTTCCGGTGTACAACCGCGCGGCGATGCTGCGCGACTCGGCCGCGAGCGTGCTCGCGCAGACGTATCGCGACTTCGAGCTGATCATCATCGACGACGGCTCGACCGACGACACCGGCGCGGTTGCCGATGCCATCGTGGCGGAGCATCCCGACGTCGTGCGCGTCATTCATCAGCGCAACGCCGGCGTGGGTGCTGCGCGCGAAGCAGGACGCCTCGCCGCGCGCGGTGAGTTCATCCAGCACCTCGACAGCGATGACCTGCTCTACCCGCGCAAGTTCGAGTGCCAGGTGGCCGGGCTGCGGGCGCATCCGGAATGCGGAGTGTCGTACGGCTGGACGCGCTCCCACATGTACGACGGCACGCTCAGCGAGACACCGGACAAGCGCACCGGCGAGCGCATCGAGACGATGTTTCCGGCCATGCTGCAGTCGCGCTGGTGGCAGACCATCACGCCGCTGTATCGCGCCTCGCTGATCCATCGCGCCGGCGCGTGGCTGCCGCTGCGCAACGAGGAGGACTGGGAGTACGACGCACGCATCGCCGCACTGGGCGTGCGTCTGCACCACTGCGAGGAGTGGCTGGCCGAGATGCGCCATCACGATCGCGGCCGGCTTTCCGATCACGGCATGGCGCCCGACATCCTCCGCGACCGCGCCCGCGCCCACGCCCTCATCCTCGGCCACGCGCAACGCGCCGGCATCGGGGCGGACGTGCCGGAGATGAAGCGCTTCGCACGCGAGTTGTTCCTGCTCGCGCGCCAATGCGGCGACGCGGGCCTGCCCGATGAGTCCAAGATGCTGTTCCTGCTCGCGCGCGAGGCATCCGGTCCCGATCGCGATCGCTTTCAGTTCCGCCTGTACGCCGCGGCCGCACGCGTGTTCGGCTGGTCGCTCACCGGCCGCATCGCCTGCCTCTCGGATCACCTGCGATGAGACTCTCCGTCGTGATGGCGGTGTTCAACGGCGCGCGCACGCTCGACGCGACGCTGCAGAGCATCCTCACCCAGAGCGAGCGTGATTTCGAGTTGATCGCGATCGACGACGGCTCGACCGACGAAACACCCGCGATCCTGGCGCGCTGCGAAGATCCACGACTGCGCTTGATCACGCAGGCCAATGCGGGACTCACGCGCGCGCTCATCCGCGGTTGCGGCGAGGCGCGCGCCGACGTCATCGCGCGCCACGATTGCGGCGATCGTTCGCGGCCCGAGCGGTTCGCGCGGCAGCTCGCGCTACTTGAACAGGGACACGCGGTCGTGTCCTGTGCGACGCGTTTCGTCGATGGCGATGGTGACTTTCTGTATGTCTCGCGCGCGAATGGCGAGGAAGTGCGGCGCAGTCTGGTCAGCGATGACGCGCGTGCCATTCACGCGCTGCCGCATCACGGCTCGGCGATGTTCACACGCGACGCATATGAGCGCGCGGGCGGGTATCGCGAAGAGTTTCGCGTTGCGCAGGATCTCGATCTCTGGATCCGTATCGCGCGCGACGGTGGGACGTTCGCGATCGATGACGAAGTTCTGTACGAGGCCACGGTCGACGCGCGCAGCATCAGCGGAACCGCGCGCGACGCGCAGGTGCGGCTTACCGAGATCGCGGTTGCGTTGCGCGATGGTCGCGGGTCGCTCGATGACGCGCGAGCGGTACAACCAGCGCGAATGACACCGCGCGGCGAAGCGGCGGCGTTGTATTTCATCGCGAGGTGTCTGCTGCGGCAGAAGAATCGGAAGGGGTGGCGGATGTTACTCGATGCGATACGGCGCGATCCGCTGCTGCTATGGAGTGCGGCAGCGAAGCTGCCGCTTTCAAAGCGGCGGCGATAGCCGCCGCACTTCAGGGTGCGGCAGCGAAGCTGCCGGCTTTGCCGCCGCACTCCATCATGATCTCGGCGATGCGGTCGCCGATCGCGGTCCAGTTGTATTGCGGCAGGACCGATGCGTGCGCGTTCGACGCCAGTCTTGCGCGCAGCTCTTCATCGCGCGCGAGCATTTCGATCGCGTTCGCCAGCGCGAGCGGATCGCCGGGTGGAACGAGCAGCCCGTTCTCGCCGTCGCGCACGACGGCACGATTCGCATCGATGTTCGTCGCGATCACCGGCAGGCCGCACGCGAGCGCCTCGAGCACCACGAGCGCGAAGCCCTCGCTGAGCGTGGCGGTGATGAAGACGTCGTGCTCGGAATAGAGGCGGCCGAGGGAAGAGCGGGGAACGCTGCCGAGGAATTGGACGTGCGGGAGATCGGCGGCGGCGCCGCGCAGGCCGGTCTCCAGCGCTCCGCTGCCGGCGATAGTCAACTCCGCGTCGTGAACATTGCGCATCGCCGCAACCAGATCATCGACACCTTTTTCGATCGAAAGGCGACCAACGCTGATCAAACGCAGCGGCCGCGACGAAGTACGCACGACCGGCACGTCGATGCCGAGGTCGTGGAGGTCGATGCCATTGGGAACGACTTCGACGCGGCGCGCCCCGTGTCGCCGCACCACATCGGCAAGATGCGGCGCGACTACGAACACGACGTCCGCGGAGCGATACGCGCGCGGTGCGATCCAGCGATAGAACGCAGTGAGCCGTGGGTCGTACGTTCCTTTCGGCCGTTCGAAGATGTCCCCGTGCACGAAGAACCCGACAAGGATGCCCAGGCCACGCGTGCCGATGTGCGCGGCGCTATGCGCGTGAACGAGGATGAAATCGGGTTTGTGCAGCGACTGCAGCACCACTCGCGCGCCGCGGCCGAAGAGGACTTCATCCGGCACATGACGGAAGCGGCGCAGCGAATAAAGGTCCGGCAGCCGCACCCGCGCCCGCACCATTCCGTGCGTGTCTTCCGGAAACGTATCGGAGACGAGCGTGACCTGCGCGTGGCGCGTCAGCTCGCGCGCCTGGCGCATCGCCACCGAGGCGACAGCACCCGCTCCGCCGAGGGCACGGCAAACAATCGCAACGTGCATCGGCGGACACTATAGCGAGACGACCAGGGGCCGCCGGAGGCCCCTCGTCGTCTACTCTAGGCCCACCGATGAAAGTCGCGCTCATTGCTTCGCACGTCATTCAGTACCAGGCGCCGTTTTTTCGGTTGCTGGCGGCGGAGCGCGTGCTCGATCTCGACGTGATCTTCTGCTCGACGGACGGCGCGCACGTCTATCGCGACGAAGAAATGCAAACCACCTTTCGCTGGGACCTCGACCTCCTCGGCGGCTATCGCCACCGCTTCCTTCGCAACTTCGGATTCGGCGAGGGCTACACGCGCCTCATCAACCCCGGCATCGTCCCCGCGCTTTTGTTCGGCAAATACGACGCGGCCATCTTCTTCCTTGGCTGGGGGACCATTACGTCGCTCATGGGCATCGCCGCGTGCCGCATGAGCGGCACTCCGATCCTGATGTACGGCGACAGCAGCTTCCCGCCGCCGGCGAACACGATCGCGTCGCGAGTGCGCGCGGGCGTGTTGCGCACGATCTTTGGCGTGACCGATCGCTTCCTGGTCAGCGGCGTTTTGAATGCCGACTACTACCGCCGCTACGGTGCCGATGAAAGGCGCTTCCATCTCGTGCCGTGGGCCATCGACAACATCCGCTTCGAGGAGGGCAGCCGCTTCGCGCCCGGCGAGCGCGAGGCGATGCGCGAGCGCTTCGGCATCCGCTCCGATCAACTGGCCATCGTCTTCTCCGCGAAGTTCCTGCCGCGCAAGGATCCGATGACGCTGCTCCGCGCGGTCGATGCGATGCGGCATCGCGATCGCGCGGCGGTGATTTTTCTCGGTCACGGCGAGTTGCGCGATGAGATGGAACGCTTTGCGCGCGAGCGCAGCCTCTCCGTCCATTTCGCCGGCTTCGTGAATCAATCGCAGCTGCCAAAACACTATGCCGCGGCGGACGTCTTCGTGTTGCCGTCCGTCTACGAGCCGCGCGGCACGGTGATCAATGAGGCGATGGCGTCGGGGCTGCCGGTGATCATCAGCGACCGCTGCGGTCCGATTGCCGACATCGTGCAGCACGGCGAGAACGGTTTCGTCTTCGCGGCCGGCGACGTCGCGGCGCTCGCGCGCCATCTCGACGAGCTCGTCGCGGATCCCGAGCTGCGCGCGCGCATGGCGCTGCGTTCGCGCGAGATCATCTCGACCTGGGACTACGCGCGCGGAGTAGAAGGTGTGTTGGAGGCTCTGCGGGCGTGCTGACCATCGCCATTCCGACGTACGAGCGCGGCGTGATCCTGTGCGACACGATCGAGCTGCTCCTCGCCGTCGAGCCGCGCGCTCTCGAGATCGTGATCGTCGATCAGACGCGCGAACATCCGCCGGACGTCGCCGCGCGATTGCAGGCATGGCAGGACGCGAACGCAATCCGCGTGATTCATCTCGCGCAACCGTCGATCCCGCACGCGATGAACACGGCGCTGCGCGAGGCGACGTCCGCGCAGGTGCTGTTCCTCGACGACGACATCATCCCGGACAAGAACCTCGTCCGCGCGCACGCCAGCGCGCTCGCCGAGCTCGGCGTGTGGGCCGTGGTCGGACAAGTGCTGCAACCGGGCGAAACGCCGGCGCACTTTCCCGAAGGCGTACTGCGCCGCGGGTTCATCCGCGATCTCGAATTTCGCTTCACGCATGACACCGCGTGCGACGTGCGGAACGTGATGGCCGGAAACCTGTCGGTCGATCGCGAGCGCGCGCTTTCGATCGGCGGCTTCGATGAGCGCTACATCGCGGTCGCGTATCGCTTCGAGACCGATTTCGCGTTGCGCCTCGTCGCCGCCGGCGGCCGCATCCGCTATGAGCCGGCCGCATCCATTCGTCATCTCAAAGCGCCTGGCGGCGGCGTGCGCATGTGGGGCGATCACCGCACCAGCATCTCGCCGGCACATTCGATGGGCGACTACTATTTCGCGCGCAAACACATCCCCGCATTCTGGCGCTACGTTGCACGCAGACTGATCAACAACGTGGCCACGCGCTATCACCTGCGCCACCCCTGGACTATCCCCGGCAAATTGCTCGGGGAAGTGCGGGGGCTGGTTCGCGCGTTGCGCACCTGAGAAAACAGTTCCTCGGAGCACCTCGGTTCCTCGGAGTTCCTCGGAGGAGCTGAGACTCCCGTCCGACGAACCCCGAGGTACTCTGAGGAAACCGAGGTACTGACTCCCCCGATGGCCTTTGCGCTCTACCTGCTGTTCCTCGCCGCCTCCTGCGCGTACGCATGGGTGGACTGGCGGCGTGGCTGGTTCCTGGTCATGGTCTGCGGCGTGATCCAGGATCCGGTGCGCAAGCTGTCGCCGAACTCGCCGGTGGTCATCTCGTTCGCGGTCGTCGTGGTGTATGCGGTGATCCTGTTTGCCGCGCGCAACGAGATGCGCGCGCACGCGCTCGAGTTCACGCGCCGGTTTCGCAGCGTCTCGACCGGCATCATGGTCTTCCTCTTCCTGCTCCTCATCGCGGCCGTCAATGGCCTGGTCACGTACGGCATCGACAAGTGGCAGGCGCCGCTGGTCAGCCTCATCACGTACGTGCTGCCGGTCGTCGCCGCGCTGCTCGGATACACGTGGCTGCATCGCGAAGAAACGATGCTGCGCTGGTTCCGCCTGTATTCGGCGATCACCTCCATCGCGCTCATCGGCACCGTCCTCGAGTACCTTCGCGTCCCCTCGCGCATCCTGGGCATGGTGTCGTTCGAAGGCGACTACATCCGCCACCTTCCCGGCATCCAGATCCGCATGCTCTCCGGCATCTATCGCAGCCCTGATGTCATGGCGTGGCACGCCGGCATGCTCACCACGATCGCCGCCGCGATGGCCCTGCGCGCGGGACTGCGGCGGCAGATGCTGATCTGGTCCGCGGTCGCAGGCTGGGGCTTCTTCAACTGCCTGATCGCGGGACGCCGCAAGGCGGTGTATTTCGTCATCATCTTCGTCGGCGTGTTTCTGTGGCGCTACCTCGGGCGCATCAAGGCGTCGCAGGTCTTCGCGAGCGTCGGCTTGCTGATCGTCCTCTCCGCCGTCGTGAACCAGCTCTCGTCCGACGAAGCGACCAGTGTCTACACGCGCACGGCCGTGGCATCGAAGCGCGAGCTGAGCGACCGTTTCGAAGGCGGCGTCATGCAGACGTTCCGGGAAGTCGGTTACATGGGCGCCGGCCTCGGCACCGCCACGCAGGGCGTCCACCATCTCCTCGGCAAGAGCGGCATCGGCTGGCAGGAAGGCGGAATGGGCAAGGTGGCGATGGAGCTCGGGCTCCCCGGCTTGCTCGCGTTGCTGCTGATGGTTCCGATCATTGGACGGATGCTGTTGCTCCTGACGCGCATCGGCGACGTCGAAGGCTCCTCGCAGTTCATCCGCGTGACGCTGTTCGCGCTGGTCGCGGCGAACGCCGCCGGCTTCATCGGGTCCGCACAGGCGTACACCGACGCAGTGCTCGGACTCACGGCGGGCTTCCTCGTCGGCGCGCTGTTCGCGACCGCGGCGCTCGACGAGCGACTGGCTGCAACGAAGAAGGCGCAGACAGTCGAGAAAGCATCGCCGCTCACTCCCATCCCCTCTGCCGTCTGATGCGCATCCTGCATGTCGTTCCGACGTACCTTCCGGCGCGGCGATACGGCGGACCGATCGTGGCCGTTCATGGACTCTGCAAAGCGCTCGCGGCGCGCGGTCATGAAGTCGACGTCTTCACGACCAACGTCGACGGCGATCGCACGCTCGACGTTCCGGAAAGCAAACCGGTCGACGTCGACGGCGTGCGCGTGACCTATTTCCCTTCGCCATTCCGCCGTCTGTACTGGTCACCCGCGATGCGCAAGGCGCTCGCGGTGCGCATCCGCACGTATGACGTCGTGCACATTCACGCCGTGTATCTGTGGACCGGGATCGCCGCCGCACGCGCCGCGCGCAACGCACGCGTGCGTTACGTGATCTCGCCGCGCGGCATGCTCGTGCACGAGCTCATCCGCCGCAAGAGCCGCATGGTCAAGACGCTGTGGCTGCGCTTGCTGGAGCGCCGCGGCTTCGATGCCGCCGCCGCGATCCACTTCACCACGGTCCTCGAAGGACAGGAAGCCGCTCGCATCGGCCTGCCGCTGCCGTCGCCATTCGTGGTACCGAATGGCATCGACCTGGTGCCGCGCCCGAACATCGCCCGCGACGAAAACACGCTGGTCTTCCTCGGCCGCGTGACGTGGAAGAAAGGACTCGACCGCGTCCTCGAAGCCTTGCCTTCGCTGGCGAATGTGCGATTCGTCATCGCGGGCAATGATGAGGAATCGCTCACGCCGAAACTGCGCGAGCTCGCGCAAAAGCTCGGCGTCGCCGATCGCGTGGAGTTCCTCGGTCCGGTGTATGGCGCCGCAAAATACGAGCTGCTCGCGCGCGCCACGCTGTTCGTACTGATGTCGACGTCGGAGAACTTCGGGAACGCCGTGCTCGAAGCGTTGATGATGGAGACGCCTGTGGTGCTTTCGCAGGAAGTCGGACTCGCGGCAGAGGTGGCGCGCGCCGGCGCGGGCGTGATCGGATTGGAGGAAGTGCCCGCCCTGCTGCACGATCGCGGACGGCGCACGCGCATGGGACGGCACGGCCGGGCGCTGGTCGAGTCGCGTTTCTCCTGGCCGCGAATCGCCGAGGAAATGGAGCGCGCGTATGCAGCTCTCTGAGATCACGCCGCTAATTCTCACGCGCGATGAGGAAGCGAACCTCGAGCGCACGCTCGCGCAGCTTTCGTGGGCGGACGATGTGGTGATCGTCGACAGTTTCTCGACCGACGCGACCGTCGAGATCGCGCGGCGCTTTCCGAACGTGCGCGTGCTGCGGCGCGAGATGGACACGCTTGCCGGTCAGAGCAACTACGGGCTGCAGCAGGCGCACACGCCATGGGTGCTGCTGCTCGACGCCGACTATTTCGTTCCTGCCGCATTCGTCGACGAGTTGCGCGAGATCGAGCCCCCGAGTGGCACGCGCGCATACGCCGCGTCGTTTCGTTACGCGATCGGCGGCAAGCCGCTGCGCGCGTCGCTGTATCCCGCACGCATCGTGCTGCTGCATCGCGAGCACGCAACTGTATGGCAGGACGGCCACGCGCATCGCGTCACCGCGGACGGCGACGTGCGCATGCTGTCGACGAAGATCGTTCATGACGACCGCAAACCATTCGCGCGTTTCATCGAACGGCAGAAACGCTACATGCGCGAAGAAGCGGAGAAACTGCGCCACGCCGATCCGCGCGCACTTTCGATTCCGGGACGCCTGCGCAAACTGATCGTGGTCGCGCCGGTTGCGGTGGTCATCCATTCACTGTTCGTGAAGGGACTGATCCTCGACGGCGTGTCCGGCCTGCGCTACACGTGGGAACGCTTCGTGGCGGAGTTGATCCTGTCGCGCGAGATGATGCGCCGAAGGTGATCTGGAGCGACGGGCTCTAGTGTTCCGGATCTGAGAACTACTTCGCCAACAACGTGCACGGGACGACGTTGAACCCACTCCATACCGTGTTCGTCGCCGCGACGATCGGCTGATCCGAGGTGATGCGCAACGTGATCGCCACGTTCGTATCCGTACTCAGGTTCCCCTGCGCCGTGAACCACGACGTCATCAACGTGTTCGCCGCAGCAATCGGCACGGTCGCCGCGCCGGTCTGACCGGGATAGAGCGGCGCCGGATCGCCGGGAGGAATCGTGCCCGGGCTGACCGCAATCGGCGCTCCGGCGAGGTTCGTCCCGTTCATGTTCAGGAAATGCGCAGCCACGTTCGCTGTCGCGGTGCCGCCGTTGTAGACGAAGAGATACTCCGTCGTCGTGCCGGCGTTGTGATAGTTGATCGGCGTACAGACGTAGACGTACGGCGCACCGCCGCCGCCGGATTCACCGGCCGGACCTTGCGGACCTTCGGGTCCCTGCGGACCTTCGGGTCCCTGCGGTCCCGCGGGACCTTCCTGATTCCACGACACACGCGTTTCGTTGGCGTGGCACAACGTGGTCGCATTGACCATTCGCATCCCGCCATTGCCTTTGTTGATGCACGCTTCGAGGACAGCCGCTTCCATCACCTGGGAGAACGCGGCGACCACCATGAGAACCGCGAACGAACGGAGTACACGCATAGAACGCTCCTTTTTCAGTTGTCCGAGAGAGGCGCGTAATCTATGCGAGTGATCACTCACGGCCGCGTGAGCCAGAGCACACCGCGCGTCAACTCTTCGACTGAATCTGCGCGCGCAACCGCTCGTCCTGTTCGCGAAGCTCGGGCGTGTACTCCGCGCCGAAATCCTCGGCCTCGAAGATCTGCCGGAGCTCGATCACCGACTCGCCCGGCATCGGATTCGGGCAGCGCTTCACCCACTCGATCGCCTCGTCCATCGATTTCACGTTCCACAACCAGAACCCTGCGATCAGCTCCCCGGTATTGCCGAACGGCCCTTTCGTGACCGTTCGATCGCTTCCGGAGAAGCGCACGCGCGCGCCCTTCGATGACGGATGCAGTCCTTCACCAGCCTGCATGATCCCCGCTTTGACCAGCTCCTCGTTGTACTGCCCCATCTCCGCCAGCATCTGCTCCGACGGCATCTCCCCCGCCTCCGAGTCCTTCGTTGCCTTGACGATCACCATCACTCGCATGTCGTTGCTCCTTTCGTCACGCCGGCCGTTGAATCATCAGATCGCCCATCACGAGCAGATCCATCTTCGTCCTCAGAAAACAATCCAGAGCCTCGGACGGCGTGTTCACCACCGGCTCGTTCTCGTTGAACGAAGTGTTCAGCACGAGCGGCACGCCCGTGATGTCGCGGAACGCCTCGATCAGCGCGTAATAGCGCGAATTCTGCGCGGCGGTCACGGTCTGCAGCCGTCCGGAGCCATTCACGTGCGTCACCGCCGGGATCTGCGCGCGTTTCTCTTCGCGGATCTGGTAGACCTGCAGCATGAACGGCACGTCGTAATCGGTCTCGAACCATTCCGCCACGGCCTCGCGCATCACCGACGGCGCGAACGGACGGAACGACTCGCGCCGCTTGATCTTGTGATTGAGGATGTCCTTCATGTCGGCGCGGCGCGGATCGCACACGATAGAACGATTGCCGAGGGCGCGCGGTCCCCATTCCATGCGTCCTTGAAACCAGCCAACGACGTTGCCTTTCGCGACCTGTTCCGCGGTGAGGCTGCACAACTCGCGCTCATTGCGCACGCGCCGCACGACGCATTGCGCTTCCTCGAGATCCGCCAGTCGCGCGTGTACCGCTTTGTCGACCGCGCCATCGTCGTATTCGGGACCCCAGTACGCGTGATCCATCACGAACGCGCGCGGGTTGCGCAACTCTTCGTTCCATACCCAGTACGCGGCGCCGATCGCGCCGCCCGCATCCCCAGCCGCCGCGGGGATGTACAGCTCGCGATACGGCGAGCGATCGAATACCAACCCGTTCGCGACGCTGTTGTAGCCGCAGCCGCCGGCGAGACACAGCGTCTTCATGCCGGTCTTCTCGTGCAGCGCATTCGCGAGGCCGAAGTAAGCCTCCTCGAAGATCGCCTGCATCGATGCCGCGAGGTCTTTGTGCCGCTGCTCCATCGGCTCCTCGGCCGCACGCATCGGTCCGAGCTTCTCGATCAGCTTCTCGGAGAACACCGGTCCGATCACAGGCGCGCCACCGAGCCACACCATGTCGAGACCGGCGGTGTGATGCGTGAAGTACTCGAGGTTCAATTCGAAGCGACCGTCTTTCACCTGCACGATGTCGCGCATCTCGGAAAGAAACGACGGCTTGCCGTACGGCGCGAGGCCCATGACTTTGTACTCGTCGCCGTAATGCGGGAAGCCGAGGTACTGGGTCATGGCCGTGTAGAAGATGCCGAGGGAGTGCGGAAAGCCGATCTCGCCGAGGATGTCGATGTGGTTGCCGCGCGCGACGCCCCACATCGAGCTGACGAAATCGCCGAAGCCATCGATGGAAAGCACGGCCGCTTCCTCGAACGGAGCGACGAAGAACGCCGATGCAAGATGCGCGCGGTGATGCTCGACGTGATGCACTTTCGGTTTCAGCGAATCGACGCGGAACGCTTCCATCAGTTCCGTCGCGAGGTCTTTGATCTTCGAGCGATTCTCGAGCCGCCGCTTGATCGCGCCGAGCGACGGCCGTTTCTTCACGATGAATTTCGCGCGCTGTAAGAGGCGCGCGTTCGGATCGCGATTGACGGCGACATGATCGACGTCGTTCAGTGAAACACCCGCGGTGCGCAGGCAGTACTCGATGGAGGCGCTTGGGAATCCGGCCCAGTGCTTGAGGCGCCGGAAGCGTTCTTCTTCGGCAGCGGCGACGAGCTTGCCGTCGACGACGATGCACGCGGCGGCGTCGGCGTGATGCGCGTTCAATCCTAGAATGATCATGCGTGCGCGTCGTCTTCGTGAATCGCTACTTCCATCCGGACCATTCTGCAACAAGTCAGATCGCGACCGACCTCGCGTTCCATCTGGCGTCGCGCGGGTGGGAAGTTGCGGCCATCACCAGCCGGCAGCGCTATGACGACGCGAATGCGAAGCTCGAGTCCGGAATCGCGAATGGCGTGCAGATCCAGCGCGTGTGGTCGACGCGCTTCGGCCGCGCGGGCCTGCTTGGCCGCGCGATCGACTACGTCACGTTCTACCTGAGCGCGTTCTTCACCATGCTGCGTCATCGTCGTGCCGTTCTGATCGCGATGACCGATCCGCCGCTGCTCTCCGTCATCGCGGCAGTCGCATCGAATCGCGTCGTGAACTGGGTGCAGGACCTGTTCCCTGAAGTCGCCGAGTCCCTCGGGATCCGCACGCCGCGCGTGTTTCGCACGCTGCGCGACTGGTCGCTGCGCCGCGCGCGCGCGAACGTCGTCCTCGGCGAGTTGATGGCCGCGCGCGTACCGAAGAGCGTGATCATTCACAACTTCGCGGATGCCGCACTCGCGCCACAACCGCGTCCCAACACCGACAGCTTCGTCGTCGGTTACTCCGGCAACCTCGGTCGCGCGCACGATTTCGACACCATCGCCGGCGCGATGCAGCGGCTGCCCGACGTGCGCTTCCTCTTCACCGGCGCGGGCGCGCAACTCGACGCGGTGAAACGCGCAGCAGGCGCAAACGCGACGTTCCGCCCCTACGCGCCGCGTGAAGAACTGAGCGCGAGTCTCTCCGCGGCCGACGTGCATCTCGTGTCGCTGAAGCCGTCGCTCGAAGGCCTGATCGTGCCGAGCAAGTTTTATGGCGTGCTTGCGGTGGCGCGGCCGGTGATCTTCATCGGCGCGCGCGACGGCGAGCTGGCGCGCATCATCGAGGCGCATCGATGCGGTATCGTCGTCGGCATGGGTGACGTCGACGGGCTCGTGAACGCGATCAGCTCGCTCGCAGCCGATCGCGAAGAAGCGGCGGCCATGGGCGGGCGCGGACGCGACCTCTATCTCGAGCGCTTCGCACCGCGGCACGCATTCGCGGCGTGGGAACGCGTGCTCGAAGAGGCCGCTTCGTGACGCGCACGCAGCGGCTGTTCGTGCTCGCGTCGATCGCAATCGCGTCGGCGCTGCTGCTCGCGACGTTCCTGCTCATGCCATCGCTGATGACCGATCCCGAACGTCCCGGCGAGCTCGAGCCGCTCGTCGCGTGGCTGGCGTGGCATCCGGCGGACTGGCTGGCGGCGAGCGCGATCACCGACCGCTCGCTCGACTCGCCGTTGCCGCTGCGGCAGCGCATCGCGTTGTGGCGCAGCAGTTACGCGCTCGCGCATTACCTCGCGCCGCTGCGGCCGAATGCGACCGCCGGCTTCGTACGCGCAGGACTCTTTCACTGGTACGAGCTCGGGAAAGCCGATCGCGACGAGATCCTGAATGCGGCGCGGCCGCTGCTGCGCGATCCGAAAGTTTTTGAATCGATGCACCGCCCGCTGTGGGAGCTCACGCGCGACCTCGGCTACCTGCGCCGCGCCGCGCCGCCCACGATCCCTTCGCTGCTGATGCTGCGCGAGCTCGCGCTGACCAGCGGCAATTTTCACGAGTATCGCGAGCTTCGCACCGCACTGCGTGAGGCGCGCATGAACGAATTCCACGCGAAACGCGCGACCGCGACGATCGCCGATCTCATCGCGCTGTTGCCCGAGTCGGTCGGCGATGCCGATGAGCCGCTCGTGCGCGCGATTCTCGAAGAAATTGATCGCAGGCCGTTCGACGTCGAGCAAATGGGGCATCGTCTCGAAGAGCTTGCGCTGTTCGCCATTCGCCATGAAGTGAAGCCGCTCACCGCGCTGCAGCCACTCGTCGAGATCAACGGCAAGCTCACCAATCCGACGCGCGCACGCCTCGCCATTGCCCTCGGCGACCGCGCTGCTGCCGTGCGCGTGGAGCTACTCACCACCAGCACCACCGCGCCGGCATGGATGCGGTACCACCTCGAGCGCGCCGCGTTCGAGGAGCGGCAGGGCGATTCCGCGATGGCGGCGCTCTATCGCGCGCGCGCGGCGGCCGCGGAGCCGCAGCACTTCGGCGCATGGGAAAACTACTGCTCGCCTCAGGAGCTCTGCACGTCGGTCTTCCGCACGCACGAAGCGTCGTTCGAGTTCAGGCTCGCCCCGGCGCAAACGGATGAGATCCCGCCCTACGTCGAGGTGTACCTCGACGACGTGCTGATCGCCGAAACGGAGATCCGCGAAGAGAAAACGTTCACCGTGAAGACCGGCCCGGGCCTGCATCGCACCGAGGTGCGGCTGGTGAATCGGCATATGCGCAATGGCGCTCAGCGGCGCGTGCGCCTGTCGTGATCGACTGACGCGACTGCCGCACCGATGATCGCCGCGAGCGTGGCAGGGTTCGATGGAATGTGGAAGTTGAAGTCGAAGAGCGCGTGCACCATCGCGATCGTCAGGCTGCACAGCGCGGCGACCTGAAAAGCGCGGCGGCGCCACGTAAGCTCCTTCGCCGAAGCGCCGAACGTCATCCGCACCAGCGCGACGTAGCCGCCGAGCAGCGCCACGATGCCGATCATGAATCCGAGCGTGCCCGCCGTGGCGGCCAGCTCCGCGTAGTCGTTGTGCGCGTGGTGGTAGATCTTCGTCAGGTCCTGCGATTGCTCCATCGACACCACGCGCTCGAACGTACCCAGGCCGCTGCCGAAGACCGAGAAGCGCTGCCATAGCTCGAACGCCGCGGCGATGCCGATGCGCCGTCCGACGAACGTCTGGCGCTCGAACTCCGACGGCACGAAGCGCGCGACCGTGCGCTCCGGCCCGAGGTAGAAGACCAGCGCGCCGACGAGCACGAGTCCGCCGGTGGTGGCGAGTGCGACACGCGCGAGCCGGCGGCCGGGCAACAGCGCTGCGACGAAGAGCAGGCCGCTGCCGAGGGCGAGAAGGGCCCCGCGCGATTGCGCAAGGAGGATAGCGGCGAGGCACGCGCCTGCGGCCACGATCGCGAACCCCGTCGCGAGCACGCGCTGCTCGAGCAGCAGCACCAACCGGCGAGCGACCGGAATATCGTCACTGCGGCCCGACACGTGCCACGCGAACGCGATGAGAAACAACGCGAGCGGCAATACGATCGCGACGTAGTGCGCGAAGTGATTGGGATTCACGAACGTACCGGTGACACGATTGAAGATCAGGCGATTGGGCCAGCCCCAGATCTCGTAACGCTGCAGCGCAGCCTCGCGCAGTCCGTACATCGACTCGAAGATCGCGGTCGAGCAGAGCACCGTCGCGAGCGCCATGCGGCGCATGTGGTGGCGGATGAGCAACGCCGCGGCGGTAAACGCGGCGAGGATCGACGCGATGCGGAAAAGCTCGAGCGTGGTCGCGCGCGGATCGACTGTGATCGGATGTGTATCGCCGACCGCGAGACCGGCGAAACGCGCGACGCGCGTCGCGGTTCGCCAGATCACTTCCGATTCCGGCGACAACAACGCGAGTGCCGAAGGCGGCAGCGGCAGCAGTTGAAATGCGCCGGTGACCACGAGCAACGCGCCGCCGACGGACCAGATCACCCACGCACGTGAAGGTTGTGTCGCGTTGGCGCGATCGCGCATCGCGTAGAGCCGCGCGACGGCGGCTACCGCGCAAATCAGCAACGGGACCGCGATCAGCGGCAGCCGCGCGCGCGGAACGATCGAGCCGAACGGCAACGGCAGCCACGCGAGCCACGCCAGCAACACCACCAGACAGCACCGTTCCACAACGGCAATGCGACGCGTTCCGGGCATGGATGCGGCGCATTGTAGACCGGGTGTGGGTTAAAGATGAGCCCACATCGTGCTAAACTCCTGCCAATTCGTGATTTATGGGTGGAGGGTAGTGTGCGCGCCGTGAGCCAACGGATATTGACGATCATGATGGCTGCGGCCATCACTCTCTCAGCCGCGGGGCAGGCCCCGCAGAATATGCGCGATCGCGATCCCAACCTCGACGCGACGCGGGAGCTCTACGAACAGCTCCAGCAGGCAAATTTCCACTCTGGCCCCTTCTACCTCTGGTCGCGCTTCCGCATCTCGGACGCCGGCTTCTCCGAATCGGGCTACGTTCCGACTGGCGAGCACGGCAACGGTTTGACGCTCGCGGTCGAAGCGCCGCAACGCTTCTTCTTCGTCCCGCGCAAGAAGATGATCTTCACGGTCGACGTCGTCCCCGGATACAGCTTCTTCCAGTCGGACGAAGGTGAAGGGCAGTTCAATTACTCCGCGCGCGCCGACGCGCACTTCCTCTGGAACCATCTCTATCTCGACGTCTACGGCGCGCGCGCCGATCAACTGCGCGCGCATGTCGCCGACATCAACCGCCTCGCCACCGCGCGCGAGGACGAAGTCGGCATCGCCAGCGAGTGGAAGTACTCGAGCCGCACCAGCGGCATCGTGAATGTGCGCTATCGCAACACTTCGTATCCGACCGATCGTTATCAGCCCGAGATCAACTCACCGCAAAACGATTTCAATCCGATCAATCTCCTCGATCGGAACGAGCGCAACGCGCGAGTGTCGTTCAATCACAAAACCTTCCCGCTCACTTCGCTCTTCGCGTCGGCAGAAGTCAGCGACTACGGTTTCCGCTTCGCGACGTACAAGGACAGCCGGCGGACGTGGTACGGCGCAGGCTTCAACTACAACAGCGGCCGCACGAACATCCGCGGCGAGGCCGGACCGCTGAAGCTCGAGTTCGAGGACGCGACGCAGCGCGATTTCACCGGCGTCGGTGCCAACCTCGACGTCTCGCGCGTCAATGGCCGCTGGACCTACGTCGCCTCCGCCAGCCGCGACCTCGGCTTTTCGGTCTTCGCCGCCAACAACTACTACATCGCCAACAAGCTCAGCGGCGGCATCGACTACGCGGCGACGCGCCGCCTGACGCTGCGCACGAATGCCGTATGGGAACGCGACGAGTACGACGTGCAGGTGCGCGGCAACGACCGTGAAGATGAGGTCGTCTTCACCAGCGTCGGCTTCAACTACGCCATTCGACGCGTCCGCGCCGGAGTGGATGTCGGCTGGTACGAGCGGGATTCCACCTTCGGCGGAGACGTGGACTCCGGAATACGTTACGTGCTCCATTTGTCGTTCGTCCCGTAGTCGATTGTCCAAATAACAAAAACCCGCGTCAACGAACGTTTCACGGTCGCGTCACATCGTTGACGACGGGGACATGACAGCGGAACGGGTAGCTTCATCACGGTCCAATTCGGTCAATGAAGTGAGCCCGCTCCGCCGCCGGCTTTCGCCGGCGGCGTGTGTGCGTTGGGGAAGGGTCTGATGAGACGTACTGCGATTCTGATTCCGTTCGTCGTCCTGGCCGGCATTGCCGCCGCACAGGAGTTGCCGATTCTGTCGTACGACACGCCCATCGGCTCGCGCGACGTGCTCGACATCAGCGTGCTCGAGGACAAATCGATCGCAGCGAAAGTAACGGTCAGCGAAGAGGGAACGGTCGTGCTCAACGTTCTCGAGAAGGTACACGTCGCCGGACTCACCGCCACGCAGATCGAGGCGAAGCTCAAGTCGCTGCTCGAAGCGTCCTATCTCGCGAAGGCCACCGTGACCGTGCAGGTGCTCGAGTTCTCCAGCAAGCCGATCTCGGTCGTCGGCGCGGTCGTCCGTCCGGGCCGCATCAGCGCCACCGGAAACACCACCCTCATCCAGGCCATCACGCAGGCCGGCGGTCTCGCCACCGGACACGGTAAGGAGCTGTACGTACTGCGCACGGCGTCGAACGGCATCAGCGAGCAGGTCGCGATCTCGATCGATGAACTGCTCATCAACGGCAATCCCGACGTGAACATCCCGCTCGCGCCGAACGACCTGGTCAACGTGCCGGCCGATACGCCGATCACGATCTACATGCTCGGCGAGTTCGCCAAGCCGGGCGCGACGCTCTTCCGCAGCTCGCAGACGCCGACGCTGCTGCAGGCGATCTCTGCCGCGGGCGGCTACACCGACCGCGCCGGGAAGAAGATCGTCATCACGCGCCTTGTCGATGGCAAGAGCGAGCGCATGGAAATCAACTATCGCGACATCCTGTCCGGCCGGAAGCCGGACATGGTTTTGCGCGATAACGACACCGTTTTTCTCGACGCTGCTCTATTCTGATCCGGCGCGAGGGCCGACATGGATCTCAATACGCAGCAGCACGACGTCCATCTCCTCCACTACTGGAACGTCATCCGGAAGCGGTGGAAGGTCGCGCTGGCGATCGTGATCGTCGTGATGCTGGGAACGTTCCTGGCGAGCTACTTCTCGAAGCCGCTCTACGTTTCCACGATCCGCATTCAGATCGACCGCGAATCGAACACGGTCACGATCGAAGACATCTTCGGCATCGCCGCGTCCGATCAGGAGTTCCTGCAGACGCAGTACGAGCTGCTCAAGAGCCGCGGTCTCGCGTTGCGCGTGGTCGAGGACCACAAGCTCTACAACGATCGGGAGCTTTACCCTCCCGGCGTGGCCGGCAAGACTCCCGCCGAAGTGCAGGGCATCAAAGAAGGCATCGCCGGCGGACTTCTCGGCGGCATCACCATCACGCCGGTGCGCGGCACGTCGCTGGTCGACATCTCATACATCGGCGGCTCGCCGCGGCTCGCGCAGAAGATCGCCGAGGCATGGGGCGATTCGTTCATGCGGATGAACATCGCCAAAAAACTCGATGCGGTGCAGCAGGCCAGCGACTTCCTCGATCGGCAGATTGCCGCCGTGCAGCAAGACCTCGAAGGCAGCCGCCGCGAATTGCAGGAGTACGGCCGCACGCACGGCATCATCTCGATGGGCGAGGACAACAGCGACGACGTCGTGATGTCGAAGCTCGAACAGCTCAATCGCAGCCTGACCGAGGCGCAGAACGCGGTGTTCCAGAAGGAAGCGGCGTTCGGCGCGTTGCAGCGCACCGACGCGGAAGCGATTGCAGCGAACGACGAGGTCGTGCAACGTCTCACCAGCGAGTTGAGCGCGTTGCAGCGCGAGTACAGCGAGAAGCTCTCGACGCTCAAGGAAGGCCATCCCGACATGAAGCGGCTGGCCTCCCAGATCGAGAAGGCGCGCGCGTCACGCTCGCAGTCGGTCCAGCAGTCGTATCGCAAGCAGCTCGAATCTGCGCGCGCCGAATACGCGGCCGCGCAGGCGCAGGCGAACTCGATCCGCTCCGCTTACAACCAGCAGCGCAGTGAAGCGCAACGTCTGAACGCCGATTCCGCCGGTTATCTCGACCTGCGCATGGCGGTCGAGAACAAGCAGGCGCTTCTCGGTTCACTGCAGAAGCAGCTCAGCGAAACGCAGGTCGCAGCGCGCTTGCGCGGCTCGGCCTCGTCGAACATCCACTGGGTCGATCACGCGCCGCTGCCCGGCGGCCGCTTCAACCTGTCGATGAAGAAGAACCTCCAGAACGCGTTTCCGCTTGGCATGATCCTCGGCTTCGCGGCGATCTTCTTCCTCGAGTACATGGATCGTTCGATCAAGACGCCGGAAGAACTGGAGCGGCTGACGCAGTTCGCATCGCTCGGCGTGATTCCGTCCGCGTCATCGATGGCCGCGCGTCAGGCCGGATATGGTCAGGAGTACGGACGCGCGCTGCCTCGCCTGCGCGCGGTCGACACCGGCGACAAGTCCGCGGGTGTCGAGCTGATCCCGCACACCGATGCACGCTCGCCCGTGTCGGAAGCGTATCGCGCGTTCCGGACGTCGCTGCTGCTCGCCTCCGCGGCGTCGCCCAAGATCATCGTCATCACGTCGTCGTTCGCGCGCGAAGGAAAGACCACGACGTCCGTCAACCTCGCCACGGTACTCGCGCAAATGGGCAAGCCGGTGTTGCTCGTGGACGCTGATCTCCGCCGCCCACGCCTGCAGAAGGTGTTCACCGGCAAGATGAACCTCGGCCTCGTGAACTACCTCGCCGCGAACATTCCGTTCGAAGACATCATCCAGGCGACCGACGTGCCGAACCTTTCGGTCGTGTTGTCGGGACCGATTCCGCCGAATCCATCCGAGCTGCTCGCGTCGGATCGGATGAAGCACATCATCGAGGAAGTGCGCAGCAAGTACGCGTACGTGATCTTCGACTCGCCGCCCGTGCTGGCGGTAACGGACGCGATCGTGCTCGCCGCGAACGCGGACGGCGTCGTGCTGACCGTGCATGGCGGCCAGACTCCGCGCGAGCTCGTGCAGCGCTCCTCCGAGCGCCTCCGTCAGGCCAACATCCCCGTCCTCGGCGCGATCCTCAACAACCTCGACCTGCATCAGTACGGCTACTCGTACAAGAGGAGCTACTACGACTACTACGAGTCGAACGAGGACGAGGGGACGCCCGCGGCGGAACGCCCGCGCAAGTCTTTGTAGACGAGTACCTCGGGTACCTCGGAGTTCCTCGGAGGGGCGTGGTCAGGAGATACTCCTTCTCCCCCGAGGAACTCCGAGGTACTCCGAGGAACTCCGAGGTACTCGTAATGATCGACATCCACCACCACTGCCTGCCCGGTGTCGATGACGGTCCGGGCGAGCTCGATGAAGCGGTCGATCTCTGCGCCGCCGCAGCGGAAGCGGGGATCGAAACGATCGTGGCGACGCCGCATGTGTTGCGCGGGCGGTGGCGGGTGTTCTCGCGGCTCGAGTTGCAATCGCGGCTCGACGAGCTCCGCGCACGCGTCGGAGAAACGCCACGCATCCTCCTCGGCTGCGAATACTTTTTCAGTCACGACATGGCCGATGTGCTGCGCGAAGGCACGTCCGTGTTCGCGCTGGCGGGCAGCCGTTACGTGCTGCTCGAGCTGCCGGCGAACAGCGTGCCGCCGATGTTCAATCAGCCGCTGTATCGTGCGCAGCTCGACGGATGGCTGCCAATCCTCGCGCATCCGGAGCGCAACACGGTCTTTCAAGCGAATCCGGAGATCCTCGCGGCGCTCATCGGCCATGGCCTGCGCGTGCAGCTCACAGCGACGAGCCTGACCGGCGCATTTGGATCGCACGCGCGTGCGGCGGCGGAGACGCTGCTGCAGCGCCGGCTCGTGCATTTCGTGGCCACGGATGCGCATAACACGAGCAAGCGTCCGCCGCGGATGGCCGAGGCGCTGGCGGCGCTGCGGGAGCTCGTCGGAGAGGAAGTCGCGACGGCGTTGACCGTCGATAACCCGCGCGCCGTGATCGAAAACCGGGCGCTGCCGTACGATCCGGAACCGCAGGAAGTCGACTCTCCCGGACTTTTCACGCGACTCCGCGGGTTTTTCCGCCCGAACCAGGCTTAAAATCCGAGGAAATCATGAAAGCTCGCGCCACGATCGCCGCTGCTGCACTCCTGCTTGCCACCGTTGGCGACGCTGCTCCCGCTGCGTCGATGCAGTTCACGCCAGTGTCGTGCATCAAGGCGGGCGAGCTTCCGCTGCTGCAGCTCAACATCGATGGCAAGGGCGAGTTGCGCAGCTATTTCCGCCGCATCAACAGCACCGACTGGTGCTCGGTGGAAGGTCTGAACGACGGTCCACTGTCGCGCGTGACGTTGCCGAAGTTCGAGAACGGCGACGAGATCGAGTACTTCTTCGTGCTGCTCCAGGGCCGCCGTGTTGTCGCGCGTAGCCCGCGCATCTATCGCTCGCGCGTCGGCGACGATTGCCAGTTGCCCTTCTCGCGCCACGTGCTGAACCTCTCGCTGAGCTGCGGCGAAGAAGTGCAGGCCGTGCCCTCCGCGATGGGCGCCGGCTACGCGGTCGAGGATCAGTTGATCATCGGAGACCCGCCGACCGGTTCTCCCGATCGGCCGATCGACCAGTAAGCGCGCGCATCTCGCCTAGTGCGCTTTCGCCTTCTTCACTTCTTCGGTCAGCGCCGGGAGGATCTGGAAGAGATCGCCGACCACGCCGAGATCGGCCACGCGGAAGATCGGCGCTTCCGGATCCTTGTTCACGGCGACGATGTGCTTCGACGACGACATGCCGGCGAGGTGCTGGATCGCGCCGGACACGCCTGCCGCGATGTAGAGATTGGGACTGACCACGCGCCCTGTCTGGCCAACCTGATGCTGGTGATCGATCCAGCCCGCATCGACGGTTGCGCGTGACGCGCCGACCGCGCCGTTGATCGCGTGCGCGAGATCGCGGATGTACGAAAAGTTCTGCGCTTCCTTCAGCCCGCGGCCGCCCGACACGATGATGTCCGCCTCGGCGATCGTCAGCTCGCCCGCTTCCGGCGTCTTCGTCTCGACGAGCTTCACGCGGTTGTCCGCGGACGCGCTGAGGTTCACGACTTCCGCCGCGCCGCCGCCGCTTTCTTCCAGCGGAAACGCATTCGGACGCGTCGTCGCGATCGCGGGCGTGCCGGTGACTTCGACCGACGCGAATGCTTTGCCCGAGTACACCGGGCGCCGCGCGCGCAGTTTGCCGTCAGTCCATTCGAGCCGATCGACGTCGGATGCAACGCCGACGTTCAGTCGCGCGGCGAGGCGCGGCGCGACGTCGCGGCCGTTCGACGTGCCGGCGAACAACACCACCGACGGCTGCGCTTCACTCACCACCTGCGCGAGCGCGGCGGTGTACGGCTCCGTCGCGTAATCGCCGCTGATGACGTACAGCTTTTTCGCGCCGTACCGCCCCGCATCTCCGGCGACCGCCGCATCGTTCGCGAACGCCATCAACTCACCGCCTGCCGCTTCCGCGAGCTTGCGGCCGATCGAGAGTGCTTCCCGCGAAGCCTTCTTCAGCTTCCCGTCTTTGATTTCCGTGAATACCAGAACACCAGGCATGCCTTCTCCTAGAGAGCCTTCGCTTCTTCTTTGATGTACTTCAGGATTTCGCGGGCCGCGTTCGCGGGATCGGAGCCGTCGATCTTGCGGCCTCCGCTCTTTTCCGCGGGCAGCTCGAGCGAGAGCACGACCACGCGATTCTTGTAGATGTCGCTGTCGTCGAGGCCGAGATCGGCGACGCTCTTCGTGTCGATGGCGATCTTCTTCGCGGCCATGATGCCCTTGAGCGACGAGTAGCGCGGCTCGTTCAATCCCTTCTGTGCAGTCACGATCGCAGGAATCGGCGACTCGAGCACTTCCTCGGCACCTTCAATCTCGCGATGCGCGGTGAGCTTGCCCTCGCCGACTTCGAGATGCGTGACGACGTTGACCTGCGGGTAGCCAAGAAGCTCGGCGAGCATCGGACCGACGAGACCGTTGTCGGTGCCGACGCCCTGCTTGCCGAGAAACACCAGATCGTGCGGTACGGTCTTGATGGCGGCGCCAAGGACCTTGGCGATGCCGAGCGAATCGGCGTCCCCGGACTCGCCCTTGATGTGCAGCGCCTTGGTTGCGCCGCGCGCGAGGCATTCGCGCAACGCCTGTTGCGCACGCTCGGGGCCGAACGTGACGACGGTGACGTCGCCGCCCGATTTCTCTTTCTGGCGGATCGCTTCCTCGAGCGCGAACTCGTCGTACGGCGAGACGATGAACTTCAGTCCGGCCTCGTCGACCTTGCGGCCGTCGGCGATCTTGATGCGCGATTCGGTATCGGGAACGTGAGAGATGCAGACCACGGAATTCAAGAGGGAAACCTCCGGTAAGTTCTGGAGCGGCGGGCTCTCAGACCGCCGGCGTGAATGAGGGGCTGAGAGCCCGTCGCTCCAGCGGCGAAGCCGCGCAATTCTAGTGATGAGGCACGCAAATCGCAATCGCGTTTCGGCCAAGCAGAAATCTCCCCGAAACAACGCCAGGAACGGAGGACGGCGATGCCAATCGCGAGCAGGCCGCACGAAGTGGAAGGTCAGTCGGTTCACGGTCGCAGAACGTTTCGCTCGATGCCCGATTTCAAACGAGCAAAGGGCAACGGAAACGGCAATGGACACGGCAGCAACTACGTGCGGAACAACGGGAACAACAACACCCGTACCGCTCCCCCGGAGTCGACGAACGCGGAGAATTTCTACTACCTCAAACAGATGAACTCGCGGACGCCGATGGTGATCGTGCTCACCGACGGCGAACAGGTCCACGGCTGGATCGAGTGGTACGACAAGACCTGCCTCAAAGTGAACCGCGAAGGCGCGCCCAACCTGCTCATCCAGAAGCACTGCATCAAGTACCTGTTCAAGCAGGAAGAGATGGTGGAGTGACGCTTCGCGCTGTTATCGGTTGTCGGTTCAAAGACAACGGAAAAACCGATAACCGATCACCGATAATCGCGTGAATGAAGCCGCTCGCCATCACCTTGGGCGATCCCGCGGGCATCGGCGCGGAGATCGTCGAGAAGGCGCTCGCGACGCTCGGCGTTCCGCATCGCATCTTCGGTGCGGTGCGCGGTCCCATTCGGTATGGTGCGATCTCGGCGGACTACGGACGCGTCGCACTCGACGCGATCGACGCCGCCATCGACGCGATCGAGCGCGGCCAGTGCTCCGCACTCGTCACCGCTCCCATCCACAAGCAATCGATTGCACTGGCCGGCTCGCCGCATCCGGGACACACGGAGTTGCTCGCAGCGCGTGCGGGACTGTCGACATATGGCGTCGACTACGCGATGTACTTCGACTCGCCGCGACTGCGCACCGTGCTCCTCTCGGTCCACGTATCGCTACGTGAAGCGCTGCGTATCATCGATGCGGACACCATCGCCGCGCTGGCGCGACTCACTTCGCGCGAATACACGCGACTCCATGGCGCAGTGCCGCGCATCGCGGTGGCCGGCGTGAATCCGCACGCAGGCGAAGGCGGACGCTTCGGCGATGAAGAAGACGTCATCGCACGCGGCGTCGAGCTCGCACGCGCGATGTCGCTCGACGTCACCGGCCCGCATCCACCCGACACGGTCTTCCTCGCGGCGAGCGGCGGGAAGTACGATGTGGTCATGGCGATGTATCACGACCAGGGATTGATCCCGATCAAGACCATGGCCTTTACCGAATCGGTCAACGTGACCATCGGCCTCCCCTATCTGCGCGTCTCCGTCGATCACGGCACGGCGTTCGACATCGCCGGCAAAGGCATCGCCGACGCGGCTCCGATGCGTTACGCGATCGAGTGGGCGGCACGGCACCAGGAGCGGTTCGCATGACGGGCAAGTGGGTGTGGCGCATCATCGGGATCCTGATGCTGCTGGTGATGCTGATGGTGCTCACGCAGATGAAGAACACGCTCGTGCGCCTGCAGCAAACGCAACAAAAAACAGCCCCGCGATGACGCGGCGGTGGCTGGCCGTCCTGGCGCTCTTCGCGACGGCCGCGGCATGGGGCGCGTCGTTCACGCTCGTGAAGAGTCTCGTCGCGAAGATGGCGCCGGAGCCGTTCATCTTCTGGCGCTTCACGCTCGCCGGAGTGATCCTGCTGATCGCCGCGCGCCGCCATCTCACCCGCGCCCTCCTCCTCCCCGGCCTCGTCCTCGGCATGTTCGTCTTCACCGGCTACCTCGCGCAGACGCACGGCCTGCGCTTCATCTCCGCTCCGCGCTCCGCGTTTCTCACCGGCCTCTACGTGGTCATGGTGCCCTTCTTCCAGTGGCGTACGACCGGCGCTCCGCGCATTCATGTCTGGATCGCGAGCGTGCTCGCCGTGGTCGGGACTTCCATCCTGATCGGCGCCGGCTTCGACGCGCCGCCGACATTCGGCGATCTGCTCACGCTCGCGTGCGCCGTGATCTTCGCGATGCACGTGGTCTACTCCGCGCGCTGGAGCACCAGCGAGAGCTCGGCCGCGCTCGCGGGCGTGCAAGTCACTTTCGTCGGACTCGCGGCCGCGCCGCTCACGTTTTTCACACCGCCGACGCCCTGGGACGCGAGTCTCGTCGCCATCATCCTCATCACCGCGATCATCACCACCGCCATCGCGTTTGCCGCGCTGATGTGGGCGCAGGCGCATGTCAGTGCGACCGAGGCGGCGGTGATTCTGGCGTTTGAACCGGTGGCGGCGGCGTTCACCGCGATCGCGTTCGAAGGTGAGCCGCTCACGCCGTCGTTCCTGACGGGCGCGGTGCTCATCCTCGCGGCGATGTTGCTCTCGCAGATAACGCCGCATCCACCGAGGCCGCCCGATGGGGGGTGGTGCTAGCATTCCCCGCCACATGCCCCGCATCCTGGTCACCAACGACGACGGCATCTACAGCGAAGGACTGCGCAAGCTCGCCGCCGCGTGCCGCGAAGTCGCGGATGTGATCATCGTCGCGCCGGACCGCGAACAGAGTGCCGCGTCGCACGCGCTCACGCTCAATCGACCGCTGCGCCTGTTGCAGATCGAGACCGATGAATGGATCGTCGACGGCACGCCGGCGGATTGCGTCAACCTGGCCATCCTGAAGTTGATGAAGGACGCGCGTCCCGACCTGATCGTCTCCGGCATCAACTTCGGCCCCAACCTCGGCGACGACGTCACGTACTCCGGCACGATCTCGGCGGCGTTCGAAGGTGCTCTGCTGAACATCCCGTCGATCGCCTTTTCCGCGGTGATTGGCAAACACTTCTCGTTCGATCCGTGCGCGAAGTTCGCCGGACAGCTCGTACGCATCGCGCTCGAGCAGCATCGCGATCCGGGCATCGTGCTGAACGTGAACTTCCCGCTCGGCGAGTTCAAGGGCGTGAAGATCGCGCCGCTCGGGAAGCGGACGTACCTGGAAGGTGTCATCGAGCGCCTCGATCCGCGCGGGCGCAAGTACTACTGGATCGGCGGCGAGCCGCCGGTGTGGCATCCGGGACAAGGGACGGATTTCGACGCGGTGCAGAACGGCTATGTCTCGATCACGCCGCTGCACCTCGACCTCACGCACCACGAGTCGATCGAGCGACTGCGGCCTCTCGAGGAGATGCTTGGCCACCACGCCGCCTCGCAGGGATGAGCAGGAGCGCGAGCTCGCGCATCAGCGCGCGCTGATGGTCGAGCGCCACGTCGCCGCGCGCGGCATCAAGGACGAGCGCGTGCTGCAGGCCATGCGCGACGTGCCGCGGCATAAATTCGTGCCGCAGGTTGTGGCCGCGAAAGCGTACGGCGCCGGCGCGCTGCCGATCGGGTCGAAACAAACGATCTCGCAGCCGTACATCGTGGCGCGCATGATCGAGCTGCTGGAACTGCGCGGCACCGAGAAGGTGCTCGAGATTGGCACGGGAACGGGATATCAGGCCGTGGTGCTCTCGAAGCTGTGCGCGAAAGTCTTCACCATCGAACGAGTCAACGAGTTGGCGCTGAGAGCCGCGGACATCTTCCGCGAGCTCAAGTTGCACAACGCATCGGTGAAAGTGTTCGACGGGACCTATGGCTGGTCCGATCAGGCCCCGTTCGACCGCATCATCGTGGCCGCGGCGGCGCCGGAGATTCCCGATCCGCTGGTGCAGCAGCTCGCGCGCACGGGCCGCATGGTCATCCCGGTCGGGCCCGCCGGCAATCAGCGGCTCGCACGCGTAACGCGCGTCGGAACGGGAGTGAAGATCGAGGACTGCGGCAGCGCCGAATTCGTCCCGCTGGTCGGCCGCTTCGGCTGGCGCGAGTAGCGTCATGAAGAAAGTCCGCTGGCTGCTGATCCTCACCAGCATCGTCTCCTCGATTCTCGGGGCGCTGGTGGTCTACCTGATGCTTTCCGTGCCGAACGATCTGCGCGCGGACTCCCTGCTGAAGGACGCGCGGAAAAACATCACGGACGGGCAGAACGACAAAGCGCGCGAGTCGCTGCTGAAGATCGTGCAGCAACATCCGCGTACCGACGCCGCGGCCGCGGCCACCGCGGCGCTGATGACGCTCGCGCAGAAGGAACGCGACGACCTCGCGCGCGCCGTCGGCGTGGTGCGCACGCAGAACGAGCAACAAACGAAGCTCATCAACGAGCTGCGCACGAATCTCGACACGCTGAAGAACGCGCCGCCGAAAGTCGTGACCGTGCAGGCGCCGCCGCCGAAGCCGCCGGCGAAGAAAGTGACTCCGAAGAAGAAAACGACGCCGAAGAAGAAACCGACGCGGCGCAGGCGCTGAGAAGCGCATATACAATCTCGCACTTATGAAGGAACAGCGGCATCTGCGGATCCACGGCAAGGTCCAGGGAGTCGGCTACCGCTTTTACGCCACGCGCGTCGCGCGGCGGATGGGGCTGAAGGGCTGGATCCAGAACAACCGCGACGGCTCGGTCGAGGCGCTCGTCGAAGGCGAGAAGAAGTCGATCGATGAGTGGATCGAGGAGATCCGAGAAGGGCCGCGCTACGCGGAAGTGATCAAGATCGATTCGGAGACGAAGGACTACACCGGCAAGCTCCCCGACTTCGACGTGAAGTTCTGATCATGAAGCCGGCAGAGCTGCAATCGTTCATCCGCGACGTGCCCGACTTCCCGAAGCCGGGCATCATGTTCAAGGACATCACGCCGCTGCTGCGTTCGGCCGACGCGCTGTCGAACGCATGCGCGATGATGGCCGAGCCGTTCCGCGATCGCGGCGTCACCCTGGTCGCCGGCATCGAGTCGCGCGGCTTCATCTTCGGCAGCATCGTCGCGCAGAACCTCGGCGCCGGATTCGTCCCGATTCGCAAGCCCGGCAAGCTGCCGTGGACGAAACGACGCCACGAATACGTGCTCGAGTACGGCAGCGACGCGCTCGAGATTCACGACGACGCGCTCGCGCCATCCGACAAAGTGCTGGTCATCGATGATGTGCTCGCAACCGGCGGAACGCTCGTCGCGGCAACGCAGCTCGTGCACGGCTTCGATGCAACGCTCGTTGGCGCGGCGGTGCTGATCGAGCTCGGTTTTTTGAATGGGCGCTTGAAATTCGAGGACGACGCGATCGTGCACTCGGTGCTGCGGTACTGACGGAACGCCGGCGTCTCGCCGGCTGAGCACGCGGCGTCCCGCCGCGGGTGGGGGACGGCGCCGGGACGGCGCCCGATCAGCCGGCGGGGACGCCGGCGTTCCGCAACCGTAAGCGCAGCAGTGGTGACTCGCCCGTCACGTGCACTCCGGGCGCGAGCTCGAACGCGTCGTCGTTCGTTTGCGTCCCGCCGAGGAGCAGACAGAGCCGCGCGAGCTCCTTGAACGATGCGGCGTCTGCTTCGATGACGATTTCGCCGCCTTCGCTGCGCACGCTCATCGGCGCGCGCGTCAGCCCTTCGAGCGCCATCATCGCCAGGTCGTAATTCATGACTCCTCGTCCTCCCCGCGATAGCGCACCGAGTTCCGCTCCGTCTCTTCCAGCACCACTTCGTACAGCTGGCCGGTCGGGATCGCGGACGCGAGCTGTTGCCAGAAACAGCGCGCGAGATTTTCGGCCGTGGGGATCACGCCCTTCAGGAAATCGACGTCTTCGTTGAGATTCGTGTGATCGACGCGGTCGACCACGCGGTCGCGCATGATGTCCTTGAGCCGCTTCAGATCGATCACCATTCCGGTCTCCGGATCGATGCGGCCGCGCACGCTGACTTCAAGCGCGTAATTGTGGCCGTGGCCGCGCGGGTTGTCGCATTTGTCGTACGTGCGGCGGTTCCAGTCCGCATCACGGTTCGGATTGTGCAATCGGTGAGCTGCCGAGAACGTCAGTCGTGCCGTAACGATCATCGCGCGCAATTATGGACGCAAACGAGCCGCTCTACGTGGTCTGCCGAAACGGCGCTTTCACGCTGCCGGAGAGCATCTTTCGCGCGCTCTCGGCGCAGGTGACGAACGGCTTCGTCTACTTCCGCGAGGACGAAGATTCGCTGACGATCTCCGCCACGCGCATCACCGGCGCCTTCCGGCGGCCGTTTCTGGCGCGCATGCGCGCGCCGATGTTTCGCAACGCGACGCAGCTCGGCATCGTCAACCTGCGCGAGTCGATCCGCGTGATGGTCACAGACGGAGCTGGGCGAGCGCCGTCCGCGCCTCCGCCTGTTGCGCGATGAGCGTCTCCTTCACTTGCATGAAGCGGGAATCGCTGGCGAGATAACGGAAGAGCGGATGCGCCAGCACGTACGCAGCGCTCGGCTCTTTGCGCTGCGCGGCTTTCTCCAGTGCTGTCAGCAGACCGGCCGTGTCATCGAGTAGCGCGTGCACCTCGGCCGCGTACGTCCACGACTGATCGCCCGGCGCCGCCGCCGCGAGCGCCGTGTTGAGCTCTCTCAGTGCAGTCGTTCGATCGCGCTTCTCCGCCGCGACGTATGCGGCGAGGATGTGATTGCCATAAAGCGGATCGGATTGCACGAGCTTCTTCTGCTCGATGTCCGCGATCTCGAGCGAATGACGCAACACAGCCAAACGCCCGATTTTGAGCGCGAGCGCGGCGTTGTCCGCTGCCGTCTCTTCGACGTCGTAATAGCGCTGAATGGCCCGGTCGATGCGCCCCTCGGACGCGAGCACATCGGGCTCGTGCGCCTCGATCTGCTGCGCCGGAACTGCTTTGAGCCGCGCGAGAGTCGCGTTGAATTTCGCCGTATCGCCCGCCGACAACGCATAGCGCGCCGCGAGGTTCAGCGCCTCGGCATCGTTCGGCACGCGGCGCAACACGAGACCGTACGACGCGAACGCCTGATTCAGATCGCCGGCGATGAGGCTCGAGCGCGCGACCTTTCGCGCGGCTCCGAGGTTGTCGGGATCGAGCGCGACCACTTCGCGGGCCGCGGCCATCGCGTCCGCATCGCGGCCGGTCGACGCAAAGAGATCCATCGCGAACAGTTGCGCCGGCAGGAACTTCGGATCGGATGCGAGTGCCGCACGCAGCGATGCATCGGCGCGCGCGGCGTCGTTTTGCGAGCGCGCGACCACTGCATCGGCGAACGAGTTCAACGCGTCGGCGGCGGCGTACGTGCGCGGCCTGGCCTGGACTTCCGAGGTCACGTATTGCACGACGGCGCGAATGCCGCTCGCGGTATCGGACAGCGGTACCGGTTGCGATGTCTTCAAGCCGCTCGTCGCGACGATCTCCGGCCCGGCAGCGCCGTTGCGCACGCGCGCCGAGAATGACGCGACATCAGCCGCCGCGGCATCGCTCACACGCAATTCGGGGAACGCGCGGAGGATCTCGATCGCCCCGAGGCGCACGGCATTCGCGCGCTCGACGACGGCGGGATCGGGCGACTCGATCGCGAACGGTTCGAGCACGACGGCGCGCGGTTGTTCGGCCGTTGCCGGCTGCGGTCCTGTGGGCGCGGTGGTCGTCGCAACCGGCGCCGCGTTGCCGTCGCGTCGCGACCACATCAGACCCGCGCCGCCGAGGACGACCAGGATCAGCACAGCGGCCGCGGCGAGCATCAACGCGCGCTTGCGACGCGCGGCGGCCGCGACCATCGCTTCCGCTTCCGCGATCGCGGCATCTTCCGCTTCGAGCTCGGCGGTGGTGGGCTCCGGATCGGTCATCGTCGGCGCCGCCGGCTCTGCCGGCACGATCGTGTACAGCTTCACGCCCGCGCGCGCGCCCGCGTCGCGCAACCGCACGTTCCCGCGACCCTCCTTCACGAACTCCTCGGTGATGAAGAGCGTGTTCGGCGGCAATTGCGCGAGCGTCGCGGTAGCCTTGTCGATCGACGGACCGGTCGGCACGCCATCGACCATTTCGAGCTCGCCCGCATGCAGCAGCATGCGCACGGAAATCGGCTCGCCTTCCTGCTGCGACGGCGAGAGATCGAATTCGCCTTTGCGTCCTGCCTCGAGCGCACTGTCGACCGATGGCAGCTCCGCGATCAAACGCGTGCCGAATGGATCGACCACCTGCCCGTCGAAGAGATACACCGATTCGCCGAGAACCTGCTGCATGCGCGCGGCGGCTCGCGTTGCAGCTTCCGGATCGCCGGCTGCGAGCTCGTCGTAATTCGCGACGTCGGCGATGAACAGGATCGAACGCTTCGCGGTCGACACGACCGGAGTCGCGGTGGAAATCTTCTTCTCCATCGCCGCGGCGAACAGCAAGACTTCCGGCTCCGCCTTCTCGATCGCGGCGAGCAGCGTTTTCATGCTGTCGTGCCGCTTGAACGGGTCCTTGAACAGACAGTTGCCGAGGATGCCGATGATGGTCCCGTCGATGTTCGGATTGGCGGCCTTCGGCGAGATCGGTTGACCTTCGACGATCGCGCGGGCGATGTCGCCTGCAACCGCGCCCGCGAACGGCAGCTTGCCGGTGGCCATCTCGTACATGACTACGCCGGTGGAGAACACGTCGGTGCGCTCGTCGATGTTCTGCGAGGCGATCTGCTCGGGCGCCATGTATGCGACCGAGCGCGGATCGGCGCCCTTCTGTTGATAAGACGTGGACGTGCGCTCGCGCCGCAGCAGATTGCCGACATTCAAGCCGCCGAGCCGCACCTGTCCGTCGGACGACACGAGCACGGAATCGCCGGTGACGTTGCCGTGGAGGATGCCTTTCACGTGCAGGTACTTGAGGACGCTGGCGAGCTGGAAGGCGATGCGGAGGACTTCCGTACGTTGCAGCGGATTGCTCGCCACTTTGCGCGAGACCGGTTCCGCGTCGACGTGTTCCATCACCATCAGAAGGTTGTCGCCGACCGGCGTGATCTCGGTGACCGGCACCAGGAAGGTGTGGTACAGCGCGGCCGCGAGGCGCACATCGCGCACGAGCGCATCGCGCCTGGCCTGATCCTTCGGAAGCTGCTTCGTCAGCAGCTTGATCGCGACCTTGCGGCTGTTGCGCGTGTCTTCCGCGAGCCACACGGAAGCACCGACACGTTCACCGATGACGTAATGCCCGAGGGGCGCGTTCGAGGACATTTCAGAAAATTATAGGCGAGCCCCTCATCCGGCCTTCGGCCACCTTCTCCCCCGCGGCGAGAAGGTTACAAGGCACCTCCCCTGTGTAGCCTTCTCCCCTCGGCGAGGAAAGAAGGTGCCGAAGGCGGATGAGAGGAGCGCCGTCACCACGCCGGTTCCGGCCTGCCGAACCAGACCCACGCGATGTAATCGACGAGCGGCGGCTCGCCTCCGACTTCGCGCAAACGCGCATTGATCTGCCCGCGGTGATACGTGCTGTGCGCCGGCAGTTGTACGAGCGTGTCCGCGAGCGTCGGCGCCTGCAGCGGCCGGCCGAGCTGTTCGGCGAAGTACTGCAGCCACGGCATGACCACGATGTCGTTGAGCGCGTCGCTGCTCGTCTGCGCGAGAAATGCGTCCGCATCCGCATAATACGAGCGCGCCCACGCGCGTAGTGTGTCGACGTCGCGTGCTGCGTAGAGCGCTTCCGGATCGATCTCGCTGTTCGTCCACATCAGATAGAAGGCGCGCTGCACCGCATGAAGATGGAGCAGGATCGCCATCAACTTCTGATCGGACGATGCGGCGGGCACGGCGTCGATGGCGCGCCAGATCTCGGCGTCGGCCCACTGCATGTGGCGGAATGTATCGCGCGCGAGCGCCAGCGTAATCATGAGATGTGCAGCAATTCTGCACCCGATTCCACGGTCTGTCCCGCCTCGACGAACAATTCATCGACCGTTCCGTCGGCTGGAGACGTGATCTCGTTCTCCATCTTCATCGCTTCGAGGATCAGCAGGCCCGCGCCCTTACGCACGGCGTCGCCTTTCGCGACGAGCACACGCACGACGCGGCCCGGCATGAGCGCTTTGACCACGCCGCTCGTGGCCATCTCGTCGTCGCGCCTGCGCCGCTTCGCGGCGAGCGGGTCGATGATGTCGACGGTGACTGTCGCGCCGCCGAGGGAGATCTCGTGCGTGTTGCCTTCGCGGTGATGGATGAGCGAGATCTGTGTTCCGTCGTCGAGGCGCAGCGAACGCACGAACGGACCCGCGCTGACGAGATCGGCTTCGAGCCATCGCTCGCCGATGCGCACGCGATAGCCGGCGCCGTGGCGCAGCACTTCCACTTCGACGTCGCGCGGCGCGTCGCCGGACATGCGGGCGATGAACTTCATCGCAGGGCTTCCTTGCGTGCGGCATCGCGCCAGCGCGACGGCGCGTCTTCCGGCAATTGCACGTTCTGTGATTCCTCGAATGCCAGGATCGCGGCCGCGGCGATCGCAGCCTGGACGTCCTGGGCGTCGGCCGGCGGATGCGCGAAGTCGAGCGTCGGCAGGATGCGGTCGATGAAGCCGGTGTCGAAGTCGCCGGCCTGGAATTTCGCGTCGTTCATGATGAACGTGAAGAACGGGATCGTGGTCATGATCCCTTCGACGCGATATTCGGTCAGCGCGCGGCGCATGCGGCCGATCGCTTCATCGCGCGTCTTCGCGTGCGCCATCAGTTTCGACAGCATCGGATCGTAGAACACCGGCACGGTATAGCCGGCGTACACGCCTTGATCGTTGCGCACGCCCGGTCCCTGCGGAAGGCTGATGTAGCGGATCAGGCCTGGCGACGGCGCGAAATTGCGCGCGGGATCTTCGGCGTAGATGCGGCATTCGATGGCGTGGCCGAGCGGCCGTAGTTCTTCCTGCGTGAACGACAACCGCTCGCCCTGCGCGATGCGCAGTTGCTCCTTGACGAGATCGACGCCCCACACCATCTCCGTGACCGGGTGCTCGACCTGCAGGCGCGTGTTCATCTCGAGGAAGTAGAACTGGCGATCGGGTCCCATCAGGCATTCGATGGTGCCGGTCGAGTAGTAGTTCACCGCGGCCGCGGCTTTGACGGCCATGGCGCCGAGGCGGGCGCGGAGCTCGTCGTCGACGACGGGCGATGGACATTCCTCGACGACCTTCTGATGGCGGCGCTGCAGCGTGCATTCGCGCTCGCCGACGTGCACGATGTTGCCGTGCTGATCGCCGACGATCTGCACCTCGATGTGTCGCGGGTTGGCGATGAACTTCTCGGCGTAAACGGCGCCGTCGCCGAAGAATGATTCCGCTTCGCTGGTAACGCGCTCGTACGCGGAACGGAGGTCTTCCTCGCGCTCGACGAGGCGCAGACCTTTGCCGCCGCCGCCGGCGCTCGCCTTGATCATGATCGGGAAGCCGGCCTCGCGCGCAAAGTCCGCGATCTCGTCGAACGACTTCACCGCTTCGGTGAGGCCGGGCACCACCGGTACGCCCGCGGCTTGCATCCGCTGCCGGCTCTCGGTCTTCGAGCCCATCGCCTCGATCGATTCGGGCGAAGGTCCGATGAAGAGCAGGCCTGCGTCGCGGCAGGCGCGCGCGAAATCGGCGTTCTCCGCGAGGAATCCGTAGCCCGGATGGATCGCCTCGGCGCCGCTCTTCTTCGCGGCTTCGAGGATGCGATCCACGCGCAGGTAGCTCTCGCGCGATGGTGCCGGACCGATGGGCATGGCCTCGTCCGCGGAGACCACGTGCAGTGCGGCGCGATCGGGCTCGGAGTAGACGGCAACGGTGGGATAACCGAGCTCGCGGCATGCGCGAATGATGCGCACGGCGATCTCGCCGCGGTTTGCAATGAGCACCTTCATGCCGCGCGGCATTGTAGCCGCAACGCTGCTACCATTCGCCGCCATGCCGAACGAAGCACTGCAGCAGCAGCGAGCGCAAATTCTCTCCGGTGTCGTGACCACGTTGCTCTCCGATCTGAAGACCGGAGTGGGCGACAAGGACCGGCGCCGTCAGGTCGAGGAATGGATGCGCACGCTCGCGGAAAAGTATCCCGAGTTCCGCATCGAGACCGGCCTGCGCGACTACTACCTGGCCGAGGCGGAGCGCCTGCGCGCGGACTTTGACAAATCGAGCGACCTCACGGAGAAGCTGGGGTTGGGTCGGAGCATCGAGTCGTTTCTGGACCGGGCGGCGGAGTACGATCGGCGGATTGCGGATCGCGGGTGAAACAACGAGGTTGTCGGTTGTCGAACATCCAACCTCGCATCACACCGTGCTAGTCACCATCGTCATACGGTGAGTTATCACCACGGCAATCGGCGCACTGGCACCCGATGAGGATCATCGCGATCCTCCGCCTTCGTGGTTACGGCTGGTATCACGTACTTCGCTCTCCCGTATGGCACAGCGCTCGGGGTCTTCACGTTTCTGGTACTTTCACGGACATCTGTCATCGCGCAGTTCCAAGGGTGTGGAAGTTCGTAACGATGCGCGAGTAACGACTAGATGGCGAGAACGAAATGCAAGAGCATCAGCCCGAACGCGACTGGAAACGGTGGCAGCAACTCGTTTCATCGTCCACTCCAACCGGGACATCGCGATCGTATTCGATGACCGGCGTCGTTCTTCGGCGAGCTCTTTTGACGTCAATTTACAAGTGGTGCCCAAGGCCGGACTCGAACCGGCACGGATTTCTCCACACGCCCCTCAAACGTGCGCGTCTACCAATTCCGCCACTTGGGCAGGCGAATCAAAGAACGTTACTTCGCCGGTGCTTTGGCCGGAGCCGGGGCCGCCGGTGCTGCGGTGCCGCTCATCACGGAGCTGCGCGGGCGGGCCTGAAGGACGGCCAGCGAGAGCGACGTGATGACGAACGCAACGAAGAACCCCGTCGTGAGCTTATGCAGGAGCGTCGTCGCGCCGCGCGCGCCGAATGCCGTCTGCGAGCCGCCGCCACCAAACGCACCCGCCAGATCCGCGCCCTTGCCCTGCTGGACCAGGACCACGAGGATCAGAAAGATGCTGATGATGACGTGCAAAATGACGAGAAGGGTAATCATGGATTCTCCGATGCGCTGACCCGAAACGGGGCAGGGACGCGGATTGTTCCCGAGTCGCGGAGGTTCGTCAAGCCCCTGTTTGGGCGGAGTCGCAGAGTCTCAGAGTCTCAGAGTCTCAGAGGGTTTTGCGGCATGCGCTGCGCCTGAAGAATACCCTCTGAGACTCTGAGACTCTGAGACTCTGCGACTCGCTACCGCATCCCCGCGTGGATGGCCAGAAACTTCCGCGCGTCCAGGCTCGCGCCGCCCACCAGGAACCCGTCGATCGTGCCATGCTCGACAAGGTCGGGCACGTTGTCCGGAGTCACGCTGCCGCCGTAGAGGATGGGCGCTTTTGCGAGACGCGCCGGCCAGAAGCGGTCCAGCGCGGCGCGGATCTCGACGAGCGTTTCGGCGACCATCGTGCCGCTCGCCACGCGGCCGGTGCCGATCGCCCAGATCGGCTCGTACGCGATCACCACTTCATCCGCGGACTCGAGCGCGTCGACGGCGGCGGTCTTCAGCTGATCCGCGAGGAACTGCGCGACACCGCCAATGTCGCGCACGCGCATGTCCTCGCCGATGCAGAGCACCGGCTTGAGACCGTGCTGAATGGCGAGCGTCAGCTTGCGCGCGATGAGAGCGTCAGGCTCGTGAAAGAGATTGCGGCGTTCCGAGTGGCCGAGGATGACGGCGTCGGCGCCGCATTCACGAATCATCCCGGGGGAAACTTCGCCGGTGAGCGCGCCGGAAGTCTGATCGCTGCAGTTCTGCGCAGCGACCGAGACGCTTCCGCATCCGACGACCTGCCGCAGGAACGGAAACGGCGGCGCGACCATCAGATTCACATCGCGCGGGTCGGCGCCCGAGAGGTTCGCGAGATACGACTCGATGCCCTCCGGCGGCAGATTCATCTTCCAGTTCGCAATCAGATATTTCGGCATGGCGGCTTACGCAGTGTAGCGATTTTTGCCTTCGCGTTTCGACTGATAAAGCCGCTCGTCGGCGCGGCGGATCAGATCGTTCGCGCTCGAGTCTTCGCGGCGGAACTCGGCGATGCCGATCGACACGCTGCATCGCAGGCCCGCGTCGTCGTCCGTCGGAATGGCCAGACCGCGCACGCGCTTGAGCACGCGCTCGGCGACGGCGATCGCGCCGAATGCATCGGTATGCGGAAGGACGATCGCAAATTCGTCGCCGCCGAACCGCGCCATGATGTCGGTCGGCCGCAGCGTCTCGCGCACGACGCCGCAGAGCTCGGAAAGGACGACGTCACCGATCACGTGCCCGCAGCGATCGTTGATCTCCTTGAACTCGTCGATGTCGAAGAGCAGCAGCGTGAGAGGCACGTTGAACGTGCGCGCGCGCTCGATCTCCTGCGGCAGTTGCCGGCGGAAATAGCGTTTGTTCCAGATGCCGGTGAGGTCGTCGGTATCGGCGAGATTGGCGATCCTCGCGCGCGCCGCGATCGTGTCGAGCAGCATCGACACCTGCGTCGAAAAGATCTCCAGCACCTGCTGTTCCGGCTCGGTGAATGCGGCATCGGCGCGGAAAAGCATCAGCAGTCCGGCCGTGCGTGTCCCCTGTTGCAGCAGCGCGTGAATCCCGTGTTCGATGCCGGCAATCGCGTTGCTGTCCGGCAAATCGTGTGTCTCGGACTTTACGACCACTTCCGTCGTCGCGAACGACAGCGGAATCACGTTCTCGAGTGTCCCGCGGATGCATCCCACCAGCTCGTCGTTGATGAGCGGCTCCGCGTTCTCGCGCGAGGCGATGTAGAGATCGAGGTTCTGCTCGAACATCACCGCCACGCCAACCTCGAACGGCAGGCAGCGCAGCAGCGTGGGAAAGGCGCGCGAGAAGAGGTCGCCGACCGAGTCGCTGCTGACCGCGCGCGAGGTCAGCTCCTGGATCAGCACGAGCAGATCCCGCACTTGCCGGTGCTCGGCGCGGAGACGCGCCAGCTCGGCGCTGATCGCTTCGTCGGACATCCCTCTCGAACCCGCCTCTCAGTATAGACGGCGGCCTAATCTGAAACGACGACCCTCACCCGGCCTTCGGCCACCCTCTTCTCGCAAGCGGGGCGAGGGCTACTTGGTAGCCTTCTCCCCTCGGCGAGGGGAGAAGGTGCCGAAGGCGGATGAGGGGTCGCGGCCCCAACCGATACAATGCCCGCGTGTCCATCGAGGCGGAGTCGATTCCGTACGAACCGGCGCTGCTCCGCGGCGAGCGGCTCCTCGTGCTCGCACCCCACCCCGACGACGAGGTGATCGGCTGCGGCGGCGTGGTTGCGCAACATCTGCGCGAGGGGCGTGCCGTACGCATCGTGATCGCGACCGACGGTGCGGAAGCGGGCGATGCATCCTCACGCGAAGAAGAATCGCGCCGCGCCCTCTCCCTCCTCGGCGACGCCGACCTTCATTTCCTCCGCATCCCCGACCGCACGCTGGGCGACAACGCCAGCGACTCGCTGCGCGAACAT